>JAERTG010000091.1 GCA_016845065.1 Fidelibacterota bacterium | reverse complement strand
GCGCCTCCTGATTTCTAAAGGCTGTTTTGAAATCGGCGCCATACCTGCGCACATAAGGGACGCGTTCGGGGCTTTGTGTGTCGGTTACGTGTACGTCACTCAAATGAACAAAGCTCACCAGTGAGGTTCTCCTGTATTGCCTGTCCGCCTGAGCACCGGCCAGGTCTTCTCTGGTGAGCAGGGGATAACCAGGCTGATATTGGAGCTTCTTGTAGGGATTTGTATTTTGATTGTTTCCATCGGACTTGACACCGATGGACGCAATCAGGGTAGTATGCGCCGGATTTTGGGTCAGCCATACATTCGTGCCATCATTGTCATCACTGCACCCTGAAACGAAGAGAACAGTGATGACAAGAGCGACGACGATCCTGACAAGTGTCTGCAAGCGAACCATATCCATGATAGAAGCCATGTTAAAGAAACCCTACAATGGAAATAAAAGGGACATCCCGTATCTACGGTGTTATATTTATGACAACACTGTCAAAAAACAACTCACCTGAATTTAAATCTAAAAAACCGTTCATTTTAATGTCCACGGCGAAATAGAATGTGTACACTCCTTCAGATAATCCGGAGATATTCAAGACCTCAACGGTATCCAAGTCAAACAAGGCCCCCTGATAAGTGGGGGAAAGGCCGGTTAACAAGTCACCAGCATAAATCCATGACATCGTACTAGAATCAAAATAATACCAGCCCAAACGTGTATCTACAACCACCCACCAGTCGGCGTTTTCACTCATTTTGGCTCCAGCACTAAGTTCTACCGTTACTAAAAGATTGTTGTTCGGATTTATATTAATTTGTCCATCTGATGACCCATTAGCTTTAATGTCTAATGTAATACCTTCGCCAGCCGGTCCGGTGGAGACGATCAGATCAACCGCGCCACTGCAAGTTGCAGTTCCGGGTTCCGGGTTCTGGCTGATCACTTCGCCGGCAGGAACCGTGCTGGATTGGCTGGTAACCTTGCCGACAACAAGACCGGCAGCAATGATGTTCGATTCAGCCGTTAACTGGGCTTGACCCGTGACATTCGGAACCGAGCAGGTCGCAGCACACGTGGGAACGGTGCCCCCAAAAGAAATGATCTTCGATGCCAACGATGATTGCAGAGTGCTTGAACCGGGTAAAGGGGATGGGCCGGGCAGGGCTCCGGGACATAATAAAGACCACATCTCTTCATATTCACTGACAAAGGTTGAAGAACCACCTGGGCTGCCGGAATCAAAGTCAATATTGCCGGCATACGACGGATTTTGACATATACCGCATTCCAATCCGGCATGTGTGCTGTTCTCTACGACATTGGCCGTAGCACGGCAGCCGTTTGCAACTGAACAATTATTACTCATGAGGGGTGATGGTTCAAGACCTCCACCTTCCAAAACATTGAACATCATATTTTGGTGAAAATCGAGATAATCCTCGTGACCGTCACCCAATATTACCCAGGTCTGGGAGCCCGCAGCAGTTGGGTTGCTATCATAAAAATAGTTCTTATTGAAAGAATCGGTTCCGCCGGATTTTCTGCCTGTGGTATAGATCATTCCGTTCATAAACCCGGGAGCTGTACTGGTAACAGCTCGCGCCAACGCAGGTGTGCCAATGTGTACAGATCGAAAAGTATTTTCCTCAACCACATTATCATGGTCATAGAATTCTGCGGCCGCACCCCAGGGATTATCTATAAGGTCAGGGCGTACTTCCGCCCAGTGAAAATCTTTGTTGATTACTCCCGGGGCCTGCGCTTCTGCAAGATTTGATTCCCTGCAACCACTTACAACAACAGCAGACATAGGGATGTCTTCAAAATAATTCTGTTTGATCAGGTTAGAGGAAGACTGGTCAATGTAAACACTGGCAGCGTCCCATTTGATTTGCGAGGTTTTATTAAAATGCGAGTTGCTAACTGTATTGTTCGTGTTTACGTCACCATATCCGGGACCTCTACCATCAAGCAAAACACCACCTTTACCGAGGTAGCTGAATTCACACTTGTCCACGGTAATGTTTTGAGCGTATCGGTCTAAACGAACACCGTCACATCCACTCTTTGTAAAAATGCAGTTGGTTATAGAACAATTGGCAGCGTTTCTAAGTCTTAATAACCCTTCATCCACATCTACCATCTGCCATTCATGCTGTGCACAAACATCAGTGGCTTGCATGGCGCGGTAATCGCAACCTGTAAATGTGATACCTTCAAAGTTGATGTACTGAACAGGGGTTCCAGTCCACGTATTGCCATCACCACCTGCGTCCAATCGTATCAATTCTTTAAGTGCCGGGACATATATGTCAGAAGTTCCGCTAGTAGGCCATAAATAAATCTTACCATCTATGCTTGCCCATTCGCCTGCACTGTCGATACCTGCAATTGAATTGAGAACCCAGCATTCCGATAATAAATCATCAATACCATTAACAATGGGGTAGTGACTTGGTGTTGCCAAATCAATCCTGCGCGTACCGGTGTTTATCTCCGATACGGGCAATACCTGCGCATGCCATGCCGTCATATGTACCCTCAAATCATACTGGGAGCCTTTGGAAGCGTCAGGCATGCTAAAGGATGAAGGATAAATGGTATAGGTTTTTCTGACTTGAGCATCCGGTTCCCAGTGTTCACATTCAGCGCCACCACATGATGCTGTTACAGCAGGACGAAAAAAAGGGGTTGATGATCTTTCCATCCAGTCTTCACTTTCATCGTGCAAATAGCGAACATGTGTGATAC
>JAERTG010000090.1 GCA_016845065.1 Fidelibacterota bacterium | reverse complement strand
GGGAAGGTCGGTAGACCAATCGGGGGTGAATGATATTTTCTTCGGAGACTGCTGCTTTTGAAACTGAGGGCAAGGATCCAAAGCTTACCTGAAGACTGCCGAGTGCACCGAGTCTGACGGTATTACCCAGAGCCAGGAAGTAAGGAATGGTTTCAGAAAGGGTGGTGACTACCGTATAAATGGTGGCTTTTGAAAGGGATGAATTTTCTTCAATATGACGGCAAAGATCCTGGAAGCTTGTTTCGCCACCGGGAGCTTTAATGGCGTAGTACTTATGGGACTCATTCTTACTTTGTGGGTTTTTTCGTTCGATGGTTTTGAATTCAATGCTCATAATGCTTTGTTTTATATTGGATATTGTGCTGTTCTGTATGTGACTAATATAGTGATTATTTGGCATATAGGCTGGAAATAGAGTTGAGTGATCTGTTAGTCTGTCAAGAGTTTTATTCTGAAAAGCGTGACTTCGTCAGTGCTGCTAGTTGATTGGTACTTGGTGCTGGATGCTTGTTGCTGGTTACTTGGTATAAGTTCACCAAACTTCTACAAAAAAACCCGTCATTGCGATCCCGATTCATCGGGAGAAGCAATCTCTAATTAGACTATATTTTTATCATGAATCACTGCAAGTGACGAGGTGTCAAGTTTTCGGTTGTCAAGCCTGTCCTGACAAGCTTTACTTCGTCAGTGGCTTGTCTTGACAAGCTATGCTTTGTCAGGGTTGTCGGTTCTCGGGTTGTCAGATTCGATGACTTTACCATTCACCGTTCACAGATCACGGATCACGGCTCATGGCTTCACTCCTGATAGTTATTGGCATCACTGCATAACGGTATCACGGCATCACTGCAAAAGGGTGACAAAAGTGACCACTACAGTGGGTGACGAGGTGACGAGGAATTTTCTAAGTTTCAGGTTTTAAGTTTCAAGAAATTCAATAATCCCCTCCCACTGAAAAAATCGTCATTGCGATCCTGACCGACTTTGGGAGCGTCAGGAGAAGCAATCTTTATACTTCATTTTCTTGCTCAATTACCGCCATTTGATTCAACAAAACCAAAGCTATTCCACGAAGGTACACAAACCTGCCTGCCAAGCAGGGTAGACACAAAGGACCACAAAGGAAAAGTTTCTAGGGATTAATTAAAGACATGGAAATGGAAGTTAGTGATTATTCCAGATTTCAAATTAGATAGAGTTTTACTGTATCACTGCAACACCCTCTCACAGTGCACTCATCACTCCCAATTATATTCATTTTTCACCTTAATCACCCTCCGATTAAATAAATAACAGCTAAATTTGTAAAAACAATCATATAAAACAATGCCTATAGAATAAACCTAATCAAAGACATATAAAAGATAGCATAGCTTTTCATTCCTCGTCCAAAAACCACCAAACTATTTGTGTAATGGAAATGAATTAGGTCATGCTCCAAAATGGGGTATGTCCTTTAGCCTAAATCTGATTACACGGGGCTTGGTGGTTCCATGGATGACAGATGATAAAGCGGAGGTTCATGCCCTTTTTTAATGGTGATCGGTGAGTCGTGTTTATTGATCAGGAAGTGAATAGGGAAATACAATATCCAAGTTATTCGTATTGGACTTCCACAGAAATCAAACTCAGTTTCACTAAACCTTCTACATCATGAAGAATCGGAACACAAGCAAAGCAGACTACAACTGGACAGGGAAACATATTCTTTTAATAGAACCCAATAATAATAGTAGCCTTTTGTGGAATATCTATCTGCAAGCCACCGGAGTCAGGATTAGCTATTTCAATACACCCAAAGAAGCGCATCAATATATGCTGAAGGATTCTCCTGCAGATCTCATGCTTCTAGAATTATTTGCTAATCCAAAGGATGGAATAGACCTTATAAGATTGGCTAATAAAAAGCATCCCAAAACACGAATATTAGTCCAGACTGTACTAGCCTTTGAGAATATTAGAAGAACTTGTTATAAAGCGGGTTGTGATGGATTTGAGGCCAAACCACTGAAGATGGATGAGTTGATGGTGGTGATGAATGATTGGATGAGGGAGTTAGGTTGATAGTTTCTTGTCCTGATTGTACTGTATCACTGCATCACAAATAAATGATGGAAGTGAATACCAAAGTAATAGGGAGATAACGAATAGTTTTTTAAGTATCAAGTTGACCACTCACGTTTTCACGGTTGCAACGCATCACTACCTTCCGATGTAATTGACAAACTGCCTCCTCCGATTCACCGTCTAACTGTTTCGCGTGAATTAAATTTTTATCGAAAACTTAACATGAAAACATAGATATTTTTTTGGATTAGAGAAAAACTATCTTACATTTGTGAGTAGAAATAGTACTCAAGATGTTTTTTGATCAAAACATTGAGTCTATTCTACATCAACAGATTACCATGTTAGAGGCCTTAATAACCAGTAAAACTCGTGTCAAGTTACTGCTCAAATTTTTTCTGAACAGTACAAATACCGGCTATTTACGGGGTCTTGCCTCGGAGTTCAACGAAAGCACCAATTCAATTCGTCCTGAATTGAACCGATTCGAAGATGCTGGTTTGCTGACTAGTTCAACAGAAGGCATGAGAAAAGTCTTTAAAGCCAATATCAACCACCCTTTATTTTCTGATCTAAATTCGTTGGTAAGAAAATATGTAGGTATGGATGATCTGATAGATAAGGTAATAAATAATCTGGGAGATCCTCGTGAAGTGTATTTGATCGGTGACATTGCAAAAGGCATTGACAGCGATGAATTAAATATGGTAATAGTTGGACACAAAATCGATATTGATTACTTGGAGGAACTGGTAATTAAAGCACAGAAAGCGGTTAGTCGTAAGATTGGTTATATAGTATTTACTCCTGGTGAGTTTGAACTACATTATCCAAAACTTAACCAGCAGAAATTGCTAAGGGTGTGGAGTACAAGTTCGACTAGTTAATCAGGGTTGAATTAAAATGTAGATTACCAGTTCTTTCCGTTATCAAGGATGGGACTGAAAGGGCGGAGCTGTATCTTGTGGATAG
>JAERTG010000089.1 GCA_016845065.1 Fidelibacterota bacterium | reverse complement strand
TTTTGAATGACCGCCCTTGCCGGTGCTTCATCATCAATGATCAGACAGCGGATCTTAGGCTGGTCACTCATTAGATTCCCCTGACAGTGCAATGTTGACAGTAATGACAAACTCGCCATTACTTTTATTAATATTCAGTTCATGACGATCCGGGTAAATCAACTCCAGACGTTTCTTCACATTCTCCAGACCAATTCCACCTGAACCAGTCTCCTCTAAGGGATGTTTTTCCAGAAGGTTCCTACAGTTGAAGACCAAATTTCCGTTGGGCTCCTGTTGAATGTCGATGCTGATATATGGTGAACCCGACGACAGATTTACTCCATGCTTGAATGCATTTTCCACTAGCGGTAGAAACAACAGAGGTGCAATGGAAACAGACCGGTCAGTTACATCGATATTGACATCAACAGGGACACTTTCATCTATACGTACCCGCTCCAGGTCGATATAATTGGTAAGAAAGTCCATCTCCTTTCCCAGGTCTACCAGGTCATCTCTTGTCTCATAGATGAGGTAATTCAAAAGACCGGATAACTTGAGGATGAGCTCAGGTGTCTGCTTTGATTCCAGCAAACTGTGAGAGTAGATATTGTTAAGGGAGTTGAATAGAAAGTGTGGGTTGATCTGGGACTTTAGGGAAGTTAATTCTGCATGAAGTCTACTACTTTCTAACTCCTTTATGTTCAAGGCTGATTCCTGAAGTCGCAGGTTTTCGCGCAAGAAGTGTAGGGCTGATGTAACCGCAATCAGCATGAATTGCCCCATCATTATAGGAACGGGGAACAACAGCGATGGTTTGGGTCTGTGCATGTTATGCGGTTTAAAATCTGGAAAAGTAGAAACGATGAAATATAGGATCAAGGCGTTTACCAACACGACCATTACCACCAGTACACCATAGAGAACATACCTTTTGCTGTGCAGATAATGTGGAATTAGAACCAGAAGGTTTACATAGACTGCAATAATGAACAGTGCAGACAGTGTCAATTCGAAAGGCACACTAAATTCTAGCTCTCTTCCATCACCCCAGCGCATCATGGCTATGAAAAACACGAATGAGAAGTAAGCAATCCAAAAAATGATGTGTTGGGTAAGTCGGTTTGTTCTGAGTATCTGTATGATCTTCATGGCCCAAATATATCTGACGCAATGCAGATGTGTGCATGCTTTTGGTGAACCGCCTGATCTCACGATTAACACCACCGGTTACACGATAACCCGGAAAAATGGCATAATCTTGTAGATCACGTATTTATCGCCTCATACTAGTGATTATCGAATACAACCCTTTTAACCATTTTCATTCACATAAACTCCAAGCGCAATGAGAAAGAGAACCAACATTTGGAGACAAACAAAATGAAAAAAAGAATCAAGAATATCGCAGTTTCAGGCTCAGTCCTGATGGTTTCAATTGTGATCATGGGCGTGCTGATGGGTATGCGGACAGCACCTGAGCGCAAAGGTCAGGTAGATGTAAGACCTGTTGTAGATGTGATGGAAGTTCAGAATGAATCAATACAGCTATCTGTCCCCGTCATCGGAAAACTCAGTGCCCAGGAGAAGGTCACCGTATACGCTGAAGTATCCGGTGTTCTTGAAACATCAGGAAAAGACTTCCTCGCCGGACATAACTATAAGGCAGACGAATTGATGCTGGCCATCAATAGTGCAGATACGGAAATGAGTTTGAAGGCTCAGCGCAGCAGCCTCATGACAGCCATCGCCTCCCTACTTCCGGAATTGAAGTTCGATTACCCCGACAGCTATAGCAACTGGGAACAATACCTGAACGATTTTGACCTGAATCAATCAACGAAGCCGTTGCCGGAACCGGTGAATGAAAGAGAAAGCTACTTTGTTGCCAACCGTGGGATCGCAACCACCTATTACAATATTAAATCACAGGAGATCCGTCTGGACAAATACTCCATTCGGGCTCCCTTCGATGGAACAGTAACTGAAAGCTATATCAAACCAGGCAACTTGATCCGGAATGGTCAGGCGCTTGGTGTCTATATCAATCCAGAAAATTATGACCTGGAAGTAACGGTCAGCCTTGATGAAGTGAAACATATCGCAGTTGGAAATAAAGTCAAACTGTGGAGCACTACACTGAATAAGGAATGGACAGGAACGGTTAGCCGCATCAGTGAAGGTGTTGACAATGCAAGCCAGATGGTGAAGGTGTTTATCTCTGTTTCCGGGACAGACCTGAGAGAAGGCATGTATCTGGAGGGAGAGGTCCTGACCAGCGAGAATATTGATGGGATGATCATTCCCAGGAAGATGCTGGACAGAGGAAACACGGTCTATCAGGTTCAGAACGGCATCATCGTCACGGAGATGGTCAATGTGGTTGCCACCCGCGGCGAGGAAGCAATAGTAGCAGGGATAGAAAATGGGACACTGCTCTCCACCAAGATCCAGGGACTGGAACAGGGTACCATGGTTCTTTTGGAAGGCGAACAGAATGTCAGACCAGCCAACCTTGCTGACAGAAAGCCTGCAGGAGCATAATCGTGAAAAATCTGATTCAATATTTCATCAAGTACTCTTCAGCAGGCAACGTCCTGATCCTGCTGTTGGCCTTCCTGGGTCTCTTCGGGTTCAATGCCCTTAGATCCACACTTATGCCCCAGGCAGACATGGGCGTCATCAATGTTTCAACAAGCTATCCTGGCGCCTCTCCTGAAGAAGTAGAGCAGGGAGTCGTCCTGAAAATCGAACAAAACCTGCAGGGTATTTCAGGTGTCAAACGTATCACTTCAACCTCCTCAGAAAACATGGGTGTTGTCACCATCGAGTTGATCAGTGGCAGTGACCCGGATGTGGTCCTCCAGGAGATCAAGAATGCAGTTGACGGCATCAGTTCCTTTCCATCTGGTATTGAACCACCAAGGACATCAAAGTGGGAGTTTCGTTCGGAAGCGATCCAGTTTATGATCAATGGCGACGTTGATCTTAAAGACCTGAAATCAGAAGCATTGCGAATTGAAGATGACCTGCTGGCAATGGATGGAATCTCAAAGATTGAGCTTCGAGGCTTCCCCGATGAGGAGATCGAGATCGCATTTCGGGAATCCGATCTTGAGGCTTATGGCCTGACTCTAAGTGAGGCCACATCTATGGTCAAACTGGCCAATATCGACCTCACAGGCGGACTGATCCGAGGTGAAACAGAAGAGCTGACCATTCGGACACGCCAGAAACAGTATTATGCCGCTGATATGGAAGACATCGTTCTTCGTACCTTGAGCGATGGAACCATCCTACGATTGAGTGACGTAGCTGATCTGCAGGAGAAATGGGCAGAGAGTCCAAACGCGGTCTATGTCGATGAAAAACCTGCAGTCACTATCTCAGTGAACTACACGAGTACTGAGGATGTGTTGGAAGTCGCAGGGCTGGTTGAAGATTACATCCAGACCTTTAATGAAGAGAACGACATCATTCAGGCTGAGATCCTGAGAAATTCAGCAGTATCCATAAAAAGCATGCAAAGTATTCTCATCAACAACGGCATGATCGGGTTCATGCTGGTGTTGGTTTTCCTCTCCCTTGCCCTCAACCCGCGTATGTCCCTGTGGGTGGCAATATCCATACCCCTGTCCTTTTTGGGTATGTTCGGTCTTGCTGCCCTTGCGGACATCACACTGAACAGGTTATCACTCTTCGGAATGATCCTGGTGGTTGGTATCCTGGTGGATGACGGTATCGTCATTGCCGAGAACATCTACCAGCATCATGAGAAAGGGAAACGCCGCATCCGTGCTGCCATCGATGGAGCACTGGAAGTATTGCCAGCCGTTACATCGGCTATTATCACCACCCTGGTAGCTTTCTCAGCCTTCATGCTCATCGAAGGTACTTTTGGGGAGATATTCAGTGAAATGGCCTTCGTGGTCATGGCTGCCCTGGTCATCTCACTCATTGAGGGAGCGTTGATCCTTCCTGCCCATATTGCCCATTCACGTGCACTGGCAGCAGGCCGAAAGCCAAGCAGGATAGAGCAAAGATCGACAGCTGTTTTGGCCTGGCTCAGGGACAAGGCTTATGCCCCCTTGTACAGACGAATATTGAAACATAGGGGCTTGACCCTGGCCGTTGTAACTGGCCTGTTCCTTATCACCGTTGGCGCAGTTAGCGGCGGAATAATTCAAATGGGTGGATCCTCATTCGAGAACCAGAACCAGTCAACCGTGAGCGTTGAGATGCCCCCGGGTACACCAGCATCCATGACACTGGAAGTTCTTAATGAGATTGAGTCGAAGGGAATCGCAATAGGAACACGCTATACAGAAGCGGAGGGTCGGGAGATCGTCACTAGCGTCGTCAAGCGGATCAGCAGCAGCGACGCAGGAGAAGTAACCATCAACTTTATCGATACACGGAAACGTGATTTTCTTTCCACAGAATTTTCCAATGATTGGCGAAAGGCTGTTGGTCAGTTGCCAGAGGTAGAGCGGATCAATTATGTGGAGTCCAGTCATTTTGGCAAGGCAGTATCCGTTTCTCTGCTAGGCGAAGACATTGACCAGTTGAATGCCGCAGTTGATGACTTTAAAACAGAATTGGCAAACCTGGCCGGCTTGAAAAATGTAGTGGATGACAATCAGCAGGGCATGCGAGAGATCGAGATAGAACTGAAGCAGCATGCCTATCTGCTGGGTCTGGACATTCAAACTGTCATGGCTCAGGTCAGGAATGGATTCTACGGAGCTGAAGTT
>JAERTG010000088.1 GCA_016845065.1 Fidelibacterota bacterium | reverse complement strand
TGCAATCCTATTCCAACTATTCTCAACAGCGAGCTTCCGCGCACCTTCTGGTTTGAAATTCTCTGCTGCAGATTGGATTTGTGAGATGAACTCAGCTTGTGATTTCCCAACGAAAATGACCTCACTTAAAGCCTCAATAGTCGAGGAATAATTCATTGAGACGACTGGCTTTCCAGCAGCACTATACTCATATAGCTTATTGGGATTAAGGGGTTTGGTCAATTCATCAACCACAAATGGTATGAGAGCTATTTTGAACGCCTGTACATATCCAGGTAGCTCCTGATAACTGACCTTCCCCAGATAGGACAAGTTTTCTAGTCCCTTAAATGCTGGCTGGTTCTCAAACCATCCTGGTCGAATTTCTGGGCCAATCAGAACAATTTCATGGTCAGAATATGCAAGACATGCCTCTCGGATGAGAGTTGGGTTCAGCCAATCCATTGCCCCAGCATATCCCAAAATAGGCTGAGATATATTTTGAAGCTGCTCTGGCTTTTTCTGAGGTGTAGAGAAATGCTCAAAGTCCACCCCATTCCCTAACAGGTGAATATTTTTTGCACCCATACTTTCAATGCTGGCGGTGATTTCGGGACTAACTGAAAAGCAGAGTGAGGCAACCCTCAGGTAGGACTTTAGATATTCCTCCAGCCAATAAGGTGTACTGGGAAAATCCAGATGGGCATCATTGGCGTCATAGAAATGTAGATCTGCCCTTTGCCTCGCCGCAACCTTTCCCCAAAAAGCGGAACTAAGCCCTATGACCCTATCACGTCCAGAAAAGCCCAACAAGGTTGAAAAGAACCTAAAATATAAAGACCCAAACAAGGCAAATAGCCATCTTATGAATTTGAGATTAATTAAGTTTGCCATGAGTGGTTGAGGTATTGTCTTTAAAAATGGTATAGTTAAAACCGTGATATTTTCATATTGCCTGGGAAACCAGTTCTGTTTTTTCCCGACTACAAAAGGTTCGATAAAGAGTATTTTTAAATCCACTGGGAAGCGATTCAGAATCTGCTGCTTTCTAGTGACCAGATAATCCCACTTAATTTCAGAGAACCATATCAATCGCTTCATAGCAGCATCGTCTCTCGGCACTTGTTTTTCATCCATTTGATACACGATTTTTTAGAAAAACAAATAAGTATTTGAAGCTCATCAGGACTTGGCAGGTGAGAATAGGAATCCACTGGTACCATCTTGTATGAGCTGCGAAAATCCTTAATAAACCATCAAGTTTTCTTTTCAACTTTGAAAAAGCAAATTCACCGCCTACTGATGCTGATACCTTATGATAGATTTTACTCTCAGGTGCGAAGAGCAGATCATAACCTGTAGCACGTGTGCGCAATGACAGATCAACATCTTCCCCATACATCTTAAAGGAAAGATTAAAACCTCCAAGTTCGACTGCCAGCTTCGTGGGCATCATGAGGCAGCAACCCGTTATATATTCAGTTATCATCGGATCTGCTCCTAGAACAGACACATCCTTTCTGATGTGTAAATGCTCCACTACGCCTGTCCATAGATTGATCCTTCCACCACCGTACCAGATACGATTGGGTGCTGCTGAATAGCACATAAGCGGAGCAACCATGCCTATTTTCTGTGAAAAGTCAAATCCCGACAGCAATGGTTCAATGAAATTGGGTTCCACAGTTGTATCATTATTTAGAAAGACAACATAATCAAACCCATGTTCCTGGGCCCAATCAAGTCCCACATTATTTCCACCGCCAAAAAACAGGTTTGATTCAAGTTTAATAATTTTGATCTCATCAAAATGCTGTTCAATTCGCTGGAGTGAATCATCTGTTGAGCCATTGTCAATTACCACAATTTCCACATGCTTATATGTCACATTTTGGAGCGACTGAACACATTCAATTGTATCATCAGCCCCGTTCCAATTCAGAACAAGGATACAGACGCTAGGATCATGCATTATGCAAATCCTGAATAAGTTGAGAACAAAAACTTTCTGTAGAATACTGAGATTTTGTTGCCTTAATATTCGCCGTCATCCTATCCTGGTCACCCTGAAGGAAAAATCTTAGGATAGCCTGTCCCATTTCTTCGGGATTCTCCGGTTCAACCAGATACCCAGTCTCACCCTCATGGATATATTCTCCGAGACCGCCAACCTTAGTAGCTATTACGGGCCGGTTCATTTGGAGTGCGATTCCCACAATTCCGCTTTGTGTGGCTGTTCGATAGGGCAAAACCAGTACATCTGCTGCAGAGAAGTAGAGCGGAAGTTCATCATCAGAAATAAATTCATTCCGAAAAATGGTATAGGACGATATCCCCTCGGATTTTATGAGGTCCACATATTTTTGTGAGTCCTCATAAGCTTCACCTAGAATGAGCGCAGTATAATCATCAAGTTCATGTTTAATTGAGCCCAGGGCTTTAATCATAATATCCAAACCCTTGTAGGGACGGATGAGTCCAAAATAGAGCACAATAGGATGATCTGGCAAATGTAGTTTCGCCCTGGCCTCTGCCTTGGTATAGCTGGACTCATATATTTCATACAAGGGATGAAACAAAGTCGATGTGTTCATACCGGGTCGATGGTCTTGCACATCTCCTGAGACAGATTTAGACATGGTAATAACATGGTCTGCTCTAGATAGGATCCTGCGCGCCATCCATGAGTCTAGAAAGGATTCTTCATGAGGGACCAAATTGTCGATGAGGATGGCCACTTTAACTGATTTTTTACGTAATTTTTTTGAGATATATCCAATGAGAGGGGCAAAAAATGGATTCCAATATCGAAAAATTGCCCATTCCGTTTCAAAATCCTGGATCTCCCTGACTGCACGTATCCAGGTAAGCGGGTTGATTGAATCTATGATTCGTTTTGAAGGGAAATCTGAAGCTAGATCACCAATTTTGTACTCCGTTTTTCCAGGAAACAAAATCGATGGGTACTGCCGCCTATAATTGATAAACTGAACCTGGTGATCCTTGCTCAGTTTCTCATAGATAAGTGCACTTAGGTCGGAAATACCCCCGCGATACGGTGGACCAACGCTGATTAAAGAGAGACGCACAGACTGTTAAGATCAGTCATCGCCACGGATGACAGGCTTCTCCTTATGGAGTGAGCTGGTTATAAGTTCGCCCAGGAGTCCCATTGATATAAACTGACCTCCTATAATCGAAAGCAACATTCCGATATAAAATATAGGTCGACCGCCTATCCATTGCCCCGTACCGAACAAGTATTGTCGAAACCATTGGACGCTTAAAAACGCGAGGATTCCTATCCCTGCTACCAATAGGATCATTCCTGCCAATCCAAAGAAGTGCATGGGCTTCCGCATATAAGTACCCAGGAACATGACAGTAAATAAATCTAGATATCCCGTAAACAGTCGTTTAATACCATATTTGGATTCACCATATTTCCTAGCCCTGTGGGAAACCACCTTCTCAGTACAACTGAAACCTTTTTGTTTGGCAAGAACGGGGATATAGCGATGCATCTCTCCGTAAAGTTCAATATTTTTTACTACTTTTCTTGTGTAAGCTTTCAGGCCACAATTGAAATCGTGAATAGGGATGCCCGAAAGTGTTGACACCGTAAAATTGTAGAGTTTAGAGGGCCATCTCTTTCCTATGGGATCGTGTCTGACCTTTTTCCATCCGGAAACCATATCCCAACCAGAATCAAGAACGGCTATTAGTTCAAGAACTTCATTGGGATCATCCTGAAGGTCTGCATCCATCGTGATTACATAATCACCTTCACACTTTTGAAATCCAGTATTTAAGGCAGTCGCCTTCCCATGGTTTCTCTGGAATCCAATCGTTTTCACTCTAGAATCTTGGCTACCGATTTCGTGCATGATTTGAAGTGATTTATCCTGACTACCATCATCAATGAACAGTACCTCAAAATCATGAGCTGATGCCTCGAGGGCTTCTCTGATTTGACTAAACAGTTCAACGAGGGATTCTTCTTCATTGTAAACTGGAATAACCAGGCTGATTAAACTCAATGTGATTTCCTTTTGGTGTTCATTTCATCAGTTAAAAACACAAATACATGCATTAGTTCCCAACTCTCACTCATTTCAGCTTATCAGCTCGCATGTAGTAAATATAGGCCTCATTCGACTTTCCAAGATACTCTAAAACGTCCCCCATATGCATTAAAACCTCGGCATTATCGGGGTTGATATTCAATGATCGATCGATGAATTCCCGGGCGAGTTGAACGTGACCCAGTTTAAAGTAAATCCATCCAGCAGTATCCAGATAAGGGGCATTATCCGGCTGGATCACAAGTGCCCGTTCAACGAATTCCGCAGCGTGTCGAAGAGTATCTTCACCTACATCCCCTTCTGAAATCAAATACGCGTAATTATTTAGAGCAAGATCATCGTCAGCATTGATTTCAATGAGTTGAAGATAGGTTTCCAGGACCTCTTCCCGACGACCGAAAAGTTCGAGCGTATTGGCAATCAGATGGAGAGTTTGTTGATCGTTGGGTCTAAGCTTCAGTGCAGCCCTTTGAGCGTCAAGAGCGGCCTGATAATGCACGGAATCAGCGTATCCTATTGCAATATCATGAAGTATGCTCCCCATGAGCCGGTGCAGAAAGAAATCCTCGGGAAATGCAGGGAGGTAACCCTCTAATACTTCGCGGGCTTGAAGAACATCATCCACATCCAAATAGGTCCAGACCAGCATTGAGACAGCATTGGACAGTTCAGGTTTAATTTCAAGGATATCCATGAGGAGGGAACGAGCAGTTGTTGATTCACCTGCATCTATCAAAAGTTGACTCAATTTTAATTTTAACTCCCAGGCATCAGGATACTCTCTTACAACCCCAGAGAGGTAATCAACGGCTGCCATTTCTCCGTGCATGACTTTTACCAGGTCAGTTTTCATGCTCTGCAAATCCATTGAATAAGGAGCGACCCCAATCAGAGAATCCATGAGAGCTTCTGCATCGAAAAAACGATTCATGCCCAGAAAAAGCCTTATCTGCCTGCCGACCAGATCTGTTTTTGTAGGCATACGTTTGATGAGTTTGCTATATAACTCTGTAATCCTGTCATAGTCATTGGCACCAAGGTATATAGACTCGGCTCTCTGCAGGGCAGCAAGGCGTTCTGTATCTAATTCCCACAGTCTAAAAAGAAATTCAGCTTCGCGGATGGTATCGCCGAGTGCATGGTGAATCTTAGCAGATTGAAGAATTGCATAATCGTTATTAAAATCAATATCGAGTACACGCTCAAAATAGCCAAGAGCTAGAAGGTGCTCCTGTTTGGATTGGGAAATTTCGCCCAATAATTCCAGGGCATCTAAATTTCTTGAGTCATACTTAATAACATTTAACAGTGATGAATGTGCCAACTCCTGCTGTTGAGCCTGAAGATAAAGTTTAGCCAGTGAAAAATGGATATCTACGGCCTGGGGATCATAGCTGATGGCTCTTTTATATGCCTGAATGGCCTGTTCAAAGTTACCTGCTGCTTCAAGATCCATTCCATCCATGAAAGCATCAATGGCTCGCGTATCATAGGTCTTCAGTGAATCAGCACCATTGAGAGCTGATATCAAAATGAATATGGCTACAATTCTTCCCATGACCCGTTTCCACATAATTCTAATGGCTTTCAACTCCTGAAAGTTCAGATGGTTCTGTAGGAAGTTTTTTTCCGTAGAATTTGAGAATTAGAAACAGGATCGTGATACTTAGGGCATAAAACATGACTCCCGTCAGATAACCTGCACCTGGGATGAGACCTATTGGGAGGAAACCGAATAGAATGGATACACCACCAACAACAAGAGCATAGGGAAGCTGTGTCTGTACATGGTCAACATTATCCGCTCCACTCGCCAATGATGAGAGGATGGTAGTATCTGAAATTGGTGAACAGTGATCTCCAAAGGTTGCCCCACTTATTATGGCTGAGAATGTTGCCCAGAACATCACATTATGGACATCTCCAGTCAATTGAACTGATAAGGGTACAATTAGCGGTATTAATATGGACATGGTTCCATAGGACGTACCTGTGGCAAAACTAATCAAAGCCGCTGTAATAAAGGTCAGAGCAGGCAAGAGTCCTGGTGAAATCCAATCACGAGTATAGTGGACGATGAAATCTGCGGTATGAAGGTCAGTACAAACGTTCCCCAGACTCCAGGCCAGAATGAGAATAATAACAGCAAGAAACATGGTCCTTGCTCCTTCAAACCAGCTTTCCAAAGCTATCCTAAGCGTAAGTAATTTCTGTCCAAGCGCCATGACGATGGCAGTGAATGTTGCGATGTAACTTCCCCAGAGTAATGCCTGGCTGGAATCAGTGTTGTCCATGATAATAAGTAATTTTTCCAAAAAGCTTAAATTTTCTGGGAATACATCAGGCATGCCGGTGAAAATCATCCCTATCATGGTTCCAAAAATAACAATAGCTACCGGTATGACGGCATTGTACCAACGATGAGGTATTCCTTCGGGCATTGCATTACGCAACAATGAGTCATCAGAAAGTGGCTTGGCTCCTGGACGTAATATGGCTCCTGTAGTGATTGCCCGCTTTTCGGCCTCGTACATTGGACCAAATTCCCGCTTCATTGATGCATTCATAAAAACAAAAATAATTGCCAGGACCGCATAATAGCTGAATGGAATTGCTAAAAGAAAAATGAGGTAGGCATTTGTCTGTATACCCAGAATCTGCAGCTGACCATCTAACAGAGACATTGCAAAAACGATCCATGTACTAATGAGGCCAATGCTAGCCACTGGGGCAGCTGTTGAATCAACAATGTAGCTTAGTTTTTCTCGACTGACACGTAGCTTATCGGTGAAGGGTCGCATAGTATTACCAACAAGAAGGCTATTAGCATAATCATCAAAAAAGATGAATAGTCCCATTGCTGCCGTAGCTACTTGTCCGCGGACACGGGTTTTGGCAAATTTAGAAGCAATGGCAACTATCCCTGCAAGTCCACCATTGCGTTGAACAATACCAATGAGGCCACCAAAACCAAATGTGAATAATAAAATGGTAGCATGACCAGAATCAGCCAGATTATTTACGATATATCCATCCAGGGATTTTAGAAACCCTGTGAATGGATTATAGCTCATCATAATGGTCACACCTACCCAAATGCCTGCAAAAAGTGAGAGAAGCATTTCTTTTGTAAGTAGTGCTAAGACAATGGCCAATAATGGTGGGAGAAGACTCAGCCAACCTGGAATTGATGACACTTCGCGTGATTCCAACCCCCCAGAATCAAGAGGATAGAGAAGAACAGTGTTACCCTGAAATTTGACAACTGCACTGCCAGACGGACTTTTAATCTTATAGGAACCTCCCGCAAGTCCTTTTACAACAGCTGGACTATCGTCGGTTGCGTAGGTAAAGCCCTCCCACTGCATTTCAAACGGTACATTAGATAGGATAATTGAAGGCAGTTTGATGCTCTGAGCCAAGACTGGGTTGCCCGTGCCTAAAAGGAAAGCCACAGCAATAAAGAACAACATAGCATGAATTAGGCGCGTGATTTGGGCACCATTCCTTTCTCGAATTTTACGACTTGATCACCGCCTCGGCGTTTGGCAGTGTACATAGCAGCATCTGCAGACTGAATGAGGTCTTGCATGCTTTCACCATCTCGTGGAAACTCTGCTAGGCCGATACTGATTCGATTTTCAATATTTGTTTCGTTCATCTCAAATTGGTGTTCACGAACTGCTGCACAAATTCTTTTTGCACTCGCCATGCAGGCTTCTGCGTCAGCATTCACCATAATAACTACAAACTCTTCTCCCCCATATCGTCCAGGGATATCACTTGTGCGAATTGAGTCTCTAATGATTTGTGAAATTTCCTTAAGAACAAAATCACCAACGAGATGTCCATACGTATCATTGACTGATTTAAATTTGTCCAGATCGAGAAACAACACTACCAGAGAATTCTGATAACGACCAGCACGAGCCAATTCTTCCTCAAAACGTTGCTTTAATGCTCTAATATTATAAAGATGGGTCAACGTATCGATGGTTGCATAATTATTGAGTCGTTCATATAGACTAAAGCGAGTCAATGCAGCTCCGAGACTTTGACTAATCATCTCGAAAATCGCTAGTTCACTTTGCTTAATGGGATATTCTCTCGAAGATTCAAGCACAAGAACTCCAGGTCCATTTTTGACTTTTGTTAAAGGAAAGCCAATGACCTGATCGTAGGGATACTCCAGATAATCACCGGTTCGATAAATCCCTTCAGGATCTTCATTGTTGCTCTTCCTATAGCTGAAATGATGACCGGTGAGAATAGTTTTACTCACCAGGGAATTGTAAACGGGATAGCTCATTCCCTGCTGTAAGCCCGTTTCATCTCCTTCAATAGAATCAATTATGAAATATTCAGGTGTGTCCTCCGGGTGAATTACCAGTACCGCTCGATCAAATTGTATGAAGTATTTTCCGAATCTGGTTATCTCATATAAAAAATCGGTTTTAGTTGCAGCCACATTTAGGTGGGTATTCACTTCAAGCATGACGGAGAGGTGTTCGGACCTGTCCTTATAACTCTCCAGCAAGTTTGAAGTAAGGGAATTTATGGTAATACTGGAAGCCACCTCATCGAATACTACCAAGTTGATTTTATCCTGGTCAAATTCTTTTGGGAATATGGAAAGTGAGAATCCTTCAATGTTTTCCGTCTCACCCAGAGGAGACAGGACTGAGAATTCTGCCCAATCACCGGGTTCAGTTGAGAAGATGGCTGCATTTTCCTGGTTACTGATAAACCTGCTTTTGATTTCTTTGGCAGAGGTCATCTCGAGAATGGCTGGCACATTCAATGGAATAGTATTGAATAGGTGGACGGGATTGTCGGGCATCTCTAACAGATCGAAACCTGGACCATCGTTCTTGGTGTAGACATACACTTTTATACCTGGGTGAAGCGTCTCAAGAATATTGAGTAAATGACGAATCTGTGATTTAAAGAAAGGCTGCGTATCCATATTCGCTAAATCAATATCAGTGAGCGCCATGATTGAACCTTTCCCTGCTGGACTTCATCGAATTTTTCTTCGAGAAGATATCTAATTCAGAAATTCTTAAGAATACGTCATTTCAGACGATTTACGCCATAGACTTAAAGTTAAAAGTTAAGAGTACCAAAATCAATTGATACTCCTCTCCTAACAAGGATAAATTGAGATATTATCTAGAGGGAAATTGTGGGGTTTAAGCTTATTTCTTTCCGCTGACCAATTGCATTGATTGGCTCTGAGAATTAATCGTAGGATTTTGAAGTGTTAAAGAGTCTGCCGGTTGGTTTGCGGAACTATCTGATACTTCCACAAGGGATTCATCAGACTGATTGGGATTGACCTGTTCCCCAGCAAAATTTGATTGAAGACCAGATTTCATGGGTGAGATGGGATCAATCATAATGTTGATACCAATTGCAACGATAAGACCAGCCGCAATGGCGTATCCAGCTACTCTCGTATAGGAGGATTGGTAAATCTTTTGCCAAACAGTTTCTTGCTTTAGCGTTTCAATCCGAGATAATAATGTTGAGGTAAAATCAGTGGAAGCCTTCAGGGTAGGAAGGTTATGCAATGTATCAATAACTTCAGCTAACTTATGAAAAATCTCAGTACAAGCGGGACAAGAAGCAAGGTGGGTATCAACCTGGGCTCTGATTTCAGATGATAGCGAATTTTCATGATACTCAGTAAACTGTTCGCAAATAAATGTGCAATCTGTGTTTTGCATGCCTAATCTTCCTTGATGTGTAATGCTCTAGCAATAGCGTTTTTGGCTATAGGATTACTCCTTTAAGTAGCTCAATGTTTCCTGCAATTTCAAACGTGCTCTATTGACACGTGACTTGACAGTGCCCATCGGGATGTCGAGTATTGTACTGATGTCTTCGTAAGAAAGTTCCTGAATATCTCGCAAAATAATGATGGTTTTAAAAGGTTCGGGAAGGGCATAAATAGCCTTCATGATTTCTTCCCCGGCATAACTATTAAAAACAATACCTTCAGTATCTTTACCAGTATCTACAGGAGTAAATTCATTGTCGTCAAAAGAGAGATCAGACATGGTGTAGGTCTTGCGACGTTTACGCTTTCTCAGTTCAGAGCGTGCAAGATTTCCAGCAATTGTGTAAATCCAGGTTGAAAATTTTGCGATTTCCCGATAAGCATGCTTATTCTTATACACTTTGAAAAAGGTCTCCTGGACCATATCCTCGGCATCGGTCATATCGTGGAGAAAGCGATAAACAAAATTCACCAGTCGATCCTTGTAGCGATCAACCAATTCAACAAATGCATTCTCATTCCCGTTCTGGAAATCCGCAATAAGTTGCTCGTCCGTTTTTAATGGCTTCTCACTCATCCTTATACAACCTTCGATACCCATTCTGTAAAGGCGGTTAGTGTATTCATGGAACCCAATCTAAACTTCAAGTCCAAATTTGCCAACTCACGTGTGGCATCCTGCAACTCTGCCATTGAATAATTTTGTGATACAGAACCCATCTTACTCAAAAAATACCAGGATGTTGCTCCCTGACTGATTGTTTTTCTAGCTTCAGGTGGTTCTCTCAGAGCCATGAGTTGAATCAAGCAATTATACAGGAGAGCAACTAAATATGGCAGACCCTCCTTCCCCTGATGATCAATTTCAACCAATGTCTGAATTGCACCTTGACGATCACGATTAAAAATTGCATCAATAAATTGTGAAGCCTGTGCATTTTCTATGGCTCCAGCTACCTGATCGACAATTTGCCGACTAACTGGCTCAGTAAGATCATCCAGGAAGAGGGTGATTTTCTCGAGCTCATTATCGATGATAGCCAACTCACCACTACTTAATTCGATGAGCCGGTATATACCAGCTTCGTCAATCTTCAGGTGCCGTTGTTGTGCCATCTTGCCAACCAAAGCGGGCAATTGTCTCGCATCCGGGCTGGTCATTGAAATGACGTTTGCTACATTTTGGATTGCATCAAGCCATTTTGCTTTTCTAAAATCACTCACTGAGTAGTGGACAAGTACGACTGTATCCGTAGGTAAGGTACCCAGCATCTCAGCAAGCTTGGTCTTTACAGCAGTTCCAGAATCTTGAATTTCGTGGAGCATAATAAGACTAGCTGAGGAAAAGAGACCTCCCCCACCAAGCAAATTGCTCACATCTGTTGCAAGTTTGAGGTCAGCTCCCCAGCGCTGAACCAGGCTGGCATTTTCACCATATCGTTGCTTGAAGGACAGTTGAAATTCATTTATAAATTTTCTGTAGAGGTAATAATCGGAGCCCATGGCAAAATACAGCCCCGCAATTTTCCCTGCCTGAAGTTCAGATAGAAACTGATTATAACTTATTTTTGGAGCCATGTTAAAAGTAAAAAAGTCCTATGATGGCAATGGTGAAACAATACCAGGCGAAATAATGAAATCTACCTTGCTTCAATAATTGAAGTAGCCATTTCAGGCTAAATATTCCTACTACAAAGGAGATCCCTAATCCGATGAGCAAAATCCAAATTTCATCAGATGTGATACCTACTTTCATGAGATCAAGGAATTCCAGAATGGTTGCGGCAACAATGAGTGGCAGCACCATGATAAAGCTAAACCGAGCAGCTTGTTCCTGCTTAACACCTAAAGCAAGAGCTGTGGAAATCGTAGAGCCTGAACGTGATATTCCAGGAATTAGAGCCAATGCTTGTGCAAAGCCAATGAGCAGAGCCCGCTTCAAATCAATAGGCTTATCAGATTTTTTAAAAAACATGGTCGATAGTAACAGCGATCCAGTCACTAACAGGGCTATGCTCACCATATAGGGCTGGGAAAAGAGCTCGCTAATCTGATCTCGTAGCAGAAGTCCAATAAATCCTGCTGGTAACATGCCAACCAACATGAGAATACTTATCTTAAATTCATCATTCGTTTGGTACTCTGTTGTCCAGGTCCTTGGTTTGAGGAGTCTGGTAAAAAAGACTTTCCCCAGTATTAAAATATCCTTCCAAAAAATAACGAGTACGGCCAGAAAGGTTCCAAGATGAACCACTAATTCAAAAGCAATGCTGTTGCCAAATGAGTGTGAGCCTAATAGAGCTTCACCTAATACGAGGTGACCAGAACTTGAAACAGGTAAAAACTCTGTAAGACCTTGAATCGTAGCCAGAATTGCTGCACTCAGAGGACTCATTTTTTAATTCCTATTACTGACATCATTCTCCCCGTTGTTCCGCCATCCCGACGATGGGAGAAAAATAGTTTATTATCTCTATAACTGCAAAAGGGTAGAGTTTCAATCTGATGCTCAGGAACTCCCAATCTGATGGCCGTATCTTTCAAATAAGCATTGTTGTCAAAGGAGAATCTGCCATTTTCGTTATGTGGCAATAAGTACTTTGATGGAAATTTATCCTGAAATTCAGGTCCCACTTCAAAATTTTCCTGAGACAGACCTGGTCCAATTGCGAGAGACAAGGATTTCATCTCAACACCCATTTCACTTTGCATTTTATCCAGTGTCTGACCGAGAATATCCAACTCTGAACCTTGCCACCCAGAGTGAACTGCAGCTACGACGGAGTCAGACCAGATGAGAATAGGAGAGCAATCAGCTGTGAGGACACGCAGGAATACTCCGGGTTGAGAAGTTATGAGAGCATCCCGATTAGCATATTTTCCTGGAACCTCAACAATTTCAATACCATCCCGACTCACTTGAAGTGGCTCAGCCAATTCAGTTTCATCTATCCCAAACTCTTTCAAAAAGACTTTTCGGTTTGCAGCCACATTTAATTCACTATCGCCACGGGAGACGGACATATTCAAACCTAGAAAAGGACTTGGACTTTGTCCCCCTTTCCGATTTGAGAAGCCCAGCGATATATGTGCTGGTGGAGATAGTTGTTGAGGTTTAATAACCTCTATTCGAGCTCCGATGTTGACTCCGTTTCAAGACTATCCATGGAAAAGAAACCAGAGTTATCGTAGTATCCAGTTAATTCAAACGCGTTCTCAACATAATCCATGAGAAAAACCAGATCGTTTTCACGTCTGGTGGCACCACCCCATTGTACCTGATGTATCAGACCTTCATAATTGGGAGAATTTATCATGGCTTCCCAGAGCTTATTCCCTGATCCTCCAGAGTATTGTGCTGCCTCAAGCAACATCCCCATAACATCATACCCCATAAAATCATACTGTTCAGGTCGATGTTTAAACAAACGGACATATTCAGTAGAAAACGTTGGACTTATGCTTTGAAAACCCAATCTATCTCCAGCTACGATAGTTAATTCTGATATATAACTTGCATCTTTCTTAAGGATATCCTTATCGAGCCAATTCTCATCACCCAGGATATGAGTATTCAAATTGTTGCTGGCAAGTTGATAGAGGATATAGCGCATATTGCCTTCATGGATTGGGAAGAAAATTCCATCAATATGTGATAACGCTACTCCTAATGAATCTCCACGAGTAGGTTTAGATTTCTTAAAAATAGGATTAAGCTGCTCCTCATAAGCATTTACTGAATCCCCCTCCGTAATCATTCCAATGAGTAAGGAATCAAGGCGTAATGAATCTGCCTGGAATTTCGTATAGAGTTCTTCAAGTCCCTGTTCCCTGATTCGACGAAAGTGAACTCTGCTCAGATCTGTGGGTTCACCGACATACCAGCCCTGATATTGAATAATTCCACCCAATTCATCAACGCGCATGGCAAAATTATCTGCAAATTGCTGTCCATACTCAGTTGAGGGCGCAATAATTGCAAAAGTTTCCAGTCCCAGAGTCTGTACAGCATATTCCGCCATTGCAATGGCTTTACGCTCTCTCGTTGACCGGAACTGAAAGATACCCTTTGATAAATTGGTCAGATGGTTTTCCGTCGCTGTTGGTACGATAATGGGGATGGATTGACCATCCAGGACTGCAGCAGTACCTTTCACATTCTCATTGGTCAAGGGACCAATCTGAGCAATGATACGTGGATCACCTCTCACCTGTCGTGCAATGCTTATAGTTTCAGATAAATTGCTTTCATTGTCATAGATGTGCAGTTCAATCCCTTGATTCGTGCTGTCCATGAAATTCATTGCTGAAAATCTTATCCCATCAAGCATGGAGCCACCAATGTCCCCAAGTGGCCCGGTCAGGGGTAATACTACTGCAATATGCAGCGTATCATTTTGATTTAAAGCAAATCCATCATAAAGGGAAATAGCCTTCTTACGAAGATCGGTATCTGTGATGTAGGGTCTCATGTTAAAGAGAATACTTATTGATTCCCCGCGTTTACCATCCTTCAAGAAACGTTCCGCCACCAGTAATGCAACGTACTGTCCTGTTCGATCTATTGACCTACCAGCCAGGGCATGCAAATCTTCTGTGTCACAAGCAGTACCCACTAATGATTCCGCAAATTCGCGGGCTGCCTTTCTAATTTTTTTATCCTTTGAAGTGATAGCAGATGATGCAAAATACCAGGCGGCTTCGCGGGCATCTCCCAGATCAAGGTGAATCTCACCAATGAGATACTCCAGGTCATCCAAATAGTCACTTCCTGAATAAGATTGGGGAAAGTCTCTGGCAAGCATGAGGGCACGCTGGCTGAACCCCAGTTTATTGTAGCATCTAATTCTCATATAAGATGAGGCTGATCGCTGAGGATTGAGTGATTCCTCTTCATCAGCCAATTCTGCAAAAATTCGCAAGGCTTCCCAGTATGCACCCTGGTTGTAGAGAGAAACCCCCTGTTTAAAATCCGGGCGGGCTCCAAAAAGAAGCAGGGGAAGTATGAGAAATAGTAGAATTTTACGCATGAATTACTCCACCGTGACGCTCTTGGCTAGATTTCTAGGTTGATCAACATTACATCCTCGCTCAACTGCGACATAATACGAAAGCAATTGTAGTGGAATTACGTTAAGAATAGGTGCTGTAAAGGACAGCGCAGGTGGTACATACAGAACATGATCCGCGATTTCCTTAATCCTCGTATCCCCTTCGGTAGCCAATGCAATCACACGTCCGTGTCTGGCCTTTACTTCTTCAATATTGCTGAGAATTTTGTCGTAGGTCCGATCCTGAGGTGCAATCGCAACAATAGGCATGGATTTGTCTATGAGAGCAATGGGTCCGTGTTTCATCTCTGCAGCGGGATATCCCTCTGCATGGATATAGGAGATCTCTTTAAGCTTGAGAGCACCCTCCAGAGCAACTGGAAAATTGACACCACGTCCGAGATAAAGAAAATTTGATGCGTCAGCATAGAGTTTCGCTATTTCAGCAATCTGATCAGCCTGTTTCAGCACCCACTCAACGTTTTCGGGGAGTTGTTGCATGGCCTGGCTGATCTCGAGTCCATCTTCTTTGCTCATACCCATGAGGCGGGCAAGTTTTAATGTTAGAAGGGACAGCACGGTAACCTGCGAGGTGAAGGCTTTTGTGGATGCTACACCAATTTCTGGTCCAGCATGGATATAGACGCCTGCTTCGGTTTCCCTGGCAATCGAGCTACCCACCACATTACAAATCCCCAACACAGTTGCTTCACGATTTTTTGCCTCCTGTATAGCAGCTAGTGTATCTGCTGTTTCACCAGATTGACTTATTGCAAAAACTACTGACTTGGCGTCTACCAGGGGTTCCCGATAGCGAAACTCACTGGCATACTCAACCTCACAAGGAAGGCGGGCAAATTGTTCGAACATCATCTCGCCAATCAAACCGGCATGCCATGAGGTTCCGCAAGCTGTAAAATATCTTTGATCCGCATGGAGCAGGGAGCCGATCATATGATCAATTCCACCGAGGAAGGCGGTACCAGTTTCTGGCTGGAGGCGACCCCGCATGGCATCATAAATGGTTTGGGGTTGGCTAAATATTTCTTTAAGCATGAA
Source organism: Fidelibacterota bacterium (assembly GCA_016845065.1). Lineage (GTDB taxonomy): Bacteria > Fidelibacterota > UBA8477 > UBA8477 > JABMPR01 > JABMPR01. The sequence continues at coordinate 14,742 of JAERTG010000088.1, read as the reverse complement.
ATGCTCATAGCCACCCTTTTCAATCTCTTCTAGATTGAATGTAATCTTGTGAATTTTTTTATCTACAGGTTCATCTGTTTCCGAATATGTCGTGACACCAGATGGTGTAAGAATTCCAATTTCCTCGTTACCCAGGTATATTACATCCTTTGAGTAATGAAGAATTGCAGCAACATCTGAGGCTACAAAAAACTCATCATCACCGACGGCCATAATCAGTGGCGCACCTTTGCGAGTACATACAATTTTTTCAGGCTCATCTTGATGAATGATAGCTAACCCATATGCACCGACAACATGAGAGAGGGCCTCACGGACTGCTTCTTCCAGGTTCCCGTGATATGCCTTACTTATGAGGGCAGCAATTACCTCAGTATCGGTTTCGCTGCTAAAGACATAACCTGAGCTCTCTAGCCCGTCTTTGAGTGATTTATAATTTTCAATAATACCGTTGTGAACTACTGCTACCTTCCCATCCTGACTGGTATGGGGATGTGCGTTCTGAAAGGTTGGTGGACCGTGGGTCGCCCATCGAGTATGCCCAATAGCCACGGGACTTGATGTTTTTTGCTGTGCCAGTTGACTCTGAAGTTCAGAAACTTTTCCAGTCACTTTTTCAAGATTCATAATTTCCGGATGCATCATAGCGATCCCGCAGGAATCATATCCTCTGTATTCGAGTCTCTGAAGACCCTGAATCACAACAGGTACTGCATTATTCTTGCCGATATATCCAACTATTCCACACATATTTTACCTACTTGTCATTTTCAACTAAATATTGGAGACAGGAATTTAATGCTACTCCCACTCAATAGTTCCGGGTGGTTTTGATGTTACATCGTACACAACACGATTCACACCGCTGACTGAATTAACGATTTTACTGGATACCTCAGCAATGATTTCGTAGGGAATTCGGACCCAGTCGGCTGTCATTCCGTCCAAACTATGAACTGCCCTAATAGCTAAGACATTTTCGTATGTCCGTTTATCGCCCATAACCCCAACTGTCTGAATAGGCAGCAAAACAGTGAAGGCCTGCCATATTTTGTCGTACCATCCTGTTTCAAACAGTGTATCGATAAATATCTGATCTGCCGCTCTCAAGATGCTTAGACGCTCTTCACTTACGGCACCCAGACATCGTACTGCCAGACCAGGACCAGGAAATGGATGTCGACCTATAATCTTTACAGGTACATTTAAAACCCTACCCACTGCTCGGACTTCGTCTTTAAATAATTCTTTGAAAGGTTCGATTACCTGTAAGGACATCTTCTCTGGGAGACCACCTACATTATGATGGCTCTTTATCGTAACACCATGTCCGGTAATTCCACCACTTTCGATTACATCTGGGTAAAGTGTCCCCTGTGCTAGAAACTCTATCCCCTCTATTTCATGAGCCACTTCTTCAAAAGCTTCAATAAAGACTCGACCGATGATCTTTCTCTTTTTTTCCGGTTCAGTCACACCTTTTAGTTCAGTGAGGAAGGCTTCCGTATAATCATGCTGATAAATCTTAATATGAGATGCTTCAAAAAGTGATTTTACTTCTTCGGTTTCATGTTGGCGCAGAAGACCATTATTGATAAAAACAGGCACGCAATTATCGCCGATGGCCTCGTGCATGAGAAATGCTAGAACAGAGGAATCCACTCCCCCACTCAGCCCCAGCAGTACTTTGCCATTACCTACGGTAGCCCGAATTTCTTTTATTGCATCCTCAACGAAACTGGATGAGGTCCAATCACGATTAAACCCTGCAATTTTAAACAAGAAATTGCTAATAATGGTTTGACCTTGGACAGTATGGTTCACTTCGGGGTGAAACTGAACTCCGTAAAATGCCTTAGTCCGGTGGGACATTCCTGCGATCAGATCACCGCTGGAGCGGGCAATTATGTCAAAATTATCGGGTATAGTTTGTACATGATCACCATGACTCATCCAGACTTGCGATCCTGTACTGACATCCTCAAAGAGTGGGCTCTGAGTAGGAAAATCAATTCCCATGGGTCCGTATTCTCTGGTTTCTCCTGGAATCACATTTCCATTAAAATGCTTTGCCATTATTTGCAATCCATAGCAAACACCAAGAATTGGTATCTCCAGCTCAAAAATTGCAGGATCCACTTGAGGTGCATTCACTTCAAAAATGCTATTTGGACCACCAGAGAGAACTATTGCTCTCGCTCCCATTTCCTGGATCTCATCCGCACTCAGATCAGAACGCTCGATACGACAATAAACCTGTTCCTCTCGAATCCGACGGGCAATGAGTTGAGTATACTGAGAGCCAAAATCCAAGATCAATACTAGTTCATGCATTGTGTGTTACCCTAAATTGAGTTCCCAGGACTCCAATTCGTTCATATAACCTTTGTTGGTCAATTCATAGTGAAGTGGAGTGAGCGTCACGTACCCCGCTCGTATGGCATTTTCATCCATCTCAGGATCAGTATTCTCATAACTGCGAGTACCTGACATCCAATAATAAATCCGTTTTCGAGGATCCTCGCGTCTGTCCATCTTTTCCTTATAAGTACCACTACCCTGCCTGGTTATGGAGAAACCTTTGAAGGAACTGTACTCTCCTGCTGGGACATTTACATTTATAAGTGTGCCCTCAGGTAGACCTTCCTTTAGGATTCTTTTTGCCATCATCAAGGCGACTTTACCAGCGGCTGTGAAGTCCTTCTGGACAAATGAATCCAGGGATATTGCCATTGATGGTATGTTTAAGATGGTGCCTTCGTAGGCTGCAGAGACCGTCCCTGAATAGATGATATCAACTCCAACATTTGCACCCTGATTAATGCCTGAAATGACCATATCAGGTTTTTCAACCAGACCACCGTTGATTGCAAGTTTTACGCAATCTGCTGGTGTTCCGCCAACAGCCCAGCCAAAATGTGCATCATCCTTTAAGATTTCTGTCACTTTGAGGGGATCGGAGATGGTTATTGCATGGCCCATCGCGCTCATTTCTGAGAGGGGTGCAACGATGGAAATATCAGCGAAATCCGATAGCGATTCTGCCAGAGTTACAATACCTGGAGCATTTATGCCATCATCGTTGGTAAGTAGAATTTTAGGCTTTTGCATGAAGAATATCTAAAATTTCTGCGACTTGCTTCTTGAGTTCATCCCTGGGGACAATCAGATCAAGAAAACCTTTTTCCAACAGAAATTCAGCCCGCTGAAAACCTTCGGGCAAATCGGCACCGATGGTTTGCTTTATAACTCTCTGACCGGCGAAACCAATCAGTGCACCCGGTTCTGCAATATTGACGTCACCCAACATAGCAAAACTTGCTGTGACACCTCCAGTAGTAGGATCTGTCATAATCGAGATATAAGGGATTTTCGCATCTGCCAATTGGCTGAGCTTGGCAGAAGTTTTTGCCATTTGCATCAGGGAGTAAGCTCCCTCCATCATGCGGGCTCCTCCAGATGCAGAAACAATGATGAGAGGCATTTTCTTTTCTCTAGCAAGATCAGCGGATTTTGCCAGTAACTCACCCACTGCGGAACCCATACTTCCACCAATAAAGGAGAAGTCCATAACTGCAACCACAATGGGTTTCTCGAAAATAAGCCCTTCATACACCTGTACAGCCTCGTTATGACCTGTCTTCTGTTGGGCAGCAGTAATTTGATCACTATACTTTTTTTGAGCTTTAAATTTTAGGGGGTCAAGAGGTTTTATACCATGAAAATGCTGATGGCGGCCATCCTTATCCAAAAGTAAATCTACATAACTTGCAGCCGGAATTCTAAAATGATATCCACACTTATAACAAACATTGTTGCTTTGCATCAATTCTGCTTTGTATAAAATTTGGCGGCAACTGGGACATTTCACCCAAAGGCCTTCTTTTATGTCCTTCTTGTCAGAATTTTCGGTTTGAATATTTTTATCTTTTCGTCGAAACCAACTCATTCAAAATCCTTAATATTTAACAGGTATTTGACCCTGATACATAATAACCTACAAAGCAAGTTAGACCAATTTGTAATTCATAAAATCCAGGTCCCCAGGATTCATTTTCACACATTCATCAACGACAGGTTCAGAATTGGGGTGGAACCCACTTTTTTGCTTCATAGACGGCATTATAAAGAGGTTCCAGTTCATCCAGGTCGACTTGCCCTAAATGTGTGCGCGATTCGGCTAAAAGGGCTACAAATGAAGCTTTTGAGTCGATATTCACAAATTTGGATTGTACTTCCAAAGCTTCAGTCTCCTTTAACCAGGTCTCAAAGCCACGATCAGCTGTACCAAAATAGTGATCAATATGACTTGCATGAAGCAAATCCCAAGTTGCATAGCTAAATTCTGGAGTTAGGATGGACTTGGAGCTTGAGAAATCATAATCAGCATAGTGTACAAAATTTCGATGGGAGTAGATAACTGCTCGTGCGATTCCATCGAACTTATCCATCATGCCGAAGGCCATGGCATCTGTAGTGGGAATAGGTATAAGTGGCAGGTTTAATGCAACTGCCAGTGCCTTCATGGTAGCAAGACCAATTCGTAAACCATTGAAACTTCCTGGTCCGATAGCTATAGCCAAGGCTTCCGGTTGCGTTCCTATTGATTTGCAATACTCCAGTGCTTCTTTTAAAAAGAGCGATAACTTCTCAATATGTATCTGTCCACCCTTGGCTTGATTCTCCCAAAAAACCGCTCCTTGATGGGATATAGCTACTGAACAAATCGCAGAAGATGTATCACAGGCGATGATCATCGCTTAATCTCCAGAACTCGTGGTGAATGGATCAATATTTCGCGGCCGTTTTCCTCACCCTCAATGGCTCGAAAACTTAAGCCAAAGGCATCCTCGGGTATGGCTCCAGCAACGATATCTGCCCACTCAATGATGACGATGGCTCCAGAGTCATAGTACTCCCAGATTCCCATTGAGATCAATTCCTCTCCATTGTTGAGCCTATAGGCATCAATATGAATGATATCCTGACTTTCCCCATGGTATTCATTGATATACGTGAAAGTTGGACTGAGGGCATATTCCTTTATCTCGAAGAAGGTCGTTAGGCCCTGAGTAAAGGTCGTTTTTCCGCTGGCCAGGTTCCCGCTCATAGCAAGAATATCGCCTGGTTTAAGTTGTGCAGCAAAACTCTGAGCAAGTTGACCAGTTTCTTCTGGGCTATGAGTCATAAAATGGTACTGATGCATCATTTGGGTTCCAGATGGGCTAAAGGAATAATCATTTCCCACATACTCAATCCACCGTGCTGATAGGTATCGGCGAATTTATTCTGATACTTCCGATAATTGTTTGGATAGAGAAAGTAGTACATTTTCTGGGCAATAGCTAGCGTGTCATTTTGAATGGTTGAGGGGATTCTAAGTCTGTTCGGTTTATCCAGAAACCAGGCATCTTTCGTACTGGGTTTCAAATTCCGTCCTTGTTTGAAACGAAGATTAGTGGAGGCCTCTCGATCAGCTAAAATTTGAGTTGGTTGTTGAACACGAACACTACCATGATCAGATGTAATGACAACGTGGAAGCCCATTTTTGCGGCAGAAGCAAGTACATCTTTTATCCAGGAGTTATTGAACCAGGCTCGAACTATCTCTCGATAACTGGCCTCATTTGGCAGGAGTTCACGCAAGAGGGGTGAATCCGTGCGCCGGTGAGCTAGTAGATCAACTTGATTTACTACGAGGGTAACTAATTTCTGACTACCCCAGGATCCAAATTGCTTGCCAAATTGAATACCATCGCGATTGGTTATGATCTTTTTGTATTTGGCCTCTGGTTTCAGGTCCAGACCGGATCGTTTAATATTTTCCTGTAAAAAAGCTGCCTCATAACGATTCAGACTGTGCTCATCTGCTCCACCCCACCACTCGGGATGAAATTTTTGCATATCATCTGGAAAAAGACCACTGAATATGGCATTACGACTGTATTCGGTTGTGGTAGGCAAAAGTGAGAAATAGCCATCTCGCTTAATCTGATAGTCATTGTAGAGCAAGGGTTCCAATGTGAGCCATTGATCCCAACGCATACAGTCAATAATCAGCATAAGAACTTTTTTATCCTGTTCAAGAAGTGGTTTCACTGAGGTTGAAAACACGTCAGGAGAGAGCGTGGGGCGTTTATCAGCTGAAGCATTCACCCAGTTTTCATAATTAGATTTTATAAATCTGGTGAATCGATCATTTGCTTCATGCTGCTGTTGCAATAGCATCTCATCAAATCCTAGATCAGGATAATCATCCAACTCGAGCTCCCAGGCAGACAATTGATTGTGAATATCAATCCACTCCTGAGGACCTGGATTGTCTTCAATATTGAAGGCCAGGTCAGCGAAAGCACTCATGTACTTACCAGATACAGCATCCTGCTTGATTTGGCGATTCTCAAGAATTTTGATGATGGCCAGTAGTATCTGCGATGGATTGACGGGTTTTGTGAGGTAATCAGAAATTTTACTCCCGATGGCCTCTTCCATGAGCTTCTCTTCTTCATTCTTCGTAATCATTATGATGGGAAGTGCAGGAAATTCAGCTTTTAATATTGATAAGGTTTCCAGGCCATCTTTGCCCGGCATGGTTTCATCCAAGAGAATAATGTCAAACCTGTCATCTTGACAGAGAGCTATGGCATCATCTCCATTGGTCACGGTAGTGACTTGGAAGCCTTTACCCTGGAGAAACATGACATGGGATCTGAGGAGATCAATCTCATCATCTGCCCATAAGATTTTACCCCGAATTTGTTCAGTAGTTTTCATGGCTCCAAAATATGAGCAGATCAAGTTGAGCAAACACTAATCTTGAGGTGATTCGTGACAAAACTTGCTGAATTACTTTTGGGTGAGCCTCCAGGAACCATCCCAGTCATCTCCGGGAGGATTCTTTATAAAGATCTCACAGCGCTCAATATAAACGCGACTGGGGTTAGTATTTCTGCCTGGGAACATATCCTCCAGCGTGTCAGAATGTTTAAATGCTTCAAGTGCTTCCGAAAATTTCTGAGATCTGTATAATTCCAACGCCTTGTGATAGGAATCTAACATTTCAGCGTAGCCATCTGGTAAATTGTCTTTGGTCGACATGAGTTCATAGACGTAAACAGGTTCGTTCTTTCCCTTTACGATAGCATAATCAAGCTCACGCCATTCAAATCCATCTTTTGCAGCCAGGTAAGTTGCCTCAGCAACCTGAATATATACACCGTACTGTTTAGCAGATGACTCGAGGCGGGCGGCAGTATTCACGATATCACCCATCATGGTGTAGTTCATACGCATGGCTGAGCCCATGTTCCCCGTTACCATGTCCCCAGTAGCAATCCCGATACGATTCTGCATGTTGTGGACGATTTCAGGCCAGCGGTCCCCTTCTGACTGCCATTTCTTCCGAAGGACATCTAGACCCAGCTGCATATTCACGGCGGTGAGGCATGCCATGTATTCGTGATTATCAACAGGTACTGGAGCTCCATAAAATGCTACAATAGCATCTCCAATGTACTTATCGAGCGTCCCCTTGTTCTCAAGCAGGATGTCTGTCATCTCGGTGAGATACTCATTTAGAAGTTCTACGACCTCCTCTGCAGAGAGTTGTTCGGAGAAGCTTGAAAAGCTCTGAATATCGGTAAAGAATGCCGTGTGTATTCCGGCATCACCACCTAGTTTCGGTTCCTGCTTCTCCTCATACATCTTGTCGATAAGTTCAGGTGCGATATAGGTTCCAAAGGTATCTTTTAGAAAGTGCTTGTCACGCTGTTCGAGAATGAAGCGATACAAAACATTGGTCAAATAGGTCAGTGCCATGACAATGAGAGGAGCAACAATGGGTACAAATAGAGTTTCTCCCGGTGGCGGGACCAATATGCTCTGTGAGTTACCACTGATCCATTTGAATATCCACAGATGATCTGTCGTAAATAGCCCAACAGCAATGCTGAAGAGTACGGTCGCTTCCAGAAGGACGAGTAGACCACCCCACAACGGATCCAGAAATGCTATGAGGAGATAGGCGATCAGTGCACAGGCTATGATCAGCAGAATATGGACAAGGGCTGAATCTGAGGTAAACTCAATGGTTCTACCAAGGACGTGTACAAAATTCTCATCAAGTAGGGTTTGGGTTGCGTTGGCGTGATACTCAAATCCGGGCATGAGTGTTGGAGCACCGAGGTAATCAAAAAACGCCGTTGACTTATAGTCATGCATGACCTCAACTGAAACACCAATAAGGCAGATCTTATCCTTAAAAGGACTTTCTGGCACTTCAAACGTAGGATCGATCATTGCCATCATTGAGTTAAAACTACTGCTTGGATCAAATGTGCCCATCCAATCCGTATCCTCCTCTGGTACGGGGAGATCAAATTCTTCCGTGTCAATGATCCACACAAGAGGGAAGCGCTGAAAAGTTTGCCAGGGTTCAGACTCTCCAATTCGAGCATGCGATGCAGGACCATAGATATTGGTCAGAAAACCAGGATGATCTGAACCGTAGGTTGGGATTGTTAGTGGACCATAACTGAATTCACCAAGATCATAATCATAGGTCAGACCGGGGTCATCTGGGATCTCAAGAAAGTGCTTTACCGCTTTCATTGCCAGGGATAGGTGCCACTTGTCTGGAGAATGATTCATTGCTCCAAAAACGGGATAGCGTCGCGTAAAATGATCTTTGTCTTCTTCAATATCTACGAGGCCATGATCAGGGTTGACCTGCATGATGATCTCATTTGGAGTAACTAACATTTGTGGAGGTACACTGGACAGTTCTGTTTTTACGGTTGACGCCATCACAACCTCTGTTCCCTGGGCCCGTGCATATTGAACTGCTTTAGCAATTTCCTGATCGCCATCTGTACGACCTTCAGGTAGCACACCATCGAATACTGAGAGGACATTGGCTGTATGAGCATCCCGGGAGTCAAACTGGATATCAAATACAATAACTTTCGCACCTGCATTGGCCAGGTTGATTATTGCCCGATCCCATATCTTTCCTCGAGGGTATGGCCAGCCAATTTCAGCCAGCAACCGGAAGGTTTCATCATCAACGTCAATAAGGATAACATCTAGACTGTCGTTGGGATTATCCTGATGAGATGCCCAGGATGAGAGAGGTCCTCGCAGCTGATAGCTGTAGTCCAACATTTTATAGTTTGCCAGATCCAGTAGCCCTATAACATCTACCAATATTGCCACAACGATCGCGATAAAGGTAAACAGTATTCCGATACCGTGTTTTTTCAGCATAATTATCCCCGATTTTTAATTATTTCGGTTGTTTAAAATGTCATCTCAAGTCGCGCAGACATCGTATTATCAGAATAATCGGTGTAGTCGCTGACATATTTACGCTGTTCGAAGCTTCCTATAACTCGAGATTTCACGGTTGAGCTTCCAATGGTGATTGGCTTGAAAGTGTACTGGGCATTTGCCTGAATATTTGTTTGAGTCTTGAGCGCGGAAGTCAACTCTTCATCGACGTACTTTTCAGATTCAAATGTCATGTATTGAAGGCTGCTTCGGAGAACCAGATCACCTCCCAATAGCCTGTAGCCTGCACCTAATCGATAGGTGTTAAAGGTATTGGTCTGATGATTGGGGTCAGTCGTCTCATATAGCTGATTACGATTGTTACGTATGGAAAGCGTTGTAGTGAGTGGAATCATCCAGTCGGATTTGAGGTTCAAACCATAAAGATTCGATGCTCGCAATAAACCTTCACGGCCGATGACAACATTTTCCATTCCGGACCGCATCATATTGAATGATACCGTATTGTCCAAAGGTCCAGTCTTGACTAAATAGGTTATGTTCACATTAGAACTCAAAGACTCATTTAACTCTCTATCATCGATGATGATGAGTAGCGTATCATCTCCTACATACTGTGTAGTATGAGTTGTATCATCAATATTATTATCTCTGGTGAAATATTTCATATTGGTAGTAACTGTAGGGAGTCCACGGCCAGGATTGAGTGTGATACCACCGCTAAATGCATTCTGGGCGAGACGAGGGTCAGCTTCCAGGTCCTGTGAAATGGTATTGTTCTTATACAACTCATACCCAAAATTCAAATAGAGCATATTGTTTAACATGCGGATTTTATCTGTAATTTTCCAGCCATTCCAGCCCTTACCATCAAGACGAAGTACGGGACTACCCAGTGCTTTGTAGCCAGGACCTACATGGTGATAGTCCACATGAATGAAGTTTCCATAGTAATTCATTTTTGCGGCGAAGTGTAGTGCCAGCGTGGTGAGACTTTTCAGCGTGTTTCCATTGGTAAAATTGTCAAGATCGATGGGAAGCGTCAAATTTTCATTTAAAATGAAATATTCGGCCAAATTTTGTGGGTCAAACTTACCATCAGTGAGCAAGAAACTGAGCCCCATTCCCGAGACGGCATCGTCCAAGGTTGCCAGGGGCAAATCAATTGAACCAGTTCCAATCGTATCATCAGCTGTTGAATCTGATAGCAGCCCATAGGTATCCAGATCGGCTCGGGTCAGTGCCCCATCAATGATATTTCTGTTATAGAGAGAAAAGGCTGCACTACCCTCAAGGACAAACCTGTGGTCATCCAGGGCTAACTTGATATCTGATCCCACAACAATGTTATCTTCAGGATTGTTTCCACTCAAGAAATATTGAATCTCGCGAGATTCTCCATTTAGAGTATAGGTGTCATCCCCAAATCCAACCACAACTGATCCATTATCGGTGATAAATTCTTCAGAAAAAGTGCTGGCATCCCAACCGTCAGGTTTCAATGGCACGGTGTTAATACTATCCCGTGTGTGCACATAAAACATACCTAGCTGGAAATTTTTCCCAGATCCAAAACTCGGACGGATGGCGAACAGACCCCGTTCAAAGCTATAACCTGAACGTTTCCATTCAGAGCCAGTTGTATCGAAGGAAGCGGTGCCTGTGACAGCTCGAGACGTCTGCCCAGAGACCACATGTAGATTAAAATATTTAAAACGGGCATCAATATTGTGACCGCGAACTCTTTTACCCCAGAGAGCCAGACGGTTCATCATGGGAGTTTCATCACCAAAGGCATATTTCAACCAGGAGGTTCTAACTTTCATCCCATAGCGATTTTGTGGTTGCAGACCAGGATCTTCTTTCGACGTTAGGTTAGCAAATAGTTTAACCTTGGCCCAATCAAAGTTCACATTTGTCGAGAAATCTACGCGGGTAACTGCTTGTGACGTAGGTGTATAATTAGCTACTGAAACCGTATCACCACCTATAACGGTATCAATGTTGGCTGAACTGATATTTATTAAATCCGCTCTGTGGCTCACATTCAAATTACCATTCACGCTCATATCGAAAATCTGTTGAGCCTGGCTCTGAACATCAAAATTCCATGAGGTTGATGATAATCGTACTCCATAAATATTTGATACTTCAATAAAAATAGTGTGTTTACCTGCACTGAGAGCATCAGGTTTGTAGGTGATAAGATCGGTTGTGATCAACGAATAAGCCGTTACGTCAGCATTGTCAAAGGTCACCCGAACAGAATTTATATCTATGTTATCCAAATTAAAGAGAGAGACGGCAACAATCATTGGATCGCCAAAGGACATGATGGTCCCTGGGTCCGGTGTTAAAATGATCAACTCCCCAAAATTCTCTCCAACACCTCCTGCTGCTACATCAGCAAGACTTGCTTCTGAGACTGCGACAAACTGAGGATCGGAAAGTGGATCACTACTAATTGGATAGGCAACTAAACCCCCATTGTTCAAGCTAACTACAATGACGTATTCAATACCGGGAGCACCAATTATCTCTCCAGGCAAATTACCGGAAAGCTTAACATCTCCAATGCTCATCTCGGCTTCGAGATATCCAACTTGCCCAGCCAAACGGTATAACACTTTGGCTGATTGAATATCATCCAAATCACCAGTATAAATCGCATCTAGCGTAAGGGTACTCCCCTCGACGGCTTCACGAGGGGCTATGTGAATTAATTCACCATCTGTTTGAAGGGCGAATCCATTTATTCCTACCCCCACCAGCAATATTGCAAGTAGTCGCTTCATAATATGTTTATCAGTCTTAGCGTTTATTATTCAGCGTATTCGATGATTATGAATTTTTCTGAATTGGTTTCTTCGTTGACCATGCGGATGCGAAGTTCATGGATAGTGCTACCCGTTTCCTCTTCTTCCTCATCCTCTTCAGGATCTTCAGGAATGTCATCGTCACTGGTTTCCTCCACCTCAACGGATCCATCTGGATTTGAGGTGGCTGTTTCGTCCTGTCCAACATTCTGGACAGTACCACTAACGAGATTCTCAACCTCTACCACACCTTCAACAACAATGAAAATGTCACCATTTTCATCACTCTCAACCCACCACTCAGTTCCCTTCACGGAAGCAACAGAAGTTGGTGTAGCAATCCGGAATTCACCCTTCTGTTTGTTTACAGAGGCTTTGACCGTTCCATAATCAAGGGAGATGGTTTTGGAAATTTTTCCACGTTCAACCGCAGCCAGGATCTCCATTTCAGAGTTACCTTTGACTTTGAGCTGACTTTTGTCATCCAGAAAAAATATTGCGACGAATCCATCATCACCTGTTTTAATCCAGTCATTGTTTTTCAATTGGGTCCCCATGATTGCATTTGGTGAGTAATCATCGGCATTGAATTTTTTATGGAAGGTAGTTCCACTTGATTTTGCTATTACACCAATCGGTTCTTGGGCCACAGCTGTCATCGACACGAGGGCAAGGAGGATTGTGATTAAAGAAACTTTTAACATCGTCTTCATTTTTAACCCCTATTGTGTCGTGATGCTCTCGATTTCGTAGGCACCGCTCATTAGCTGAACCAATAGTGCTCCGAAATCGGTTGAATTTAAATTTTCACCATCCAGGGAAATCTCTGCGCATTCACCATATCCCTCTAAGGGGCCATTAGCACCAAACAATACATTATACTGGCTATCGCCGAGTACATTTCTAAGCTGCTGTTGGCATGGTGTTATGGTTTGACCGGCTTCAGAGATAGTAAATCCGTAGATCTCACTAAAGAATTCCTGGTCATTCCCAGTAGTAGAACAAACTTTTTTAACCTGCCAGGCGTAGGCCTTTCCAACTTCAAGGGGTCTCCCATTTACAGCCGAATAATCCAATTGTGCATTTGTTCCCACAGAAACAAAGGTCCCATTGTCAGGATATGGATATGATGCTTCACTCTGCATGGCATCTTCAGGTGAGCTGTGCTGAATGGGGTTGTATTCACAGATTCGAATAAAATAATTGTCACAGCCTGTTGAATTCCATTCAAATACGGGATAGGTGTCACTTACAAACTCGTAACCTAATGATGGAAAGATGAGATCAATGTTGGCAGGAGCAACTATCGAAATCTGTTTGTTAGGTTCGAATCCTTCTGGTGTGAATGTATAACCCGGTGCATCCACGACGAGATTGAAAGAATAGTTTCCTGAAGGCATGGTACCCAGTGTCATAATGGTGTTAATCAAACCTTCCATCTCATCAGCGTCTATCATATCTAATGTGAAGCTGTCAAATGTGATCTGGTTACCTGCTTCATCGTTAATTCCACGGCTCTCAACATTTCTATCCAAATCTCTATTTGTTATATAGATAGGAGCAAGCAATGTCATGTTCACCTGGGCGTTGAATAACAGCTCATTGTTTAGGTCAAGAGACGGAACATTCGCTGTCATATTCAGGGTGAGATTAACGTTTTCTACAGGGTAGGAATCATCATCTACTGATATTCGATATCCAAAGATAAGTGGATTATTCTGACCATTCTCAAAATCGAAGTCTGTCAGGTAGATAATATCCCACTCAGCCAGGTCTGGCTGGGCAGTTACAACAAGGTTTTGTGCATGACTAACAGTAGCCATTAATAAAGTGAGTGTTAGGTATAAAATTTTCTTCATAGTTTCCTCCTGCACAGAAGAAATATAAGACACGCAGATCAACTCTGCGTGCGCCATGTCATCTTCTATTTAGCGCGAATTTAGTTCATGACATAGGTATAAACAACATATGCATAGTCATTTATCGAGCTAAAATGGCTTAAAATCGGGCTCTTTTGGGGTGTGATCCAGAACAGTTTGATGGCACTTACATCCATTTAATCAGCATTAATTGGTGGTAGGGACATTCAGTAGATGCAGTGTGAGATTATGTAAAATCAATATTTTTGATAAAAAAAAGAGCCCCAAGGTTGGGGCTCTTCAAGGTTTCTCGACAACGTCCTACTTTCACACACTCAAAGAATGCACTATCATCGGCGCTACAGGCCTTAACTTCCGAGGTCGGAATGGGATCGGGTGTTGCCCCTGCGCTAAAGTCGTCGAAAAATCAAAAATCTATGGTCAATTTTGAGCATCAAAATCAACCTCAATGACAGTATGGGAAAAAGTTGAGTAGTTCGCGCAATGCGTACTAAAGTTAGAATAATATTGATCAAGCCTCACGGAAAATTAGTATCACTCGGCTGAACATGTTACCATGCTTACACCTGTGACCTATCAAACTCATAGTCTTTAAGTTTCCTTCAGTCCGGATAAACCGGAAGGGAGATCTTATCTTGAGTCGAGTTTCGCGCTTAGATGCTTTCAGCGCTTATCTCTTAGGATCATAGCTACCCAGCGATGCCGTTGACACGACAACTGGTGCACCAGAGGATCCCTCATTCCGGTCCTCTCGTACT
>JAERTG010000087.1 GCA_016845065.1 Fidelibacterota bacterium | reverse complement strand
GGATTGATCTCCATCATAATGGGATGGCTGTTAATGCATCAAAACTGACCCTGAGGAAAAATGCAATGCCGCGTAAAATGGTGCTGGTTACGGGTGGAACAGGTTTCATCGGGAGCCATTTAACCAAATATTTGGCAAAAGCCGGCTATGACGTCCGGGTGCTGGTAAGAAAAAAAAGCCCCAATATGAGACGGCTTTCTAACGTGGATGTTGAATTTGCCTTCGGTGATATACGGCAGCTTGGTTCTTTGGTGGAAGCAACGACTGGCATCCACAAAGTGTTTCATTGTGCCGCTGTAGCATCGGACTGGGCACCCAAACGGATGTTCTATGAGGTCAATGTCGGTGGAACGGAAAATATTCTAAAGGCATGCCTTGCGGCAAAGGTTGAGAGATTCATCGGTATTAGTACCAATGATGTATTCGGCCGCATTGAAAATCGCCTTATCGATGAATCGTTTCCTCTCAAAAGGTGGAACGAACCCTATCCGGATACCAAAATATTGGCAGAGGAATTAATTTGGAAGTATCATAGAATGATGGGTTTACCTGTCACCATAGTTTATCCGTGTTGGGTTTACGGAGCAAATGATACGACCTTTCTTCCACATGTTATTAAAGCTGTGATAGACAGACACATTGCATTCTGGCGAAAGGAGGCACTGGTGTGGCCGACCTTCATAGAAAATTTATTGGATTTATTGCGCGTTGTAAGTGAAGATCAACGTGCCATTGGTAATGGATACCTCATTCATGATGGAAAAAATCTCCATTTCGAAGATTTTTGCAATAAGATCGCCGATAGTATCGGGGTGAAACATATCCGTATGTATCTACCTTATTTTTCGGCGTATTTTTCTGCAATTATAGTGGAAACGTTCTGGAAACTTTTTCACATCAAAACTCGCCCGCCTATTACCACCTATGTGGTCAAGAATCTCGGCTCCCGACATCAATACTCAATAGAAAAGGCTGGGAAAGAATTGGGTTGGAAGCCAAAAATAAGTTTTGAAGAAGGGTTTTCTAAAACCATACATGTAATGGGACAATAAAAATTCGAACAAAATTATGAAAGGAGGGTAACACGGATCTCCTTTTCATTGACGTTCAGGAACTGACAAAACAGATCCCATGCATTTTCTCTCTGCTGGACAGATAGATGCTTCAAGTTGCCCAACGCCTCTTCGACCTTCTTTTTAATTGGTTCTAAATAACTACACGATGCTGTCACCTCAATGGTCCATTGCCGGGCCTTCCTGATAGCAAGTTCTTTTACAAATTGAGCATTAACGGTCACGGCCCGTTCCAGCATACCGAGGACATCATTGATCGAGGCCGGTTTTTGCTGCTCATCCTGATGCCGCTCAAATCGAAGCATCAACTCGTGGTTGTAGCGCTGGCGGCAATAATCTCTTTTGGCATTGTCATCTCGCTGCTGCTGGATGTTTTTTAATATGCCAAAGAAATATGGAAGATTCAGCCGGTCGGATTTCCGTTGAGTCGCTTTTAGAAAGGCCGTTTCAGTCAACCGAATGGCTTCAAGCTCATACCCCTTGATGGTCCGCCGAGCGCGATTCATCTCATCGGGTGTCAGCTTCAGACC
The DNA here is from genome assembly GCA_016845065.1 of Fidelibacterota bacterium. Classification (GTDB taxonomy): domain Bacteria; phylum Fidelibacterota; class UBA8477; order UBA8477; family JABMPR01; genus JABMPR01. The sequence goes on along the minus strand of JAERTG010000087.1, from coordinate 2,466 downwards.
GTAATGGCCGATCACCCAATGAAGGTGGTCAAGTTTCACCTGATCTTCCTTTCCGTATGCTTTTGTCGCCATATGATCTTTGAGGCGCTGGCGCTCGGCATCCCTCTGCTCTGTCGAAAGGGTCTCCCGCATGTGCCGCACCGGGTGCTCGCCGCGCCCGTGCACACAAAGTCGATTGCGCATATGGATGTAAACAGACAAAATTGTTTCCAGCACGTTTTTGGCCAGGGCCTTAGGGGATGAGACGTCGAGACGGATTTGCCCCAGCACCTTTTTCATATGACTGAAGGCACCCTCGATAGTTCCGTTCCCCTTGGGGTTTCTGGGGCCTGCCGTCACGGGCTCGATATCCATGTCTTTCATGTAGCGCCTGACCGATTCACTGCTGTTGGCAGTCCCGCTGTCGCTCAGAACCCCAACGGGAACGCCCCACTTCTTCCGATGTGCTTCAAGCACCTTGATAATCTCTTCAGCGGTTTCACTCTCGGCAACACTGAAGGCTGTATGGGTAAAGGTCGCCACATCCGCAGCCAGTTCCACATTGAACCGGTAAGGTGTCTCACCAAGCCAGATGACCATCTCACTGCCGTCTATGCTTAAAAGACCATTTGGCAATTTCTGGCAGAGACTCTGGTAATACCGCGGCTGCTTTTTGCGCGTCCGGGCCTTGTAAAGGTCATTGGCAATCAGGATCTTTTCAAGTGTTTTGGCTCCCAATTCGATCCCCTCATGTCGTTTGAGATCGGCGGCAAACTGTTTGAGACGGATCCGCCGGGGGTGGTATGCCTTGGCTCTCTGAATGATCCGTTGCACCATCTCGACGGTAACCTTGCCGGCCTTACCACGATTGTCCGGTATCATTATGGGTTTCATGTTCTCGTCAAAACGTTTATCCCAAAGTGTCAAGGTGCTCACCTGCATTTCCAATATCCAGGCCGTCTGTCTTGCCGAACGGCCTTCCGAACGAAAAAAAATTACCGCTTTTTTCTTTTGCCTCGGGCCGTGATGCTTTTTTTTTTGGCGAGAAGCTTATCCACTTCGTGGATTTCCCAAGCGACTTTTCGGCCTTCATTCTCAAACCGGACATCGCTGTAATCTTTCTTGAGCTTCTCATGTTCGGCCTTGAGCTGATTGTACTCCTGGCGCAGCACCTCATCCTCAGAACCGGCCAAATCAAGCTGCTTCTCCCATTGATAGCCGGTCTTGCGGGAAATACCGACTTCTTCGCAAAGGCTCTTTATGTCCATATCCGTTGAAAGCCCTTTTTCTTTCAGCAAACGCCGTGCACGGATCAAAACGGCCACTTCTTGAGGTGTTAATTCTTCCGGCATAAAGTACCTCCAGATAGATCGACGGGCTGTCCCAAAAGGTATACGGTCAATCGACCTTCCGGGTTCAGCGACAAGTTGATAACGCTTCTCTCTGTATCTGAAGATATATAGCAATCCTGATCGGTTATGTCGATCCCTCGAGCTATCGCCCCCAAAGCCTCTTGCGCTCGGCCGTGAAACCGTTCGGCCGGCACCAGAAATCCGCCAATTCCCTGGTGCGTTCGCCGATAATTGTATTGCTCAACCCAGTTTTCCATAGCTTGTTGTGCCTCGTGAACATTCAAAAAATGCTGTTGATCGATCAGTTCCTGTTTGATGCGCCGGTTTAAGGCCTCCACCTTACCGAGGGTCTGCGGATGATGGGGACGGGCGTGGGTATGATCGATTCCTTCATGTTCAAGATACTTTTCAAAGCGGTTGATCCCGCGCCATGAATAAAACACAAAACCCCGGTCGGTCAGCAGTTCCTGCATTTTGCCGTAGCGATCAATGGCATCGCTCACGACGCAGGTCACGGCATCGGCGGATGTCTCATCTAAAAGACGCCAACTGAGGATGAACCTGGAAAAGTCATCCATTAGGACAATGAGGTAAATTTTGAGCTTATTGATGAAGAACTCCAGAATGTCCATCTGGGCAAGCTCCAAAGGCCGCCGGGCTTCAAACCGGTTGCATGCCGTTTTGGGCGACTTTCTGGCAGGTACCACATACCCGTTGGCCTCCATAATTTTTCGGATGCTGCGGATGGACACGGTTATTCCCTGGCGACGAAGCTGTCCCCGGACCTGGCCGGGACCAAAACCAGGGTGAGCCTTCCAGCACTCGAGAACAGATGTTTCCTTCTCTGGAGAGATCAGCTTGATGCCCCGCCCCGGGTAAGACGGTTGATATGCCAGAAAGGCTTCTTCACCAAGGGCTTCCAATTTGCCTTTCCAATCATAGACCGTAGTGAAATGAACATCGGCAATTTCCGCGGCTTTTTTGATGCCCATTTTGTTTGCGCTTTTCACGATGGCCAGTTTCTGCTTTTGTGTGAATCTCTTTGAACCCATAACACTTTTCTCCTTTCTTTTCCGGAGAGCAAAGTGTTACCCTGATTCTTCAAATTCTGTAGGAATTCTTACTATCACAAACA
>JAERTG010000086.1 GCA_016845065.1 Fidelibacterota bacterium | reverse complement strand
CAAATCATCTGTTGTTGATCCAAAAGAGAGAACAGAAGAACTTCGGCCTTCGAGAAAATTGAAGATTTTGGTGGTAGAAGATGAGGAAACCAATGACTTGTATTTATCCACTTTATTGGAAACTTACGCAAGTAATATTTTACATGCTACACATGGAGAAGAAGCCATCAAAATTTGCCGGGAACATTCAGATATTGACCTGGTGTTGATGGATTTAAAGATGCCAGGTATTAGTGGGCTTGAAGCTACCCGAAGCATTCGTAAATTCAATAAAGAACTGATCATAATAGCACAAACGGCTTACGCACTAAGTGGTGATAGGGAGAAAGCTTTGCGGGCAGGATGCAATGATTATCTTTCAAAGCCAATCAACAAAAATGAATTGAAGCAAAAACTGGCTTCGTTTTTTGGGGGAACCTAGGGGTGGGTTAAGCATTTAAATACAAAAAAGTTCCGTCCTGCCTATGAAGATTTAATGACAACAACTATTCAAAACAGGGCTTACAAATAAGCTCTATTTGAACCATGGTGACCAATACAAAGAACCTTAGGACAGTGATTTGTTGAGGTTTTTTGATTAATTTAACGAGGCCAAAAGAGCCATTTGCTATAGTGTATTGAGCTTCAACACCAATTTTTATGGTACAAGAGCAAAATATTCTGGCCATATTAAGCTATCTAAAATCACGTGAGGGGTTTGATTTTGAGGGCTATAGGTCTGCCATGATTGAAAGAAGGATTCAGAAACGAATCAGGGCAACCCATTGTAAATCTTTTGCCTCCTATTTGGATTATCTGCATGCCAATGCTGAAGAAGCTGAAAAACTTAAGGATGTATTTACCATAAATGTAAGCGAGTACTTTAGAGATCCACTGGTATTTGAATATCTATACACAGTGATCATGCCTTTGATCCTAAGTACCAAAGTGAATGAACACGATAAAAACCTGAGGATATGGTCAGCAGGATGTGCCAGAGGTGAAGAAGCTTACTCTCTGGCTATTTTAGTTCATGAGTTACTTTGTAAAGACAACCTCAGTATTAAACCTTCAATTTTTGCTACCGACATTGATGCCAAGGCACTTCAATTTGCAGTCCAGGGCGTATATTCTGAAAAAAGACTGGAAAGCATGAGATTAGCCTGGTTCAGAAAATACTTTAGAGAATCCGACATGGGATATGTAATAAATGCCCTGATCCGTCAAATGGTGCAATTTTCAGCTTACAACCTGCTCGACGATAAGGCTTCGGTCCCACCGGAGAGCCTCTATGGTAGCTTTGATCTGGTTTTATGCCGAAATGTTCTTATTTACTTTAAGCCGAAACAACAGGACTACATCTTCCAAAAACTATGGAAATCACTGAAGCCAGGTGGCTATTTAGTTCTTGGTGAAACAGAGCTTATGTCCAGGACCTATTTGCCACATTTCTCCAAAGTACCCTGTCATTGCAAGATCTATCAAAAAATGAACAATTAGAAAAGGCTTTATGCCTTAAATACTTTTTATATGAGTACTGATCATCAGAAAACCACAGAGCAACTTATTCAAGAGAATGAAGACTTAAGACATCAACTACATGAGTTGAAGAAAAAAGTAGAACCGAGCAAGAGTATTTTCGATACCGACGAATTGTTCAAAGCCCTCGTAACCAATACCGAGGAAATCATTTATGTCATTGCAAAAGATGGGCGATTCCTTTTATCAGAGGGTAAAGGTTTGTCGAAGCTTGGCTTGAAAGCAGGGCAGGTAGTAGGACAATCCGTTTTTGACTTATATAAGGATTATCCGGACTTATTGGAATCTATCAGAAAGTGTTTTGAGGGCGAAACATTTTATGGGGAACATAAGGTAGGTCCTGTGCATTTTAGAAACTGGTACACACCATTTCTTGATGAAAATAACCAAGTGGTTGGTTTACTGGGCTTATCCATGGATATTACTGAAGAAGTCAAAGCCAAAGAGCAAATCGTTACAGAGAAGGAGTTTGCCGATTTGGCCCTTGATGCACAAAAAGATACCTTTTTTCTATTTGATATAAACTCAGGTAAGGCCATTCGATGGAACAAAGCATTTCGTGATCTTTCGGGTTTTTCAGATGAAGAGATTGCCAGTTTGCCTGCCCCTGAGAGCTATTATAGTGAAGAGGATTTAAAACTCGCATCTAAAACAATGGAAGCTGCGATGAAAACAGGAACCGGCAATGAAATACTGGAATTGATTACTAAAAATGGCCAAAGAATAGCTACTGAGTATCAGGTGGCACTGATTCCGGACGAAAAAGGTGAAAAGAAGTACCTGATTTCCATTGGAAGAGATATCCGGCTCAGGAAAGAATCAGAACGGGCATTAAAGAAAAGTGAGAAACGATTGCTAAGCCTGATAAATAATCTGGAAGCGGCAGTGTTGGTTCATGCTCCTGATACCAAAATAACTCAGAGTAATCTTAGAGCCAGGCAGATGATGGGCCTAAGCGAAGAACAACTGTTAGGGAAACTCGCTGAGGATGCTGTTTGGGATTTTGTAGATGTAAACAACAAACCCCTGGCGATCGAAAATTATCCGGTAAATCAAATATTGGGGAAACGAAGGCCCATAAAAAATCTGTTGATTGGAATCAATAATGCAGCAGATAAATGCCTTTACTGGGCATTGGTCAATGGGGTCCCCATAATTGATGCTTCCGGTGACATCACAGAGGTACTCATTAGCTTTACAGATATTACTGAACGAATGCAGGCAGAACAGGAACTGGAACGACAGATGCAACAGCTTTCTGATGTAGTTGAAGGCACCAATGCCGGAACATGGACATGGAATATTCAAAACGGTGAGCTGTTGCTAAATGAGCTTTGGGCCAAAATGATTGGTTTCACCTTGTCGGAACTTGAGCCCATTGATGTGAATACCTGGGAGCAGAATATCCATCCTGATGATCTGGAAATGGCCAGACTAACACTTGAAAAACACTTCAAGGCAGAGACCGAAATGTATGAATCTATCTTTCGTCTGAAACATAAGGATAATTCATGGGTATGGGTACAGGCCAGAGGTCGTGTGATTGAGTGGACAAATGATGGAAAACCGTTAAAGATGAGTGGTGCCCATCTGAATATTTCCAAAAGGATACAGGCCGAAGAAGCGCTTCGCGAAAGTGAGTTTTTATTCAGAAGTTTAACGACCATGGCTCCGGTAGGCATTTTTCAGACTGATGAGAAGGGCATGGGGATCTATGTAAATAATGCAGTTTGTTCCTTAACCGGGATGCCTGCTGAGGCCCACAACGGTTTGGGTTGGGTAAAGGCCATTCATAGTGATGATGTTGAAAATGTTCGAAAGAAATGGACTGAATACATGCAAGGTGAAGCAGCCTTTGAATTGGAATTTAGGTTTGTAAACTTGAAGGGTGAGGCTAGATGGGTTACCAGCCGGGCTACAGCTTTGATAGATGCCAATGGAAATGTAAGTGGTCACATTGGAATGCTGAATGATATTACTGAGCAAATGAAGACCAATGAAGAACTGAAGAAATACCGGGAAGGCCTGGAACTTATGATTAAAGATAGAACACAAGAATTGGAAAGTAAAAATGCTGAACTGGACAATGCCCTCAAGGTGTTTGTGGGTAGAGAACAAACCATCAGAGAACTGCAAAGACAAATCAGAGAACTTAGAGATCAGGACTGATTGATGAACTAAAATAACTACAATGGACGACCTGAGTAATAGAAGCAAAGAAGATCTTATAGCTGAGATAGAAAGATTAAGACTTCAGCTGGAAGCATTGAATGGGAATACTAGAGAGGAGATTGATATCGGCATGAGAAGATATGACCTTGCCAATGAAGCTACCCAGGATGGTATTTACGATTGGAATCTTGTCACTAACGAAATTTTTTATAACTCCAACTGGAAAAAGATGCTTGGGTATAGTGATGATGAATTACCCAACGATTTTAAAGTATGGGAAACCCATACTCTCCCGGAAGATGTTGAAAAATCCTGGAAAATGCAAAACGAACTTATCAATAAGAAACGAGATCGTTTTGTACTGGAGTTCAAAATGAAACATAAAGATGGCCATTGGGTTGATATATTATCAAGGGCAGTGGCTGTTTTTGATGACACAGGAAAAGCCATACGAATTGTGGGCACACATGTTGATATTACTGAAAAGAAGCAAGTGATGAAAGCCTTGGAAGCAAGTGAAAAACGTTTTCGTACACTCACAAATATGGCTCCTGCAGGCATCTATCTGACAGATTTGGAAGGCAATTGCACCTATGCCAATCCCAAATGGCTTCAGATGGCTGGTATGACGCTGGACCAGGCTCTGGGTAAAGGCTGGACAACTGCTTTACACCCCGATGATCATGCTTCTATTGAATCCTCCTGGTATGCTTCACATGATTCAAGAACCACCTGGAACCACGACTTTCGATTCCAGACTGCTGAGGGTAAGCTGACCTGGGTACATGGGCTGGCAGAGCCTATTGTTGATGCAGAGGGAAAACTGTCAGGATATATGGGTGTAAATATCGACATTACAGAACTCAAAGAATCTGAAAATGTCATGAAAGAAAATAAGATGTTCCTTGATAAGATATTAGATACTTCTGCTTTGAGTACATGGATTTCTGATGAAAACGGTCTGGCCATTAGAGCCAATAAAGCTTGTCTGGAATTTTTTGGGGCCACCGAAGACGAAGTGGTTGGTAAGTATAACCTGCTAAAAGATGAGGTGTTACAATCAAGTGGTTGCATGCCTCAGGTGGAGAAAGTATTCTCAGAAGGTAAAGTGGCCAATATTATTATGGACTATGATTTTGATGCGGTAGACCATGTAAAGGTCGAACATGCTACTCACAAGATAATTAATTCAATTATTACACCCATAGTGCAGGAGGATGGCCGAGTTAATCATGCTGTGATTCAAACAATTGATCTGACAGACATTAAGAATGCTGAAAAGGAATTACTTGAAGAAAAACTAAAAGCAGAGCAATATCTTGATATAGCGGAGGTCATGCTTGTAAGCCTTGATAGAAATGGGCATGTACAATTAATAAACCCCAAGGGGTGCAATATATTGGGTTATTCCAAAGAAGAAATACTGGGAAAAAACTGGTTCGAAATGTTTCTTCCCGAATCACAAAAAGAAGAGGTTAGAGACGTTGCAGAAAAGGTGTTTCAGGGGGAAATGGAATCGGTTAAATACCATGAAAATGAAGTGGTAACGAAAGATGGTGAAGAACGTTTGATAGCCTTTAGAAACTCCATGCTCTACGATGAAAAGGGTCAGATTATCGGAACCTTAAGTTCGGGAGAAGATATCACAGACCGCATTAAGAATGAAAAGATGATCTTCTCACATTTGGATTTTTTGAAACGTGTTAATATTCTTCTCAACAAAGCCCTGAACCGAAAACAATTACTGACTGATGTACTAAAGGAAACCCTGGACTTTTTCGACGTTGATAGAAGTTGGCTGGTGAAACCGTGTAATCCGGCTGCTGAATCCTGGTCGGTGGAAATGGAATGCAACAAAGCTGATTTTCCGGGAGCCTTTGCTTCGGGTAAAGCCATTCCAATGAATGATAAGGATGCCGATCAGTTTAAAATGATGCAGGACGAGCCAAATGTGGTTGAGCTTCATTTTGATCATAACAACCAGGACAATAAAACTGCCGACACATTCTCTGTGCTCAGTAAACTCTTGTTTACCCTTCGATTGTCATCAGGAGATACCTATTTGTTAGGCTTGCACCAATGTGCTTACGATCGTAAATGGACGAAGGATGAAAAAAATCTGTTCCGGGAAGTGGGAAACCGCTTAGCTGATGCCTTAAACCGTTTACAGTTTGTAACATCTCTTGAAAATAGTGAGGCAAAATTCAAGAGTTTATTTGAATCCGGGCTTCTCGGTATTCTTTTTTGGGATGCACAAGGAGGCATCACTGATGCCAATCAGGTTTTCTTAAATATGGTGGGATATACAAAGGACGAATTGTTAAGTGGTGAGATCAGTTGGAAGGATTTAACACCATCCGAGTATGAAAAGAAAGATCAGGAACTTATTATGGAGCTTGCAGAAAAAGGCAGTGTTACAGCATTCGAAAAAGAATACTTCCATAAAAATGGCCACCGAATACCCATCCTGATAGGAGCGGCAACCTTAAATGACAAAACGGATACAGGTGTGGCTTTTATCCTCGACATAACCGAAAAGAAAGCCATAGAAGAAGAACTTAAAAACCACAGACAGCATCTAGAAAATAGAATCGAGGAGCGTACCAAGGCACTCAATAGAAAGAACAAAGAACTGGATGATGCGCTTAAAGTATTTGTCGGACGCGAACTGACCATCAAAAAACTTCAAAAGAAAATTGCTGAGCTCGAGAAAAAAAAAGAATGATAATCCAATCCAAGGAATGATAAAACTCAGTTGCATATAGAAACATATACAATGAAATTAATGCCAAATGCCAACATACGAACCCGCTTAACCATCTGGTTCCTGCTGATCATATTTCTGCCCTTGTTATTTGTCATGGTATTGACCTATTACCAGCGGGCACAGGTTATTGAGGAGCGTACCTTTGACAAATTAATTGCGATCCGCGATTTGAAAGTGGAACGACTGAATGATTGGTTAGCAGAGCGATTGGGAGACATACATATTATGTCAACAGCTAACGAAATAAGGCGACTGGAATATGTCATTCAACATTCAGATGAAACCAGCGAGAAACAACTAATGATTGTTCGTGAGCACCTCCAACGCTTTGAACAAACCTATGAGTCCTATTGTGATTTTTTTGTAATTAATCCAGTTTCGGGTCAAATTATAACCTCCACAATACCGGAAATGGTTGGTGTGGATTGGTCAGGCCACCATTTTACCACAGAAGTACTCCAATCCAAGGATGTCTTTATCCAGGATATCTTTTATTCTAAGATGATAAATGACTACACCATGGCCTATGCCTCTCCGGTTTTTGGTATTGAAAACCCTGAAAAAATAGTAGGAGTTTTAGTCGCCATGGTTGATCTTCAGAAAACGCTTTATAAAATGTTGCTTGACAGGGTAGGCTTGGGTGAAACCGGAGAAACACTTATTGTTAACAGCAATGTGGTAGCACTAAACCAGTTGCGCTGGTATGAAGATGCACCTTTGAATCTGAAAATTTCAGCTCAACCTGCCCTTGAAGCAGCCAGGGGGAATACAGGTATTACCATAACTGAAGATTATAGAAATGAAGAAGTTTTGGCTGCTTATACCTATATAAAGCTCACCGGATGGGGTTTTGTTTGCAAACAGGATATGAAGGAGTTGAACCAGCCCATTCGTGATATGATGTGGAATTTTATGCTTGTTTTCATTGTTACGGGCGTGGTAATCAGTATCTTGACTCTTCGATTTAGCAAAACTTTATCCAGGCCCATCGTAGAAATGGACAGGGTAGCAAGAAAAATGAGTAAAGGTGATTTTTCCATTAGAAATACCATAAGAACCAATGATGAATTGGGATCCCTGGCCAGGGAATTTAACACCATGGCCGAAGTGGTGGATAGTACCTTGTTCATTAATAAGAGCATGGGTCAGATATCAGAAGTCATGATGAATCAGACCACCATGGTTGAATTTGGTGAAGCTATACTGAAACGATTGATGGATATTTCGGAAGCTGAGAAAGCCACTTTTTATATCCTGAATGAGGTGACCATGGCCTTCGAACATTTTACCTCCATAGGCGTTGATGAAGAAGACCTTAAGCCCTACCCGCTTACGAAAGAATCCGGAGAAAAGAACCAGCTGCCTGAAAGCGGATTCGAACAGAATTTACAATCAATGCCTGAGAACAGCATTTTCAGATTTCAAAGCACTCAGTTTGGTGATGCAAGTCAGGAAATCATTAGCATACCCATACATGTTGACGGAACACTGGTTGCACGCATCTCCTTGATCAGGCCGGAACCTTTTAGCTCAAAAACCATGAGCATTCTACAACAATCATTAAGCAACATACACACCGCCTATTCCAATCTGCTATCCAATGAAAGGACCCGGATTCTTGCCGAACACCTTTCGAAAACAAACCAACAACTTGAAGCACAATCTGAAGAATTGCAAGACCTCACTGAAGAGCTTCAGGATCAGGCTGAGGAGCTTATGCGAACTACCGATGAATTGCATGAACAAAACATCGAATTAGAGGTGCAACGCAAACAGGTTGAAACTGCCAACCAACTGAAGTCTGAATTCCTGTCGAATATGAGCCACGAATTGAGAACACCCTTGAATTCCGTAATGGCTTTGTCACGTGTACTGATTATGCAGGCCAGAGAAAAACTGGATGAGGAAGAAAACTCCTATTTGGAGATTATTGAACGCAATGGTAAACGACTCTTGAATCTAATTAATGACATTCTGGATTTGTCGAAGATTGAAGCCGGGAAAATGGAAATTCTAACCAACACGGTTTCATTGCCTTCCACCCTGCAAATGATAAAGGATAATATGCAAAGCCTGGCTGATGAAAAAGGACTGACATTATCTATAACATTTGAGGAAGGACTACCGGTGGTAGAAACAGATGAAGAACGCTTATTTCAGGTCCTGTTAAACATAGTAAGCAATGCTGTAAAATTTACAGAAAAAGGGGGCATTGACATACAAGTGAAACAGGTATCACAACATATCGTCGTTGATGTAAAAGATACGGGTATTGGCATCTCTGAAGAAATGCTGCCCCATGTCTTTGATGAATTCAGACAAGCAGATGGAACCTCAGCACGACAGTACGAGGGGACAGGCTTAGGTCTGGCCATTGCCAATAAAATTACAGGTATTCTAGGTGGAAACATAAGTGTATCGAGTACATTGGGGAAAGGCTCGACCTTCAGCATCACCATCCCAATTGTCTGGGAACAGCAAACACAAGGATCAGATTCAGGAGGAATTGGAGGACATACCATCCTCAGTTCATACCCAACACCTGATAGTAAAACAAAAAGTATGCTATCAGAACATAGAGGTAAAAATATTCTGGTGGTTGAGGATAATCCGGATGCCATTATTCAATTACAAACTGTATTGGAGAAAGAAGGATTCTCAGTTCACCTGGCCCTGGGAGGAAAGGAGGCCATGCAATACATGGAGCACCAGATTCCTGATGGCATTATTCTGGATCTCATGATGCCGGGGATCGATGGCTTTAGAGTATTGGAACTTCTGAGAGCCAGAAAAGAATCCCATCATACTCCTGTTCTGATACTAACAGCCAAAGATTTAACCAAGGAAGATTTATCAAGACTAAGTACCAACAATATTCATCAGGTAGTTCAAAAAGGAGATATAGATATACAAGGCCTACTCAACGAAGTGCATACAATGCTTGGTCAAAAATCAGATGATACAGATACATTAGCTGTACAAATGGAACAGCAAGCTCCTCAAGATAGTCAGCAATTATCTCTTCAAGCTGCTCAGGATGAACCGCAGCTGTTAATCATTGAAAACAATCCTGATAACCTGATCACCATAAAAGCCATACTGAAAGATAAATATAAGATTATAGATGCCTATGATGGCAATGCGGGTCTTAGGTTGGTGTATAACAGCAAACCAAAACTCATATTGCTTGATATGTCGCTTCCAAAATTGGACGGGGAAAGTATTGTGAAGATTCTTAAGGCGGATAAGGAAACCAACAGCATCCCCATAATAGCTGTTACTGCTCAAGCCATGAAGGGGGATAAGGAAAAATTCCTTGCGGTTGGCTGCGATGGCTATGTGTCAAAACCCATAGACCAAAAGATTCTTGAAGAGGAAATAGAGCGCTTGTGGGTTTGAACCATTCAAAAGCAGATGCAGAACTGAATATGTAATTAGAACCAATGAAGATGAAAAAAATCCTTGCCATAGATGACCAGCCTGATAATCTGATTACCATTAAGGCAGTGATCATGAATAATATCAAAGACTGTCAGGTCATCACAGCCATATCTGGAAAAGAAGGCCTGCAAATGGCTACATCAGAAAAGCCCGACACCATACTATTGGATATCATCATGCCTGAGATGGATGGTTTTGAAGTTTGTCGGCGCCTTAAGGAAAACAAATTAACCAGTCATATCCCTGTGATTATGATTACTGCTATAAAAACCGATTCTAGAAGCAGGATTAGAGGTTTGGAGTTGGGAGCAGATGCATTTCTTTCCAAGCCAATTGAAGCCGCTGAATTCACGGCTCAGGTAAATGTGATGTTGAGGATAAAAGAAGCAGAAGATAAACTTCGTAATGACAAAATTTTGCTTGAACATCAAGTGGAGGAGCGTACACAGGAATTAAAGAATAGTGAAGAAAAATATAAGGCACTTTACGAGAATGCTCCCTTGCCTTATCAATCATTGGATGTGAATGCTTGTTTCCGAGATGTGAACCCAGCTTGGTTGAGCACATTGGGTTACGAAAGAAGTGAGGTTATTGGAGCTAACTATGAAGATTTTTTGCATCCTGACTGGAAACCCAAATTTCGGAAAAGGTTTCCAGAATTTAAAAGCTTGGGTTATGTGCACCATGTGATGCATAAAATACGCCATAAAAGAGGGCACTATCTGGACATTGATTTTGAGGGCTGCACGGCTTATAATCCTGATGGCAGTTTTAAACAAACCTACTGCGTATTTCAGGACGTTACCGAGAGCAACAAAATACGAAAAGCTTTGGTGGAGAGCGAAAGAAGAATAAAAACCCTTATCAACAACCTTCATGGATTTGCATACCGGTGTTTAAATGATGAGCAATGGTCCATGACCTACCTTAGCTCAGGCTTTGAAAGAATCACAGGTTATGCTACGACAGATGTGCTGCATAATAACAAACTGGCTTTTGTCGATTTAATGCTGGAAACAGACAGGGAATATGTGAAGAAAGAGATTCAAGAATCCCTTGAGCGAAAGAAAAATTTCCAGGTAAATTATCAAATTAGAAGAGCAGATAACACCATTGGTTTTGTTTTGGAGCAGGGCGTGGGAATCTTTGATGAGAAAGGAGAAATCATAGCGCTTGAAGGATATGTAGCTGATATCACAGAATTAAAAACTGCTGAGAAAGCCTTAAAGGAAAGTGAAGCCTATCTACGTACCTTATTTGAAGCAGCAAATAATGTGTCATTCATTACTTCGGGTATGGATAAGAATGATGGTACCATACTGAGCTTTAGCAGGGGTGCTGAATTGATTTTTGGATACAAGGCTGAAGAGGTAATAGGTCAATCCATTGCCCTATTGCATGAGGAAGGTTATGAGAAAGAAGTGCCCTTGGTTAAAGAATCAATCAATCAGGGTAGGCAACATACATCCCAAGAAATAACCTTGGTTAGGAAATCTGGTGAAAAGTTTCCTGCCATACTAAGTGTCCACCCCTTGATGGATGATGAGGGTAAGCAATATGGTCTTTTGGGAGTTTCAGTCGATATCACACAGCTTAAACGAACTGAACATGCACTCAAAGAAAGCGAGGAGATGAATAGGTCTATCACCCAGTCGGCCAATGATGGAATAGTATCCATCAATGCTGACGGACTTATCATGTCCTGGAATCTGGCAGCTGAAAGAATTTTTGGTTTTCAAGCTGATAAAATGATTGGAAGGGATTTAAAGGATGTCATTCCCAAAGCAAGTCTGGAAAGCAATGATCAGGAGTTACAAATATTATTATCAGACAGGAAGGATGAAGTGGTAGGTAAAACCTTTGAAATAATGACCCAGCGTAAAGATGGACTTAAATTTCCCATTGAACTTTCTATTTCAGGATGGCAGGCCAACAACCAGAAATACTATACAAGTATTATACGTGATATAAGCGAGCGTAAAACCAGTGAAGAAAGAATTAATATTCTTTCAACCGCGGTTGAACAAAGCCCTAGTGTCATTGTGATTACAGATCTGAAAGGAAACATTGATTATGTAAACCCAAAGTTTTCAGAACTAACGGGTTATTCCTTTGAAGAGGTTAAGGGAAAGAATGCCAGAATTCTGAAATCAGGTTTACAGGACAACGATTTTTATAAGGCCTTTTGGGAAACCATAAACTCAGGAACAACCTGGCAGGGTAATTTTCATAATATGAGAAAAGATGGTTCCTTTTTCTGGGAATCTGCATCAATCTCCCCGATAATTGATGCAGAGGGCAATGCGATCAATTACATTAAAGTTTCAGAGGACATTACCGAACGTCTTGAGGCAGAGCAAGCCCTTAGAGAGAGTCAGGAGAAATATAGCAAACTCATTGGTACCACATCTGAAGGCTTTTGGTTAATTGATACCCAGGCTGTCACCACGGATGTGAACGAATCTTTATGCAATATGCTGGGCTATACCCGAGAAGAGATACTAGGCAATACACCTTTTGACTTTGTAGATGAACAGAACAGGAAAGTATTTACTAAACAACTATCAAATGCAAAAATGCGAAGCCAGAGGAGCTATGAAATATTTCTGAGAACCAAATCAGGTCAGAATATTCCTGCAATTTTTAATGCAACTTCCATTACTGATTATAAAGGAGAATATGCCGGTTCCTTTGCCTTTGTTACGAATAATTCTGACCGTCATCAAGCACAATTGATTCAGGAGGTATTGTTTCAGATTTCAAATGCCGTATTAACAACCAATAATCTGGAAACCTTATTGGGAATCGTACAAAAGGAATTAGGTAAAATAATAGACACTACCAATTTCTATATTGCCTTGTATGATAAGAACAAAGACAGTTTGTCTTTACCCTATTTTACTGATGAAATGGATATGCTGTCTGCCATCCCCAATGGTAAAACGCTCACACATCTGGTGCTGAAAACTCAAAAACCCCTGCTGGCTACAGCAGCTAAAAGAGAAGAGCTTATTGAAGAGGGCCTGATTGAGAGATTTGGTTTTGACGCAAAAGTTTGGCTGGGGGTTCCGCTAAGGGTTGAAAATGAAATTACCGGTGTACTGGCGGTACAAAGCTACAGCAACAAGAATGCTTTCACCAAAAAAGACCTTAAGGTACTGGAATTTATTTCTGACCAGGTGGGCATGTCAATACATCGTAAAAGAACAGAAGAAAACATCATTAAAGCTTCGAACAAAGCTGAAGAATCAGATCGTCTCAAATCGGCTTTCCTCGCCAATATGAGCCATGAGATCAGAACGCCTATGAATGGGATACTTGGTTTCTCCGACCTATTGAAGGAACCTGGTTTAAGTGGAGAGGAAGTTCAGGAGTATATCAGAATCATTGAGAAAAGTGGGCATAGAATGCTAAATACCATCAACGATTTGATGGATATCTCAAAGATCGAAGCTGGTCAGATGGATTTGAGCTATTCTGAAGTTGATGTGGTAGTCCAATTAAACGAATTGTCTGCCTTCTTCAAACCTTTTGCAGAGAAAAAGAATATTGACTTAATATTATCCAATGATCTGGATCAAAAGGATAATAAGATCGAAACCGATAAGGATAAATTATATGCGGTGTTGTCGAATCTGATGAACAATGCATTTAAATACACTCATAAGGGCAGCATAGAATTAGGCTGTCAAAGAAAGGGAGACATGCTTGAATTCTATGTGAAAGATACAGGTATTGGCATTCCCGGAGATAGAATTGATGCTGTCTTCGAAAGGTTCGTTCAGGCAGATATAGATGATAAAGAGGTGTATGAAGGCACTGGACTTGGATTATCTATTTCAAAGGCTTTTATTGAAATGCTTGGTGGCCGTATTGGTGTTCACTCTGAATTAGGTGTCGGTTCCAGATTTTATTTTAGTATTCCTTTTATCGTTGGATCCACTCAAGCTCAATTGTCAGAATTGTCTGAGACAGATATCCAGAAAAAACCTCTGGAACTTAACATACTGATTGCTGAGGATGATGAAACCACCTTTGAGTATCTGGATATCGTACTGGAGGAGATTGCAGGGAAGATTATTCATGCAAGAAATGGAAAAGAAGCCATAAAACTCTGTAAAGAAAATCCACAGCTGGATCTGGTCTTAATGGATATAAAAATGCCAGAAATGAACGGCTACGAAGCCACACGAGAGATTCGAAAGTTTAATAGAAAGCTACCCATAGTGGCACAAACCGCTTTTGCATTGGTTGGGGACAGCGACAAAGCACTGGAGGCCGGTTGCAATGATTATATTTCTAAACCCATAGACCGAATAGAACTAATGAAACTCATACAAAAACTCATGCATCATTAATCAAGTAGATTTCTGACTGTTTGTTTTGATGCAAGAATAAACCGATTAACTTTGATATATGAAAAAACTAAAGAACTATAAGTGGTTGGCAGCATGGGTGCTGCTGGCTGTTATTATGACTTCCTGTGCTCCTGGCAATGAGCAATTCACAGCTGCTCCGGCAGGCTTTTTTATGGGCTTGTGGCATGGTTTCATCAGCTTCTTTTCATTTGTAATTAGCTTATTTAGTGATACGGTGGCTGTATATGAAAGCAATAATACCGGAGGTTGGTACGACTTTGGCTTTATTATGGGTATCTCTATTTTTTATGGTGGATCATCCAAATCTACCTGCAGATAGAGTTTGCATACAAAAAGGCTATTGGGATAAACAGAGTACATCCCTGTATTGCCCGTCTGAGAAATTAACTGTGTTTGTCTAACAGTTCTTCTATCATTTGAAGCACACTGTCTGTTTCATTTTTGCCTATTAAGGCCGATAGCTTTTCCCATTCATGCTCGGGTAAGTCAGAATTTCCCAGCTTATCCATCATATCAAAAACCTTTGGATCCCGAGACTCAAAAAACATCTTGAGTTCCTTAAGCATCAAGGGTACTTCTGTTTCCACAGGATTGATATTCATTCCTTCTGGGATGGTCTCGAGCATATTTCCAATGGCTGCGCATAGTTTTTGAAGCTCTGTATCCAATTGATGAATATGTATTTTGAACAGGTCTTCGTTATTGTCTATTATTGATTGTTCAAGCTGTTTGCAGAGGTCCTGAACCTTATCGGCAGCAATGTGTCCACATTCGCCTTTTAAGGAATGTACTTTCAAGCGGGTTTTTTCCAATTCCTTAAGTTCAAAGAGTTCAGCAATTTTTGATGCAGTCATGGTATTGCTCACAGAGAATTTTCTGAGGATATTCAAATACAACTGGCTGTTATTGCCCATACCCAATAATCCCCTCTTCACATCCAGACCTTCTACACGAGGAATATGCTGATTTTCAATCGTATCCAGATCTATGGTTTTCCTGGCAATGCCGATAATTTCAGGGTCAATTAATTGACTCAATTTTTCATACAGTGTGTTTGGATTGATCGGTTTAATAATGGTGTCATTGATGCCACATTGACCACATTTTTCCTGTATGCCACTTAAGGCATCAGCGGTGATGGCAATGATAGGAATATCCTTTAAATGATTCAGCTTGCGAATTTCTTTGGTGGCCTCAAAGCCATCCATTACAGGCATTTGCAAATCCATAATAATTAAGTGGTATTTCGATGGATTTCCTGAATGGGAAAGCTGTTCAACAGCAAGAAGACCATTGTTCACCACATCAACTTCAATACCTATGAGTTCCAATAATTCCTGAATAACCTGTTGGTTAATCTCATTATCCTCAGCCAGTAAAACCCTGGCTCCAGATAGTGAATTACCCAGTTTATGGTCCGGC
>JAERTG010000085.1 GCA_016845065.1 Fidelibacterota bacterium | reverse complement strand
GCAATCCGACGGTTCAGCCAAGGAATACAAACGGAACTGGGCGCGCCTTATTCAGAAAATCTACGAAGTAGATCCTTTAACTTGCCCCGGATGTTCTGGAAAAATGAAAGTCATCAGCAGCATTGAGAGTAAAGAAATAATAAAAAAGATAATAAGGAATATTGGGAGGGGGGAGAAAAAGGAAAGGAAGAAGAAGAAAAAAGGGGCCGGAAAAGCCGGCAGAGACAGAGCTGATTCTCAGTTGCCTTCCTGTGCTGCTCCTCTTTCTTCTCCTCCTTTCTCCCCCCTCTCTTCCTCTTTTTCCTACTTTTCCCCCTCCTTAATATTTAATTTACAGCTATGTCCGACTTAGACCAAAATAGCCTTGATTTCCAAGCTGTCGCGACATGTCAGGCCTCATCTATGGGGCTATCCCAACCCCTTTGAAAATACGCTTGATTCCTTCCAGACCAACACCACACATGTTGTGGTCCTTTTTTCTTGACCTACAATCCGGTTTTTTCTATAGAGCCTCCGCATAAACTCAAAAATGAGTCGAAAAAACGACAAAAATGTAGTTACTGACTGTCCGATGAATCCCATTCAGTTATGAGGGTATTGAAAAATAGGAATTACTTGTCGGATTAGAGTGAAAAGACGCCAGAGTTCTGACATTAAGCATAGTTATGCCTTTACTTGTTTACTTGCTTTCATTTGCGATTGTCGCCTTTAGGTTCTTAGTAGAATATGAAACGCAATCATTGTTTTGTCCAGGTAGGCCTGGAATGAAGCGTTGCTTCGTTTCGTTAGCCTGTCGTCGCTTAGGTCACATTTTAGCCGCTTTATCATTCGTTCGATGGACGGCCTTCGGGTCATGATGGCCTTAAACCTTTTTGCCATTGGAGGATCTTCAGAGTTTATGTGCGGAAGTACATCGAAGGAAACATTGACCACTCGACCTGTAATTGAATTAGGGCAACACTCTTTCTTGTATACACAGTTTAGGCAGACAGGATCGTTACTTTCGTTGGTAGGGGCTTGATATATGAACTTTCCAGCTTCATAGCGTATCCCCTTATAATCCATTTCGTAGCCGTCTTTGCATATTAGAGTCCCATAGGGTGTCATCTTTTCCATGCCTTTTGGGAGGTTCTCGGTAGCGTCTTTTTTCCGCCGGGGATTTAAAGAAGCCTTGAGTTCAATGCCCAGTTTGTCTTTGAACTTTTCCTTCAAAGCCTTGTCATCACAAGCGCTATCATACAACGCTGTATCAATCCAGGGTTTAAGCTCCGGAAGGTGTTCAAAAAGCATTTCAACATGAGGAAAAAACGTTTGTCCATCAAAAGTAGCCCCATCAGCTATAGCTACAGCATCCAACGGTATTCCCTGCCGGGGAAGACCAAGGACGCTTGCTTTATGTCCCCATATCATCTTGCCATTGGATTTGACAATGGTCCCGGCTCCGTCGTCGGCAAGTTCCCATGGATGCGGGCAGGTTTGCCAATTTTCGCAATGACAATTTTTAGTGACCTTACACTGGGATTTTTTGTGCTCTTTGCCCTTTTCATCCACATACTTAACTATTCCAAAGCCGGAATATGCATGATAGTGAGTAGTATCTCCCACCAATTCATTCTCTTTACGAATGGCCCCTTCTTTAATATTCTTTCCAACCTCGTCCCATTTAAGTTGATGCCAGATGCCATACTGAGTCATTATCATATCAAATTGCTCAAGTTTGCGCAGGCTGGGTACATGCCGGTACCAATACTGGCTATTTGCATTTTTAGGAACAAAACCACAAACACGCGCAAAAGGAAGATTGGATGTAAGTAGTAAATGCACCTTTTCCGGCTCTGCCGGAAAACCCATCAGGGTGGCCCCAACGAAAGCCTTAAAAAGGGCAAAGAAACACTTGGGTTTCTTTCCACCTATCCGAAGAGGACCAATCCCAGGTGAAAGCGAGGAGGGATTAACTGTCTCAACAGGTGAACTTTCAAATTCATCTTCATAAATAACGGGTGCAGACTTATCCATGGTAGCACGATCAAAGAGAAGTCTCTGGGCAGCGTTTTCCTTTGTCTCATCACAACTTTCAGCTTTATTTCGCGCCTTCTCGTTTCTTTTTAGTGCTTCTTGACAATTAAAATGATACAAAGCATCGTAATACAATGCTGCCGATTCACAATATTCCTCCCATCGGAAATAATACAGTATTTTAAACCAGTCATTATCGGGAGAATTGAGAAGTACTTGATCGTCTTCGTCTACTATGTGAATCAAAGGGATTTGCTTCAAGGCTGCAGATATGGCGTTTATCATTTTTGTCCTCAGTTTGTTGACTGTAGTGTTTTGGCAAATGCTAACAAACGTTACTTTGCCTAATTTTGTAAAATGTTTTCCAGTAAATACCGGCTTTGTTCAATTATTTGCTTAAAATGCTCTTAAAGCACAACATGTAGTATGAACTGATAGCACATATTACAATATATGTCAACTATTTTTTTGAGTTAACAGCCTGAATTATCAAAGTCTTTTTAGTTTATGCGTCGGCTCAATAGACTTTCCCGCCCCAAAATCAATTGCTCAAAAGCAGGGGCAACAACCACGACATGGGATTCACCGGCACAGAATGCGGGTCAAGGGGATCCGATTTACATCTAACTTCCGTACCGTCGCTGTATTTGTCTCCATCCGTATCCTTTAACAGGGGATTCGTTCCCTGGGAAGCTTCCCGGCCGTCTTTGAGGCCGTCTCCATCCGTATCCGGGTTATCCGGGTCGGTACCGTCGGCCGTTTCTTTCACATCGGTTGCGCCGTCGTGATCTCGGTCGTTGTTTTGCGGTTGGTTGGAGAAGAAGCTTTCCGTACCGTCGGACTTGACGGCGGTCACGGCATAGGTCATGACCGTGGTGGCGGCATCGGAACTCCAGGCATCCGCGGTGTCGTAGGTGGTGGTTCCGGGTCCCACACTGGTCACTTTCGTGAAATAGGGTTCCAGTTCGGCCACGGCGTAGATATTGTAACCTGTGAGGGCTTCTTCGGCTGATGCGGCCCAGGTGAGGCGCGTTTTCTGTGTTTCACCCGAAAGGTAGGGATCGGCCTGAAGGCTTTTTGGGGCCTTGGCTGGCGGGGTAATGGTGATGCGGGGGCTACCGGTGGAATTGACCGTTATATTGAAGGTTTGGGAAAACGCCGGACAAAAGCCTTGGAGATTATGCATTTCGGTAGTCGTGTCGTCTTTGTAGCCCATATCCATATAGAAA
>JAERTG010000084.1 GCA_016845065.1 Fidelibacterota bacterium | reverse complement strand
GATCATGTTGTAATTAGAGGGTACAAAAACTGTAATTTGACATATAAAACAGTGACGTAATTGGGGTAGTTTTATGGTCTGTATATGCTTAGAATGCATATAAATAGGCCTGAAATTGGCTCCAGGCAGGCAAATACACCTGTCATAAATGTAAATATTTATATTTTTGCATATCATTAAATTATTTAGATGGAAAGAACATCACCCATGGGAAGTTGTATAGTTGAAAACCAACATGCAGCTTGTTTTGATTCACTCACAGAAGAGGAGAAAGAGTTACTTGCAAAAAGTACAGTTGATATTGCATATAAGAAAGGTGAGGTAATATCCAAGCAAGGATCCTTTGCTTCTCACGTAATCTTCCTTCAGGAAGGATTGGTTAAGGTATATATTCAAGGAAAATCCAAGGATTTAATATTGAAAATCATACCTTCCAACCACTTCATTGGCCTGTCATCCATCTATGAAGGCAACAATGCTTTTGTGTATTCTGCCTCCACCTATATTGATTCGGTGGCGAGCTTAATAGATGTGAATGTCTTTAAATCGCTGGTGCGGAAGAATCCCAAATTTGCTTATAGCGTGATCAATATTCAGAATGAAAATGCCGCTCAGGTATATGGTAGGTTTTACTGCCTCACCAGAAAACAATCGCACGGACTGATGGCAGATCTGATGCTATGTTTGTCCAACCGCGTTTTTAAAGCTGAAAAATTCAATTTGCCCATCTCTCGTTCCGACCTGGCTGATTTAACAGGCTTGTCCATTGAAAGCGTTCTGCGAATCATGAAGGAGTTTAAGGAAGACGGCTTAATTGATACCCAGGGAAAAAATATCGCCATACTGGAACCAGACTCCCTACTTAAAATTAGCCAGTTTGGATAGGTCATAGCGTTATTATGAGATCATATATATTATAGGTGTACCTCAAGGTGCACCTTTTTTTATGTTTCTGCCTGGCAACCAAATGGTGGAATAGCCTGTCTTATTGATGCTTTCACTAGGTAAACTCACCTAAAAGCGAAATAATATTACTTTTGTCCCAATAGTATATTTGAAATCAAATCATTAATCAAATAAAATAACCATGAAACATTTATTTACACTAATTGCAATGGCCCTGTTTTCTGCAGCTACACTTTCTGCTCAGAACATTGTAGGGACAGATCCGGAAAATAAGAATGTAATCCTTGAAGAATTCACTGGGATTCACTGTGTATTTTGCCCAGACGGACACGCCATCGCCCAAAGCATTTATAATGCCAATCCCGATGATGTTGTGTTGATCAATATTCACACCGGTGGTTATGCTGTTCCTTCTGGAAATGAGCCTGACTTCAGGACTCCCTGGGGGGCTGCTATTGCCGGCCAATCAGGATTATTGGGTTATCCTGCTGGTACAGTAAACCGTCATTTATTTCCCAACTGGTCTCAAGGTAGTGGTACTGCCATGAGTCGCGGTAGCTGGTCAGCAGCTTCCAATCAGGTAATGTCTCAGCCTAGTTATCTGAATGTGGGTTTGGTATCGACCATAGTTACCTCAACACGCCAACTGATTGTTGAAGTGGAAGTGTATTATACAGATGACAGCCCATTTTCAAGCAACTATTTAAATGTAGCCATCCTGCAGAATGATATTCTGGGACCACAAACTGGTGGTGGTGCTGGAAACAACTACAACCACAAGCATATGCTTCGTCATTTGTTGACAGGTCAGTGGGGTGAAGAAATTACGCAAACCACAACTGGCTCACTGTTTTCCAAAACCTATGCCTACGAATTACCTGAGGATTATACTGATGTGGATGTAATTCTTGAAGACCTTGATATCGTAGCTTTTGTTACCGAAACCCATCAGGAAGCTGTTAGTGGTAGCAGTGGGGATATCACCTTCATCGAATCGAATGATTATGATGCTGCCATAACAACTGTAACCGTTCCGGTAAGTTCTTGTTCAGGTGAATTGACACCAGTGGTAGAATTAAAGAATTATGGTGTGATTGATTTAACAAGTTTAGAGTTTGTGTATAATGTCAATGGTGGTGATGATATGACCTTTTCATGGACAGGAAACCTGACTCAGAACCAAACAGAGACAGTCACCTTGCCAACCATCACCTATACTTCCTCAGCCAATACAGCATTTGCAGTGAATTGTGAAATGCCCAATGGCATGCCAGATGAGTTGCCACAAAATGACTCCTATAATACCAATATCCCCGAATCACAATACTATCCTGAAGAATGTATTGTAGTGATAGAAGTTTTAGGTAATCCTGAAGACATTAGCTGGAGTATTGTTGATGAGAATAATGAAGTATTGGTTGAAGGTGGTCCTTATACTGACCAGGGAATTAAATTTGCCCCCTTTACATTCAGCCAGGCTGGCTGCTATGCCTTTACCCTCAATGATGCATCAGGAGAAGGATTATCCGGTGGATTTTATATGATCGCCAGCAGTGATCAGGATATCCTGTGGGAAGGTCCTGCCTTTAGCTACGTTTCAGCAACAGAGATGGCCTATGACCCTGATGTAAGTGTTGAAGATGTATTGGTTTCCGAAAATATCGCAGTATTCCCTAATCCTGTGACCAATCAGGCCAATATCGAATTTGAACTCAAAACAAATACACAGGTTCTGATCAGTGTTGTGGATATGTTAGGAAGACAAGTGAAAAATGTATTTGAAGGTGAAATGCACAGTGGTGCCCAAAACCTGCAAATGGATGCTAACGACCTCGATAATGGTGTCTATTTCATCAGAATGCAGCTGAACAACGAAGTTGTAACGAAAAAAATCATGGTATCTAAATAGTACCGGATTATAGATAGAAGGCCTTCCTTATTCGTAAGGAGGGCTTTTTTTATGCCTGCAAACAAAGTCCTTATGAGAGGTTTTTGTCTCATATTGGTTCAATTGCGAAAATTAGAATAGAAGAAATAGTCAACGACATGATTAAATTTTGAATGGTTTCTGTTATAACAGGCAACCCATTAGTTGATGATACTGTCTTTAAGATGAATAAAATAATAGCAATTAGATAAAATTGCCTTATTTTTGCAAAAAAATTGAGATTATACAGTGACCATTAAATGAATTCTATGATGAAAAAACTACTCTTAATATTGATCGGACTTGTGATTTCTGCAGGCATATATGCTCAGGAATTAACCATTAAATCACTCGAAGGTGAAGAGCTAGGCGAATCAGTTATCGTATATGATGAAGGTGATGTGGTAAATGAGATTGTGTTTCACGCATTGGTAACCAATAATACCGGTTCTGATATGACCGTTATGTGTGTCAGATCCCAAATTGAGATGCTTCCCGGAACCTCAAGCCAGTTTTGCTGGGGAGAGAATTGCTACCCTCCATTTGTTGATACTGCCGGTACCGCATTGGTGATTCCTGGTGGTGGCACCACTGCTGACGATGCTTTTTCCGGACACTATGCGCCCGGTGGTGTACATGGAACATCTTCTGTGAAGTATAAATTCTACAATATGGACGATCCTAGTCAGTATGATGAAGTGATCTGTCATTATGTCTATGGTTTTGTGGGAGTTGATGAAAACTTTGAAGCCCCTAGCTTCTCTGAGTTTTATCCAAACCCTGCTACCGACAACATTAAGTTGGATTACAACTTGGGTTCAAGCCAGCAGGCCACACTCAAAGTAGTTAACTTACTGGGTGCAGTTGTGAAAGAAATTACATTGGATAATAGTAATACCTTGAGTATGGATGTATCTGATCTTAAACAAGGCGTTTATTTCTGCTCTGTGGTGGCAGAAGGCCAGGTCCATACCACCAAACGAATTGTTGTTCAGAAATAACACTACAACCGAAAAAATTGATAAGCCCGGCATTTCTTTGTCGGGCTTTTTTTTGTGGAGTAACAATGGGATGTGCAAAAGTTTAGCATATGTTAACATTTATGCATCGGGTTCTTCAATAAATTTGGTACAGAAATTGCAAGGAATACAATTGAACGAAAGACTTACTATGATGAAAAAAATACTATTCCTAATTACATTAAGCATTTTGGTCGTTGGCCAATTGAGTCTTCAGGGACAGTCGCTGACCCTCAGCTGGGAAGGTGAGGTGTTGGGAGATACCGTTTCGGTCCTGCCCAGTGCAGAAGAGGAGCTGATCTTTAATGCTATAGTAAATAATATTAGTGACAACAGCTTTATGGTGTTGGCTGCCCGTGTGGAAATGGATATGCCTGATGGCGCTACCTCAAATTTCAAATGGGAACAAGACTATGGCCCAACTACTGATACAGCAACATCCGCCAAATTCATACCTGCCAGTGGTTCCTCTGACACCTTAACATTTATCGGCAGATACAAACCTAATGGAAGTACGGATGTGGCCCTTATTAAATATGCCTTTTTCAGAGAAGACAATCATGATGACGTGGTTGAGGTAGTGGTAAAATATATGCATACACCCAATGCGGTAGAAGAAAACTTAAGCCAAGGCGTTCGCTTTTCAGATATTTACCCCAACCCCTGTGATCAAATGGTCAATTTCGATTATACCATTGACAGAAACCGGGAAGGCTCACCAAGCCTCAAGATTGTTAACCTTCTGGGAGCAACCGTTAGAGAACTTCAGATTGACAGAGATAACAACAAACTACAACTGGATGTGTCTGACCTGGAAGGTGGCATTTATTTCTACTCCATTTTAATGGGTGAGGAAGTATTACAAACCAAGAAACTTATTGTACGATAATAACACCAAAGGATTACAAAAAAAGCCCGCATTTGATTTCAAATCCGGGCTTTTTTATTGATTCTATAAGGTCATTATAATCCAAAGGCCGATTTAACCTGGTCAACATAATCCAGTTTTTCCCAGCTAAAGAACTCAACGGCTTTGGTATATACTTTCTTTCCGTTTCTCTCTTCTTTGAAAGTGGTGTTTTCGTCTTCGTAATACACCTCAACATCTTCTGTAAACACTTCTCTTCCAAAATGTCCATAGGAAGCTGTTTTTTCAAAGATGGGGTTGGTAAGGCCGTAACGTTTTACAATGGCATAAGGGCGCATATCAAAAATCTCGCTAAGCTTTTCAGCAATAAGGCCATCGCTTAAGATGTTTCCATCTGCGTCTTTCACCTGTGCCGTGCCATAGGTATTCACATATAAGCCCACAGGTTTGTCTACACCAATGGCATAGGCCACCTGAACCAAGACCTGATCAGCTACACCAGCTGCTACCAGATTTTTAGCAATATGTCGGGTAGCATATGCTGCTGAACGATCCACTTTTGAAGCATCTTTTCCTGAGAAAGCACCGCCACCATGAGCACCGTGTCCACCATAGGTGTCCACAATAATTTTTCTTCCGGTCAATCCGGTATCTCCATGAGGTCCGCCAATAACAAATTTACCGGTAGGGTTTACCAGTAATCTTGTATCATCAGTAAACAGACGATTAATATCATCGGTGTAGGTTTTCTTAATTCTTGGAATGAGATAGGCCTCAATATCAGCTTTAATGGTTTGCTGCATCTCCTTTTCAGGGGCGAAGTCATCGTGCTGGGTGGAAATCACGATGGTATCGATACATTTTGGTGAGCCATCTTCATTGTATTCCAGGGTTACCTGTGATTTTGAATCCGGACGGAGATAGGTCATATGTTCGCCTTCTCTTCTAATCTTGGCAAGTTCAAAGAGCAGGTCGTGTGACAATTCAATGGTCAGTGGCATGAAATTGGCCATTTCGCGGTTGGCAAATCCGAACATCATTCCCTGATCACCGGCACCTTGTTCTTCCTTGTTGGCGCGTTCTACACCCTGATTGATATCAGATGATTGCTCGTGCAAAGCAGAAAGTACGGAACATGAATCAGCATCAAACCTATAGGCAGCTTTGGTATAACCGATTCTTCTGATAACGCCACGCGTTACTTTTTGAAGGTCTACATAAGCCTCTGATTTAACCTCACCAGCTACGACGGCCAGTCCTGTAGTTACCAGTGTTTCACAAGCTACTTTAGAATTGGGATCCTGCTTCAACAAATCGTCGAGAACAGCATCAGAAATCTGGTCGGATACTTTGTCAGGATGTCCTTCAGATACGGATTCTGATGTAAAAAAATATGACATAATACTATAGTAATTAAATGAATAAACTTTACAATCAGATGTTCGGAGGGAAAAATTGGTTTAGCAATTTTTTATT
>JAERTG010000083.1 GCA_016845065.1 Fidelibacterota bacterium | reverse complement strand
GGGTTACGATTAATGCACGAAATCCTTCGTTGCAAAGGAACAACCGGCAAATTGACCGACCTCCATATGTTGTGGCATTAGAATTCCGGGCGTGATTTCAGATTGGAGCCCTTCATCATGATGACTGAAGCAGAATACAATCAATATACAAGCGATTTTAACGCAGCATGCGCTGGTGATGGCACGGCCTTCGGCGCTTTCTACGACAATTACTACGAGCCGCAAGCTGTTTTCGAGTACATCCCAAATGCGACAAGAAACGTGGGTAAAGAAATCACTGTCTCTTTTTGGCAGAGCGTGCATGAAGTAATGCAGGAAGAAATTAAGGCACATCGCACGTTGGTTATTTCGGAAAGCAATATCGCTGTGGAGGCCCCAATCGATTTCTTCTGCAAAAAAGATCTTGAATGGGTGGGCGTACAACACAAGGAAGGTAGCTCTTTCAGGTTGTTAATGGCGGGATTCTATGATTTTGCTGATAACGGCAAGATTAAATACGTCCGTGTCTATTCCATATTCCACCCGAATTATCAACTGGGTTGATGCTCGCTCTGGATGCTATCGCTGCTTAGAATTTCATGGCATTAACGCAGTTTCAAAACGATTGTGTGATTAAGAATGTACTAGCTGGCAATAGATATATAACCCGTCAGAAATTGGGTGCACCTAACCATCACAAGCATGCCCAAAATTACTATGCAAGTATGACTACCGTGAGAACTGTGGGAGCCATCGGAGATGAATTTGGTTGAAGTTTGATGAGATTACCCAACCTTTTTTTCATGATAACCACCGAGGTAACTCAGGCCTAATGGGAACCGGTGATGGGGAACAACCCGTCCAATAATTCCGGGTACCCCACATGCTTTGTAGATATGGTTTCATGGGATGATGCGCAGTCATACATTAATGGGATGAACCTCAGCAGGTGAAATATGAGAATTGCGTTTGAATCCTAGCGAAAATCGTGATGCATCCCTATATTTATCATCTGTTTGAAATGACTCGCAAAAAGTTAATGATTGATCTGGCAGCCTTGAATAATCTTAGCGGATGTGCCATGCAACCATAATGCACGTTATGTTGCCGGTTTGCTTATTATGCAGAGTTGATTGTTATGCGGAGCTGAGGATTTGGAGCACCAAAACAACACAAAAATGTCAATGGAGTAGGATCGTCTTGCGGCTCTAACTACTCCACATAATAATGATGTCTTCCTGACCCAAAATTCATATAGAGGAGGATGTCATGTTAGAAAAAATTTTTGATGGCCCGTTACGGGTTAAGACACTTCGCAGCGGCCTACGTGGTCCATTACTTGAGGGATTTGCAGAGGATTTATGGCAGACTGGTTACACAAAAATGACAGCCCGCAGCTACATTCGAGCGGCGGAACGCCTCGTTTACTGGACAGACGACGAGGATATACCGGTCTCAAATTTAACCGAAAAGTTTCTCGAGCGTTTCGACAACCACCTCGATCGATATCTACGATATAGCCACTCCCACCGGTTGATCCTCCTCAGTGGTGCACGTTTGTTCCTAAAACATCTACGAAGGGTTGGAGTAATCTTTTCCCCCGTTGATGAACCAAAAACTCAAGATCCAGTTCTTTTGACTGCATTTTGTCAGTGGATGCATCAACAACGTGGGACCAGCGATTCTACCCTCTGCAACTACAGCCGCCCGATTCGGGTCTTACTGAAAAGTCTTGGAGAAGATCCTATCAAGTTTGACGCTCCGAACTTGCGACAATTTGTCCTGGAAAGAAGTCAACAATGTGGACCGGCGGCAGCAAAAACATGTACGGCCGCGCTTCGTATGTTTCTTCGTTTTCTAATCGCGGAAGGAAAGTGTGTTGCTGGCTTGGATGCAGCTATTCCTGTGGTGGCGCATTGGCGACTTTCCACCCTGCCACGATACGTGCAACCGGAAGAAGTAGAGAGTATCATCGCTTCCTGCGATCATAACTCACCACTCGGCAGGCGAAATCGAGCGATTTTACTTCTTCTCGCACGTCTGGCACTTCGGGCGGGAGATATCGTCCGGCTTAGTTTGAATGATATCGATTGGGAAAAAGCAGAGATTCAAGTGTCGGGGAAAGGACGTCGTCAAACTCGATTGCCTCTAACCCAAGAGGTTGGAGACGCGTTAGTAGCCTATCTGAAAGATGGCCGACCTCCAATTGACACCGACGTTTTGTTTATTCGTTCTCACGCTCCTTTTCGCGCCTTCGCGTCTCATTGTGCCATTTCGGAAATTGTCATTCAAGCAATGCGCCGAGCAGGCGTGACTTGTCAAGGTGGCGGTGCAGTCCGTGTTCTTAGGCATTCTGCAGCGACCTCCATGTTGCGGCAAGGGGCATCATTACAAGATATCGCGACAATCCTTCGTCATCTCTCCGTCGAGACAACGCATATCTATGCAAAAGTAGACATAACTGTATTGCTGCAGATTGCACAACCTTGGCCGGAGGTGTACTCATGTTAGCTCAAACTGTGGAATCGTATCTGGCGGTGCGCCGTGCTTGTGGATTCGAACTCAAAACCCAAGGAAATTTTTTACGAAGTTTCGCGAGCTATTCAGATGATAGAGGAAAACACTATGTCTGCTCTAAAGTTGCCATCGAGTGGGCCGGGTTGGGACCTTCGGTTCATCAGTGCGCCCGCAGGCTTGGTCAAGTGATAAGATTTGCCAGGTACGCCCGTTTAGAGGACCAATCCCATGAATTGCCGCCGGCTGTCTTTGGCAAGGAGAACCGGCCGCGGCCTATCCCTTACATCTTTTCTCAGGACAACATCCAACGTCTGGTGCAAGCGGCCTCTGAGCTTGGTTGCCATTCTTTTCGTCGGAAGACTTATAGCACTCTGTTTGCGCTGCTGGCATGCACAGGGCTGCGTGTGTCCGAAGCAATCATGCTACGGTTTGAAGATATCACACCGGATGGTCTGGTGGTTAAGCGTACCAAGTTTCGCAAGAGTCGCCTTGTACCCCTTCACGAAACTGCGCGAATTGGACTAGAATGCTATCTTGAACATCGCCGCCCATATGCCCCCTTTGATGACCACGTATTTGTTTCTTTGCGAAGAAAACCATTGCTTCCTGCTGACGTTAGAACAGCATTCCGGAGTACAGCTGACAAAATCGGACTGCAGTGTGTACTGGGGCAACCCCGCCCCACGCCGCACTCATTGCGCCACACATTCACCGTGAGAGCCCTCGAAACTTGTTCTTATAACCGCGATCACATCACAAAACACATGTTGGCACTGTCCACCTATCTTGGTCATAGCAAGATTTCCGCGACCTACTGGTATATGGAAGCAACACCGGATCTAATGAAAAGCATCGCAGAACGTTTCGCAAATTTTGTCAAAGGAGGACAACCATGACTCCGATCGCACCGCATATTACGTCCTTTTTACAGCAACGTCTGCCCATCGAACGTCGCGTCAGCGATAACACCTGCGAGTCCTATGCGTATGCCTTCAAGCTCCTTTTTGAATACGCAACTGCTTGCCTCAAAATTTCGCCGTCGGAATTGCATTTTGAACAGCTTGATGCATCGCTGATTTTAAACTTTCTGAACCACTTGGAAACGGTGCGCGGCAATGGGCCGAATTCCAGGAACACCCGATTGGCGGCCATCAAGTCGTTTATGCACTTTATGGAATATCGCGTGCCAACGGCCTTAGATCAAATTCGACGTGTTCTGGCTATTCCAACGAAAAAAACTGATACACGCCTTGTCAGGCACCTCACCTATGACCGCAAATGACAGTTGGCATTCATCTTGCTTCTGCTGAACAAAACAACGTCGATATTTTTGCCGTGAATTTAACATCCCGCATAGGTCTAAATGTTGTGGGGTATCAATCTAACTATATGTAATTACAAGAAGACCTATCAAACTTTTCCCAATCAACATTCTAATCAAGGAGCATTGCGTAGGACTGAACATTTTTTTACTGAATTCGCCTTTACTAAAAAAAGTACGGGACATTTTTTTTAAAATGTGCATAATCATAGTGCAACTATCTAACCTAAAACAGGGAGGTTGCGCATGATTAACAATATTAAACGAACTTTGACTATGCTCGAAAAGTCGCTGAAAAGGCTGGCAAGACAGTGTTTCCACAATCCAAAACAGTATCCAGATGTTTTCCACAAGATTGTCCAATGCATTAATGACATCCGTTCATGGTTTAATGAAAAGGAGATATTTCAATCACTACAATACGTTTATGTAATAGTATCTACTCTTATTGATGAACTTGGTGAGTTAATAAGTCAATTATGGGAAGATTGTAAGCCAAATAAAGGAAAAAAAGGAATTTCCAAAACACAACGAGATAAACAAAGTTTTCGAATCTTTAATACTTCTCGTTCGATGGTCAATCGTATCACTCGCAAATTAAAAAGTTTAAGAACTGACGATAGCGCAATCAGTATTGCACTAGAGGTAGGATTATTGAAATGCTTTGATAAAGCCATTATCAAAAACTTAAAAACTGAAACGAAAAATGTAATTTCGAGACGAGGAGATCAAACATATGTCTTTCCTTATAATGATATGGAAAATTACGACACTCTTGTGAAAGATAAGAAAAAGTTTTGCGTTGAAGTATTAGATCGGCTAGATAAATATGCCCACCACACCGGCCATAAACCAATATGTTCCGGGCCTAAATATATTTTATTCGGATACCGTAGAAATCCTCGAAACACAATAATGAGTGGAGGAGAGAAAAAAGAATTCCAAATCCGTATGATACAATGCAAGAATTGCAAACAAAAATTCTCTCTTGTGCCCAGCTTCCTTCCAAGGGAAAAGAATTTTGGCATAGAGATTATTGGCCATGTGTATCGGAATCTGTATCGTTTTAATCTAAGTATTCAAGGTGTTATTGAAGACCTTAAAATTATGGGCAAAAAAAGTGTAAAAAGCAAACAAACCATTTTGAACTGGAGTCGATGGGCAGGATCACTTCATCCTGCAACAATACTAACGAGGGCTGGAGTGAAAGGATCAGGGTATCTACAG
>JAERTG010000082.1 GCA_016845065.1 Fidelibacterota bacterium | reverse complement strand
ACCTGGCATCTGGATGACTCAGCCATCGAAACACCCGCCCTGGCACTTGATCTGGCCAGAGCTGAGATCGATCGTATGGCAAAGATCACCAACCGCATGCTCGACGGATTCATTAAACCATTTCTTGAAGAGGAACCGGGGGATGACCCCATACATCCACAACTCACCGTGATAGAAGGCGTTGAGATGCGAGAGCGCAAAATTGATTTTCTTGAAAAGAAGGTAAAACGATACCTGTTGAAAATTGGACAGCAGAACCTCTCTGATTCACAGATCAAAGAGGTGTTTGGCATGACAACGATCTGTAATCATCTCGAAGCAATTGGTGATATTATCGAGCGAAATCTACTACCCCTGATAGCTAAGAAACGGGCACTGGGCATCGACTTCTCTGATGAAGGCAAAGAAGAGCTCAAGCGCTATCATTGGAAGGTTCATAAGCAGATCAGACGTGTGAAAAGCACATTCCCCGAGCTGGATATGGTAAAAGCCCAGCGGGTTGTCAGAAAGCATGAGAAATACGCTCATCTCGAAGAAGAGTACAGGCTGGCTCACCTGGAGCGCCTGCGGAATGCCCAGCACGAGGCCATGAAAACAGATGAGATCTATACTGAATTGCTTGAAATGATGAAGCGTATCAATGTTTATACAGGTGAAGTCGCAAAAATAATAATCGACATTTCTGCAGAGGAGGCTTCAGAGGAATAACAATGAAAATGGTTCTGCTCATTCTGTTGTTTTCTATCAGCCCGTTGATGGCTGAAGAACATGTTAATACCAACATCGAGTGGTCATTCCTGGTAATGGGGCTGTTCGGTGGA
This sequence comes from Fidelibacterota bacterium, assembly GCA_016845065.1. Taxonomy (GTDB): domain Bacteria; phylum Fidelibacterota; class UBA8477; order UBA8477; family JABMPR01; genus JABMPR01. The sequence goes on along the minus strand of JAERTG010000082.1, from coordinate 215,884 downwards.
TTGGCATTTTTTCTATACGGCATGGAGAAAATGAGTGATGGAATGAAGAAAGCGGCTGGGGACCGCATGAAAAATATCCTGGCTGCTCTCACCAAGCATCGCATTGTGGGGTTGGGCCTGGGCGCCTTTGTCACCATGGTCATACAGAGCTCCAGCGCCACAACGGTCATGTTGGTCAGCTTTGTCCAGGCAGAGTTGATGACCTATGCACAGTCCCTGGCAGTGATCATGGGTGCAAATATTGGTACGACCATCACAGCTCAGCTTATCGCCTTTAAGCTAACAGATTATGCTCTGGCAATGATCGCTATTGGTTTTGTCATGACGATGTTCTCCAAACAAGAGTCGGTGAAGCATCTTGGGCAGGCCCTCCTGGGTTTTGGCATCCTATTCTTCGGTATGAAACTCATGTCAGACTCCATGAAGCCCCTGCGTACATTCCAACCATTCATCAACCTCATGGACGGACTTGAGAACCCCCTGCTTGGTTTGGTTATTGGTGCCTTGTTCACGGCGCTTATCCAAAGCAGCAGCGCATTCACTGGAATCGTCATTGTTCTTGCTCAACAGGGTTTACTCACGTTGGACGCTGGAATTCCTCTGATCTTTGGCGCGAATGTTGGGACCTGTATCACAGCTGGCCTGGCAAGTATCGGAACGATCCACGGGGCAAAGCGCGTCGCCATAGCACATGTGATGTTCAATCTCGGTGGCGCTTTCTTATTCATATGGTTTGTACCACAATTAGCGGACCTGGTCAGGTGGATTTCCCCGGTAGCACCGGGTATTGGTGCAGAGAAGTTGGCCTTGGAAACACCCCGGCAAATAGCCAATGCGCACACCATCTTCAATGTATCAGTTGGTCTGATCTTCCTACCCTTTACTGTCATTTTAGCAAATATCATTTATAAAATCCTCCCGGACAAAGAAACTGAAAAGGGTATTGTTCCAGTTGTCTGGCACCTGGATGATTCTCAACTCGATCACCCTGCAATCGCCATTGAGCTGGCCAAGACTGAGATGTTGCGCATGATCAAGATCCTGGGCAGAATGCTGGAGGTTTTCTTGAGGCCATTCCTTAGCAATGAAGAAGAACGTGACCGGATCTATCCACAGTTGACCCTGCTTGAAGGAATCGATATGCGGGAATCAAAGATCAACTATCTCGAGCAGAATGTATCAAAATACCTCTTTGATATCAGTAGGCAGGAGCTGAGTGATAATCAGGCCGCAGAGGTGTTCAGTATGATGTCCATGATCAAGGATATGGAGAGCATCGGGGATATTATTCATATCAGAATTGGACATCTCGTTGAGAAAAAGAGAAAAATGAAAGAACCCTTTTCCTCCCAGGGTGAACAAGAACTGCTCGATTATCATTTACGGGTGATGAAACAAGTTTCTCGACTGAGATCCGCTTTTTCTAAACAGAAAACCAAAAAGGTGGCCAAGGTTCTTAAAAAGGACTTGAAGTATCGAACCCTTGAGTCTGAATACCGCCAAAGGCATCTTAAACGCGTTCAAAGTGAGAAGGCAGAATCAGTAGCGACTCACGATCTACATATGGAACTCATGGACCTGTTAAAGAGGATCAATGTTTATATCGGAGAAATTGCTAAAAATATACAAGACCAATCAGATATTGAAAAAAGTGAAGAGGATTTAAAATGAATCAAATGAGACACATTGCCCTAATAGGGTTGGCGGCTGTATTGCTTGTTGGGTGCGCAGCGCAGACCCCTCCACAGAAAGTTGCTGAACCTAAACCCGTAGAAGAGTTAACACCAGAGTATTTCCTGAATTCTAGCGAGTATAAAATTTTGCTCAATGCTGAACATTTCACTGATTTTGAAAAAGGTTTTCAAGCCTATTGGGATATTGTTCTTGAAGTAGCAGCTGAAGAAGGCATTCCAGTACTGGCCAAGGATGACCCAATGAAACTCTCACACAAGCAGGTTTCCTTTTGGGACACAGAAGGCCTTGATCTCCGCAAGAACAGCTTTCTCCTGCGTAGGAAATCAAAATATAAAGATGGGGAGATCGCTCCAGGATTTGAGTTCGGTTTGAAGTTTCGTCAGCCTGATCCAGAAACGACTCTCACCAAAGACCTGACCATGACAGAAGATTATGTCCCAAAATTTGACCGGATCGAACTAGAATCTGACATTGTCTACTATTCTGTATTGAATGGTGGTGATGATGTGACCTATGCAGTTTCAAACTCAGTACAATTGGACGATATGCCTTCCTCGAACTATGGTGGTTTTGCCGAGATCTATCCCGTGCTATCTACCCTGGGTATCCCTGCAGATGCTGAACTCTCCATGGTGGCAGGTCAAGCTGTTGAAGAGTGGATGGTCAAACCGGGTAAACTTGAGTTTGGGGATGGTCTGTATGGACGCATGGATATGAGTGTCTGGATCGTTCAGACTGAAACTGGCGAACTGCGTATCGCAGAATTCTCATTTGATCATGACTTCCTGAAGGATCGTCAGTACGACGCAGCTGCCATGGAGAAGTGCACAACATTCATCAATAAGCTGAATCAAAAGGCACCGGAATGGTCTACTCCAGGTCGCCTGAAAGCAGCCTATCTATTCGATTGATGAGGTAGTGAATTAATAGAACATGAATGCTTCTGAAATAAATTTTGACACAAACTTAAACGTCCTGCCCAAGCGGCCGGCGTCTAAGGGAGAGGACCGCCTCCGATATATTGGCTTTCCTCTCGGGATACTGATCTTTCTGGTGTTGTATATGATGTCTACACCAGATGGCTTGACCCTGGAAGCTCAAGCTGCCATAGCTGCTTTTTCGCTCGCATTGACCTGGTGGATCACCGAACCGATACCAACCTATGCTACCTCACTATTTCTCATGGCACTCCTGACATTCTTTAATGGATGGACTGAGGACAAGGTTCTCGGGGTTTTCGGGTTAGAGGTGATCTGGTTGAATATCCTGGCTTTTATCCTGAGTTCAACTTTGGTAAAGAGTCAACTGGCCAAAAGGTTTGCTTTATGGATCGGGATCAAGTTTGGGCATAGCTCACTGACCATTCTGGCAGCATTTATTGTGCTCCAGCTCTTTCTGGCTCCATTCATTCCAGCTACAACAGCACGAACTGTGATGGTTCTGCCGGTTATGCTGGTGATCGCATCTATCTATGGATCATCCTCAGGCAAAGGGAACAACTTTGGTATCAACCTCTTTATGCAAAACCTGCAGGGGATTAGTATCTTTTCTTCCGGTTTCATTACGGGAAGTACCTGTAACATCGTTGCAGCTGCCTTCATCTTTGAGATGGGCAACCAGAGGGTCTATTACAGTGACTGGATGATCGGGATGTTGCCCATAACTATCATTGTGATGGGGATATCCTGGTGGCTGGGGCCAAAATTTCTGTTTCCTGTCAAGAAGGAAGATCAGCAACCTAAGATCGAAGGTGGCTTTGAGGTTATGAAGAAGATGCTTCATGAAATGGGTGGATTCTCACTTCCTGAATTCAAATCTGCTTCAGTCTTTCTGTTCGTGCTTTTCCTCTGGGCTACTGATAGATTTCATATCGGCTGGTTCGGTTTTGAGATCAGTGCGGTAATGGCGGCCCTCATAGGCGTTGTTATTGTTTTCCTTCCCAAGATCGGTATCATGAAATGGAATGATGCAGATATTCCCTGGCATGTTATGATCTTCAGTGCTGGTGCGTATTCAGGTGGTTTAGCGCTATTTGACTCGGGTGCAGCCCGTTGGTTGGTAGGAAGTGTGTTTGATGCAGTTGGATTGGGTTCAGACCTCAATTTCTGGCTTGTTTACATCATTATCGTATCGTTTGCTATGTATGCCCACCTGTTCTTCACCAGCAAGACAATGCGTTCAATTGTCATGATCCCAATAATTATTGCTGTTGCCCAACAGTTTGGATTTGATCCTGTTTCTCTAGCTTTACCAGCTGCATTTACTTTAACCTGGGTTATCACATTACCAACAAATGCCAAACCAAACCTTATTCTTTATAGTACGGGACAGTTTACCATTTCAGACAACCTTAAATATGGTCTTACTGTGGCCACAATTGGTGTAGTTGTCATGATAATCGCAGGGTTTACCTGGTTTAGGTTTCTGGGGATAACACCATGAGCAAGTTAATGGTGAGTTTTAGTTTGGCTGGGGTAATCCTGCTTTCTTCGAGCATTTATTCCCAGCAGTTTTCAAGGATGGACCAGACTGTTGATATCAAAGACTCTGGGGCAGCAGAAATCCATGTTCAACTCAACTTTAGTACTCTGGATACGCTTTCATTTCTTCAGCTGGCATGCGCTTTCGATGAGTTTAATGAGATTAGTGCCACTTTGCAGCCGGGTGAAATGATTGTACCCGTTGTTCATTTTAAGACTCATGAAGTGCCTTTTCTACAGATGAGTAAAACCATCCAACCTGGAGACTATACACTCCAAATTGAGGCACAAGTAGATGCCTTTCTCGATTGGGATGCTGCGGGCCCTGAGGAGTTCGGGACCTATGAATGGGAGATGGTGTATGAGAACAATCAACCCATGTCTATTGATAGCAGCAGCCTGACGGTCAAACTTCCAGAGGGTTGGAATTTTCATCGAGTTCTCAGGAGTGCTCCGGAATTCAAGAAGAAGGATCCAAAACCACCCTACACATTTTCAAAGGTAGGAGATCAAGCTTCGGTGACAATCAGTAGGGTTCCCCTCCACTATCGTGATCAGTTGGGAGTGGAATTCACTTTTAAGCAGGAAAAAAGAGGTTCCATTCTGATTTATGTTGGATTAGTGATAGCCTTGCTATACCTGTACTTTTTCAGAGACTTGATCTTGAAACATAGATCAAAAAACAAGAACAAATCGGATGAGACCTCAGTGGAGGGGTCCTGAACCAGGACGACCCAAGAGAAGAAGATGAATTATAGAATTCAATATAAAGGAAATATGATGAAACGTTTTAACTGGAAGCTGATTATGGTGCTATTGATACCAGCAATCATGTTTGGACAAGGTGTAACAGTATCAACTGATAGTGGTTTGGATGTTGTTATCGGTGGTGAAGTAGAGCTGGAATTTATTGATGTAGAGGGAGCTGGTGGTTTTGCCAATCAGGATCTGACCTATCAGAAAGTCAAGAACCGCAGTCCCCATATGCGGATCGACATGGCAATCCTGTCAGCCCGTGTCAACTATAATGAAAATCTATACTATCAGATTGAATACCGATTTGATGATCAAAGTGCCTATGTTGATAAACAGTATGCACGTCTCAATGTGCCTAGTATCAACACAAGATTTGAAATGGGTAAGAATAGACCCTTCGTCAGTACAAAACGTGCCTCAGAGGGCTACCCACTCATCGGAACCGCTTTCTGGAAGGGTCGCGAAGCACACCTAAACAGTGAAACAGAAATGAAACTTGGTGAAAAAGGGAAATTGATCGGTGGACTATCATTTGCCATGAAGCGGCCTTTGGGAACAGATGATGCTGCCGAGGACAAATCATTCAAGATGATGGTTTACGATGATTATGAACCCAAGAATGGTCAAACTTTCGAGTATGGTGTTAAAGTCGGTGCTGAGCTGGCAGGCTTGTCTCTTCTCGGATGGTATTTCACAGGTGAACTTATTGATGATTGGGACTGGAAGATCAGCCTGAAGCAGTCTATTGCAAATTATGATAAACGTGGTGATGAAACCGATAAAACCCATTACTGGTATGGTGGTCGTCTGACCTACCAGCTAGCAGGAATGCAGGTCCGCGGGGAGTATATTGACGCTCAGGATGGTTTGTTGGATCGCTATGGTTATTATGGTGAAGGATCCTACCAGATCAAAGCACCTGCATTCTTGCATTCAAACAGTGTGAAACTGCTAGGCCGCTACGGTATTCTCAGACTTAGACCTGGCACAGATGAGACCGACGGCCTGAAGTACTCATGGGCCTATCTCAGTGAAGCCATGTCCTGGAACAGAGAGATGATCACACTTTCAGCAATGTTAAACATCAATGAGAATTTAGCGTTGAAAATTGAACACTATATATTAGAAGAAGAGACTGGTTCTAATACTGAAACAGGTGTGGATGACAATCAGAGTCTCTTACAAATCAATTTCAAGTTTTAAGAGATATAAACAGAATAATGGTAACTAATCCTTAAAGGAGGAGAAAAATGAAAAAAGCTACCGTTTTACTCATGGTGCTCATGGCCGCTTTCTGGGGCTGTGAAGATGACGCCACCGACGATGTAACAACATACGACTCTTTCAGTATTGAAACAGTCATGTCTGTCGCAACAGCTGCTGATGCAAACCCAGAGATCATTCGCATGGTTCCTGGATCAGATGACCTGGCTGTGTTTGTCGCATCTGGAACCAACCAGCTGTTTGGTATCACCTATACCGCTTCCTCGTTTAGCATAAATGAGTTGGCTGTATTGAGCACAGGTTCAGCAACTGCAGAATTTACATCGATTGATGTTTCTCCGCTCATTGGTGGTGAAAACTACATCGCTGTATGTGTTGCTGAAGAAGATTGTGGCCGAGGATCAATCAAACTGGTCAAGCTGTCAGACCCCACTTCTGTAGTGACTGTTCCAGATATTGGCTACAATCCTGATGGTTGTGCATTTACAAAAGATGGCAGCTTCCTTGTCGTTGCCTGTGAAGATGACCGCGAAGATCGTCCTTGTAAACCAGCAGACCGTCATGGTGGTTCCGTCTCAATCATTGATCTGCAGGATGGAATTGCCAATGCAAGTTTGGTTCAGGACTACATTGTTGATCTTGCTGAAGATTCAGAACCAGAGCATGCTGAAACTGCTTCTGATGGTACCGTGGTTGTTTCCGTTCAGGAAACCAGCCAGGTCTTGATCTTCAACGCCAACGATGCACCACTCACAGCATCAGACATTACTGTTGTTGATCTTGAGCCAGATGCAGGTGACAACGAAGCTGAGCCAGACGGCTTGTATATCTTCCCTGATGGAGATCGTGCACTTATCTCTAACGAGCGTAACGGTACATTTCAGATTCTTGATCTCGCAACTGGCGTAGCAACAGCTCCTTATACCATCGAAGATGACCTTGGAGATGGATGGCAGGTAGATGCTAGGAAATCAACCAAGCGCACAGAACCTGAAGAATGTTCAGTGATTGAAAAAGACGGCAGACTTTATGCAGTTCTTGCACTCCAAGAATCACATGCAGTTGTGGTTTATGATGTTACTGATAGTGCCAACCCTACATTTGACTCAAAAGCGGAAGCTGGTATTGACTGGGAAAATGACAATGGTATGGAAAAAAGTATCATCGGTTCTGAAGGTGCAGCAGTGCATCCAACGAACGGCGTTGTTTTCAGTGCCAACGAGCGTGAAGGTAGTATTACCATGTACACAGCACTATGGGCTCGTGAGTAGTCGTTTTACTTGATTTACGTTGTAAAAACCAGCCCGGTTCCGCCGGGCTGGTTTATTTAAGGGACCTCTGACTACTAATCATTAGAGTGCAATCGAGAGACAAAGACTTACAGAGGGATTAACATGCCAAAAGTTCTATCATTACGTTTTCTTGTCATCGCGTTAGGTTTTACACTGCTTGTGGCATGTGTCTATACCGGTGAGGCTTCAAAACCTTCAATATTACCTATCTCTCCACTCAACTTTTATCCAAATCCACAGAATGGATACGGTTCAAGTTCAGATCAACTTGCACAACCAGATGATGTAGAAATTCTTCCTGATGGAAAACTTATTGTATCTGATGTAGACAATAATCGTATTCAAGTATTCAAGACATCAGGAGAGGTTTCGCTGACTATTGATGCAAAGTATCTAGGTGTCGATAACCCGGAGATCATTCCTACGGGAATCAGTCGCGATGGTGAGGGCTACATTTATGTAACACTTGAGGGGCTAGGTCAAGTTGCACGGTTTAACCCTGACCTTACACTTGATCAGTTCATTGGCTACCAGGGTGAGGTATCAGCAGATGCGTACTATCTGCCAGAAAATGATGGGCTACTTATTAAACCCCAGGGGATCATTGTCTCACGGGGTGGTGATGTGTACGTCGCTGATATGGATAAGACCATTTTTCGCATAGATGGTGTTTACAATTTTGGATTCAGAAAGTTCAAGAAGATCGTTTCAGATGAGGGGACAAGTTATATCTACGACAAATCTTTTGCAGCTAGCCAGGAAGTCACCACGATCATGCGCAAGAGTGAAGGTCTTGCCATATCAGAAGAAAGAGGTCTTCTATTCGTAGCCGAGGAGAAACCAGAGAAAAGTCAATTTGGGAACACAGAGAAGTTTCGCTATATAGGTGTTTTTGATATGGAGACCGGTGTATTTAAAGATCGTCTCATCGGGGTTGAGATGACTGAGGGGAAGATCAACTCTGGTTATAGTAAGGATTCCATTGAGGGTTTGACAGTCTTTGGAGATCATCTTTTTGCAGTCGATGAAAAAGCCGGTAGGGTAGACTGTTATGATATCGATTCAGGCGATAGAGTAGCACGTCTTGGTGTGCGTGCTCCATATTATTGTGATGACGAATCAGATTGTATTATTGAAGGGGTGAATTACAATGAGCAATCTATCATGAGTGGAATGGCAAAGGTCCACCTCTTGAATGAATGGCAAAAGAATGAGTTGGCTTCGCCTGATGGCGTTTGTGCTACTCTATTGATAACCGGGGAGAAGAGACTGGCTGTTGTGGACCAGTGGAATTCAAGGGTCTTAATGTATGATCTTGATCAGATCCTAAAGAGTGCCATAAAGTAGAGTCATGAAATACAAAGCACGAAGTAAGGATATGCTAGACTATGTTTAAAAGGATCTCAACTGTTGTCGGACTATTGATGCTGTTGCAGATGAGTCTATTCGCAAAACCTGCAAAGGTGAGCGGTGTGACCTTCATGCACTACAGCTTCAAAGAAGTAGACGAAAACGGCTTCCAAATTACACGCGCTTTTCTGACATTTGAAAACAGAGTCTCTAAGGATCTTTCTTATAAGTTCCAAATTGATGTAGCTAAAGATGATGTAAGTGCCTATAGCGCATACCTGAAAACAGCCAGGGTTGATTGGAAGACAGACCTCGGGAAATGGACTTTGGGTTTACAGACAATGAATATGTTCAAGATCCAGGAAAACAATTGGGGTTATCGCTTCATTGAAAAATCAGCCATGGACCTGGGGGGATATTCGAGCTCTGCGGATCTCGGCATTGGCTGGTCTAAGGCTTTCGGACCTGTAATCTCTAGTATCATGATCACGAATGGAACAGGGTATAAAAAGGTAGAAGATGACGGACACAAGAAGATTTCTACCCTTCTTAACCTCGGTCAGGGCAAACTCAGGAAAGGGTTCAATGTTGGAGCTGTAGCCAGTTTCGAAGGTGTAGACTATGGCTCATATTCTACGGGTACCTCATTGGTAGTGGGCGGATTTGGTGGAATCATGGCTGGCCCGGCCCTCATAGGCGCTGAGTACAGCACGAAGATAGTTTCAATGGCGACGGAGACTACCGGTTCCATCCTCTCGACTTATGGTCGTGTAAAGGCAATGAAGACCTCTGAGGCGTTTATCAGAATCGACTATACTGATCCAGATACCGACAACGCTGGGGATGCACATACCTACATAATCGTCGGAGGTGTGTTTAAGCCTGTCGAGGGATTTACCATTGCTCCTAATTTTCGTGTTGAAGTTCCTGAGGTTGGTGAAGAAGAGCTGAGTTACTTCCTTAACTTTCAGTTCAAGTACTGAGTTAAAATCACAATTTGACAATTCAGAATCCCATGATGCAGAAGAGAAACATGATTCTGATCGTGCTCATCCTGCTGGTTGGAATACTGTGTAGCTGTGAGAATGAACCTGAGGTCTTGATCGAAGCATCGATAGTTACCGAGGGTGGACGATTCCTTCAGGGGTATCCAGTAAGACTCTCTGCAAAAACGCCTCCCAAAACGAAAATCGATCACATCACCTTTTTCTGGGATTTTGGTGACGGTCTTGTTGAAGAGGGGCTTGAGGTTGAGCACATCTATCCAGATACTGGAATCTATGAAATAAGACTCACCTTAGAGGGCAGGACGAACTCAAAAAGCGATGTGAGAACCATCAAAGTGAAGCCATCCCTGGAATTGCTTACCTCCGTGTCTATCAGTGTCGATGAACCATCTGGTCTAACCTTGGGTGCCGGCAATACCTCACTTTGGACAGTAAGTGACAGAACGGGGGATGTCTACCAATTAGACTTTTCCGGGCAAATAATGGAGACCATAAATTTTAATGGTGGTGACCTCGAGAGTATTTGTTTTGATTCGAGGGACTCAACGTTCTGGATAGGCAGGGAGAGTAGCAATAGTATTCTCCATATTGATTCAGTGGGCAATATACTCCTGGAAAGGCTGATACTTGGAGTCTCAGAAGGCAGTGGCCTTGAGGGCATTGACATAGATACGGAAAATATTCGTCTATATGCTATCAAGGAAAAAGACAACAGTGTTCTCATAACCCTGAATGATTCCCTGGAAACTCTGCACTATGAGAGAATTGGTTTTGCACCAGATTTTTCGGGTGTATGCTACTCAGAGTCGATGGAAAAGCTCTGGCTTCTTAGCCATGAATCAGCATCTGTTTACTTGGCAGATACCACTGGCTCAATGATCAGTGCCTATGGGATAAATATGAATCAGCCAGAGGGCATTGTTTATGATGATGAGAGTGGTCTTTTCTATATCGTTGATGACGCCACTGAGAGGTTGAACACCTATGGGTTTTGGGGTCAAACACCCTCTTTTTAGTTCAGCCACTCTCCAAAAAGAGTGGCATACATGATTCTATATATGTCTGTATTGTCCACATTGATTGGAAGCAGGTCAGAATTCAGACCGTGGGCTTTCGCGATCACACCGCCGTAAACATCATAGCTGGTAGCCCAGCAGACACTAAACTCAAAACTTTTCCCATATTGGTCTGGCTTGGCTGTGAAGGGGAGAGAACCGGTCCCATTTATTCCATCTATGGCTGCTCCACTGGTGGTCTCTAAAGCCAGTAGTTTTCCGTAATTTTTCTCCTTAATAAAATCGACCTGCAAACCACCAGCATCACTATCTGCTGCAGTAACCAGGAGTGTATTGGGGTGTTTGTCAATAAACTTCATAACAACACCAATGCCTGCATCTGCTCTACTAAGGGACTCGAACACACCGCTGGCATTAAGGTAATTACCGAAATTATCTGGTCCTTCTTCCTCTACAACCAGCAAAAATGGTTCAGGTCTTGATTCAAGGATGCGGAGTGTGGTTTGGATCATTTCGGAGAGAGTTGGTGTTCCAGGATAGTAAAGAGGAGCGTTATTATCTGCAGCCAAAATTTCTTCAGTGCGATCGTCAAAAGTATGAATGTATGCAAAAACGCCGAAAACCTTTTCTGTGGATGAGGGAAGGGCAAGAAGCTCAGCTTTGTCATAAACGATCTTATATCCCTCAGACTTGGCGAGTTCAATCATATTTTTACCATCCTTTCGAGCTCCTATACCATGGCGGCCAGTAACCCCTTCGGGAAGCAAGAATTTCTCACCTCCGCCTAAAATGATATCTGCCCCAGAAAGAATGATGTCTTTACTTATTTCATCATTATGACTGCGCTTAGCAGCGCTGGCGAGAAAAACACCGGTTCCAGGTTCGTTGAGGTGACCACTATTGATCACGGCGATGGACATCCCGGCATCCTGAGCCTCATGCATAATACTTTTGGACTTGCCTGATAGTGAGGTGATGGGGTGTTCAGGGTGGATTCCGTAATCAGCATAACGAACCTTAACACCGTAGGCGTGTGTGGTTGCTCCAGCATTTGAACTTGTCCCTAGAACGTCGCGTTGATGTCCACGATAAAGCCCCATATTATCCATTTTGTCCCAGTTTAACATGCCATCTGGTCCGACCTTAATTGAGCGTAAAGCATTCCATGTATTAGCACCGGTGCCATCCGGATGAATAAAGATGACATTACCTGTTTGAAGACCAGGGCGACCGCTCTCACACGCGTTGTAAAAAATGGAGAGAGAAAGGATGAGAATAAAAGAGGTGATCGATTTGAGTTTTGACATTTTCAAGAGGGGCATAGGGACTCCAATAAATATTTATAATTGTATCCTGGACCGTTGAATATATCACTAACAAGAGGGGTTGATATGATAATTACAGCAGATATGGATTCATGAGCCATATATGATGATAGAGAATCAATTGATATTAAGGAATAGTATGAGTTTTAATTATAACGTCATAGTGTTAGATATAACTCGTAGAAAATCAAACAAGTTTCGAGAGGCTAACAAGCGCACATGATTTACACACTCGACATAATAACGGGCCGTTAATTGGATGGGTGCGAAATGGTGAATTGAGATCAGTTCCATTAGATTCGGACACCTACTACCCCATAATCGGGATGAATTAGACCAGAATCATGACCTTATTAACTACTTATAAAAGCAGGGTGCACAATACGGCAAAGCGGTGAGTATGTATCGTTTTGTGCCACTATTTATAGTGGATCGTGGTCAATTACTAATAATGCATAATCAGACGAAAAACAAGCTTGTAGTTGACCAGCAAGTCAGAAACTGTCTGATTTTGAATTCCTGATAAATATCAGCCCCTCCTCTCGTTCAAAACAGTCAATTTAAGAATAAGACGATATGCCTTTCGTTAAAGGAATATTGAATCATTCACGCAGATAACATATGGGGTAACTCACCTGATGATCATAAGACTGCTAAAACCATATAGAGTGTTGATAACTTTGCACAGAATTGAAACAGCCAATGAATGATGCAGCTCAGTCAGAAAATAAACGCGTACACATTAATATAGTCTAAAACAGGTTCTTAATCATAGTTCGAGCACACAGAGGCACATATGTGCACTATTCCCATCATTATCGGAGATGTTCAGCGTTATTGAGGGTGAGGGGAGATATCTTCAGATATTTTCTAAATTCTTCTTCCTAGAGGGGTGTCTGTCAAATATCTTCAAAGTTTGAATTGAGGATTTTATGCGTAGTGATAAATTAGTAGTACACGGTGCACGCGAGCACAACTTAAAAAACGTAAATCTAGAACTCCCAAGAGATAAGTTTATAGTTATAACTGGATTATCAGGCTCAGGTAAAACATCCCTGGCGTTTGATACCATTTATGCTGAAGGACAGAGAAGATATGTAGAATCTCTCTCTGCGTATGCCAGACAATTTCTTGGTCTCATGGAAAAACCAGATGTGGATTATATCGATGGTCTGTCACCCGCAATTTCAATCGAACAGAAATCGGCAAGTCGGAATCCAAGGTCCACAGTTGGCACCGTAACAGAGATTCATGATTATCTGCGTCTATTGTTTGCGAGAATAGGAAGACCGAAGTGCTATAACTGTGGTCGGCCTATTACAAGACAGACCGTTCAGCAGATAGTGGATTCAATATTAAACATTAAACAAGATGCGCATATTCAAATTCTCTCCCCTATCGTCCAGAGTAGAAAAGGCGAGTTTAAAGAGATCTTCAAGGAGATCAAACGTGAGGGGTTTGTTCGAGTTAGAGTCGACGGAAAGATTCAAGAAGTTGGTCGGACGATATCCCTTGAGAAAAATAAGAAACACAAAATTGAAATTGTAATTGATCGCCTGGTTATCAGTGAAGAGTTTAAAGATAGATTAACAGAATCTGTTGAGTTGGCCTTAAAACACGGAACAGGTATGGTTATAATTGATGTAGTAGGAGAAGATGAGCATGTATTCTCCGAGCACTATGCCTGTCCCTATTGCGAGATTAGTTATCCAGATCTTGAACCACGATTGTTTTCCTTTAACGGACCTTATGGTGCCTGTCCAACCTGTGATGGACTCGGTATGCAGACGAGTATGGATATAAATCTTATTGTTCCGGACAAAAGAAAGTCATTGTTACAGGGAGCAATAGCACCTTTAGGCGAACAACCCAGGGGTAATTGGTATGCAGCCATCTTAAAAAGTCTGGCAGCACACTATAACTTTAAGTTCACCCAAGCTTGGAGCAGTATTAGTGAAGAGGCTAAAGAAGCGATTATCCGAGGTACCGGCGATAAGAAGATCAAGATGGCTTATGAATCTGATCGCTGGAAAGGCGAATATGAAGGTGGTTTCGAAGGTGTCATCCCAAACTTGGAACGCAGATATAAGCAAACGACATCCCCTGGTGTGAGGAAGTGGATAGAGGGCTATATGAGTTCTTTACCATGCGAGGCTTGTGGTGGATCAAGACTACGTATCGAAGCAAACCACATACTGCTTGGGAATAAAAGTATAACTGACCTGAGTTATTTGCCTATCAAAGAACTACAAACATTCTTTAATGAGTTAAAACTCACAGAAACTGAAGAGCAAATTGGAAAACAAATTCTTAAAGAAGTTAAAGAGCGATTAAGTTTTCTGGTAAATGTTGGATTGGATTATTTAAACTTATTCAGAACCGCAGGTACTTTGTCCGGAGGGGAAGCACAACGCATCAGATTGGCGACGCAGATTGGTTCACAACTGGTCGGTGTTTTATATATTTTAGATGAACCTTCCATTGGTCTCCATCAAAGAGATAACAGGAGACTTATCGAAACATTAAAACACCTACGAGATCTTGGTAACACGGTTATTGTTATTGAACATGATCAGGAAACCATGGAAGAGGCAGATATTCTGGTAGACATGGGACCAGGAGCCGGTGAACACGGTGGGGAAGTGGTAGCCTATGGTTCACCAAAATCATTTTTAAAAAACAAAAAGTCTTTGACAGCCAAGTATCTAACTGGTGAATTATCCATCCCTGTACCTATGCAAAGGAGAGAAGGTAAGAATAGTAGGATATCCTTAATTGGAGCTAGAGGGAATAATCTACAAAAACTCGATATTGATTTCCCGCTTGGAAAATTCATTTGTGTAACGGGTGTATCAGGTTCGGGAAAATCTTCACTTATCAATCAGACGCTCTATCCAGCCATGGCCAGGTCCATATACAATACCAAGATTACAACCCTGCCTTATGATCGCGTTGAAGGGCTTGCTTATATAGATAAAGTCATTAACATTGATCAATCAGCCATCGGCCGTACACCTCGATCTAATCCTGCTACCTATACCGGATCCTTCACTTTCATCAGAGATTTATTCTCTCAGTTACCGGAAGCCAAGCTACGTGGTTATAAACCTGGTCGATTCTCATTTAATGTGAAGGGTGGACGGTGCGAAAGTTGTCAGGGTGATGGTATCCGCAAGATCGAGATGCACTTCTTGCCGGATGTATATGTTCAATGTGAGGACTGTAAAGGCAAGCGATATAACCGGGAGACCCTACAAATTCAGTATAAGAAGAAAAATATTTCAGAAGTCCTGGACATGTCTGTCGAAGAAAGTCTTGGTTTCTTCAAAGCAATCCCCTCTCTCAATCGTAAACTTAAAACCCTGGTCGATGTCGGCTTGGGTTATATCAAGCTGGGTCAGCAAGCCACTACCCTATCAGGTGGTGAAGCTCAGAGAGTGAAGCTGGCCAGCGAGCTGAGCAAGGTTGGTACAGGTCGAACTTTTTACATTCTAGACGAACCAACAACTGGTCTACACTTTGAAGACGTGAATATGCTCTTATCTGTTTTAAACCGACTGGTAGACAAGGGGAACACAGTCTTGGTCATAGAGCACAATCTTGATGTCATCAAATCTGCTGATCATGTAATCGATCTTGGCCCAGAAGGGGGAGATGGTGGTGGAGAACTTCTCGCTTCTGGCACACCAGAGGAGGTATCCAAAGTAAAGAGTTCTTATACGGGTCATTACCTCCAGGAAATGCTCGCTTAATAGGATGACTTAATGATAGTACAGGGCATGACAATTCTTTATGTATCTGACCAGAAAGCTTCGAAGGCATTTTATGAATCTGTATTTCAGGTTCAACCAACTCTAGATGTGCCAGGTATGACAGAATTCCGCCTTGAAAATGGTTTTACTCTTGGCTTGATGCCACAAGATGGGATCAAAAGACTTTTAGGACAGGATCTGTTTCCGGAAAGAGATGAGAGGAATCCTAGAGTCGAATTGTACCTCCATGTTGGCAATGCCCAACTGTATCTTGACCGGGCAATCAAGAATGGGGCAGAGCTCATACACAAAGTTTCAATGAGAGACTGGGGAGACCGGGTCGGTTATTACCTGGATCCGGATCGGCACGTGCTTGCATTCGCTGAAACCGTACAATAGTCGATCTGCAAACATGAGCCATCACAGTATCCCCGTCAAGGCTTCACTTGGAAACAGCCTACCTCACCGACTATATTTGCCGGCACATTTTGAGAAGTGGTTCAATAGCCCAAAACTTAAAGAGAGATAAGCGTAGATTGAGTAGATGAGTGATTTGACACAACCACAACAGTTGACCGAAGAACAGGAATTTGATCGTGCATTACGACCTCAAAGCCTAGAAGATTTCGTAGGTCAGGAAGATGTTGTCGCCCAGCTAAAAATATTTATTGAAGCAGCCAAACAACGTAATGAAGCTCTCGATCATGTTCTGCTATTCGGTCCACCTGGACTAGGAAAAACCACCTTAGCTATGTTGGTTGCTAAAGAACTTGAAGTGAATATCAAGATCACCTCAGGTCCAGTCATGGACAAAGCTGCTGATCTGGCTGGACTTCTCACCAACCTCGAAGAGCGAGATGTCTTCTTCATCGATGAGGTCCATCGTCTGAATCATGTGGTTGAGGAATACCTCTACTCCGCCATGGAGGATTACCGCATTGATATTATGATTGACAAGGGACCCAGCGCCAGGAGTGTTCAGTTAAATCTGGAGCCTTTCACTCTGGTAGGTGCAACGACAAGAGCAGGTCTTTTGACTCCGCCCATGCGTGCTCGTTTTGGAGTGGTGCTTCGCATGGATTTCTACGAAGCAGAACAATTACAGCTCATCATTAAACGTTCTGCAAATATTTTGAATGTTCCCATAAATGACGAGGGTGCACTAGAGCTGGCCCGTCGGAGCCGAGGTACTCCTCGTATCGCCAATAGACTTTTGCGACGGACTCGTGATTTTGCTCAGGTCAAAGGCAATGGCTCTATCAACAAGCAAATTGCTGACGATGCGCTTGGCATGCTAAATGTTGATGAGTATGGTCTCGATGATATGGATAAACGCATTCTTAAAGCACTGATAGAAAAATTTGAAGGTGGACCTGTGGGTCTCAATTCACTTTCCGTGGCAGTTGGCGAAGAAGCCAATACACTGGAAGAAGTTTATGAACCATTTCTCATCATGGAAGGTTTCCTGGTGAGGACCGCCCGTGGTAGACAGGCAACACCTCAGGCATACAGACATTTAGGCTTTGTACTAAAAGCCGAGTTATCCCAAACTAACATGTTCCAAAGAAAGAAAGAATGATATATGCTGTTTGATCGCGCAAAAGCCCTGACCCTCTCTGATTTCGATTATGAATTACCAGAAGAGCTAATCGCACAACATCCCACCGCTAAACGTGACGGATCCAAATTGCTCGTCATGGATGCACAATCCGGTGATGTAGAGCATAGTAAGTTTTCAAATGTGGTTGATTCTCTGAAATCAGGAGATGTTCTAGTTTTAAACAATACAAAGGTATTTCCTTCTCGACTATTTGCACGCAAGGATAAAACGGACACAGAGATAGAACTATTTTTACTTCGCGAACTAGGTAATAATCTCTGGGAAACCCTGGTAAAACCAGCCCGCAAAGTTAGAGTGGGAAATAAGCTGGTAATTGAAGACAAAATCACCTGTGATGTGGTAGATAATACAGTTTCAGGTGGGCGTGTAGTCCGCTTTGATAAAAATGGTGGCGACTTCTACTCCATCCTGGATGAAGTGGGCAAATGGCCACTACCTCCCTATATCCTCAGGGAGGCAGATGACAAGGATAAGGATCGATATCAAACTGTCTATGCAGAACATCGAGGTGCAGTAGCAGCTCCTACGGCTGGATTACATTTTACTGATGCACTTCTAAAAAAAGCCAAAGCGAAAGGTGTCGAGATTCAATATGTGACCCTCCATGTTGGTCTGGGAACTTTTAGACCGGTAAATGTGGAAGACATCACCAAACATCAGATGGATGCTGAGTATTTTAATGTCCCTGAGGAGACAGTGACGGCTATTAAAAAGGCCAAGGAGGAAGGTCGCAGGGTCATTGGTGTTGGGACGACAGTAGTTAGAGCCCTGGAATCTGCCGTAATGTATCCTCGTGAACTGGAACCAGGTGATGGCTGGACCAATAAGTTTATTTATCCACCCTACATCTTTAGGGTTGTTGATGGTATTATCACCAATTTTCATCAACCCAAGTCAACCCTGCTGATGTTGGTCTCAGCCTTTTCGTCAAAAGAGAAGATACTGAAAGCCTACAACGTGGCTGTTGAAAAGAAGTATCGCTTTTTCAGCTATGGCGATGCCATGTTCATTTCGTAAATGAGAATAATGATGTGTCTTGCTGACGGTTTCGAAGTCCAACACATCAAACAGAAAAATAGCGAATAGTAAGAAAATGAATACAAGCCTACCAAATCTCAGAATTGGCACCGGGTATGATGTCCATCGTTTGGTGGAAGGTCGTGATCTTGTTCTAGGGGGTGTTAATATCCCTTTTGAAAAAGGTCCTCTAGGTCATTCTGATGGTGATGCTTTGACACATGCTATTGTGGATGCCATTCTGGGCGCTTTGGCTTTAGGCGACATTGGCCAGCATTTTCCAGAAACCGATCCAGAGTTCGAAGGTGTTTATTCCATTGATCTTCTCAAGCACGTGGCCTCCTTGATTGAAAAAAAAGATTTTATGGTTTCCAATGTGGACGCCACCCTCATCCTTCAACGTCCCAAGGTGATGAAGTTCTTACCTGAAATGCGTCGGAAACTAGCTGAAGCACTTAATGTCTCAGTGGATTTAGTATCTGTAAAAGCTACAACTACGGAAGGCCTGGGGATGACGGGGAATGGAGATGCTGTTGCCGCCCAAGCCGTTTGTCTCCTTTCAAATAGTTAGCATAGCTGTTTTAACGTGCTTGATTCCCTATTCAGTTTCATAGAACAAGCGCCTGCCTGGGTAGTTTTTGGGACTGTTTTTTTTGCCTCCTACATTGAAAACATTTTCCCGCCGGTGCCAGGAGATACTATTCTGATTTTTGGTGCTTATCTGGTGGGTCGTGGAGATCTTTCCTTTACCACCGCATTGGTCACAACTCTCATGGGAAGTGTCCTTGGATTTCTCACATTATATGTGGCAGGATACAAATATGGGCGGGGTTTTTTCTATTCGAAACAGCAGACCTGGTTTTCACCCAACAGTATCAAGCGTGTTGAACGCTTGTTTGCAAAATGGGGCTATGGTGTTGTGCTCATCAATCGCTTTCTAGCGGGACTAAGAAGTGTGATAGGGCTGTTTTCAGGTATCGGGAAACTGAATATCTGGAAGGTTATTGTCTTGTCAACAATTTCGAGCCTACTCTGGAATGGTACTTTAATCTGGCTGGGAAGCACCATTGGAGAAAACTGGGAACAGGTTGGTGTGTACCTGAAACGCTACAATACGACGGTCACAATTATTATTCTCGGGATTATAAGTGCATTCCTAATCCATCGTTACATTATCGTCAAAGAAAACTTAGCTGAAAAAGATTCTCATTAATCGTTTCCAGCACCCATTCTCCAGCTACCTGCTACTCGTTTTTCTCAATATTTTTTAGTATTCAAATTTAACATTAAAAATATTTCATAATTGCAACATACGTCTTGCGAAAACATCCCTGACGGATCAATTTATGCGCCGGAGGTCATAAATAGCCTTCGCGAGAATAAACAGGAAGACTTCGGTCTCTTTTAATTAGGAAATACGACATAAAATCTCACCAAATTTTCATTACATGAATAGGAGTTCAACAAAATGATTAGAAAAACGGGGATGATACTGATTGCAGCTTTAATACTAATGAACTGTGGGGGCGGAGACTCTGAAGCGACCAAAGAAGCTGCCCAACCTAAACTGAGTCCAGATGGTCTTACTCAGGAGCAACTAAAGAATGGTGTTGGTCCCATTGGTGCATTTGAACTAGGACCTCAAGACGATGCCATGGTTGCCAAAGGAGCAGAAATTTTCGAGCTAAAGTGTGTGGCATGTCATAAAGTGAATGAAAGGTTAGTCGGACCACCACTATCGGGTGTAACAACAAAACGCACACCTGCCTTTATCATGAACATGATTCTGAATCCTGATGAGATGGTCAAGAAGCATCCCGAGGTGAAGGCCATGTTGGCTGAATTTTATGTACCAATGACATTTCAGAATGTGACCGAGGATGATGCGCGAGCCATTTTAGAATATTTGAGGACACTCTAAGAGATGTCATATAGGGCACAAACAAGAGCATTAATAAACAATACGTAGGAGGAAAGCGTATGAACAAAACAATGATGCGAGTAGTAGGGGTAATTCTGGTGATTGCCACCTTTCTACTCATTTCAGAATGTGCAAAAAAAGAGAAACCAATTCTGGGTTCTGGTGATGCAGCTTCAGCAGTCTATGTCGCCCCAGGTGACTATGATGAGTTCTATGCCTTTACATCAGGTGGGTTTAGTGGTCAGCTCGGTGTTTATGGATTACCTTCGGGACGACTGTTTAAAGAAATTCCCGTCTTCTCAGTTGACCCCGAAAATGGTTACGGCTTCAATGAAGAAACCAAAGACATGCTAAAAACGTCTTTTGGTCATATTCCATGGGATGATTCTCATCACCCAGAACTATCCCAGACAGACGGTGTAACAGATGGTCGCTGGATCTTCATCAATGGAAACAACACACCCCGTGTTGCTCGAATTGATCTAAAGAATTTTGAAACGGCTGAAATCATTGAAATTCCTAACTCTGGTGGTAATCATGGTTCACCGTTCATTACTCAAAACTCTGAGTATGTGGTAGCTTCAACTCGCTTTAGTGTTCCAATCCCGCAGGCCGATGTACCCATCGACACTTACAAGGAAAATTTCCATGGAACGCTAACATTTATCAAAGTGAATCCAGATGATGGCCATATGAATATCGAGTTCCAAATTTTGGTGCCAGGATATGATTATGATTTGGCAAGTGGTGGAAAAGGTCCTTCACACGGCTGGTCTTTCTTCACAAGCTACAATACGGAGCAAGCCAATACCCTTCTCGAAGTTAACGCTTCAAAGAATGATAAGGACTTTATTGCTGCTGTAAACTGGAAATTGGCTGAAAAATATCTGGCTGAAGGAAAGGGCAAGACCCGTCCTGGTGAGCATTATGTCAACAGAATGAACCACAAGACTCATTCTGCCGATTCCAAACTGAACAAGACAGTTACAGTACTTGATCCTGCTGAATGTCCTGGTTTGATTTACTATCTACCAACGCCAAAATCACCACACGGAGTCGATGTTGATCCTTCAGGTGAATATATTGTTGGTGGTGGAAAACTAGCTGCTGTTGTGTCTGTTCATTCATTTTCTAAGATGCTGAAAGCTATCGAAGATGAAAAATTTATTGGTGATGCAGGTGGTATCCCCGTTCTGGATTATGATGCAACTATCGCTGGTGAAGTTACCAATGTTGGTCTAGGACCACTGCATACAGAATTTGATGGAAAAGGTTACGCATATACATCCGCCTTTATTACATCTGAAGTTGTCAAATGGAAATTAGGTACCTGGGAAGTTGTTGATCGCATCCCGACCTATTATTCATTGGGACACCTCATGATTCCTGGTGGCGGCAGTATGAAACCCTGGGGTAAGTACCTGGTGGGTTTGAACAAGATGACAAAGGATCGTTATCTGTCAACTGGTCCTGAGCTTGCACATGCAGCCCAGCTTATTGATATCTCCGGTGAGAAGATGAAACTTCTCCTGGATTTCCCAACAGTTGGTGAACCACACTATGCACAGGGAATTCCAGCTGACTTGGTCCACCCCAATACAACCAAAATCTATGAGTTGGAAGAAAATGAGCATCCATACCGTGCGCTGAGCGAAAAGGAAGCCCGTGTTGAACGCGATGGAAATATTGTTCATGTCTATATGACCACTATCCGTACTCACTTCAAGCCTGATAATATTGAAGGTATTAAAGTGGGTGATGTGGTTTATTTCCACATAACCAATCTTGAACAAGATTGGGATATTCCACATGGTTTTGCTGTGCAGGGAGCTAGAAATTCAGAGCTTCTTGTCATGCCTGGAGCAACCAATACGCTTCGTTGGGAACCTAATAAAGTTGGTGTATTTCCTTTCTATTGTACAGACTTCTGTTCTGCACTTCATCAGGAAATGCAAGGTTATGTGAGAGTTTCACCCAAGGGATCCAAAGTCCCTCTCTCATTTAACTAAAACTTTTAAAACTAAAGCTGGGGACCAATCGTCCCCAGCTTTTCTTAAATGAACGGATTGTACTGGAATGAACAAAAAATCAAGGTGGATACTAGCGGCGGGCGCCTTACTATTAATAGGGACTTATATTTTCCCTCTTTGGTCCATTACTGTCGAAGCTCCACAATACCCAGAAGGTTTAGGCATCTATATTCGCATCAACACGGTTGATGGTCACGCAAAAAATGATCTAAAAAATTTAAATCTTGTCAATCATTACATAGGCATGCAGGAGATTGTTCCTGAGTCTATCCCTGAGCTCAAGTTCATGCCTCCAATTGTGGGCTTTCTCATAGTCTCAGGACTACTTGTTGCCTGGAAGGGTGGCAAAAAATCTTTATATGCCTGGCTGGCATTCTTTTCCCTGCTAGCGGTTGCTGGTTTGATAGATTTCTACCTCTGGAACTACGATTTTGGGCACAATCTGGATACGGAGAATGCTGCAATTCAAATTGAGGGCATGACCTATCAACCGCCCCTGTTTGGTACAAAAACCATGTTGAATTTTATCACAACATCACTTCCAACGTGGGGTGGTATATCTGCGTTCGCATCCATTTTTATGGGATATCTTGCTGCATTTCTGAGTTGGAGAGATAAGCAAGTACAATGAGCCGCCCTTTAGCTTCAATATCTCTCGTCTTCATGACGCTTCTCTTGATCAGTTGTGAACCCTCTGTCCAGGCCATCAATTACGGTCAGGATGGCTGCAGCTATTGCCGCATGACAATCGTTGAACAACACTATGGGTCTGAGCTACTCACATCTAAGGGAAAAGCTTATAAGTTTGACTCTATTGAATGTCTCGCAGCCTTTGTTATTAAAGAAGAGGTTCCCACAGAAAAAATACACGGGTTGTATTTTACTGATTTTGAAGATGCAGGGAATCTATATCCATTGGAAGAGATGATTTTTGTCCAAGCTTCAAAACTGAAAAGCCCCATGGGTTTAAACCTCTCGGCATATCGAAATCAGAAAACGGCTGATGATGTAGCGCTTCTCTATTTTGGTGAGACCAAGGGATGGGAACAGGTCCAATCCTTTGTAGAAACCTCCTGGTTAAAGTAGATGTTGGCATTGCGCGTCATAGTGATCATCATGCTGATGAGTTCAGGTTTGTGGGCAAATCTCGTACAAGTAGGATCGGCTCATTCCCAAACCACCATTTCTGGAGGTTTGGAAGTTACAGAACCAGGGGACACCCTGCTGGTGCATTCTGGAACCTATCAAGAGAGTGGCCTGAAAATCCCCCATCAACTCACCTTGATAGGTCGGGGTAAGCCAATCATTGATGGGAACCTCAGCGGCGAAATTATCACGATAACGGCAGATGATGTGAGTATTGAAGGTTTTGTCTTAAGAGGATCTGGTCTGAGTCATCTCGACGAAAATGCCGCAGTCCGTTTCGAGGAGTCGCAAGGTGGGCGAATTTCAAAAAATATCTTCGAGGATAATTTCTTTGCTGTTTATATCTCTCAATCAGAAAATTGCATTATAGAGAACAATATTATTAAAGGATTGGCTGAGACAGAATCACGATCTGGCAATGGAATTCACTTATGGTATTGTAAAGATATAACTATTCGAGGTAACTACATTTCTGGTCATCGGGATGGGATATATCTGGAATTTGTCGAACAGTGTGTGGTTGCCCAAAACCATAGCACAAAAAATCTGCGCTACGGTTTACACTTCATGTTTTCCAACCATAATGAATATAACAATAACCAATTTGATAATAATGGTGCTGGTGTTGCTGTTATGTATTCCAGGCATGTGGATATGGAAAACAATGTATTTGCCGATAACTGGGGGAGTGCTGCTTATGGGCTACTCCTTAAAGATATCTATGATAGCAGGATTACCGACAATCAGTTTACTCGCAATACAGTCGGGCTTTATTCAGAAGCATGTAATAGAATTCAGGTCGAGGGCAATAATTTTGCGAATAATGGCTGGGCTATCAAAATTATGGCCAATTCTATGGACAATGTTTTTACTCATAACAATTTTCTGGCAAACACTTTTGATATTGCCACCAATAGCCGCCAGAATTTTAATGCCTTTAATCAAAATTACTGGAATCGATATCGAGGCTATGACCTTGACAAGGATGGCATAGGAGATGTACCCTTTCGACCGGTAAAGTTATTCTCATTGCTCACTGAGAAAAACGAACCGGCACTCATGCTTATGCGCAGTATTTTCGTTGAAATCCTGGATCTGGCTGAGAGCTATCTACCCATTTTGACTCCGGCAACACTCATTGATGAAGAACCTCTTATGAGGGTCAACCAATGATACGAATTAAAGGATTACATAAGCGTTTTGGCCGCCTTGAAGTTCTCAAGGAATTGGATGCAAATATCCAGGAAAACAAAATCACGGCCATCGTGGGACACAATGGTTCTGGAAAAACCACGCTGATAAAATGTCTTCTGGGTCTGGATAAATACGATAG
The DNA here is from genome assembly GCA_016845065.1 of Fidelibacterota bacterium. GTDB lineage: Bacteria > Fidelibacterota > UBA8477 > UBA8477 > JABMPR01 > JABMPR01. Next base: position 190,919 of record JAERTG010000082.1, on the reverse strand, counting down.
TGGTGAGATTAACATCAAGGACTATCAGCTCAATGGTGATTGGAACTATAGAAACCAGATTGGTTATATGCCACAGATCGCTCGGTTTCCTGAAAATCTCACAGCTACAGAAGTCATAACCATGATATCGGATTTACGAGCGGGGTCAACAACTCAGGCACAAGAATTAATTAGCTATTTTAGGCTCCTCGATGAAATGGAAAAACCGCTTAAAATACTTTCAGGTGGAACGCGACAAAAAGTGAATGCCATCGTTGCCTTGATGTTTGATCCCGACATTCTGATTCTCGACGAGCCCACTGCAGGTCTGGATCCTGTATCCAGTAGTTTATTGAAAGATAAGATTCATAACGAAAAAGCTGCAGGGAAGACAGTCATCATTACCTCCCACATAATGAGTGAGATTCAGGAACTGGCTGATACCATTCTATACCTACTGGATGGGAAAATATTTTTTGATGGTCCGGTTGATGAATTGATTGCACAAACAGGCGAGAAGAATCTTGAACGCGCTATTGCAAAAATGATGTCCTGATGCCATGACGACCCTGCTTAAAATAATAAAGTATCAACTCCATGACCTCTTAAGGGGCAAATGGTTCATTATTTATACAGCCGTATTCTTTCTACTGACTGATGGACTGTTTCGTTTTGGTGGAGATCCAGGACAAGTATCCTTGAGCCTCATGAACGTGGTTCTATTTGTTATTCCCCTGGTGAGCATAGTTTTCGGCACCATGTTCTTTTATAATTCTCGTGAGTTTATGGAGCTGCTTTTATCCCAGCCAATCAGCAGGGTTGCTCTATTTCTGGGTCTATATCTAGGTCTCACACTTCCCCTTTCAGCGGTGTATCTCATTGGAGTGGGTGTTCCCTTTATGTATCACGCAGGCATAATGACGGGAAGTTACTGGATACTACTTCTCGTCGGCGTCTCCTTGACATGGGTATTTACAGCACTTGCTTTTCTCGTCGCAGTATTGTCAGAACAGCGTGTAAAGGGTGTTGGAATGACGATCGTACTCTGGCTGTTTTTTGCGATTCTATATGATGGCATCATACTTTTCATTCTATTTGCCCTGGAAGAGTATCCCCTGGAAAAACTGACCTTAATTTTATCCATGTTTAACCCCATTGATTTGGGCAGAATATTGATGTTGCTACAATTTGACATCGCTGCTCTCATGGGCTATACCGGTGCTCTTTTTTCAAGATTTTATGGAGATCTATTAGGGTCTGCTGTTGCTGTTTTAGCCCTGTGGACCTGGTGTGCTACCCCGGTTTGGTTAGGCTATAGGGCATTTTCGAGGAAAGATTTTTAGGATGTTTAGGCGATGATATTATCTCGATCATCTGAGTACGCCATCAGGCTAATTTTTTATCTAAGTGAGCGCCAACCCCTGGCTCAATATGTTCGTATTAAGGATGTTGCCAAGGACCTGGATGTTTCCTATCACCAGCTTGCAAAGGTGGCAAATAGTCTCATCACCAATGAGATTCTCAAATCGAGTACGGGTCCGAATGGGGGAATAGACTTATGTGATCACGCCAATAGTTTATCCCTATCTGTGGTTCTTGAAATTTTTGGTGATGATGACATTTTTGATCGTTGTATACTGGGACTCCACGAGTGTTCCAATGAAAACCCATGTCCCATTCACACAGTTTGGGGAGAGACACGGGGTGAATTAAAAACCACTTTTTTTGATAAGACTCTGGGTGATTTGAAGACTGACGCCTTGATTCCCGTATTTAAACGGGTGGAATAAGCAATTATAGGGTGAAAACAAGTAATCAAGTAGGAGGAATAGAATGAAAAACGTAAAAATCATGTTGGTATTAAGCCTTGTTGTGATGGTCTTTTTTGCCTGTTCAACAAGTGAAGATACTGCAACAGCGAAAACAGAGACTTTCGCTAAGGATCATAACCAGGCAGGCGTAATAGATAATGTCTCTGATCCAAACATTCTCCAGATAGCTCTGGGTAGTCCTGATCACACCACTTTAGTGGCTGGGGTCGTAGCAACTCAGCTTGAGAATGTTTTGGTTGGAGCTGGTCCGTTGACTGTCTTTGCACCCACAAATGCAGCTTTCGACAAGCTTCCGGAAGGCACTCTGGAAACCTTGTTGAAGCCAGAGAACAAATCCAAGCTGGCTGCAATAATCACTTCTCACGCTTCCCCGGGAACTTTTATGGGAGAAGGCTTGAAAGATGGTATGCAGCTATATATGGCTACAGGACACTATGTTGATGTTAAGGTGACAGAAGAAGGCACCTTCGTCAATGGAAGTAAAATTTTAGGTACTGTGGACGCTGTTAATGGTGTCGTTCATGTTATTGACGATGTCTTTCTGATTGCTGCCGGATAAGCAAATTCGCATGAAGGGAGTCACAAACGCAAGATTGTGACTCCCTTCCATTTAGCAACTGGTAACCCTTGATTTTATTTTGTCCCTGGTTTAAAAATCTAATGACTGGTACCAAATCGAATTAACATGCATTGAATGATGAATAAAAAACTAAGAAAGTATTTTACCCTCTTTGTTTTAATCGGTTATTGTATCGGTTTAGGTTCTGTATTTCTACCACTCATAGAATATGCCATAGACTATCAGCGAATTGTATCGGAGAAGTGCGAAAACGTTGCTGTGGTGGAGCTCGAGTGCAATGGCAAGTGTTACCTGTCCAAGCAAATAGTCAAGCAGACCGTTCCAGAAACCACTGAAGCAGGTGCGAACATTGTAGTGTTAAACCTGGGAATAGACCCACATTTCTCCATTGAAGCCAGCACACCTCTGAGCTTCAATTATTCAGAATTATTCCTCTTACAAACCCCCGCATTCACAAATATAATAATAGAAAAAGCAGGCCAACCTCCTGAGTGTTAATCTGGTTCTCTGAACCATTTGAAGACATAACACTAACACATGAAGCAGGAGGTAAAATGAAGCTGCGTATATTGCTTTTCGCGCTGGTGGGATCATTATTTTTGATCCTGGGGTGTGAAGATAGCGAAAATGATACTGACGCTACAGAGGATCTGGTCCTCATTAGTAGTGGCGTAGATAATGGATTAACTGTCGATCTATATGCTGATGAGGCTCTCAAGGTCGGACTGAATAACCTATATTTTGAATTGACGGATGCATCAGAAGGACCTGTTACTGATGCTCAAATCACACAGAAACCCATCATGCATATGGAAACGATGAAACACTCTTGTCCAGTAGCTGGACCAGAAAGTACATCCAATTCTGATGGATTGTTTGAAAGTGAAGTCGTTTTCATTATGGCTAGTGGGATGATGGGTACCTGGGACGATACCGTTTTTGTTGAGAATCAGGAGGCTAATAGTTCCCATACTATTGTTTTTGAAAACCTGACTGTAGAGGAAACCAATATGAAGAAAAACCTGGTCTTTGAGGATGCAGATTCAGTCCAGGTGATTTATATCGTTACTCTAAATGGGCTAGCAGACCCAAAAGTTGGATTGAATGATCTGATTCTAACTGTTCATAAAAAGCAAACCATGATGAGTTTCCCAGAAGTATCCGATTTAACCGTATCAATTGATCCTCAAATGCCTGATATGGGACATGGTTCAGAAGGAAATGTTGATCCAGTATACTCTGAAAATGGAAAATATGAGGGGGGTGTTGCCTTTAGTATGACTGGATATTGGACTATTGATTTCACCTTTTCCAGGGGGAGTGAGGAGCTGGGCACGGTTCAGTATGATGTCAATTTCTAAACTTCTCGTTATCCTGATCATGGGCGGCAATCTTGTCGCCCAGAGCGGGATGGTTAAGGGACAAATCGTTGATCAATCCAACGGCCTACCGCTCATCGGTGTAAACATAATGATTCAGGACTCGAATCTGGGAACAGCTTCGGATTTGGATGGTCGCTTTTCCATCATACTTCCCGAAGGGAGTGCACTCCTTATCTGTTCAATGATTGGATATGCGCCACTTACCCATTCTCTCTCAGTTGTATCAGGTCACTTCGATGATCTCACAATTGAATTAGTACCGATTACCATTGAATCCAAACATTTCATTACGGTCCAGGGGGAAAAGACCACAGGGCATATGTTGGGACACCTTCAACAAACCAATCTATCTACTACTGAGAATCTGATTTCAATGATTGAGGGAGTTGGTCTAATAGCCCGAGGTAGTTACGCACAAGAACCGAGCATTCGAGGTATGTCTGGTGGGCGCATGAATGTTACCATCAATGGCATGAAAAGTTTTGGGGCCTGTACTGATCGCATGGATCCAATCACCTCCTACGTTGAGGCGGATGCCCTCAATTCGATTGAAATTGGCAAAGGTGCCTTTTCTATCCAAAATGGATCTACCGTCGGTGGATCTCTGAATTTGACGATGAATCAACCAAAATACGCATCACAGAAATCAACTGAATGGAACATAAAAGGTGGCTTGGACCAAGGATCTCAGGAGAAGAAAATCTCGTTTACCTGGAACAGGAATACCCCTGGAAGTGGGGTGTCATTAAGTGGTGCTTATAGGAAAGCACAAAATTACGCTGCCGCGAATAAGCAGATCATCCCATTTACCGGGTTTGAGAAAATGAATTTGAATTTTGGCTACAAGAGACGTCTGAATCAAAAGAGCCAACTCCTCCTGGAGGTAGTGAGTGATGACGCCTATGATGTAGGTTATTCTGCCTTACCCATGGATGTGGGGTATGCACGAATGAGAATGGCAGGCTTGTCCCTCAAAACCAGCGGAATAACCTCTCATATAATAAATGCAGAGTGGAAGGTTTATGGAAATGCCATAGATCACTGGATGGATGACAGTGAACGCGAAATACTTTTTATGGATATGCACATGGATATGCCGGGGTTTACGCGAACAGCAGGCTCCTATGTTGATCTGGTCCTGGGGAAAAGTGCCCAAAGTCTATTCAAGTTGAGAAGTGACTTTTATTGGAATTCCAGCTACGCAGACATGGTCATGTACCCAGAGGGTTCCATACCCATGGAAATGGTGACCTGGCCAGGTGTAGAACGCTGGAATATGGGTCAGTTTCTTGAGTATCAGTCTCGGTTGGGACCTGCTTTTAATATCAATTTGTCCATGAGATACGATTTGTTTCAATCCAAAGCAACCAACGAGATGGGGCAGGATGCACTACGTATCTTTTACCCGGAAAATGACCTGGAAAGAATTGACCATTTACTAAGTGCCAATACACATCTCACCTATAATGTGACAGATAATTGGAACTCATTACTGTCCTTTGCATCAGGCCAACGTGTACCCACAGTTTCTGAGGCCTATGGCTATTATCTATACAATCCAGTTGATGGATATTTGTATCTGGGAAATCCCGACTTGCCGGTTGAAACCAGTCAACAGGTTGAGTGGCAGAACAGCCAGACAACCTCTCACGGTCGTATGAGTCTAAACTTGTACTATTACAAATTTAACCACTACATCTTTGGACAAGTAATGAGTGAAGATGCCTTCAGCTATGCGAATGGCTGGAAAAAATATGTGGATGGTGGAGCGGCACAGATTTCAGGAATAGAGTGGTCCATTTTACACAGGTTTTCTCCTCATTTAATATTCCAGGGAGGTATGAATTATGAAGAGAGTAGGCTACTCAATTACCAGGATTTCCTTCCCCATATTCCTCCTTTAGAAGTTCATAGCTCATTAACCTTTGCGCGTAGCGGTTTTTGGGTGCAAATAGACACGCGTGGTGCCGCAGCCCAGACGCATAATTCACTGGTGAGTGGTGAGAATTCATCATCTGCATTTCTAGTCATTGACCTCAAGGGAGAGCTTGATCTTTTGCCGGGGTTAAAAATGAATCTTGGGATGACCAATTTGACCAATCAATTGTACCACGAACATCTCGATTGGGGAGATGTTTACCGTCCAGGGAGGAGTGGTTTTCTTTCCCTCACTCTCACCCAGGAAGTTTTTGAAGACTTTTAAAGTGAGTAACTCACATTCAAAATCACATTGCGACCAGGCTCATAAATTGGTAATCCACTCTCGGCAGTATTCTTTGCAAAATTTCGACTGAGATGCTCGTGATAAGCGGTGTCCATCAAATTGTTTACGGTCAATCGCAAGGAAATCCTGTTCTCTATATTGAAACCTGATTGGATATTGAATATCTGAAATCCGTCTGTCTCATTCTCGCCGAATTCAACTGACACCCTGTCTTGATTTTTCACAAAACGAGCCTCAGACTGCAGCCAAAGGGGAAGATTGGGTAATGTGTATCTCATCCTCAGAACTGTCTCGAAAGGGGGCACTTCAGGAAGGGGTGTCTCCGTATCCAAGTTCACACCATGTGTATAGGCCATGGCTAAATTATATTTTAATCCTGGCACAATATTACCCTGAGCAGTGATCTCAAACCCAAGTTGCTGGGCCTTGTCCAGGTTCTGAAATACCTTTGATACCTTTGGTTCATTGCAGGGTAAAAAGACACGATCCATGCTGGAGTCAACCCTGGCAAAGATGTAGTTCTCTAATTGAGATACAAAAATACTCCCACGGATTTGATGATCATTCTCAATGCTTGAAACTCCCAATTCAAACTGGTTATTGATCTCAGCATTAAGATTCGGATTACCAAAGTGTTCATGTGGTGAAGCGCCTACTGGCAGGTGATTAATGAATCGTTCTGTGATATCAGCACTTCGATTTCCACGACCTGCAGCCATTGTCACTCCCAGCGCTTCATTGGGACTGTACTTTATAACAGCCATACCACTATAGTTTGTCTCTTCCCACCGTTTATCCTGGCCATAAGCCTGAATAAATTTTTTGGCCGGATCACCAAGTCTAGCGGTCACATTGTCTACACGCATACCCAGACTATAGCTAATCCTCGAGGTAATGCGATGCTGAAGTTCGGCAAAAGACCCCATGTCAACAATTGAGGCATTCTGCCAGACGGAATCAACGAAGGTCATATTTGGATGCATTGAAGTATTACAGGGGTTGATTTTAACAAATCGTTCCCGATAGCCCTGCTTATTGTGATCATAATAATCAACACCCAGATAGAGGTTTTGTCCTAACACAGGATGGAGTCCAAATTCCAATCTGCCACCAACAGTTCTTGTCGTTGCATCCGTGACAGCTTCAACCATGGCAGAATTACTACGGTTGAAATTGTCCATGATATGTTTGACATCTGAGAGATAGACCTTGGTATGAATCGATGAGAGGAGAGGGCTGATATTCCTATGAGTATACCCAATGCTATAGATATCTGAGGCATCCTCCCGGGCATCCATGGGGAGGGCTGGAAAATCAACATCACTCACCCTGGCCTGTCGAATATTTAGCTGCATCCGACTATCTTCTGAAAAATTATAGGCCAGCTTGGTTGAATAATCTTTGATCTTATAGGCTGAAGGAATGATCACTGAATCGACCCCTGTGGAATAATCATGAAACTGCTTCACGCCACCGCCGGCATAGAAATCCCACCTTTTTGTACCACCGTTTAGACTGACGCGATATCTGAGATTATCTCCATTGGTCTCATACCCAAGATTGGCATCTCCCCGGATTGTAAACGCATCATTGAAAGTGGGACGTTTCATTACCAGGTTAATAATCCCGCCCAAGGTTTGTCCCCACCTGACACTAAAGGGACCCTTTATGACCTCGATCTGATCCAAATCCTCGGCCTGTATGTGTGAGGTTGGAGGGTCCATGCGATTGGGACAACCACCCCAAATTTTTATACCACCATCAAACTGAATATTGAGCTGGTCACGCTGAAAACCTCGCAAGCTGGGATCTTGGGCGTAGCCGCCTTTCTTGACAGCTGCACCTCCTGCGATAGATTTAAAAAAATCGCCGACATCACGGGGTGCTTTTTCGCCTAAGGCTTGTGAATGGATCTCAGATCGCATTGCTGCGGGAATGGAGGCGGAAACCAGTATCTTATCAAGATGAATGGGCTGTTCTTTTAGCTTGAGTTCCAGAGTTTGAACCTGATCTGCTGCAATCTGAATAACAGTTTTATGGGGTAGAAATCCTATATGTGAAACCATGAGGGTATAATTTCCCGGTTCAACACCATCCAGATTAAAAATGCCAGCCACATCTGCAGCGGTACCCTTGTTTGCTTCAATCAGAACGATCTGGGCAAAACTGATGGGTTCGCCAGTCTGATCGTGGACGATACTTCCCTGAATATCACCATATGTCTGGGCAATAATCGGGTTGGTGCATACAAATAGTATGAATAATGATCTAAAGAATGACATGTGGCTCCCCGCTTCCAGATCTGGTTATCTTAAAAATTTGATCCCATGATAAATCATGGGCCGTCAGTATAAAATATTAAATGCGCAAGGGCAAGTACTGTGAAAAACGAGTAATCCCTTAATCTTTGCTCAAAATTCCGACTGCTAAAGTTGGTGTAACAAGAGTTCTAGTCTAAATTGATTGACAGATGAAGTCTTTTAACCCCTTCAGTATTCCGGCTCACACTAAAGTGAATCTTGCTCTTCGTATCATTCAGAGAAGAACAGATGGTTATCATGATCTGGATACAGTCTTTCAGGAATTGGATTGGGGTGATATCGTCCATTTTGAGCCCTCCAGTGAATTTAGTTTCAACATGACAGGGTTGAGTTTTGACGACGGGGGAAACAACATTTGTCGACACGCCGAGCAACTCTTCAGAGAAGCAACCGGTGAGGACTTCCCCGTGAAAATTTCTCTAGACAAAAAAGTACCACCTGGTTCTGGCATTGGCGGTGGTAGTGCTGATGGTGCTGCAGTCCTCAAGGGCTTGAACCGTATTGCTGATGTGCCACTTTCACAACAAGCCTTGCTGGACCTGGCCCTGGAGCTAGGCGCTGATGTACCTTTCTTTATTGAAGGAGGATTGCAACATGGTCGAGGTGTTGGTGAAAAACTGGAGAAGCTGAAGTTGGGCTTTGAAGGCTACGTCTTGCTCGTTATACCACCTATTCATGTCTCGACAAAACAGGCATTTGAAGCACTAAAAATACCATTGACACCCCCTAAGGCTCCGTTTACTTTTGGCCGCCTTTTAAAGAAGGCGACACTGGTACGGTTTTTTGATAACGAATTTGAATCTGTAGTTTTTCATATACATCCAGAAATTGGCGTGCTTAAAAGCGAGCTCCTTAATCAGGGAGCTTATTTTGCCAGTTTGTCGGGTAGTGGCTCGACTGTGTATGGCATCTTTGACAGCCTTGATCAAGCTAAGGTTGCTCAATCGTTTTTTATAAACCGTTACCATACCCAGATCACCCTCCCCGTCATCTAAATATTGCCTTCCGGGATCGTTCAATGGTAGGACCCCAGCTTTTGGAGCTGGTCATGGGGGTTCGAATCCTCCTCCCGGAACATTTCTATTTCAAGTCAACATGTACCTGGTTTCTGGCAAAAGTCAGAACTGGGACGACTTGATTAGTTACCAACCAAAAACGCAAACCAACAAACGGAAATCGAGCGAATGAAACCAAAATTTTTTTGTGGCCGGTCCAACCCAGCGTTTGGACAGGCCGTCGCCAAGTATCTGGATATTGAATTAGGGAAAATGACGATTAAGCCATTTAGTGACGGTGAGTTGTGGATTCGCTTTGATGAGAATATTCGCGGTGAAGATGTCTTTATTATTCAGAGCACCAATCCACCAGATACCAATATGATTGAGTTGTTGCTCATGATGGATGCAGCCAAACGAGCATCTGCCAGACGCGTCACTGCGGTGATTCCCTACTATGGTTATGCGAGACAGGATCGTAAAGATCAGCCTCGTGTTCCCATTAGTGCCAAATTGTTTGCTGATCTCATTCAAACTGCTGGAGCAGATCGTGTGGTCTCAATGGATTTGCACAGTAGTCAAATCCAGGGCTATTTCAACATCCCCTTTGATCACCTCTATTCAAAGAAGGTGTTGGTCGGTGCAATTAAGGATCTTGGTTTGGATAATATGGTAGTATTGGCACCTGATATTGGGTCGGTTCCCATGTCGCGTTCCTATGCAAAATTACTCGACGCCAGCTTGGCAATAATTGACAAACGTCGACCTGAGCACAACAAGACTGAAGTCATGCACTTGATTGGTAAGGTTGGAGCTAAAAATGTGCTCATCATGGATGATATGGTTGATACTGCAGGTACTATGGTTGCGGCTGCAAAAAAGGCTCGCGCAATGGGAGCACTTTCAGTTAATGCTGCAGTAACCCACGGAGTGCTATCAGGTCCTGCAATCAGGCGGTTAAAGAAAGCACCGATAGACCGCATTCTGATAACTGATACCATTGATATCGAGCCTAAAAAGCGTATGGATAAACTCATAGCTGTAAGTGTGGCTCCAGTTTTTGGTGAGGCGATACAACGGATTCATAACGAAGAATCAATCAGTGTTTTATTTGATGTTTAGTATAAAGAGATAAAGGAAGTAAAAATGGCTCAAGCAAAAACAAAAGAACGTTTCGAATTGCAGATTGAGCAGAGAAATGAATTTGGTCGGAGAGCAGCAAAAAATCTCCGTAGACAGGGTCTTGTCCCCGTGAATTTCTATTCCGGTGGCGAAGAGGCTCAGTCATATGTTATGACCGAAACACATCTGCGCGAAGCTATGCATTCAGGAGAACAAATTTTTAACATCACTATTGACGGCGAACAACGTCGAGCCATGGTGAAAGATGTCCAGTGGCATCCTGTAACTGACAAAATCCTGCATATGGATTTCTTCGGTGTCCGTCTTCGTGACATCATTGAAATTCCTGTAGCTGTCATTGCTAATGGTCTTGCTATTGGTGTTCAGGAAGGTGGTGTCCTTCAGCAGCCCATCCACGAAGTCGTGGTTCGCTGTAAGGGTGAAGATGTACCTGACTCAATTGAAGTCGATGTTTCTGAACTAAATATTGGTGACGGTATCCACGCCAGTGACATCAAGAGTGATGTCTATGAAGTGCTCCTCGCCGAAGATATCACGATCATATCTGTCGTTATTCCACAGAAAATGGAAGAACCAGTTGTTGAGGTTGATGAAGACGATCTGGAATTCGAGGATGAAGAAGGATCAGAATCAGAAGACGGCGAGAATAAAGAAGCTGAAGCAGATAGCGAAGAAAAATAATCGGTATCAAGAAGACGTATTGTGCTACGAGCCATCATTGGTCTTGGAAACCCGGGGGATCGGTATGCTAATACCCGACACAACGCTGGTTTCATGGTTATTGATGAACTTGCCCACCGTTGGCAGGTCAGCTTTAAGCCAGGCAAGGGCAATTATGTATTCGCCAGAAGTGCACAGCGGGAAGCAATCCTGATGAAACCAACCACCTATATGAATAATAGTGGTCAGGCAGTACGTCATTTGACAGATTATTTCAAAATCGAAGTAGAAGATTGTATGATCGTTTTTGATGATCTAGATATTCTCTTCCCTGAATTGCGATTGCGCAAGCAGGGTGGTGCTGGAACACACAGGGGTATGCAATCAGTTATCCAGCACTTGAATGACACCAACTTCCCACGCACTCGCATGGGGATAGGTGGAGATCAGGGGCGACGACTTTCTGAAGATTTTGTATTGGAAAACTATTCTAAAGTTGATTTAAATGTTCTCCCCGAGCAGGTGGGAAAAGCAGCTGATGCACTTGAGTTTTGGCTGACTGATGATATTGATAATACAATGAATCGTTTCAATATCAATCCCCGTAAGGCTCAGGCTGAGGATGTAGAGGAGGAAAAATAATATGAGTGAAATGATGATCTGGGTTCCCGTTTCGGGATTTGTTGCCTTGGCCTTTGCGTTTTGGAAAACAGGCTGGATCAATAAGCAGGATGAAGGTTCTGATAAAATGAAACTGATCGGGAAGCATATTGCCGATGGTGCCATGGCCTTTCTGAAAGCTGAATATCGCATTCTGGCAATTTTTATTGTTGCCGTTGCCATTCTATTGGGTGTAGCCAATAGTGGGGAAGGAAAAAGCCCCCTCGTTGCAGCATCATTTATTGTAGGAGCCCTGGCCTCAGGTTTGGCTGGTTTTCTGGGAATGCGCGTTGCAACAAAAGCCAATTATCGTACATCACAGGCAGCCCGAACTGGTCTGGCTAAAGCTCTTGGAGTTGCCTTTGCCGGTGGTTCCGTTATGGGTCTGAGTGTTGTGGGACTAGGCGTTATTGGTCTCGGTGGCTTATTCCTGGTCTATAGAGAAATCTTTACAGATATGAGCATGGTGATGTCAGTGCTTTCTGGTTTTTCATTAGGAGCAAGCTCCATTGCCCTGTTTGCCCGTGTTGGTGGCGGTATTTATACCAAGGCCGCTGATGTTGGTGCTGATCTCGTAGGAAAAGTTGAAGCTGGTATTCCCGAGGATCATCCGCTCAATCCTGCTACAATCGCAGATAACGTTGGTGACAACGTTGGTGATGTAGCTGGTATGGGTGCTGATCTTTTTGAATCCTATGTGGGATCAATTGTTGGTTCCATGGTATTGGGAGCCACCATTATGGTAAGTGGTGCACTAGCACCCGAGTTTGTTTTCCTACCTCTGCTTATTGCTGCTGCTGGAATCATAATCTCAATTATTGGTACTTTTATGGTGTCAGTGAAAGAGGGTGGCGATCCACAGAAGGGTCTCAATATTGGTGAGTTTGGGTCATCGGGCATTATGGTTGTTGTCATGTTTTTCATGATCACCATGATGCTTCCAGAAACTTTTACCCTTGGGGGTGCCGAATATACCAGCATGGGAGTATTCTGGGCGAGCACCATTGGTTTGGCTGCCGGTCTGGGTATTGGATTCATCACTGAGCATTATACTGGTACCAACACAGGTCCAGTAAATTCTATTGTGAGTCAATCAGCCACTGGCCCTGCCACGAATCTAATTGCCGGTCTGGGTGTTGGAATGCAATCAACTGCAGTCCCTGTCCTAATCATCGCAGCCAGTATCATGGCAGCTTTTGAATTTGCAGGTCTCTATGGTATTGCCATGGCTGCTTTGGGAATGCTGGCCAACACTGGAATGCAATTAGCCATTGATGCCTATGGTCCGATCTCTGACAATGCAGGTGGTATTGCTGAGATGGCACAATTACCAGCAGAAGTACGAAAACGTACTGACAAACTTGATGCTGTAGGTAATACAACAGCGGCTGTTGGTAAAGGTTTCGCAATCGGATCTGCTGCTCTGACAGCTCTGGCTCTTTTTGCAGCCTTCCGTACTACAATTGAGTCTATTCGTGGTGAAACTCTGAGTATAAATATTACTGATGCCAGCGTCATGGCTGGACTGTTTGTAGGTGGCATGTTGCCATTTGTCTTTTCATCAATGGCCATGGGTGCTGTTGGTCGTGCTGCAATGGCTATGATCGAAGAAGTACGCCGTCAGTTTAAATCAATTCCTGAACTTGCTGCAGCTCTGGTTGTGATGAACAAGTATGAAGAAGGTCAGGAAATGTCTGCAGAAGATCAGAAGACTTTTGACTCTGCCGATGGGAAAGCAGAATACGGAAAATGTGTAACTATTTCCACTGAAGCTGCTATTAAAGAAATGATGATGCCAGGTTTGTTAGCCATTCTCACACCTGTCATTGTTGGATACATATTTGGAGCTGAAGCTCTGGGTGGTTTGTTGGCCGGTGTGACAGTAACAGGTGTTCTCATGGCCATTTTCCAGTCGAACGCTGGTGGTGCCTGGGATAATGCAAAGAAAATGGTAGAGGACGGAGTTGAAATTAATGGAGCCAAATTTGGTAAAGGTTCCGAAGTTCATAAAGCTGCCGTTGTCGGTGATACCGTAGGTGATCCCTTCAAGGATACCTCAGGACCATCACTGAATATTTTGATAAAATTAATGTCGGTTGTATCACTGGTAATTGCGCCACTGATCGCAACCATAGGTCTATAAGGAGGTTCGCTCTTGAAAAAGTATGAGTGCCTTTATATTGTAAATATCAACTTTGATAGTGAAGGAATCTCCGCAGTTGTTGGAAGAGTGGAAGAGGTCCTAAAGAACGTAGGTGGCGAGCTTGCAAATACCCAACATTGGGGTAAACGCAAACTGGCTTACGCTATCGATAAAGAACGTTATGGAAACTACATTTTGATGCATTTCCAGGGCGAAAACCCAGATATCTCTGAGCTGGCTCGTGAGTTTGAAATTGAATCAGGTGTACTACACTATATGACCATTCGTTTAGATGAGTTCCCTGATTTTGAAACGCTGGCTGTTCCACAGGCTTTTGAAGCCGAACGTGGAAGACGTCCTGGTGGTAGAGATTCAAGAGACGGAAACCGACCAAGACGCTATGAAAACCAGGAAGAAACTGCACCGGCACCAGCAGATGAAACTTCTGAGGAAGTAGTAGAGGAAGCAGCTGAAGTTGCAGCCGATGCAACTGAGGAAAAAGCTGAGACAGCCGAAGTGACTGAAGAGACACCGGTTGAAGTCGCAGAGGAAAAAGCTGAAGCAGTTGCAGAGGAAGTTGAAGTGGTTGAAGAGCCAGCAGCTCCTGAAGCAGAGGTTGAAGAATCCGCTGACGAAACACCTGAAGAAGAAGCTGAAAAGCCTGCTGACGCAGAGTAATCGGCCGGATTAGAGAAAGAGAGTATTCTATATGAAAATGTTCACCTATAGAAAAAAGATTTGCAAATTCTGTGAAAACAAGAAAATGGAAATTGATTATAAGAACCCCTCTATGCTACGTCGCTTTGTGACAGAGCAAGGCAAAATTTTACCTCGTCGTATTACAGGTACTTGCTCACTGCATCAGAGAGGATTGGTAACTGCTATCAAGCGTGCGCGGAATATTGCTTTATTGCCATATACCAATGACGTAAAGAACGCCTAAGAGAGAGGATCTGATCATGAAAATTATTCTACGAGAAGATATCGATTCCTTAGGTCTTGCCGGCGAAACCGTCAACGTAAAAGATGGTTTTGCCCGTAATTATCTGATTCCACAAAAACTGGCTTATCCAGCTACCCGAAGTTTCTCTCGTGTATTCGAAGAGGAGAAGAAACTGAAGGATAATCGCAATGCTCGTGCTACTGCACAAGCTGAGCAGCTGGCTGCCAAGCTTGGTAACCTTTCTCTGGAAACTTCAGTGAAGGTGGGTGAGGAAGATAAGGTTTTTGGTGCTGTTACTGCTGCAGACATCGCAGAACTTCTAGCAGGCAAAGGTTATGAAATTGACAAACGCGACATCCTGCTTGAGGAACCCCTCAAGGCATTGGGCATCTACAATGTGCCAATAAAGGTTGCTACAGATATCAAAGCCGAAGTCAAAGTCTGGGTTATCAAAGAATAAGCTGACTCCCTGACTGTATTTGACGGGGTGAAAGTGATTGTTGTGTACCAACTCTCATTTTCGCCCCGTTCTTGTTTGTAGAATCCAGGAATCGAAATAAAAGACGAAATCAATTGAAACGATTCTCCTTTCATATATTTAGTACCCGAGAAGTTTATCTCATGGTGGCCTCAAGCATGTTTATTGGTTTGTTTGTAGGGCTCAGCCTCCAGAGTATGATATCTGGAATGGAAAACACAGCCCTCTTAGATCGCATCATCATGTTTCTCGGTGAAGTGGCAATACTTGTTCCCCCACTTTTCATTTTAAGTCAGCGTAAAGTCGCCCTTATTGATGTACTACCCCTCCAAAAGGTCTCACTTGTCACCGTGGCCATGTCGGTTTTGCTCGTTGCTGGTGTGATTGGTTTGGTTTCCGTTTTCGAGGTGATCATTTTACCTTATTTCCCCCTACCTGAGTTTCTCCAGCAAATGGATGAAACGCTTTTTGATGGTGGTCTTCTAGCCAATGTGATCCTGATTTCTGCAGCTGTCATAGTAGCTCCATTTGTCGAAGAATTTTTATTTCGAGGCCTCCTTCAACAAAGTTTGTTTTATCATTATGGATCAGTGGTACCTGCCATGGTTATCCCAACTATAATATTTGCCCTCTTCCATGTGGGCTATCTTTTCTACTTCCCAGCAATGGTGGAACTTATTGCTCTGGGACTCCTACTGGCATGGTTGATGACTAAGACTGGTAATATTCTCATTCCCATGCTTACCCATGCACTGTTTAATTTTTCAGCTTTCTCAGGATTATTTATGAGCATGGATGAAGGGACATCTACACTGGCTGATCTGGGATGGATCTGGATCATAGTTTCCACCGTCCTATTTATTGTGGGCTGGATATATTTTAGAAGTATGAAAACTGCGGTATGCGATGGAGTTTACTTGATTCCGCAGCCTCATGAAGTGGACCAATAGAATGTTAGACATTAGTAAAATTCTGGCTGTTGGGTCAGGGGGGTTCATAGGAGCCATTGGACGATTATGGCTCAGTGGACTTGCTCAACGCCTGGGTGATCGATTTCCTTTTGGGACTCTATCAGTAAACATTTTGGGAAGTTTTATTTTGGGTCTGTTAGCCACCCTTTTTATAGAAAAGATGATTGTAAGTCAGGAAATGAGGATGTTTTTGTTTGTTGGCATACTGGGGGCATTTACTACCTATTCAACCTTTTCGCTTGAGACACTTCATCTTGCTCGAGATGGGGAATGGATGTTTGCTGGATTAAATATTCTAACTAATGTTATGGGGACACTTATTGCTGTTTGGGCTGGGGTTAGCATGGCTAAATTGTGGTGATCAAAACTGGATGATTTTATGCAAGACGATTACTTAGGTCAAAAACTCTGCATCTTTATCAGTAAAAATGATAAGTATGAAGGGATAGTCCTATATGAGCTACTTCTGGAGATTGCCTTCAATAGTCGGTTATCAGGGGGAACTGTCACAATAGGTGATAAAGGCTTCTTTGGAGCTCAAGATGAATCAACCAAGCTAAAGATCCTGCGATCCTCTGAAAATCTCCCCGTGGTATTAGAGTTTCAGGGTCGGGTAAATCGAATTGAGAGATATATCGAACGAATCCAGCCCATGATTAAGGAAGGTCTTCTCACCAGAACAGACGTCCGAATTACTAAATTCAACTCTCCTGAAGAGACCTCTGATGAAATTAAGGACGAGGGGAACGAGGATCAGTCACAAATATTTGAAGAAGATATTGAGAAGACAGCCACCCCTGACTCTCAACCACAAAACCAGGCATTTACCTTGGATGAGGATGAAAGCGACGCCGCTACATCCGACGCAGAAGCTCAGGATGAAGCCTTCAAAATGCCAGACGAGGGTGAAAGGATAGAGGAGGTAATTGTTAAAGCAGCAGAACCTCAGGTTGAAATCCCCTCCTTTGATGAAGCAGACACTTCAGAACCATTGGAAGCTGCGCCACACGAAAACCCTGAGGATGTAACCACTGAGACCCCTGATTACCAGCAAACGAATGACGAGACAGCGGGTCCAGATTTTCATTTTAGTGATGATGAACAAACTTTGGATGGTGATGAGGGTGATAGCCCTGAGCCAGTGGCTGACTCATTTATTGACGAGGAAGATGAAGATGGCGAAGAGGAGAAGCCAGTATTACAACTTGCAGATCTGAGTGCAACACAGGACGATGATCATGCTATCCCGGATGACAATTTTGGTGATACTCAAGATCAGTTCCAGGCAGAGACATTGGAGGATAGTGAGTTTTCCAAACCCCAACCAGAGGATATAGAAGAAGCGCTTAACGATCTGGACAACGAAGAGTTTGCTAATAGCTTTGATGAGGTTCTTAAAAAAGCAAGCACGGATGAAAAAGATGGTGGCGACAATGGGCAGGATGATAACCCTCTGAAGAATTATAAAAAGTCAGTCGACGAAGAAGATCCAATCAAAACTGATGAAGATGACAAGAATCACAGTGACGATGAAATAAAGAACTATTTTTCATCGCTTTTTAAAAAGTGATTAATCTAAAGGAGATAAACATGAAAAAATTAATGACACTACTTGTTGCTTTGGGAATCTTCGGGATGCTCAATCTTGCCTATGGGCAGAGCTCCTACTCCACATCAAGGGCATCTGGCACCATTATGATTTCCGGATCTGGAACCTACCAGACTGACCTGAGTCAGGATTTGCGCGCCTCTGTATGGGGCATAAATACAGACCTTGCACTATTCCTGTTCCCGCAGTTTGCTGCTGGTATTGATCTGGGGTACGTAAAATCCATGCAAGAGAGTGGTGACGAAGATGATCCAGATGTTATGGAAGGCGTTACAATGTCATTGGGCCCGAGGGTCTATTTCTTTTTTGGTGGCAAGAAAAGTGAGTTAACTCCCTTTGTCAAAGGTGGAGCTAACTATCTCGTAAATAAAACCCTATACAATGATGATGAAGTGTATAGAGATGAATCTGAGCTGGGTCTAGTTGCCAGTGCAGGTCTTCTTTTAAATCTGGCAAAGAATGTTGGTCTTACTGTAGAAGCTGAGTACAACTTTGAAAAGGGTACTGATGTTGATGATATCGATACTCAGGAGTTATTGGTTAAATTTGGAATCAGATCATTTCTTAGTGATTAGAAATAGTTAATCGACGTTTTACAACGTTCAGCGTCCAGAAGAGAGCCGATGACTAAATTTACCGAAGTCTTCGGCTCTTTTTGTTAATTTTCAGGATGAGAAATGATATCTAGTTTTAAAGAGCTGCATCAATTCGTAAGCAATGCTAAACCTAAACGAGTAGCCCTGGTTGCTGCTGAAGATCCTGTTCTCATCAATGCAGCCGACAGAGCTCAGGAAGAAGGACTAGCCCATTTCGTCCTATTCGGGAATGCTGGTAAAATTGAGTCTCTTATTCCTTCTGGTCGCTCCAACTTTGAAATCGTGGATAGCCATAACCCAGCAGTCGATGCGATAAAGCATATCCATGCTGATAAAGCTGACTTGCTGATGAAGGGAAAAATCCAGACAGGAGAATTACTTCGTGCGATTCTGGATCGTGATACTGGTCTTCGACAAGGTGAACTGTTAAACCATATCGCAGTCGTTGAGTCACCACATTATCACAAATTGCTCTTCATAAGTGACGGGGGAATTAATCTTCATCTCGATGAAAATGTTTATCAACAAATGGTGGTGAACATCAAGCAATATCTCGAGTTGCTGGGTATGGAGCACCCCCATTTTGGCATGATGACCCTGGTTGAAACAGTGAGTGAAAAAATACCTGAGACAGTCATAGCCCAACAGGTAGTTGAAGCACTATCAAAAACGGTTTCGATTGAAGGTCCAATTGCTCCTGATGTCGCGCTATCCAAAGAAGCTGCAATTAAAAAGGGGCTAGATTCGCAAATAGCAGGTGAAGTGGATGTTTTTCTCATGCCCAGTACAACCTCGGCAAATCATCTCGTGAAGGGTCTCTCTGCTCTTGGTGGCTGTAAGGTTGGTGGAGTAATCGTCGGAGCTCGTGTGCCGGTTATCCTATTAAGTCGTTCAGATGATGCAGAAACCAAATATCGATCAATACTGTTAGGTTTGGTCTAACCCTCTTCCCGATTCGTTAAATTGTTTGATTGCCTCATCACTTAGGGGATGATTTGACATTTCCTTGACTGTGGAGTATGGCAAAGTAAGGTGATGCGCACCTGCAGAAAAAGCCAGCGTAGCTTCATCTGTTGATTTCAGGCTGGCAGCTAACAACTGGGTTTGACTCTCTTCCAGGACTGCTGCAATATCTTCAACCAGTTTTAATCCATCGCCCATGAGTCGAGTGGCTCTATTCACATAAACTGCCAGATATTGTGCACCAGATTCTCTGGCAACAAGTGCTTGAGCCGGTGAGTAAATGGCTGTGGGGCAACAAGGTATCCGAGAGGATAATTCTGAGCACAACTTGAATCCCAATTCAGTAGGAGGTAATTTAACAACCAGTTGTTTCTCAAGTAGTTCGAGTACTCTGTGGGCTTCAGCTATGGATGATTCGAAGGTGTTTGAGGTCAATTGATAAAAGATGGGTCCATCACAAAACTTTCGAAGTTCTGTGAAGAAAGCTGAAGGCTCCATATCAGCTTGGGCCAAAAGCAATGGGTTGGTTGTTATGCCCTGAACCCATCCTAGACCTAGGGCTGTTTTTGCCTCATTAATGTTTGCTGAATCGATGAAAATTGACATAAACCCTATATCTACCTCTTTATGCTTTGCTTCTGCTCCTGGTTGTGTCCCAATCTTTCCCATCACGATGCCAAATCAAAATATTATTTGATGCCAGTCACGGATTACATTCCAGGCGTTATGAGTTCAAATTCACAAAAAATCCATACACGCAATACTATTCTTAATGCAGCTGGTGAAGGTTTGTGGGGTTTTGCCATGGCTTTTCACAATATGAATTCCGTCATCCCCATGTTTTTGGCTCAACTTGGGGCTTCTGCATTTGTGATAGGCCTGATTCCAGGAGGGTTCATTTTGCTGGTTGCTGTCCCCCAAATACTCTCCGCTACGCTATTTCGTAATTCTCCTCATATAAAAAAATTGAATGTTGGGCTCCATTTTGGGATGGCACCCATCGCCTTCCTGATTGGTTTGGCTTTCTACCAGTTTGAGTTTGTAGGTCAAACTGGAATAATGGTTTATTTGATACTTTGGGTGATTTGGTCGCTGGGGGTAGGCTTTCTGGTACCTGTTTGGGCTGATTTTCTGGCTTCGGTTACCGTTGCAGGACGCCGCGGGCGATTCTTTGGAATTACCTTTACAGTTAATGCCATATGTGGAATGCTGGGTGGCTACGTTCTTAAAGAAGTATTGGCAATTGATACCTTAAGCTTTCCCCAAAATTTTGGCACTGCCTTTTTGATTATGACAGCGGCTATTCTGGTGGGAAATGTCTTCTTTATTTTTATGCGAGTTATTCACCTCCCTACCGTGTCCACAGAAAAAGTTGAGAGATGGTGGCGTCGGTTAAAAGCAATTTATTTGGATGATAAGAATTTCCGGTATTATATCTATAGTAGATCCCTGGCCGCAGCCACAATGATGCCTCTGGCTTTCTACGGAGTTGATCTTCAGGATCGTTTTAATCTGCCCTTGAGCTCAGCAGGAACCTTCACTTTCTTTTTGGTAGTAGGTCAAGCTATTTTCAATATAGTGTTTGGGTATTTAGGAGACCTGTTTGGTCGAAAAATTGCAATCAGCGGGTTTTTCGTTGGTCATTTTCTGGCTGCAGTAACTGCTATTGCGGCTTCTGAACCCTGGATGGCTTATCTGGTGTTTATTTTTATCGGTATGGGCTTTGGAGCCGGCCAGTCCTCGTTTATGGTGTTTGTCTATGAATTCGCCGGGGAAAGAGGGGATCGAAAGTTCTACTACGCAGCCCTTGATACAGCCATAGCACCATTTATCATTGTATATATTTCCATAGCCGGCCTGATTGTGGAAACCCTGGGAACAACCTTCCTCTATTCTTTAAGTCTAGGATTCGTGCTTCTCGGACTGTTTGTTTTTGTTTACAAGGTTAAAGCGCCAGCAAGTACTTAACCCCTATAACTAATAAATCCTGACATATTCTGTGAATGGGTAAAGTTTTGTGTTAATTTTTAAAACGCGCAAAACGCTCATTTTTTCTTGTTTTGACATGATTCATACCTATATTTGTCATGAATGAAGAGAGCAATTGGCAGAATTGACAATTAATCCTGAGGTTTGAAAATGAAATACATAGCAATGAGTATCCTGATGTTAAGCACAACCGGCCTCATGGGCCAGGGGAGAAGTACCATCCAGGGCATGGTCATAGATGAAACCACTCAGCAGCCAGTAATTGGTGCAAATATTGTTGTTGAAGACGAGAATCTTGGCTCTGCAACCGATGTTGATGGCAATTTTTATATTCAGTCTGTGCCTGTTGGTACCTATCGCATAAGAGTTGATTTTATTGGCTATACTTCAAGAATCATTAGTGACGTGGTAGTAAAATCTAATAGACCTGCTGTAGTCAATATTGAGATACAGGAAACTATCCTCGAACTTGATGCAGCCATTGTGGTTGCAGAATACTTCAAAAAAAATCCAGATTCGCCCTTGAGCACACAGGTGCAGTCTAGTGAGGAGATAAGAAGATTACCCGGTGGGTTTGAAGATGTTGTACGGGCAATTTCAATACTACCTGGTGTAGCCCAGGCTGATGGTGGTAGAAACGATCTAATTGTTCGTGGTGGAGCACCAAGCGAAAATCTGTATATCATTGACAACATAGAAGTTCCAAACATCAATCACTTTGGAACACAGGGGGCCAGTGGTGGACCTCAAAGCTATGTGAATCTTGATTTTGTGGAAGAGACCTCCTTCTCTACAGGTGGTTTCACTGCAAAATATGGAGATCGTCTTAGCTCTGTTCTGGATATTTCGTTGCGTGAAGGTCTCAGTGATCAGCTAACTTCAAAGACTACCATCTCTGCCAGTCAGTTTGGCTTTAATTTGGAAGGTCCCTTACCACACAATGGGAACTTTGTATTTTCAGCACGTCGTAGCTATCTAGACTTTCTATTTAAAGCAGCGGGTTTTGGCTTTGTGCCGGAGTACTGGGACTTCCTTACTAAAGCCACCTTTGATCTGAATCAGACTGATCAAATCTCCTTTCTAGGAATTGGTGCTTTAAACAATGTGAAGTGGTTTAATGAAACGAATGAACAGCGCACTGCGAATAGTCAGATTCTAGGGAGTGACCAGCAGCAGTTTGTCGCAGGAATGAATTACAGACACTTAATGAGTTCAGGCATTTTTACTGCCAGTTTGAGCCAGGTGAATGTTGACTATGATTTTCTTCAGAGAAATGCTGACCTGACACCAATTTTCAAGAACACCAGTTATGATCGACAAACTTCTCTAAAGTCAGATCTGACGCTTAAATTGACCAAATCATTGCGCTTTAGCACAGGCGGAAAATTGAACCGAGTTAATTATTATTCGAATCTGGTTCTCAACCAAAATAATATCCCTGATATTGGTAGTTTAAACATAGAAGAGGAATATGCCCAGGTTGGCTACAAGTCTGGAGTGTATGGACAATTCTCACAGCGCTTCTTCCGGTTCAATTATTCTGCTGGTTTGCGTGTAGACCATTCAAGTTTTATAGATGCAGCCCCAGTACTTTCACCTCGCTTCTCCTTGAGCTACAAGTTAACTGGTGATATTTCTCTTTCAGCAAGTGCAGGAAGATACAATCAATACCCAAGCACTATCTGGCTGGTTTCAAATGAAAGGAATCGCAATCTTGATCCTATTCAGGCTGATCAGCTTGTACTAGGTTTGGAATATCTATGGCGTTCTGACACAAAAGTCATGCTGGAAACATATACAAAGCAATATAGCAAATATCCGGTTAGTCTAACCCGAGATTATCTAGTCATGGTGAATACTGGTGCTGGCTTTGGTGGCTCAACAGAAGGTTTTGCTTCATTTGGAGTCGATCCATTAAGTAGTGAAGGGACTGGCTGGGCTCACGGCATTGAATTTTTTATTCAGAAAAAGATGTCTGAAATTCCCTGTTATGGCACTATGAGCATGAGCTATAACCAATCCATGTTTAAAGCTATGGATGGTATCGAAAGACCAGGAAGTTTTGATCAAACCTGGATACTGAATCTGGGGGGTGGATACGTATTTAATGAAAGATGGGAATTTAGTACCAAGTGCCGCTATGCTTCTGGTCGACCTTATACACCTCTAAATGATTCTGGAGCTCAAATCACAGAAGCGTATAACAGCCTTCGTCTGGATGCCAATCATAACCTCGATGTACGCCTGGATAGACGCTGGACCAATAATGGTTGGGGTTTGATTACTTATATTGATGTTCAGAATGTTTTCAATCGTAAGTCATCGTCAGCACCCATCTTTGACCCGAACACAGGCGAGGTTTCTGATAATCAAGGTTTTGGAATCTTGCCTACTATTGGAATAAGTGCTGAAATTTAGCAAATACCAATTATCTTAAAATCGCGCATAAAGCGAATTTTATGATGAATTCCTCAGAACAGAACAGTCCATATTTGAGCAGTGTAGATGTTGCCAGGATCTTGGATGTAAATGTGGCAACCGTGAAGCGTTGGACTGAAGCTGGCAAACTGGATTGTGTTAAAACAGCAGGAGGGCATAGAAAATTCCTCATGCGACATCTTGCTGCTTTTGCCATTGACAATCAGAAATATGCTCAGCACCTCCCATTGATTCATTTTCGCAGTGAGCTTAATCTTGATTTGAACGCTGAATTGCTCAGAGGTGATTTCAAGGAGCTGATTCCATTCTTCCTGGAGAAATCCCTCCTTTGTGATGCCACCCTCATCCAAAACATTCTTAACAGTCTGTATATGGTTCATCATGATCTGGTTCTTATATATGATAACCTTGTCACACCAGTTTTACATGAAATTGGAAGCAAGTGGGAGCGAGGCGATGTCAGCATTTCTGATGAACATCTGGCATCTCAAGCTATTAGAGACGCCATTGTTAAAATGCAAGAAATCGTTGTGAAACCCGCCAATGGTACTGGCCGGGCTTTTGTTCTCACTTTCAGCGGAGAACTCCATGATATTCCGGCGAAAATGGTGCAGCATATTCTGGAATCCCGAGGATTTCAGGTACTTTTTACTGGTCAGCGGACTCCTGTTGGAGATACCTCAGGCCTCTTTGATTCATTCCGTCCAGAACGTGTGTATTTGTCATCAGTTTTTGTTGAAGATGTTCAGCAGACTCAAATTGAGTTCAACGAGCTCCAGCGCTTGTGTACATCCCACAATGCAGAGTTATTCGTTGGAGGTTCTGGGATTAACCAGTTGAAAATAACAGAAGGTAAACCTGCGCACCGTCTATTGACCTTTAAAGATGTAATGCAATCCTGAGGGATTTATTTGTATAACTTTTGACATTGAGCGCAATAATGAGTACCCCTTTGTCCCATCTTAATCTTGATAATGGGCGTATCACAAACTAGACAAGGCTGATCCTTCCTTCCATAAACCTGCAAGGCTGCTTGATAGGTACCACTCTGGTTGTCACCATGACTATAATTTAGAACCGTTGTCCCCTGAGCCTTAATACTCTCTGCAAGAATGGATTGGATGGCAGAGTGGAGCCGAATTGATCTCTCTTTGGGTATGGAAGAAGCGATACTCAAGGGTTGAATTCCGGCTTGAAAGAGGGCTTCATCGACATAAATATTGCCTAGACCTGCCAGAAAAGATTGATCCAGGAGAAGGGGCTTGATAAGACGGTTTTTCCCCGTCAGCATTTTGTAAAACACTTGGGTGGTGAATTGATCACTGAGGGGTTCTGGCCCGATATGTTCCAATAACTCTTCAGGGTTGTCCGTATATTCCATCCGACCAAATTTTCGAGTATCCTGAAAATAAAGAGTTCTTCCGCTCTCAAAATGGAGGATGACTGTTACATGCTTTTCCGGAAAAACGGGTGTGAGCTTTCCAGTCATGCGAAGATGAACGACCAAAGCTCCAATATCAAATTGGATGACTATGTATTTTGCTCTGCGATGTACATACGTGATTAATTTGCCAACGATAGATTCATAAGGATCATTAGCGACCAAGGACTTCTCCCAGGGGACTTCCAGATCCGCTATGGATTCACCAACAATAGTGCTCTGGAGACCTCTAACAACGGTTTCTACTTCAGGAAGTTCGGGCATCTCTCAGACGTTTCTGACTATGCCTTGAGTGTGAGACTGATGGGGCAGTGATCAGACCCTGTCACATTGGGGTGAATTCTGGAGGCGTCAACTTCTCCAGCGATTTTTTCGCTCACGAGAAAGTAGTCTATTCTCCAGCCAACATTATTGACGCGTGCGTTGGATCGAAAACTCCACCAGGAATAGTATCCTTTTGCGCCGGGGTGCTCCTGACGAAAGGTATCCACAAAACCAGTATCCAGATAGCGATCGATCCAGACACGTTCCTCAGGGAGAAATCCAGAAGTCTTTTCGTTGGGTTTGGGTCGGGCGAGATCAATATCAGTATGAGCAGTATTAAAATCTCCAACGATGATCACAGGTTTAATTTTATCTCTTTCCCTTATATGCTCTTGCAGGGCACCATAAAATCGCAATTTATAATCGAGACGATCTTGATCCTTTTGACCATTGGGGAAATAGACATTGTACAAAAAGAATTTTTCGTGTTCAGTTAGAACAATTCGACCTTCACGGTTAAACGCATCATCCAAAATCGCTGTTTCCACAGACAAGGGTTCTGTTTTGCACCATGTTGCTACACTACTGTAACCCTTTCGCTCAGCTGAATGATAATAGGCGTGATATCCCAGAGGTTTGGTCAGTGATTCATCAAGTTGATCCGGTTGTGCCTTGGTTTCTTGAAAGCACATGATGTCTGGTGTATCCAGATTAAACCAATCCCAAAACCCCTTTTTGACCACGGCACGAATGCCGTTAACATTCCATGAAACTATCCGCATGAATGACTCCTTTATTGCGATAAAAATACTCTGAATCTGCTCAGGGGGAATTGAAATATGAGGGAAGAGGTCGCAAATTGATTTATCAGGTGGGCATTGATCATTCCTGGAGATAAATTTCTTAACATCACTACTCCACAATTTGAACCACAGGAGCTAGCGGTTATATTAATTTTTTATAGGAGAGAGAAATGAAGCTGCAATTGATTTTCCTTGGATTTGTGGTGTTATTTATGAGTTCATGTGCCACCAGCAAAAGCACATCGCCACAAGAGGAGGCTCAGCTAGAGATGGTAACTCGGGCCGATTGGGGATGGGTCCCCCTGACGGATACTATTCCCACCCATGAGATCAAATACATCACCATCCATCATGGAGGCGAAGACTTTCCAGAGGACAAGGATGTCATCAAATACTTAATTGGTTTGCAATCCTGGAGTCGTTCGGATAAAGATTGGATTGATAATCCCTATCATTACATGATTGATTTACGAGGGAAAATTTATGAGGCACGCCCTATTGATTATCCAGGCGATACAAATACGGATTATGATGTACGGGGTCATGCTCTCATTTGTGTAATGGGCAATTACGAAAACCAGAAACTCAGTGAAACCCAATTTGAACAACTCGCACTTCTAACAGCAACTCTTGCAGACCAATATGGGGTCACCAATGACCTGATAAAGAGTCACAAAGACTATACTGAGACCTTATGTCCAGGTAAGGATATCTATCGCTATCTGGAAGATGGAAGTCTAATCAGGCGAATCTCTGAATTGCGGAAACCATAAAGATTTCCCTGGTATAGTAAATGTCGTCAAAAATTAAACAGAAATACTTTAAGCAATCCGGTGTGATCCCAGTTTACAAAGGGAAGGTGGTTGTCATTACCGCCCGGGGGAGCAAGCGCTGGATTATTCCAAAGGGTTCTATTGATTGGGAACTATCAGCTCAAGAATCTGCAGCCAAGGAAGCCCTGGAAGAGGCTGGCCTCAAGGGGGAGGTTCTCCCGGATGAAATTGGGACCTATACATATGAGAAAATGGGTGGCAGTTACAAGGTGCGGCTCTACTACATGGAGGTAAGCAAGCTTAAGGATAAGTGGGATGAAAAACATTTCCGAAAGCGAAAATTATTAACTCCTAAGCAGGCTATAAAAAAGGTGGTCCCTGCTGCAGTATCTAAAATTATGGCCAGTTTTTTTCATGAGAATAGACACATGATCAAAAAGAATAAACGTAAATCCAAGAAGAAGAAAAACTAGAAGCATGGGGAATTCAATTCTAGGTGTCTGGAGGTTACAAACTGTTGAATATGTATCTGGTTCCGAGCTCACAACAATTGATCCAGCACTTCCAGGGCTATTCATATTTACAGAGAAACACTATAGTATGACCTGGATGCCCCTGCAGGATCAACAGGAAGCCTACGCTGATAAGTGGCATCCCAATGACACAGAAAAAGTTCAGAGCTATAATTCTATAGTTACCAATACAGGTCGCTATCAACTTTCTGGATCAGAATTAACCACCAATGTCGAAGTAGCAAAAACGCCAGCTTTTGTTGGGGGAAAGGCAATTTATCGGTGTGAATTAAACGATGATGAGGTGAGCTTACAAATCATTGATAATGTTGCTCATGATGGTACCCGTGATGAAGGTTACCTCAAATTGAAAACAATACTCACCCTAAAAAGAGTTGAGTAAATTCGACAATTCAATCCTGTCCCGATAATGAGGGTTTCGAAACTAATGGATCAAGAGATAAGTGACATTTCGACCGGTCTACGCTTTTCAGACTAAGACTAGACTGGTAGGCTCAAAGTTCAAAAATCAGGTGTGTATGACAAAGCAAGGTAAATGGGAAACAATTTATTCAGTCGTGAGGCAGATTCCTGAAGGCAAAGTAGCTACCTATGGGCAGATTGCCACTCTGGCAGGGTATTATCGACAAGCTCGTCAAGTAGGGTATGCCCTACATGCGGTTCCATCTGATGATATTCCCTGGCATAGAGTGATTAATGCCCAGGGAAAAATCAGTCTAAATATTGAGATGGGTGGTGCAGTACAGCGAAAACTATTGGAGAGTGAAGGCGTGGTTTTTACCGCAGCTGGAGTAATACCTTTAAGGCACTATCAATGGCAGCCAACCATTGATCCGCTTGCAGGCTAACCCTGATTTTTGGATAAATGCCAACCATTTCCGTGTTCGCATTCATACACCTTTAATTTAACACCCTGCTCTTTTCGGAGATGGCCTGCTCTCCTCAGAGCATCACGTTCATTAGTATACGAAGCTTTTAATTCTCCATCAGCACCACGACAAGTTGTGCAAGTCTGACTTGGTGTCTGTCTGTCTTCAGGCGATAGGTGCCAGAACCCGCATTTATTACACTTATAGGGAACCATGTGATTCCCGGCATAATTCAGATTGGCATGTTTTGCAGCAGAATTAGCCTCAGCCTTTGAGTCATATTCCATCAAAGGACGACCAGTTTTTTGGGAACTACAGCTCGGACTTTTTCTATTCAAGGGCGTCTCCAGGGGTTGGTGCTTAATCTAAAGAAGATTCCTGAGAAATAACCATGAATATCTCAGATTACGCTTAAATAAAAAAAAGCCCCGAAACAATCCGGGGCTTTGAGTTCATTTCAGTGCTTGTCTAAAATTTATGAATCAGTCGAATCTGCCTTCAACTGAGCAATCTTGTCCTGAAGTGTTTTCGTCTCTCTAGCCATTGGTGCTAGGGCAGCCAGACGAGTTACCCATTCTTCACCATCAGCAGCATTGCCATCCTTCACATAAGCACGTGCTATTTCATAGATTAGCTGTGCATTATTAGGCTCTTGCATGCTGAGCGGAAGCAGGATATCCAGACTCTGCGCTGTCTCATCAAAGAGATCATTCCAGATCGAGGCAACTTTAATACGATCCATGAGGGGCACATCGTCTCTACCATTGTCAAAAGCATTTTCCATGTAGCGATAGGCACTGGAGTCATCTTCAAGTTGGTAATACATCTGGGCAATCTGGAGATAGAGATCCATATAGGTTACAGGAATGGTTTCATCGGGAACCAGTTCATCCATTTTGTGGAGGACATGTAACGCTTTTTCACGGTTCTCTTCCCCCTCCAGGCCATATTCGTATACGAGTTGGAGAAAACCTTTGCGATAATTCTGCAGGAGACGTTGAACATTTGGTGGATAATAGACCTCTGGATCATCCAGATTAGTATAACGATAAGTATCAATGATCTTATCATACATAACATCTACGTCAATCCCTAATCCAACTTTATAGGGCATCACTTGATATGCTTGTCCATCCATGCGTAAAAAATCGCCCAGACCAATTTGATTACTGGGGGAAACTGTAACAGCAAAGTAAATGGGTTTCTCCCATTTATTCATGCGCATGATGTCAAAAATCATAATGTCCTGTACTCTGAGTCCACCCATGAGTTTGCCTGTTTGTTGATTTCTCTGTCGCGAGATTGTCGGCTGCAAGTTCCATGTAATTCCTGCAGACCCTTTCTCAAGAGATCCAGACTCCGGATTGTCTCCAAAGCTTGTTGGACCAGGCAATGTCATTTCCCGTTCTTCCCATCTCCAGAGACCCTGATTCTCAATTTCCTCATCACTCAGACTGATGGAAACCTTAGGTTCCATGTGTTTCAGCTGTTTGATGTACCAAGGTGTGTTTAAAAGACTCAAGTTGACCACACGTACATCTTTTCGAATACCCTCAACTTCCTGTAAGTACCAGAGTGGGAAGGTATCGTTATCACCATTTGTAAAAATGATGGCGTTGGGTTCGCAGGTGTTAAGCAAATTGTATGAATACTCCCAGGCCACATAGTTACCAGTGCGATCATGAGTATGATAGTTTGCTCTGAGCATGTTTGCAGGTGCTGCCAGTAGCATAATAGCTAGGGCAGAACCAAAGAACACTGGCGAGTCCTTCCGCCAATCTTTCAGTTTCTCAAGTACTGCAGCAGCTCCGATGCCAATCCAGATAGCGAAGGCGTAAAAAGACCCCACATAGGAATAGTCTCGTTCTCGAGGCTGGGGGTCATCCTGATTGAGGTAAAGAAGAATGGCAAACCCCGTCAACATGAAAAGAGCGAGGACTGCAAACGCTCGACGTGAATCTTTGGAAAAATGATGCCCGAGACCAGCCAGACCTAACAGGAAGGGAATGGCCCAGAGTTGAGTTATGTCTGAGTTGTCTCCTTCACGACCCCAGAATTGCCATTTAAAATAACGGATATACATATGGTTTATCTGGTAACGCCAGAAAAATTCAGAGTTTGATCGATATCCATTGGTAATGACGCTCAAATTGTTCATGCGCTGGTTGATATCACGGCCTCCCAGACCCACAACAACCTGGTCTCCATTTACCGAGATCACCTCACCAATTTTACCAGTGCTGTTGACCTTGACCACACGTCCTGGTGTGGCTGTATTCCTATTAAGGGGGGTTTCGCCCCATCGGTCGCGATAAAACATGGGATAGCTACCATACTGTTCTCGTTCAAGATAGGAGACAGCACGGGATACAGTTTCTGGGTCATTCTCATCAATGTTTGGATTTTGAGCTGAACGAATGAAGATGGTTTCATACGATGTGAATCCCACCAACACCATGAGCAAAGCCATAACTGAAAGTCTTATCTCGGTAGCACGTGACCGATAGATTGATGGAGCAAAAAAGATCAGGGTCATAAGGATGAGAATGCTGACAGTGAATGTGGCTCCAATCGCTGATACAGCATTGTCTGTATTCATAATGCCACCCATGATATTGGCTAGCTTGGGCATCCCCTTAATAATTCCGAGATAAATAATAAGATAGGATGCACCTGCAGCGCCCATGAGCAATACTTGTTTCCAGAAACGTCTCCGTCGCTCATCCTTAAAAGCCTGGGAAAGTCCCCAGAGTCCACCACCTGTGATAATGCTAAAAATTATTCCGAGAACCATGAGCTTAGAGCTTAAATCACTTGAGGAAAGACGCATATACTCCAGGGAAGTATCAGGCAAGGCCATTTCAATACCAATAAGCAGTGCGACGGCCATTATTCCTACTACTGCCAGAACATGCACCATCATCTCAACACCATCATCTTTGGGATTAAGTTTCATATACATAATAAGTGCTATAAAGGGAATGGTAAGCAGGTTGAGCATATGAACAGAAATAGCCAATCCCATCATATATGAAATAATCAGAATGTAGCGGGAACCAGCGCCGCCCTCATCAACTTTTTCAGACCATTTGAGAATCAGCCAGACAACAATCGCAGTAAAAAAGATACTCATGGAATAGACTTCAGCTTCCACAGCATTAAACCAATGGCTATCTGAAAATGCAATACTTAGTGATCCTACCAATGCACCGCCGTAGGCGATCCACTTGTCGGCAGCATTTTTGACCTTACCACGCCATTCTACGACCAGACGTGAGATAATGAGGAAGAGAAACATATTTGCAAAAGCCGTGGCAAGCGGTGACAAAAGATTGATCCGATATGCGATATTGTGAAACTGAGGTTCATTTAATACAGGATCTAAGGCAGCGCCACCAGTAATAGGAAGCATCGAAATGACGCGACCAAGTAAGAGATAGAGTGGTGAGCCAGGAGGGTGGGGAACACTCAGTGTGTGTGATACGGCAATAAATTCACCACAATCCCAGAATGAAACCGTCGGCGCCATGGTGTCCAGGTAAATCAGAAAGGTGAATACCAGCACAAAAAGCGCCATGAGAGTTTTCACCATGTCACGAGGTTTAAGAAAATCCATTGTTGATCCTTTTTTCATTCAATCGTGTAGGCAACACGGTCAATTTTATAATCTAATTGAGCCGGTTCAGCTAGTTGAGTGGGTGTATGTTTCCCGCCGGCTACATCTCTGTAAATTTCAATACTTTCCCTCACCCATTCGGGCAAGGCCAGCCAATATATATGGATTGAAGTCTGATACCAAGACGATGTTCCTGGAAGCTTATCTGTTCAGATAGGCTTACTGTGACGGTTTGCTCAGCTCAAATAATGCAATACCCGTAGCCATGGCTGCGTTAAGTGATTCCCCAGCACCTGGTTTCTCGATGGAAAGTTGTGTGGATAATTTAAGTAATTTCTCATCAACTCCATGTGCCTCGGAACCCACAATCAGGAAAAGGGGTTTTGATTGCTTGAAGGAATGTAAGGTGATGCCCTGCATATGCAAAGCGGCTACTTCTCCCCCCCTGGTCACCCAATCCTCAGCACTTTTATATAAATCCGTGGAAGCATGCAAATTCAGAGTGCCAATGGCTCCCATGCTTCCACGAACGACTTTTGGGCTGTATGGGTCTACACAACCTGGTCCCAACAGAATATCCTGAACACCAAACCAAAGCGCAGACCTGAAGATGGTGCCCATATTACCGGGATCAGAAAGACGATCCAGGACAATGAGAATTTGTATGTTTTCTTTATCCAGTTTTTTGTGGACTTCGGGAATACGAGCCACGCAGATGATACCCTGGGGGTTTTTGCTGTCTGATATTTGCTCAATTTGAACAGGGGTTGCTTCAAAGTGCTTCACGTCGACTGGAATAGCATACTTATCAAAACTTTTTGATGTGATGCAAGCAATGATATCAAGATTGGATTTAAACGCATCCCCACATAGTCGTGTCCCCTCAAGGAGAAAAAGACCCTCTTGTCTACGAAACTTTGATCGTTTAAGCGCTCGATAGCTGGAAGTTTGGGCGTTTGTGAGGGGGGAAGGGAGGTTTTGCATGGAAAAATCAGCTCATCAATTGAAAGTTGGTCTTCGTGAGTATTTCAGAATAGAGAGCTGAATACAAGAGGTGAACTCGATCCGGAGATTGCTTCTTCGTTTCACTTCTATCAATGACTGACTACAATTTTTCATCGATGATATCAACGACCTTCTCAAACAGGACAACCTCCTGATCACCTGTACTAAAATTTTTAAGCTGGACAACGCCCTGATCATACTCCTCCTCGCCCAAGATGGCCACATAACGGGCTTTCTGCCTGTTCGCTTCACGCATTTGGGCCTTCATACTTCTGCGAAGTGTATCCATATCACAGTTTAGTCCGGCTTTTCGCCAGTCATTAATAAGTTTGGGAGCCTTTACCCTCAATTCCTCTCCTTGGACGACTAGGAAAAGGTCTAGCCCGGACTCAGCCATCAATGGTTGCAATGCTTCTACAACCAGAAGAAGTCTCTCAATTCCAGAAGCCCAACCGATGGCAGGTACATCTTGTCCTCCCAGATCCTTCACCAGGTCATTATAACGACCCCCGCCGCAAATAGCATCCTGGGCACCCAATGCATCACTGGTAAATTCAAAAATGGTGTGGGTATAATAATCTAGACCACGAACCAGTAAATCGTCCTGAACATATGGAATTTCCATGACCTCTAACATCTTCAGAACTTCTGCATAATGAGTTGCAGAGACCTCATTGAGACACTCACGAATTTTTGGAGCATCTTGCACGAGTTCTATGTCATTCGGTGCCTTACTATCCAGAATCCGCAGTGGATTTGATTCGAAACGCCTTTGGCTGGTCTCTGAAAGCGAACTGAGTTGTGGTCTTAAATATTCTTGCAGCGAGCTGCGATAATTTGCTCGACTTTCACTATCGCCGACACTATTGATTTTTAGTGTTACAGATTTTTCAACACCCAATTCCTTGAGGATGGCATAAAACAGTGCTATCATTTCTGCATCCTGCTCTGGGTTGGGCGAGCCAATTGCTTCTGCTCCAAATTGCCAGAATTGACGATAACGTCCTTTTTGTGGCCGCTCCTGGCGAAACATGGGTCCCTCATACCAAAGTTTTTGAACAGGGGAAATTTGCTGGAGATTATTCTGAATATAGCTGCGAACGACTCCTGCAGTCAGTTCAGGTCTTAATGTCAGGGAAGATTTGCTCATATCTGAAAAGGAATACATCTCCTTTGAGACGATGTCCGTGTCCTCACCAACACCACGTGCAAATAATTCAGTCTTTTCAAAAATGGGGGGTCGAATCTCACCAAAGGCAAAGCGATCCATTACTTGCTTGACGACATGCTCCAAAGCCTGCCATTGCTTTGCTTCCTGAGGTAGTATATCATTTACACCTTTTACGCGTTGAACTTTTTGAGGCATGATGCGGCTTTCATCTTTTACTTGGTTTTCATGTCGGTGCAATATAGAGATGAGTCATCTCTATGGATAATAATTCTAGACCTGAATCCCTTCTATGCGGAGTGAAAAATAATTAAAACGGGTAGTCTTTTCTATTCACCTTGAGGTTCAAAATCAATGGCTTCTAAAACAGCCTCAGCGGCTTCGAGACTCTCTTCTGGGACCATAAGAGTAGCCTGATTTCCTGCCAGGGAAACAGAATGAGCCCCCAACCCGGAGGCCAGCATACTACGTTTAATTTCACAGGGGATATCGGCATTTTTCAAGGCACCACAGAGCATTTCAGCAGTAATATCACCTTCAACAGTTCGCAATTTGACCCAGGCTTTTTCTTCACTTGTGTTCATTGATACCTCCCACTTATAGTTGATGTCTAAACTTAACTTTAAAAAATCTGAAATCCTTATAATACCAGTATCCACAGAGTAAAAATGAGAATTGTATATACATCGATGAATCATGAAAAGATGGTTTCTTAATAAAACACTCTTATAATCGTGGGCTAAAAGAGCAAATTTTATGAGGTGAATGTCTTGGTCAAGCTGGGAACCCTTCACCGATTCCGACATAAAAGCTGCTTGTACTGGGGGCTGATGAAAGGATTATTGGGGTGCAACCCAAAGATATAGAACATATTTTACACACGCGGATACTCTCAAAAGTATCTAAACCCGGAAGATATCTGGGGAACGAACATAACATAATCACCAAAGACTGGGACACAATCCAGGCTAGCATTGCTCTGGCTTTTCCTGATGTATATGATACTGCGATGCCATATAATGGCTTCCAAATTTTATATCACATTTTGAATCGAGAAGCAGATATTGCTGCTGAGAGGGTCTATGCCCCCTGGCCTGATATGGAAGCACTCATGCGTGAGCATGGTCTGCCCATGCACAGTCTAGAATCCAAACATCATTTAAGGGATTTTGATATAGTAGGATTTTCGCTACCCTATGATCTCCTGTATACCAACATCCTGACCATGCTGGATCTGGCTGACATACCGATCTGGACGAAAGATAGAAGTGATGATGATCCCTTTGTGATTGCTGGTGGAACAAATGCCTACAATCCAGAACCTGTGGCAGATTTTTTCGATCTAGTGTTTATCGGTGATGCAGAGGAGCAGGTGGTTGATCTGGTTCGCCGCATTGGTGAAGGTCGTCGGGCCGGGCGATCAAGACGGGAGATTTTAGAAGATCTGGCAACCATGCCGGAGGGGGTATATGTTCCCGCTTTTTATGATTTCGAATCAGATAGTGATGGCAAGTTAGTTGCGATTACTAAAAACTTTGAAAGAGCACCTGACCGCGTAAAGAGTGCTAAAATTCCAGTATTGGAAGCCTCTAACTATCCAACGAAACCTGTTGTACCCATTGTGGAAACAGCCCAGGACCGATTTGCAGTTGAAGTTATGCGGGGCTGTACTCAGGGTTGCCGATTCTGTCACGCTGGTATGGTTTATCGGCCAATTCGGGAGCGCAAGCCAGAAGAACTTATTGAAACAGCAAAAACCACCCTGGCCAATACCGGTCAAAAGAACATGTCCCTGCTTTCGCTTTCTACAAGTGATTACACGGGTCTCAGTGACGTGGTCGAAGGGATGAAACCTTACCTCCGGGAAAATAGAGTTTCGGTTTCTTTCCCATCAATGCGTCTCGATTCATTCACGAAGGAGATTGCCGCAATCGCCTCTGAGGAACGTAAATCAGGGCTCACATTTGCCCCTGAGGCTGGTACCTGGCGAATGCGTCGAGTCATTAACAAACTGATTAGTGATGAGGATTTATATTCATCAGTGCAAATTGCACTCGATGGTGGCTGGAAAACACTCAAGTTTTACTTCATGCTCGGCTTACCTACGGAAACTCAAGCAGATTTACAGGGCATTGTGGATCTCATCAATGAAGTACGTAAAATGGCGAATCCCTATGGTAGAATTAAAATCAACGTAACCTTATCCACCTTTATTCCTAAACCAGAAACACCCTTCCAGTGGGAAGCACAGGACAGTAAGGAAGTCATTCGTGAAAAAATTGATTTCCTTATGGATAACCTGAAACACAAAAATGTGCGTGCTTCCTATCGCGATCCTAAATATTCAGAAGTTGAGGGTGTATTGTCTAGGGGTGATCGGAAGGTTTCTGCAGCCATTTTTGCCGCCTGGCAGGAGGGAGCCCGCTTCGACAGTTGGGGTGATTTCTTCCGCTATGATCGCTGGATGAAAGCCTTTGAAACTGCTGGAATTAATTATCAGGAATATCTTGAGGCACGTGATGATCAGGAGATTTTACCCTGGGATCTGGTGGACAATGGTATCTTGAAAAAATTTCTTCGCCGAGAAAAACGCAAGTCCTACCAGGAAGCCACTGTCATTGATTGTCGCGATGGCTGTCTGGCTTGTGGAGTTTGCGATTTTGATGAACTAATTATGCGAGTTGTCAAGGATGGAACAGTGGGAGAATCCACTGTCAAACCTGAACCCTATGTAGCTCCAGAAAAAGAAGCACTACCTGAACTGTTGAACACGACTCCGGTTCTTACTGCTCGCTTGAAGTATTCAAAAGCAGGAATGGCCAGCTATCTGGGGCATCTCGATGTTCAAAATTCTTTTATGCGAGCAATCAGCCTGGCTGGTTTGCCAGTAATTTTCTCCCAGGGTTTTAATAGTCGTCCTAAGATCTCCAGTGGTCCAGCACTTCCACTTGGGTACACCTCTGATGCGGAGTACATGGATATTCTTCTATTTCATCAGGTGGATTCAATAATTGATGATTTGAATAAGTATTTACCAGGTGGAGTATCTGTGCTAGAAGTTGAGTGGCACAAGGGTCGTATTGAGTCGGTTACAAGTCAGATCGCCGCTATAAAGCAACAAGTTATGCTTGAAGATATCCCTGTGGAAATGTCACTTGAGAAATTGAAACAAAACTTTGAACAGAAAAATAATGTGTATATTAAACGCGAGCGAAAACAGCGTGTAATATCCCTGGATATTAAATCATATATCCAGTCTATTGAAATAAAGGGTAATAACCTCGAGGTTGTCACTCTGGTCCAAAACGGGAAAGGAATTCGATTAAATGAGTTTCTCCCCGCGTTTTTTGAAGTTCCGATCGAAAGTCTACCAATACACAGTGTTAAAAGAGAAGCTGTTTTCATGAATTTCTCAGCGTGATTGGTTAACCGATCGGTGAGTACCGTTGTAAAAAGAATCTGAGCAGATCCACACTTCCCGTCTGTATAGCGGTTTATCCACGTTTGTCTTTATGAGGCAACCCCGGCAGCCTAAAAACATTGAGGTCTAGATCGGTGGGATATTCTAAAATCTGTTTATTGAAGGATTACTGTCAGGTCACAACGTTTCCGCTTACATAAAAAATAATCCAAGCAAGGGAAACGCTTTTTACGACTGCAAAACAGGTGAACATCTATAGATGCACCTGAATTAATAGCAGCTCATAAGACTGCTAAAACCAGAATTGGTAAAAGAATTTAATCGATTCCGTGAAATAACTCTGAATCGATAGTGCGCACGATCCTACAGAACAGGACTAAAGTGAGTCCGCTCAAGCAGAGTAAGCGCAGAAAAAATTTTGTGAAAGGCTCATTCAGAGAGAATGAATAGCCTCCCCGTTGAGGGCAAATGCCTCAACCTTCTTCTTTTACCGGTTCAATTCATAGCTAAGGAATTGAAATGAAGAAGGATATCTTTATAAACCAAACGCATAAGGAAACACGGATTGCCATCCATGAGGATGAGGTCCTGGTTGAACTTTATGTAGAAAAACCTGAGAACATCAGGATTGTTGGTAATATCTACAAGGGCGTTGTAGAAAATGTTTTGCCCGGAATGCAGGCTGCTTTTGTTGATATCGGGATTGGTGCAAATGCCTTTTTGCCTTTCTCAGAAGTAGAAGGAGAATCCTTTCTCCTTGATCAAGACGAGGATGAGGATGAGGATGTCAAACCACAACGTGGCAACCGTGGTCGATCAAGAAACCAAAATCACCGTCACGACCATAGAAGACCCAATACACCAAAATTGAAAACAGGCCAGCAGATTTTGGTTCAGGTTATCAAAGAACCATATATGGGTAAGGGCGCTCGAGTAACGACTAATATTTCCCTCCCTGGTCGATTTCTGGTTCTCGTACCAAACTCAAATTCAATCGGTATTTCCCGTAAGATTTACAATAATTACGAGCGTCGCCGTCTCCGTCGCAGCTGTCAGGAAATGAAACCTGATGGATTTGGATTGATTGCCAGGACCGTGACCGAAGGCAAAGATGATGAAACCCTTGGTGCAGATCTAAACAATCTCATGGACTCCTACAAACGGATGGAGAAAGTGGTTAAAAACAAGCCAGGTCCAATTCTTGTCTATAAGGATATGGAGACGGTTTCAAGCCTCATCAGAGATTTATTCACCAATGATGTCCAAAAGGTTGTGACAGACAATAAGGGCATGTATAAACAGATAAGCAGTTACCTCAAAGGTGCTGCCCCCCAGTTGTTGGATCGTTTGGTTCATTACAATAAAAAATTACCCCTGTTTGATGCGTACAACGTCCAGAAGGGGATTGATATTTCAATGGCTCGAAAAGTGGGTTTAAAGAGTGGTGCCTCGATTGTGATTGAGCAAACAGAAGCCTTGGTTTCCATCGATGTAAACTCAGGAAAATTTATTGGGCGTAAAGACCATGAAGCTAACGCGGTTAAGATCAATCTGGAGGCTGCCCGAGCAATTGCCCAGCAATTACGTCTCCGAGACCTGGGTGGTTTGATTGTTATCGACTTCATTGACATGTCCCGTGAAGACAATAAGAAAAAAGTTTATTACGAACTCCGTCGAGAGCTACGTAAAGACAGAGCCAAAGTGGCTGTGAGCTATATTTCTGATTTTGGTCTTCTGGAAATGACCCGCCAGCGTATTCGTCTCAGCCTGTTGCTTTCTGCAACCGAGGAATGTCCAGTTTGTAAGGGACGAGGACGTATTATGTCAAAGGCTGCGCTGACCACACAAATCGAAGGCTGGTTCCGTCGTTTTCACTCTAAAAAGCGTGAATTCAGGCTTCAGCTGGTTGTCAACCCAGAGCTGGGGAAGTTTTTGAGATCTGGCCGCAAGAACGTAGTTCGTTCCATACAGTGGCAGCATTTTATCAAAGTTGAAATTATCGAGGATGAATCCAAAAATATGGATGAATTCCGGGTGATTAGTAAGAAACAAGGTAAAGACATCACCGACGATTATTGATGTCGGTATGAGGAGATCCTATGAGTAAAGCTGAGAAACTGGCAAAAGAGATTTTTAGTGATCAGGATTTGGAGGATGTATCTGCTGCCATCAGCACCTTTGAAGGTCGTACGAGCGGTGAAATCGTTATTAGTTTCAACACGACCTCCTACAATCAACCCTACAAAACGGCCAAGCGCATATTTGAAAAGGCCAAACTGCATCAGACCAATGAACGCAATGCGACGCTAATCGTACTTTTTCTTTCTGAGCAGAAATTTGCTGTTTATGGTGATGTGGGTATCCATGAGAAGGTTCCTGCAGATTTCTGGGAAGCAACCGTGGATGAAATGCGGACGCAGTTTTCCCAGGGTAATATGCGTGAAGGTCTATTGGCTGGAATACATAAACTGGGTGAAAACCTTGCCAAATATTTTCCTGTTGCTGAAGACGATGTCAATGAATTAAGCGATGATATAAAGTTTGGTGACAGTGATGAGTGAAGTATGTAATCTTACCCATGTATTCAAGCGAGATGGAACCTATGTCCCTTATTCTCGCCAAAGGATCAGCAATGCTATCTATAGAGCAGCTGTTGCTGTTGGTGGTCGTGACAAGGACAAAGCAGATGAACTTTCTTTGATAATTGAGGGTATTATTTGTAAAAATTATTCTGTCGATCATCCCCCCATGGTGGAGCAGATTCAGGATATTGTTGAAAAAGTCCTGATTGAAGAGGGTCACGCAACGGTAGCCAAACATTTTATCGTATATCGTGCGACCCAGAATGAGAAGCGTAAAGCCAAGCTAAGCAAGAGCACCCTTCACACTGGGAATATCCCGTATCAAAAAATTTATGAGGTACTTGTCTGGGCATCGGACCACGATCTTAATTCCGTGGAAAAATTGAATCAGCGTATCGCCAGGGGTGAATTTCCTCAGATATGTCTGGAATCAGACGAAGCTTATGAGTACGATGTACAGGCAGCCGCTGAGCTTATCGCAGAACGCGATGGAAATACACGGATCGTTGTCGTAGCGGGTCCATCGTCATCTGGAAAGACCACAACAACACGCAAGCTGGCTCACTACTTGTCGAAAAAGGGAATGGGTCTGGTTGAGTTGAATGTTGACCACTACTTTTTTGATCTGGCAATGCATCCTGTTGATGAGTTTGGTGATCATGATTTTGAGACACCTCAGGCTTTGGACCTACCCCTGATAAACCAGCATATCAAACAACTGTTGGCTGGTGAAGAAGTAATGACCCCGTCATATGATTTTAAAACAGGCACTCGGACCCTGGATCAGATTCCCATGAAGATCAAGTCTACAGATGTCATCCTTATCGATAGTCTTCATGGACTATATGGTGATATGCTCAATGGTATTGATGAGAGCACAATATTTAAAGTATATATTGAGACCTTACTTCAAATGAAGGGCGACAACGGAAAATTTATTCGTTGGACAGATCTTAGGCTTATGCGTCGGATGATTCGCGATGAGCAACACAGAGCGTATGATCCTCGCCAAACTTTGACACACTGGCACTATGTGCGAAATGCAGAACTTCGCAACATCCTGCCGTATATCACAACAGCTGACTATGTTATCAATGGAGCTGTACCCTACGAATTACCTGTGATGCGAAATCGTTTGTTAGAGCACTTCAAGGAATGGGAAAAAGACTATAAGGATGATCCACGTCGTGTAGATGCCTATCTGAGAGCGAAACGGGTCAGGGAAATGCTTGAGTCAATTACCCCTGTTACTGATGAATCACCCATCCCTGAAACCTCTCATTTTCGAGAGTTTATTGGTGGTAGTATCTACGATGTGCATTAGCCTTTACTCAGGCTTGAAATTAATTTAAGCTTGTAAGACATACATAAAAGGGGGCTTGAATATAGAGGTAAGTAATGAACCTTTTATTGCGAGTAGTCCTGTTGATATTTTGCATGCAGAATGTGTTTTCTCAAACCCCGTTTGAATCCCTTTTAACAACCCTTGACACGCTGACCACCAGGGCTTCAAAGCAAACCGCTATTGATGATTTCATGGTCCAGGCT
The DNA here is from genome assembly GCA_016845065.1 of Fidelibacterota bacterium. Lineage (GTDB taxonomy): Bacteria > Fidelibacterota > UBA8477 > UBA8477 > JABMPR01 > JABMPR01. The sequence continues at coordinate 148,989 of JAERTG010000082.1, read as the reverse complement.
CGTCAAGGATCCATACCAATAATTAATGATTCTCTCGTAACCTTTATCCACATTAGTAATGAAGACAATGTAGCTATTGGGGGTGATTTCAATAATTGGGCTGCGAGCTTTAAAAGGCCCATTCATCATATTGACAGTACAAATTTTTGGTATCATCAAATGGTGTTTGAACCAAACGCCCGCTTTGACTATGCTTTTTATATAGATAATGAGTTTGTCAGAGATCGCGAAAACCCTCGCCCTGCGACTGGATATATAAGCGCGGCTTCAGAATTAGCTATGCCCGAATATGTACACCCCTGGGAAATTGAATACATCGAAGCCGTGCCAGAGGGCGAGCTTGAAACAGCTCTGCTTGAGTATTTTGCGAATGACATTGATAAATCATATCGGGTCAATACTTATTTACCTCCTGGATATGATTCGCAAAGGGAGGAGGGCTATCCCGTTGTCTATTTTCAGGATGGTAGCGGATACCTGAGTCAAAGTGGCGCTAAGGCAAAAAACATCATAAATAACCTGGTGTATTATCAGGAGATTGAACCTGTAATTTCAGTCTATGTAAATCCATATAATCGTGGACTAGAATATCTGGTTGGCCAGAAAGACACTTATGCAGAATTCTTTGCCACACATCTCACTGCCTACATAGATAGTATGTACAATACTATTGAGAGCCCCGATGGTCGCTTGGTAATTGGACCATCATATGGGGGCAATATTAGTGCCTACATAGCGTATCAGTATGCAGATGTATTTGGTAACTGTGGACTGAATTCAGCTGCTTTTCGTCCATCGTATGATGTTTTCAGACTGCTGGCAGATGGTCCAGTAAAGGACATTAACTTTTACGCTATTTGGGGTACTTATGAACATCCCATCCACCTTGATTTACGGGCATTGAGAGACATTCTTTTGGACAAAGGCTATACCTTTAATTGGGCTGAATACCCAGAGGGACATAACTGGGGGTTCTGGAGAGCCACAGTCGATGACATCCTAACTTATTTCTACCCGTTTGAAGAGAATGAACAGCTAACTCCTGAGGTATTTACATTAAGTCAGAATTATCCAAATCCCTTTAATCCCAATACAAAGATTAGTTATGACCTTAAACGACCAGGAAATGTAAGTCTAAAAATTTACGATGGCCTTGGTAGAGAAATAATTACGCTGGTTCAAAATTATCAAAATTCAGGTTCTTATGAGATAACATTCAGGGGAGGCAATCTGCCCGCTGGAGTTTATTTGTATCGACTTGTCACAGATGACTTTTCTGACGTTCGCAAAATGCTCTTCCTTAAATGATGGTTTAAACATGAATTACTTAAAAAAATGGTTCGTTCGCTGGTCGTTTATTGATATCCCCGTATTCGGTCTCGGCTTAGGATTGATGATATATTATATGAATAGTCTGGATGGAGTGCATTCCGAAGCAATATTCATGGAATCCATTGTTCCCAATATTGGAACAGAATTATTGGGAGTGTGGTTAAGCGTAAGAATCATTGAATCTGTATTGCGTACAAGACAGAAACGTAGCCGACTGCGGGCCCAACTTATAGATAATATGAACTATCTTGTTACCCTGATCAGAGGGATTGCCCCTCATTTTGAGCAGCAAACGATTGATCATCTTAGCTCAGAATTGAAGTGGTTTGATGAGATGAAAGATTATCGCATTAGCGGAACCTCAGATCACACTATTAAACTAATCAATGAAGTAACCAAACTATACGCCCAGGCAGCAAGCGAGGCTTCAAAGATCAATCCCCTACGTGATGAGATTAATGATCTCTTCGTTTTGAATCCTCAAATGCTTGATAATCCAATAGTAAAAGAACTCCATGATATCTATCGTCGACAGAATTACACCCGAATTGTAGTGAGGCGAATTGATAGCAGAATAAAGAGATACAGAGAAAAGACTGTTGAGCTTGACTCATCCTATTCACTAAAAAAGGAAGAGGAAACTATCAACAAAATTGAGGAATATTCTGAAATCCTTAAGATTTACATAGCCATCACACTCAATGCAGAAGCTGCAGTCGTTGAAGCACGCTCAGCAGTCCTGAATCGGGAATACAACTTCTAGATAAATCCATTCGCATCATGAAAAGAAATTGCTCGCAGAATTTAATTTTGTAGGTTCTCGGATTAACTATGAATGACCAGCACCACTTTTACTACAGAAAACAGTTTCGCTGGATAATTCCACTCATCAATCGGGCAAAACAGGTGTCGTTTCCTGGATTCGATCGTGTCCCCGTTTTCAATGTATTGCTTTTTTTCTTTAGAGGCATTCGAGATGGCCGTGTGATTTCAAGAGCGGAAGCAGTTTCTTTTAACCTGGTATTGGCAGTCTTTCCGGCCATCCTTTTTCTCTTCACGCTAATCCCAATCATTCCCATAGATGACTTTCAAAGTGATCTACTTCTGATGATTCAATCCATCTTACCTGTAAGTACATATACTGTGGTCCAACGTATTATTGAAGACATCATCACTATCAAACACGGTGGCTTGCTATCATTTGGTTTTGCCTTTGCCCTGGTTTTCTCTACCAACGGTATCGTTGCTTTGATTGATGCCTTCAATTTCTCCATTCATGTGGAGGAGAGCAGGAGTTGGCTGATGCAAAGAGCCATCGCCTTCATTCTTATGGTCTCACTGGTCTCACTGGTCACAATAGGTGTTTCTCTTATGACTATTACCCACAGACTCATGGATTTTCTAGTATTAAAGGAACTCATGATTCAAGGTTGGCTCTACTATGCGGTAAACATTGGGAAGTGGGTCGTCATTTTGGGTGTGTTTTATTTTGCCTACTCATTTCTCTACTTTTGGGGACCCTCAAAAAAGAGTCAGTACAGATTCATTTCTGCAGGGGCGAGTCTGGCTACAGCCTTATCCATTTTAATCACCACCGGCTTTGGCTTCTACATCGATCATTTTAGTCGCTATAATGCGCTTTATGGCTCTATTGGAACCTTGCCTATTATTATGTTGATGATTTTTTGTTATGCCCTCGCCATCATTATCGGTTTTGAACTGAATATTGGCATAGTGGCCGCCCGAAAAGTTCAACTCACTGAATTGAAATCATAATTTCTGAACTCAGAGTTCTGCCTAAATTGCTGGCATGAAATTCACGATTAAAATTCTTCTGCTTCTTCCACTGGCTCTCATTGCCACTGATCTTGATTTACTATATGACGACAGCCAGGTCGCCATCATCGAAGTAAATATGGACCCAGCGGGTCTCATTTGGATGTATGATCATGTACATAGTGACTCTATGCACCTTGCATCGGTACATTTCACCAATGCCTTCATTGATGAAACTATTGAAAACGTCGGATTTCGCCTCAGGGGCAATACTTCACGAAATGCCCAGAAAAAATCATTCAAGTTGTCCTTTAATACGTTTGAACCAGGGCGAAAATTTTATGATGTGGAAAAGATGAATCTGAATGGAGAGCACAATGATCCCTCCATTATTCGTAGCAAAATATCATGGGATCACTATCAGAAAAATAATATGGCCACTACCAGAGCAGCACATTGTGCCGTATACATCAATGGTGAATATTACGGTCTTTACATTTCAATTGAACATATTGATGAAGAATTCTTGAAAAACCATTTTGAAGATGATACAGGGAATCTGTGGAAATGTCTCTGGCCTGCAGATCTCACCTATAGAGGCCCCAATGCAAGTGATTATCACCCCTATCAAGATGAAACACGTCCCTACGAGTTAAAAACCAATGAGGACGAATATGATTACAATGAGTTAGCCAGACTGATTACCATTCTTCACGACACACCCCCAGCTCTCTTCCCCGACTCATTGGAGCAAGTCCTGGTGGTTCCCGATGTCCTGAAATATGCAGCAATGAATGTTCTCATGGGAAATTGGGATGATTATTGGTTTCTCAGAAACAATTATTATCTGTATCATGATCCCAGCCTGGATCGAATTCGATTTATACCCTACGACTATGACAATAATTTAGGTATCGACTGGTTCTATGTAGATTGGACTCAAGTGAACCCATATAGTTTTATGACCATTGAGGAGTCTCAAGGCAATCAGCCCGGACCCCGACCTCTCATGGAAGAAATAATGAACAATACCCAGTACAGAAATTTATACACACATATTCTGGAGTATTATCAGGATAACATCACTGATCTAAGCCTATGGGAATCCCAACTCGATGACCTGAAGGAGATGATCACTCCCTGGGCGGAACTTGATAGCTTCAGAACCTTGGACTATGGTTTTAGTATTCCCGATTTTCACCAGTCATATTCTCCGAATCCCTATTCCAACCAACATGTTAAAAAAGGGCTGAAGCAATTCATTAATGAGCGTCATGCTTCTTTGGAAACCCAACTTGTATATGAAACCGCTCCTCCAATTATTTATGATCTGCAATACTGGCCACTCATTCCAGGACCGAACGACAGTATTTATGTGAGTGTTGCAGCATACAGCGATATTGGTCTGGATAGCTTAACCATTGCCTATCATCCTGGAGTATTGGGGGTGGTGCTGTCTTACCCCATGCATTTTGAACCTATTGAAAATCCACAATCCATTGAGGAATCGGATCGCTGGGTGGGGGTAATTCCCCCAATGGGCGAATTCGGTCATGGCCGGTTTCAAGTAAGTGCAGTGGATCTGAATAGTCAGAGTATGATCTACCCTCGAAGTGACTTCAAGTTTATTCAGGTCCCAGGCGGTTCAACCAACCCATTACGCATAAATGAATTTTTGGCTGATAATGTGGCCAGCAATCAAGATGCCTCAGGAGAATATGACGATTGGCTGGAAATATATAATACAGGTCCAGAGGATATGCTGTTGAGCGGTATGTATCTCACAGATGATCCAGCTAATCTCACAAAATGGATGTTTCCTTCTGGAGGTCTGACCTTGGCGTTCGGGGGATACTTAATAGTGTGGTGCGATGAGGATCAGGAGCAACCCGATCTTCACACAAATTTTAAGCTGAGCCGTGGAGGGGAATTTATAGCCCTGGTAGACATTGATGGGGAAACCATTATCGATGCCATTAATTTTGGCCCTCAGCAACAAGATGTCTCATATGGGCGATCTCCTGATGGTGGATTGGATTGGATTCATTTTGACAATCCCAGCCCTGAAGGTTCTAATAACCCCTCGGGCATGAATGTATCCAAGCCCCTGCCAGACAACTTCTCTCTAACGAATTACCCCAATCCATTTAATGCTGAAACCGTCCTCGGCTATGAAGTTCCAGAAAGCGGATTTGTGGAGCTGTCCATTCTTGATTTAAAAGGAACAGAAGTAAAAAAACTGGTGGAAACCTTCCAAAACAGAGGTGAATACGCTACTACCTGGAATGGGCTGGATGAGTCAGGGGACAATGTTTCTGCTGGAATTTATTTTGTGAAAATGCATCAGGGTCACTTTGCATCATCTCACAAAATGTTGCTTTTAAAATGATTGAACTAAATGTTCAATCCATGAAGGAGGGTAAGACATGCCCAGGATAATTGATTCGCCAACTATTATTGAATCAGCTGGTAACAAACCAAAACGTATCGAAGAATATGTTGGTCATGTCAATTCAAAAAATGGTGAAGTGAGTGTAGCCCGAATGGTTTCTCCTGGTGGGTGGGTGGAGCCAGGTCAGCGACCTGATTTTATGGAGATCACCCTGGTTTTGAAGGGACAACTGCATGTTGAATACACGGGTGGCACCTGCGATGTAATGGCCGGGCAATCAATTGTCACGGATCCAGGAGAGTGGGTACGTTATAGCACCCCCATGGATGAAGGTGCTGAGTACATAGCAGTATGTTTACCTGCATTTTCTCCAGCAAGTGTTCATCGGGATGATGGCTGAACCTTGAGGAAAGTTTTAGCTTTGATACGCAGGTTTAAACTGGAAATTATCTAACTATTAATTTTTTATTAATCAATACACAGGATAGGGGTATGAAATGAAATGTCCGGCATGTGCCAATACACTTGTAGTCACAAAGGTTGGTGAGATCACTGTTGATGTCTGTAAAAATGGATGTGGAGGCCTCTGGTTTGATAACCATGAGCTAAAACGGGTTGATGAGAAGCATGAAGCTTCAGGAGAAGCCCTTTTACATTTTGAAAAGAATCCAAGTGTTTCTGTTGATTTTACTAAGAAGCGGCCTTGCCCAAGATGTGATGGTGTAACCATGATGAAGCATTTCATGAGTATTAAACGGGATGTTGAAGTAGATGAATGTGGCAATTGTGGGGGCTTCTGGCTGGATGCAGGAGAACTAGGTCAAATCAGAAACCAATTCACAACAGAAGCTGATAGAACAAAAGCTGCTGAAGGCTTTTTCGATGATGCTTTTGGTGAAGAGCTGGATAAAATGTTGGAAGAAAGTCAAGAGAAGGCCGACAGAGCGCACAGCATTGCCAAGATGTTTCGCTTCTTATTGCCATCATATTATATCCCTGGTAAACAAAAGTGGGGTGCTTTCTAGATTTTATGGTAGAATCCCAGGAGTTATCGACAGGAAATTTCTCAGACTGGCTTCGCGACACCCGCAGCGCGCTTAAGAAAGATGCTGAGACAGATGTTCCCTGCGGAGAATGCAATGCCTGTTGTCGATCCTCCTACTTTATCCATATCAAACCCAATGAATTGGAGACCCTGAATCATATTCCAGAAGAGCTGTTATTTCCTGCTCCCGGTTTGCCAGAAGGAAATGTGCTTATGGGCTACGATGAAAAGGGTCATTGTCCCATGCTACGAGAGGGCGCATGTTCGATTTATGAACACCGCCCAGCAACCTGTCGCAGCTACGATTGCAGAATATTTCCAGCAACTGGTATTCAGATAAGTGGTAAGGACAAAGTCCTCATTAATCAACAGGTTCAACGCTGGAAATTCAACCTGAATGAAGCTGGGGAAATCAATGAACAAAAGGCAGTTAAACAAGCAGCTTCATTTTTAACACAAAAAAGGAAGCTGCTTCCACCAGAGGAGATACCTGGCAACCCAACACAGCTGGCCATAATGGCTATCAAGGTTTATAAACTCTTTAATGAGACGAAAACGGAGACGGTCAATGATACCGAATTGGTCGAGGCTGTGATTGAAGCCGGAAAAAATTTCGATACAAGGAGCTAGCTACCTTTACTAAACTAGAGGAAGGAGATCAATATGCGCAGCATCAACAGACGAGTGATCTTGATGTTTGTTGGGATATGTATTTTCTCCTGTTCCGAGAAGGTGACTCAGCATGCCCTGGAAGACCTATTTACAGAGAGAGATATCGAAGGAACAATTCTCATCTCCAATCTGGATGGTAGCGAGCAGTATTTTGCCTACCCAGAGAGAGGGAGGACTCCTTTTTTACCAGCTTCAACCTTTAAAATCCCAAATACTCTGATCGCCCTGGAAGAACGGGTTATCTCCAGTCCTGATGAAATGTTTAAGTGGGATGGTAAGGTTCGTTTTGTTGATGCCTGGAACCAGGATCATTCCCTTAGATCGGCATTTCCTGTTTCATGTGTTTGGTATTATCAGGAACTGGCTCGACGCATTGGGAACGACAAATACCTTAGCTACTTTCATCAATTTAATTACGGGAATAAGAAGACTGGACCTGATGTCGACATATTTTGGCTGGAGGGAGATCTTCGGATAACACCTGAAGAGCAAATTACCTTCTTGAAGAAGATTTATAGAAATGATCTACCGATCAATCAAGAAAATATGGACTTATTGAAAGAGATCATGGTTTTTGAGGAGACAGATGCCTATACAATACGGGCCAAAACAGGTTGGGCCATCCGAACTGATGGTGAACATGCCTGGTGGGTTGGTTATGTTACAACAAAGGACGATGTCTGGTTCTTTAGCATCAATATAGAGATCCCCTCAAATGAAATTTATGGCAAACAAAAAGAAATCGCCCGAGAAGCAATGCATATGATCGGAATATTACCTGCAAATTGGGAGGCACGAAACTAATTGCTTCATATATATGTAGATGCAGATGCTTGTCCTGTTAAAAGCGAAGTATATCGAGTAGCAGATCGATACGAGCTGGAGGTTAGCATCGTAGCAAACTCACGAATGCGTGTACCCAACAGTCCACGTATCAAGCTGGAACTAGTCGGTGATGGCTTTGATGAAGCAGATGATTGGATAGTCGATCATGTGGAAATTGGCGATGTGGTGATTACAGCTGATATACCTCTTGCTGGGCGCTGTATATCAGGTGGGGCTGAAGTTCTGAGTCCTACGGGTAAACGATTTACTGATGACAATATTGGTCAGACTCTGGCAACCCGTGATCTTCTTTCTGAATTGCGTGGTGCTGGGGAGATAACCGGTGGACCACCACCAATAACCCAGAAGGACCGATCAGAGTTTCTCCAGAAATTGGATGTTGTAATACAGTCAATCAGACGGAGATAATCTGGAAACCATTGAACGAGGGGATGATGATCAAACAAAAATTAATTGAGTCGTTTCTGACACAAAAAACAATGGTTATAGTTGGGGCGTCTAGCAAATCCAAGAAATTCGGTAATATTGTCCTTAAGGAGTTGAGCAGTAAAGGTTATGAAATATTTTTGGTTCACCCAACCGCAGATAAAATAGATGGTTTTGATTGCTATGCGTCACTGGCTGAATTACCAAAAGAAGTTAGCGGATTGATAAATGTGGTACCCCCAGTGCAGACTGAAATGATGGTGCGGGAAGCAAATGCCTCAGGGATCAAGAAAATCTGGATGCAGCAAGGATCTGATTCACCAGATGCTATTAGGTATTGCACGGAACATAACATGGATGTTATCCACGGCGAATGCATACTGATGTTTGCACAACCCCGCGGATTGCACAAGTTTCATCATTGGCTAAGGGGTCTATTCGGCAAGCTGCCTAGAGACCATAATAATCTGGAATGATCATGTATGAAGAGTACCCTGCGTTAGGTACACAATTAAAAAAATTGAAACTGGGGAACTATCTGGAATTTGGCTGCGGCACGGGTGGATTTCTTAAGTTTGTATTGGATCAGAACGCCTCTTTCACGACAGTAACCGCCATTGATATCAATCCAAAAGCTGTTGAACAAGCCAAAGAATACCTGACTAACTACCGGGTTAAATTTATTACCCAGGACGTTCTTCCGCTGCCCATTGAATCAAACCAATTCTCAACTATCACCCTTTCCAACACCCTGCATCATCTTCGAGATAAAGATAGCGTGTTTAAGGAACTCAAGAGACTGCTTCATTCTGAGGGTCAGATCATCATTACTGAGATGGTGAGGAATGATCTTTCAGAAGCTGAGCAAACCTACTGTAGGTTCCATGCCTTGAGAGCTGAAGTTGATCGACTCAACGGTACCTTCCATGATACGACCTACTCATCAGATGAGATTGTGAATCTCGTGATGGATAAAGGTTTAAGTATCATTAAAAAACAAATCATCTTCAATGAAAAGCAGGTTATCATTGACAGCGTTGAAATCCAAGAAATGGAATCCAGTATTGATGATCTGGTGCAAGGAGAACGCGCGAAGCCAGGGTTTGAGGCCTTGAATGAAAAGGCTGAAAAGATAAAAGAGAGTCTAAGACAATTTGGCATGAAAAGACCACGACAACTACACCTTAAAACCCACAAATAAAAGGAAGCGATTGCACCTTGAGTTCACAAGTGATTAGGAAGGCACAGGCCCGAGATTTTGAACAGATTTGGCCACTCTTTCAGGAAATAGTCAGATCTGGTGACACCTATGCATATCCCCGCAATATCAATAAAATAGATGCATTCGAGGTCTGGATAACGACCCCGAGAGAAACGTACCTGGTTACTGTGGATAATGAGGTTCTGGGGACATATTATATCAAATCTAATCAATTGGGTCCAGGTCAGCATGTTTGCAACTGTGGCTATATGGTTTCTTCTACGGCCCGAGGACAGGGGCTGGCTTCATCAATGTGTGAACATTCCCAAAAAGTTGCTAAGAAATTGGGATACCAAGCCATGCAATTCAATTTTGTCGCCTCAAGTAATGAGGGTGCAATTCGTCTATGGACAAAACTTGGTTTTGAAATAGTTGGTCGACTTCCAAAGGCTTTTAATCATCCCATAAATGGTTTAATTGATGCCCTAGTGATGTACAAATGGTTGGGGACGGAATAGTCTGACGACTTACCCTACATTATGCCCATAAGAAAAAATTAACGAAAAGGCCGGTATGCAGACTACTCATTTTTCTAGCATTTTTAAGCAGGACAAAAACCTGATTGGTATGATCCATGTTCAGGCACTTCCAGGAACCCCATTAAACCAGTTATCTGTATCAGATATCGCCCAACAGGCTGTGAAGGAAGCCAAGATTCTGGCTGCGAATGGTATACAGGCGATCATGCTGGAAAATATGCATGATGTACCCTATTTGAACAGGGATATCGGTCCTGAAATTGTCGCAGCCTTGACCCGTATATGTTCGGATGTTCGCCAGACAACAGACCTGCCTCTGGGGCTGCAGATTCTCGCCGGTGCGAATCAAGCAGCACTTTCAGTCGCACAGGCATCAGACTTCCAATTCATCCGTGCAGAAGGATTTGTGTTTGGCCATATGGCCGATGAAGGTTTGCTACAATCAGATGCAGGTGAACTTCTCCGTTTCAGAAAGCAAATCGGTGCAAATCAGATTCAGATTTATACTGACGTTAAGAAAAAGCACAGCAGTCATTCGATAACAGATGATGTCTCACTGGAAGACACCGTAGAGGCTGCAGAATTCTTCTTGAGTGATGGTGTAATAGTAACTGGAACCCATACTGGTAAACCTGTGGACCCCCAGGAATTAAATCGTGTTTATCAAAACGCCCAGTTGCCTGTACTGGTTGGGAGCGGTGTTACTCCCGAGGGTCTACATGAAATCATTGACCTTGCTGATGCATTTATTGTGGGCAGTTATTTTAAGCATGACGGAAACTGGATGAATGAGCCGGATCCACGACGACTTGAAGCTCTTGCACAAGCACGGCAGGACCTTGTCCAATGAGCTATACAGTCGCAGACAAATTATTTATCAATGGTATTCTTCTCACTCAGGATAAAGAGCAACCTCAGGCTTCACAATTGGCTACAAGAGGGAAGTCTATTCTTGCTGTGGGCGATAATCTGTCCCAATACGGTGATGCGACAACGGAAACCATCGATCTCAAGGGTGCCATCATGGTACCGGGCTTTATCGATGCACATGTGCATTTTTTGTGGGGGGGAGAGACACTCTTGACCATTCCTGCACAAGACGCCACCTCAAAAATGGAATTTATCGAAATCGTAAAAAAGCTCGCATCTGGTCGTCAACCAGGATCCTGGCTTAAGGGAGGGGGGTGGAATGAACATCATTTTACAGACGGTAGTTTTCCTCACCGAAGCTGGCTGGATGAAGCAGCACCGGGACACCCCATGATTCTTACGCGACACGATGGACATTCAGGACTTGCCAGTTCTGCGGCTCTCGAGTTAGCTGGGATTACATGCGAAACACCTGACCCACAAGCTGGCGTCATCGACCGCGATGAAACGGGAGAGCCCACAGGTATTTTGCGTGAAGAAGCTATGGAAATGGTATTCAATAAGATACCCGAGGAGACTGAATCAGAACTCCAGAACAACCTTGAGGCTTCTCAACACTATTTGCTAGAGCGTGGCGTAACCTCAGTAGGAGATATGATCCATGATATGAACCACTTCCACTTTCTACAAAAGATGGCCAGGGCGGGAAAGCTGAAGGTAAGAGTAACAGCTTATACACCCATCCTTAAATGGCAGGAAATGAAAGTCCTGCTGCAAGAAGGCATTTATGAAAATGATTTCTTCCAGTACAAGGGTCTCAAAGGGTTTTGTGATGGGAGTCTTGGTTCACATACTGCACTTATGCTGGAATCTTATGATGATAGTCCTGAATCAGCTGGTATATATGATAGTCAATGGAAAGATGTGGATCTGATTCACAGAACTATTGGTGATGCAGATAAAATGGGATACCAGAGTGTGATACATGCCATCGGTGACCGAGCCGTACGTGAGGTCCTGGATATCTTCGAGAAAGTCATTCAGGATAATGGTCCCAGAGATCGACGTTTCCGAATTGAACATGCTCAGCACATTCACCCTCAGGATCAACCCCGATTTGCAGAACACGATGTTATCGCATCCGTTCAACCCGCGCATTGCGTGGACGATTCGCTCTATGCTGAAAAATTGTTAGGGGATCGCTGTGACTATGCTTATCCATTTCAGTCTTTGAAACAGGCAGATGCAGTCCTGGCCTTTGGATCGGACTGGCCTGTTTCACCAGCTGATCCAATTGCCACTATCCATGGAGCAGTTCATAGAGCAGGATGGTATATGGATGAGGCAATTGGCTTGAATGACTCACTAGAAGCACATACTCGCCTTGCAGCCTATGCCGGTTTTCGTGAAAATGACCTGGGAATATTAAAACCTGGACATCTAGCTGATTTCGTGATTCTGGATCCTGACTTTCAACATCTCGATGCAATTGATGAGATTCCTGCTGGATTCATTCGAGCCGTTTATATCGCAGGCGATAAAGTATGAAACCCCTGATTGGTCTCAGCCCATCATATTATGAGCACAAAGAGATGGATCGTAGCATCCTGGGCAAGTCCTATACAGACAGTGTACAACGTGCTGGCGGACTTCCCGTATTAATTCCCCCAATTATCCAGCGAGAAGATCTTTCACTACTAATGAGGAAATTAGATGGGGTGATTCTTACTGGGGGAGATGATCTTCACCCCAAATACTATGGGGAGTCTGCTGAACCCTTGACCCCCAAACCATTTCATTTACGACGCGGGGAACATGATCGGGAAATTTTTGAGTATGTCTGGGAAAACAAAATACCCACCTTAGCCATTTGTCTGGGAATGCAGGAGGTTAATGTGTTCCTGGGGGGATCTCTATATCAAGACATTCCTTCTCAAGTCAAGAATCCCATTATTCACAAAATTGGTGACTGGTTTGAAGCCCGACACGATGTAAGCCTTGAACAAAAATCACTTCTTCACCAGCTGACGGCTAAACTCATCGCAGAAACAAACAGTGCTCATCATCAAGCTATAAAGGAAATACCAGAACTTTTGCGTATCACAGGTCGAAGTGATGATGGTCTCATAGAAGCACTTGAGCCCAAAGACAAATCCATTCCTCTATTGGCAGTCCAGTGGCATCCTGAATCAGAAATCAATGATATCATTGGTATTGATCTGTTCAAATGGCTGGTATCCAGAGCATCAAAATAATCACCCCTTTGTTAGATGGTTTAGCCTTCGCGTACGAAGTGCGGTGCTCGAGTACCTGGGACATCCAAGAATCAGGAGTTCCCCATGTCAAATCACTTCTCGAGAAGAGGGAGACAAGGATTTATCGTTTCTCGCGTTATTTTACTGTAAGCAAGTATGCATAACATTCACACCGGTTTAGGATTATAATGGCGTGCAATTTTTTGATATTGAATAAGGGAGAAATAAATATGCACCGCTCACGATCACATCTAGGATTACTGTCATTCCTGATCGCACTCACGCTTCTCATGTCTGCTTGTGTTTTCACAGGCCAGGATGCAGATGAAAAGGGGATTGATTTAAATGCTCAAATGCCTACTGATCCAAGTCTTATTGAAGGGCAGTTGGACAACGGGTTAAAATATTTTATTAAACAGAATGGCAAGCCTGAGAATCGTGCTGAATTACGTCTGGTTATCAATGCCGGCTCGATAATGGAAGATGAGGATCAGCTCGGTCTGGCCCACCTTCTGGAACATCTTGCTTTTAATGGAACTGAAGACTTTCCCAAACAGGATCTGGTCAACTATCTGGAGGGGATTGGAATGCGATTTGGCCCAGACCTGAACGCCTATACCAGTTTTGATGAGACAGTATATATGCTTCAGGTGCCTACCGATAGTGTAAATCAGATGGCAACAGGTTTCAAGATCCTAGAGAATTGGGCTCACAAAGTGAGTCTCGAAGGGGAAGAAATCGACAAGGAACGTGGTGTTGTTGTTGAAGAGTGGCGTCTGGGACAGGGAGCTGGTCAACGAATTTTTGACAAGCAGATCCCCATTCTTTTTAAAGGCTCACGCTATGCTGACAGACTTCCAATCGGATCAATGGATGTGATAAAAAATGCCAGTCATGAAAGTGTGAGACGTTTTTACAAGGATTGGTATAGACCAGATCTAATGGCCGTAGTGGCTGTTGGAGATTTTGATCCCGCAGATATAGAAGCCAGAATCAAGTCACTTTTTGGAGCTATTCCCACGGCCACTGAAACGAGAGATCGTACTGTATATGATGTGCCTGGCCAAGCAGAGGTATTATATGCAATTGCTTCTGATCCAGAAGCAACCCGTTCCAGCGTAAATATTCTCTTCAAACACCCCTCAAGGATTGACCGGACTGCAGGTGAATATCGTGACAATATCGTAGAGCGGACCTACCATGAAATGCTTAATGCACGGTTTAGTGAGTTCTCCCAGAAAGCGAATGCACCCTTCCTTTACGCTTTCTCCACCAAATGGGGCTGGGCACGAACCGCTGATATGGTTGCTCTGGGTGCAGGTGTCGTAGATGGAGGAATTCCTGCAGGACTGGAAGCTGTTCTGATTGAGGGTGAACGAGTTCGTCGTCATGGTTTCACCTCAACAGAATTAGATCGCGCCAAAAAATCAGTTCTCAGATCAATGGAAGCACTTTATCAGGAGCGAGATAAGCAAGAGTCCCGTGGTTATGCCTCAGAACTCATTCGCCGCTTCCTGGAAGAAGAAGCTGTTTCTGGTATCGCATATGAGTACCAACTTTACCGGGAAACCATACCTGGTATCGGTCTGGATGAGGTAAACGCACTGGCACAGAAATTCATCACAGATGAAAACCGTGTTGTCATGGCTTCAGGACCAGAGAAAGAGGGAGTAACCGTACCAGATGAAGCTGACCTTGCTGCAGTCATGGCCAGTATTGCAACGTTGAATATTGACCCCTATGTGGATCAGGTATCCACAGAACCACTCATCTCCCAGCTTCCTATGGCAGGTGAAGTTGTTGAGAAGAAATATGATGAAGACATCGATACCCATGAATTGCGTCTGAGTAACGGTGTAAGGGTGGTCTTAAAAACTACTGACTTTAAGAATGATGAAATCCTTTTCCAGGCCTATAGTCCTGGTGGATATTCTGTCTTTAAAGATGAAGACCTGGTCACTGGCAAAATGGCTGACAAACTCATGGACTATAGTGGCCTTGGGAATTTCAGTCTCATGGATTTACAGAAATTGATGGCTGGAAAAGAGGTTGCTACCACTCCTTATATCAATGCCCTCTATGAAGGTTTACGTGGATCTGTTTCACCTAACGATCTCGAAATGCTGTTCCAGATGATCTACCTGCAATTTACAGCAAGTCGTCAGGATGAAGAAGCAGTTGCAGCGCTGATGACTCAATTTCGCGCACAACTTGAAAATAAAACTCTAAGCCCTGAGGCTGCCTATAGCGATACACTCAATGCAACGATGAATCGCTATCACCCCCGTCGTCAACCAATGACAGTAGCAAAACTTGACCTGGTTGATCTTAACCGTGCTCAGGAACTTTACGATGATCGTTTCCAGGACGCAGGTGATTTTACTTTTCTCTTTGTTGGCAATTTCACAAATGAGACCATGTTACCGCTGATTCTACAGTATCTCGGTTCACTTCCGGCTACTGGCAGAAACGAAACTTGGGTTGATGAAGGGGTTATGGCCCCCCTAGGGAAAGTACAGAAGGAAGTTAAACGAGGTGTGGAGCCAAAAAGCCGCACGCGCATTGTTTTCCCCGGTACATTTGAATATACCCGGCAGAATCGTTATGACATGTACTCCATGATGCAGGTTTTGCGTATTCGTTTACGTGAAGTGCTAAGAGAAGATATGGGAGGTGTCTACGGTGTCAGTGTGTGGGCAAGTATGTCCAAGGAACCAGTTGCAAAATACACACTGAACGTGACTTTTGGTTGTGCTCCAGATCGTGTTCAGGAATTGACCGATGCTGTAATGGTTGAAATTAAAAAAATAATGAGCGAAGCTCCGGATCAAGTAAACGTTGATAAGGTGAAAGAATCCCAACGACGTGAACGTGAGATCAATATCCAGAAGAATTCATATTGGTTGAATTCACTTGCTGTGTATTACCGTGAAGGTCGTGAACTTTCAGATTTTATGAAGTTCAATGAGCTCATCGAAGGTTTTTCAGCTGAAGATGCTCAAGCTGCTGCAGCAAAATATTTTGATATGGATCGAATGGTTCAGGTGACCTTGAATCCTGAAGATTAGTTCAAATCGGAAATAGCTTTAAGATGGCTCCATAATGGAGCCATCTTTTTTTTACCCCAGTGTTCGCTAGAAATACTATATATGCACATGAATAAGATAGTCATGCTAAATGAGGACAGTTTGTCCAGGGCAGTCGAAAAACTCTGCGAAGTGGATGATAACCTTAAATCGGTTATTGATCGGTTTGGTTTGCCCCCTCTATGGGCCAGAGCACCAGGTTTTTCTACCTTGATACATATCATTCTGGAACAACAAGTCTCCCTGGCCTCAGCCAGGGCATGTTTTGACAAACTCAACTCAGCACTGGACGAGGTAAATCCTGACACATTTATGACTCTGGATGATGCTGCCTTGCTCAAGATTGGGTTTAGCCGACAGAAAACCAGATATTCCAGAATCCTGGCTCGGGCTATTCTGGATGGATCACTGGATTTGGAGAGCTTAATAAAACACTCTGATGAAGTGGTGTTTGCCCAATTGACGTCGCTCACAGGTATCGGTCCCTGGACAGCCAATATTTACCTGCTTATGGCTCTGGGGCGCCCCGATATCTGGCCAGGTGGAGATCTGGCCCTGGAAGTGGCGCTTCAAAAACTGCTCGGCCTGGAGCATCGACCCCGGGGAAATGAATTTCAACACCTTGCAGAATCCTGGCGACCGAATCGCGCTGTTGCAGCCAGGATATTGTGGCATTATTATCTATCGAAATGAGCGGTTCGAATCAATTCAAATAAATAGGAATCATTATGTCGGTTAAACATATGAAGGATTTACCTCTGGAACCTGTTTCAGCTGGAGAAAAAACCTCCAAGCAAGTTCTAATTTCTTCGGAAGAAGGACCAAATTTTGCCATGAGGTGTTTTGTGATTGAAGCGGGGGGATTTATGCCATTGCATACGAATTCAGTTGAGCATGAGCAGTTTTGCATCGCGGGTGAAGCAGAAGTAGTGATCGGTGATAAAACACTCGTCGTCAAGAAGAATGATGTAGTATTTATCCCTGCCGACACGCCTCATAGTTACAAAACGACAGGGACGGAGGCATTTGAGTTTCTATGTCTGGTCCCCAATCAGGAAGATGTTATTGAAGTAAAAGAGTAGAGAATGACCAATTTATGCAAAACTCTAGGCTCATTCCCGGGAATTCTGGTTATTTTTACCATCATGATTTCAAGCTGCAATATTAACGATGATCTGGATACTGAGAGAAGACGATTGTTAAATACAGACAGGCAATTTGCCCAGATGTCTCTCGATAAAGGAGCAGCTGAAGCTTTCAATCACTTTCTTACAGAGGATGCAATGGGGATGTCCCATAATCAACATCCCGTGATTGGACGGGAACAGATTTACCAGGACATGAAGGTTGGTCAAGAGGATTACGAGCTATCCTGGGAGCCACAGCGTGCCGAGGTTGCCGGTTCCGAGGATATGGGCTGGACCTGGGGCAAGTATGTTCTGAGTTTCAATGCTGATGGTGTTGTACAGAAGCGTTATGGTAAGTATCTGAATATCTGGACAAGAGAAGAAGACGGACAATGGAAAGTTGCCGTTGATATGGGGAACTCCAGTCCAGAACCTACCAAGTAGGGTGTTTTTAATAAAATTTTAGAGCGGGAGTAATTATGGATGTTCAAGCCATTCTAACACAATTAACAGAATTTATTGCCAACTATGCCTGGAATATTCTTGGCAGTATTCTCATTTTCATTATTGGTAAATGGCTAGCCAGAAAATCGGCATCCTTGCTCGGTAAACTTTTAAAAAAGCAAAATATTGATGAAACTCTGATTCGGTTTCTTGACAATATCACCTATTATGCCCTTATGGTTGTTGTTCTGATGGCAGCAGCTGATGAATTGGGAATAGACACTTCTTCCTTTCTAGCGATATTTGGCGCAGCTGGACTGGCTGTTGGACTGGCACTAAAAGATTCACTTGGTAATTTTGCCAGTGGTGTCATGCTGGTATTTTTTCGACCCTTTAAAATTGGTGATGTAGTAAGTGCCGGTGGTGTTACCGGCAAGATTGAAGCCATCAGCATATTCAATACCATTTTTCTCACACCAGACAATCAGCGCATGATAGTGCCAAATGGTCAGGTTACAGCTGGTGTGATTACAAACATCAATGCCAACCCCACACGCAGGCTGGATCTCGTATTTGGTATTGGGTATGAGGACAATATTCTCACCGCCAAGGCCATTTTTAAAAATATCCTTGAGGCTGATCCGAGGATATTAGAGGATCCAGCACCCCTGATTGTGGTCTCCGAACTAGCTGACAGCAGCGTAAACTTTTTCGTACGCCCCTGGGTGAACACACCAGATTACTGGGATGTTAAATTTGATCTTACTGAAAAAATTAAAATAGCGCTGGATGAAGCCGGTATCAGCATTCCATATCCCCAATCTGATATTCACCTTCACCAAGTTGAGAAATGATCCTTACTGGAGAAATCCACTCACCCGAAACGAAACGACTGTTTTGGATTTTGTTTGCACTCACAATCCTGGCATTATTTGGGATGCAACTTACAGGAGCTCCCCTAAAAACTGAGATAGCTCAGGGCGGAATTATCACCTTCGAACTTGTTGGTACCCTCACTGGGAGTCAGGGAATCATTGAATCCTGGCAGGGAACCACCATGGTGTGGGCTGGTATCAACATAGGATTGGACTTCCTATTTTTATTCCTTTATGCCACAACCATTTCTCTGGGTTGTTTAATCCTAGCCAATAAAATGCCCAAAAATCTGCATGCATTATCTGTACTGGGAGTTTGGTTGGCTCGTGGTGTCATCTTAGCAGCCATTCTGGATATTGTCGAGAATATTGCTCTCATATTACTACTCACAGGATATAAGAGTGAGTTTTTACCTCAATTGGCTCGAAGTGTTGCCTTGCCAAAATTTGGGCTGGTGTTTCTTGCTCTCTTGTACATTGTAAGTGCTGCCCTGATTGATGGAATGAACAAGTACGATAAATCCCACGAAACTTTGTAAGATCCATGGCGAAAACCCTGAAGCGAGTTAGACTTGAGTTAAGACTTTTTTATAGCTAGCTGAAGTTGAGAGCGAAGTTCTAGAACTACTTTGACATAATTTTTAGAAGGATTGTATTTCCAAACCGCCCGCCAGTTGGCAGAATTTTCTGAAAAATCAGTGCTGCCAATATCATAGTTACCACGTTTTAAGAGGTAGTTAGCGATACTGGCCATCACATCGGCCCATTCAAAGGGCTCTCTAATCCCATCACCATCCATATCAACGGCATAACTTTTAAAGCTGGTTGGCATGAATTGTCCATAGCCGAAGGCACCTGCATAAGATCCCTTTACATCATGTGGACCCAGTCCATCAACGCGGCAAATCATGAACCAGGCAACCATTTCATCCTCTGCCCATTTTGCTCGACGAGGGATATTGTGAATGATAGTATGAAGGGAATTAAATACTGGGTAGGATGAAGCATAAAGTCCGTATTGAGTTTCCACACCAACAAAGCTGAGGATCAGAAATGGATCGACGCCATAAAGCTTGGCCACACTATGTAGGAGCTCGGAGTGTTCGTTGTAAAATTTCACGCCGCCATTTACACGTTTATCGTTCACAAAGATGCGACGATAATCGGTATAATCCATTCTCTCAGCAGGTTTGGAAAATCTATCAGAGATGTTGGGCTCAATTTTGATCCCGGAATTTGAAAATACCTGCCATGCATATGCTGCCGGGACTCCACTGCGACGCAGACGTTTAATAACCCGACCATACACCTGTCTGGCTTGCTCATTCTTGGCTATGAGATTTACCAGATCCTTTTCAACTTGATTGGACCAGCTGGTGGGAGCCGAGCCGTGTTTCGAGTCGCGATCTGCGTAGGCGAACAGACCTGCCAGCAGCAGGAGGATAGTGAGTATCTTTCTCATATATCTCATATAGTAATTCTTATCCACATCTACAAGTTACTTCAGGACAGTAATTTTCCGTGTGATCGAGATATCATTGGCATCCATTTTTACCAGATAAAGACCAGAGGAGATATTGGAAGCATCCCAGTGTGTTACATAATGCCCCGCATGCATGGAACCAGACAATAGATGTGCTACTACCTGGCCATGGAGATCAAATACGCGAATCCTCACATCAGCATTTTCTGGGAGTATAAAGGGAATACGGGTTGATGGATTGAACGGATTGGGATAATTGGGTTCGAGAGCGTATTCCGAAGGATTTGGGATGTCTGGTTCATCCAAAGCCAAGACATCTCGTGCAATTGTGCTAAACGATACACTCCAATCATCGCCACCGACACCATCTTGATTGCCATCCAATGGAAATCCAGCCATGTCTGTAGCTGTACCAGCAAAAGTAATTGTATAATCAGTAGAAAACTCAAGAGAATCAGTGAGTATGAATGCCATGCGTTTCGAATCTGTAGTAAAATGAAATGATCCGCTTGCATTAGGTTCAATGGTAAAAGCTGCTTCCACAGAACTCCTATTCATTCCCTTTGAAAAATCAAAATAGGGGATGCTCCAGGGTGTCCACGTTGTATCACCTTCCGCAGGATGCGATTCAACAATAGTTGGAGGTGTGGTGTTTAGAAGTTGTATAGTGGTATAGCTGGTATAATTGGCAGTCACAATCACAGTGGATGTGTCTGGTGAAAAGCCCTCGGCGGTAATAATCACTTCATAGGTTCCCGGTGACAGGGAATCCACCTTAAAATAGCCATTATTGTTATCGCCACCTGAATAGTGGTGACCTCCAGGTTCAATTGAAACTTCGATATTGTTGATTGGTTGCCAGTTATCATTCAGACTGGCGAGTGAATAGTAGGAAACCGTCACATCAGGATTTCTTACCAATCCTGCGATTGCACCAACTGAAAATCCCGGTTGTCCAAAATAAGCCAGACAGGCTCTGGCCATAGCCATTGCTTCATGTTTACGATAGTCCAGGTTCATCAAGCGCCAGGACTCGGGAATATAATCATGAAAAGAGCCCTCAGATATTGTCGCAGGCATGTTAGCGGGTACCAGAACCCCATATCCATAATTCCACGTTGGATTTAAAGTTAGGTCACCTATTGAAACGTCGTGAGTTGTGTGGTTTACATCATCAAGAAGTGGTGCCATAATATTAGCCATGGTCCTCGCTAATGGAAAAGTAGGTGAATTCGTGGTACCGTTATAAATGACCATGGCGTAATTCGTCCCCCCGTCGAATCCATTGCTATGATTGCTATTGAAGTAGTCAGCATTGAAGGCATTGGCAACACCCGCTCGCTCAGACAATCCCAGATCATCAGAGGTGTCATTATTTCCTGTCCGGGTAATGGCAACTTCAGCATTCAGACCCAAAAGGATATTTCTCAGCTCCAACCCTTTGGTGAGATTTGATTCGGATTCCCAAAATCCTGTCGCAGCGATATATCGATCATCACTTTCATGTCCCGAATGTCCCGGATCGATGCAAATTCGAACGCCGCTTAAATCTTGAGCAAATAGGCTACCGACGAATATAAAAAGCAAAATGATGTTTTTCATATCAGACCTACTCAACGATCTCTAATGTAGTTTCAATAATGTCACCAAGAAGAGAATGATAAATCACATGCTTTCCATCTGGTGCCCATTGTGGGTACATTTCAATTCTTTCTGGTGTGTCAGTAATTTTCCAGGAGTGCTCCCCATCAAATGAAACGATCCAGATTTCAGACTCTGTATATTGAACGCCGTCGTCTAGATCCTTCATGTAGACAAGATATTCTCCATCTGGTGACCAATGGGGGGCATGTACAATACCCAAATCGGAAATGATGTTTCCGTCTAGGTCACTCACAAAGGTACCGACTCCTGTCTTGGTATAGACGAGTTTGTCCAAGGTGGGTGAAAGCTCAGACCAGATGTAGTTTCCTTCACCCTGGGGAGCAATTACTGATGGTTCTCCAGACTGGAATAATTTCAGAGTCAGTTTATCGTTTAGTACAGTGGTATAGTCTTCAAGATTGATCTCACGTTGAGCACTTGAAGCATTCAAGATGACAGGTACTTCATCGATGAGGTAGATCAACCTATCGTCGACCACATTGGCAGGTGAGACAAGGCGGGCAGGATCTGCGATGAGTTGCTCCCCATTTGATGTATATTTATACAAAGAGGTGAATTTTCGACCTTTCTGATATTCATCGCGGCGATAAATAACCGTACCATCTATGAGGCTACGTGGTTCAAAACCAGCGCCTTGTGAATCAGTGACCTTCCTGAGTTCTTCCGAGGTTCTATCAAGCATCCAAAGACCTGAATAGGCATTTTGAGTCAACATAATGGACTTACCATCCACTGTGTATGATGGAAAATAAAAGGGTGCCTTGTTATCCCCCAGAAGCACCTTGGTGTTCGTTACAATAATGTCCTTTGCCAGAAGGCTGGTGGTCAAAAGCAATATCACCGTTAGATATCTTGTTTTCAACATGTGGTTTCCCCGGGCTGTGTTCTCTGCACCCTAGTTAACAGTTTATGTTATTTGCAATCCACATTGCATGTTAAAGCCATCAAAACTAAAGGCAAACAGTCTCAAGTTGTGTGATCTATCATATACTTACTTGAGGACCATCACCTTTTGTGTCTTCGAAACCCCATTGGCCTCCAAGCGGACCATGTAAACTCCAGATGAAACATTTGATGCATTCCAGCGAGTTTCATGATACCCGGGAGTGAGCTTCCCACTCAAAAGGGTCGCCATGGTTTCACCCTTCAGGTTGTAGATTTTCACATTGACTTGAGCGTCTTCCACCAGAGTAAAGGGGATGGTAGTCCAGGGGTTGAATGGATTGGGATAATTAGGTAAGAGAGCCACTTCAGAAGGTTGCTGTAGCTCTCTATCTTCGATCCCGAGATAATTTCGTGTGACAACGCGTAGGTTGTCTACGTGATATGACCCAATATTGTTTTGTCCAGGTGTATGGCTCAGTTGGATACTATCAAATTCAAGAGTTCCATCCAAATTGCCGTCCCCTATCCAGGTTCCCGTGCCATCGAGAGCCATATCCCAACTAACCAATTTCCAACCATACCAATCTACAGTATACCAGGGGCTCACTTCGTGTGCACCAGATCCGAAAATATTATCATCAACACAAAACCTGAATTTATTGCCATTTCCATCACCAAAAACATAGGCCTGCATGATCTTATTGGCACTGAAGTGAACATTGCGTCCAGGACCACCGCTCAAGTATTCTCTAATAAGCCATGAGTTGGCATTCGTATCCCACCCATAGTTGAGCTTGAGAGAGGTGTTATCTGTTGCTGTAAAGACGCTTAGATCTGTGACAAAGCTTCTGGTGCAAAGTGGAGCCAGAATACCAGAATTACTCCCAGATGCCGTTATTTCCCACCAATAGTTAGCAGCATCTGTTTCAAAATTATCAATATTGTTAACCTGGTAGCCATAGTTGCTTGTTGAAAAATTCATTTCGGTTTCCATGGCACGTACATTTCCGTACAGATCTTCGAAACCAGGCTGGAGTCGTATGCGATAGGCTTCCACATCAAGCAAATCATTTGTGGAATAGATAACCAGGACACTCCTGGAGTTGATCACATGATGTTCCAGTGTGAAGGGTTGGAGCTGCCCAGTTGAGACATGTTCAAAAATCACCAGATCTGAAGTGACAGACCCTGGATTGAGCTCTTCATTCCAGACCAGATTAATGATAGGTCTTTGATTAACTGATGCAGAACCATTGGAAGGTGTCGAAGCATTCACAAAAGGCGGTGATACATCAGGTGGGCTTGTAGTGAATTGGATACTCCAATCATCCCCACCAACACTATCCTGGTTCCCATCGAGAGGTCGCCCCATCAAATCTATTGCCGTACCAGCCACGGTCATGGTATAATCAGTAAGAAAATCAAGTGTGTCCTGCACCTGAAATGTTATCCGCTTTTGATCTGCTGAAAGAGATACTACACCAGCAACAGGAGGGTCTATTGAGAAGGCTGCACCAACAGAAGCGCCATCCATGGCTCTTGAAAATGTAACGCTTGGATTATTAAAGGCTGAGAAGGAAAGGTCACCATCAGCTGGATTTGATTCAACAACAAAGGGAGGTATACTGGGAACTAATAAAATGTCCAGAAATGTCACAAAATCTTGAGCCATGGATGAAACTTCAAGGGTGTCAGTAAAGTATCCATCTGCAGAGACAATGACCTCCAGTGTCGTATCAGGCAGATCCTCAAAAAAATAGAAGCCATTGTGGAGCTCTTCTCCATTTGGAAACTGATGAAAGAGGGACTCGAAGGTATCGGTTGTGTAGGATTCACCATTCACTTCTACGGTTGCTCCGTTCACGCGAATACCAGTTTCCGAATTGGTGATAATACCAGCAAGGATGCCAGGATAGGGTCTGGCAATTTCGAATTTGTCCAAAATAGTCCAGAACATACTATAGGCCAGCATGCGGGTGTAGTCATTATTCATGTCAAGCTGGTTTTGCAGGGGATTTGTGTGATGTCCCTGCTCACTCAACTCGCTAGGCATATTGGTGCGTCGATTTACGGAAAGGTAAGGTCCTTGAAAACCTGATTGTGAGCAGGTTCCATAAAAGCTGCAATCTCCTGTAGATCCCCAACTATGCTGA
Source organism: Fidelibacterota bacterium (assembly GCA_016845065.1). Taxonomy (GTDB): domain Bacteria; phylum Fidelibacterota; class UBA8477; order UBA8477; family JABMPR01; genus JABMPR01. Next base: position 123,917 of record JAERTG010000082.1, on the reverse strand, counting down.
GGAATGCGCATGACATCAGCGAGAATATCCACCATAATGTCACTCATTGCTTCGCCACCTACCGGTGGATCCGGGGTGCCATCCCATAGCTCACCCCATAACAGGAGGACATTATTATGGGTTGTGGAGCCTGCATTACTATGAATGGAATGAAACCAGGATGCACCTCGATTGTTGGCATCCGTGCTACGCTCAGAGAGACCAACCTCGACCTGATCGTTGTAACGGGAAGACCAGACCGTATCAATATCTGTTTTGGAAAGTAGCAACTGGCGCAAATGAAGAGCCGTTTGTAGTGTTTCCTCGGCCTCAGAGTAGCCATTTACTCCCATGTTTTGAGTAATACTATGACCTGGATCCACGAAGATGTTCCACCCTGAAAGACCGGTGACCTGGGCGTGTAGCATTGTTGCAGTGAAGATGACAAAGACGATAGCTTTTTTCATATCTACCTCCAGCCTACTTGCTGAATGAAGAGCTGGCCACGCTGATCTGTGTCGTAGACAATCCATTTACCATCAGGAGACCACTGGGGATTCATTTCAAACAAATCAGGCGTCGTTGTCAGATTTACCCGAGAACTACCATCAATGTTGATGGCGTATATTTCTGATTCGGTAATAGAATGACCATCATCATAGGTGAGCATAAAAGTGATCCATTCACCATCAGGGGACCAGGACGGGGCTGATCCCCGACCAAGACTCATTCGATCTTGTCCGTCCACCTTAGCTACCCATAAGTTCTGACCAGCTGTAGAATATACGACCATGGAACCATCAGGAGAGAGTGCATAACTGTAGATGTGATCCTGGTCAGCAAACCGTGTCGTTTCGGTGGGTTTGTCTGAACTCTTCTGGACCAGACGATTTTGAAATCTACCATCTCTAATATAGTTAAGTGATGGTAGATTGATTTCCCCTGCTGAATTGTCTGTCCTGAAGCTCTCGAATTTTTCAGCAAAGGTTAGATACAGTTGTGAATCATCTTTTGTCCAGACAGGCGTACCGCTCATCCTTGACCGCGGGGTAGAATGTGTTTCCATGCTACCGTCAGAGACATCGAAACTGACCAGAGTGTGGGAGCGACGCATTTTATTGAAGTGAGAAATTTTTGACGCGATTCGAGTACCATCATTAGACCAGGCAAATCCGTAGCCAGCTGAATAATCATTGCTGATCTGTTTAACGTTTCCCGTAGGGAACTCCAGGAGATATAAACCCGTATAGCTGGCACCCCCAGCTGCAACCTGGTTTCCACTTGGTGACCACTTGGGTCCCATGAAATATTCTCCAGGTTCGCTCAGTGCAATAGGGTCACCCTTGGCTTCAATTTGCTTTGCGATAACCACAGATGAGCAAAGGATTAGCAAGCTGATGAATAATCCTGCTTTTTGTGTCATGGTAATCTCCAATTATATCGCGATGTTCCATACATCGATTAGTTTGTAAATATACTTGCCAAACTAAATATAGATAGGTCTTCCTGCAAATATCAAAAGCTTAACATTGATAAAAAACAGAGAATGAAATGAGAGGCTTTGAACCAATTAAAAACCCAGACTCGAACAAACCTGGGTTATTGTGTTGCAACGGTATGGATTTGGGGAACATGATTATGTCAATTGATCAATCACCTCATCATCACTCAGTGGAAATCGACCCAATTCTTTTTTTGAGAATATTAGCTTATCATCCTTCCAAACATTATATGCTCCACCGGAGGAGGGTAGGATTGTCAGGTCTTCAACTTCATTGCCAAATTTATCTAGAATGCCTGCAACCAAACTGGTTGCTCGAGGTAGGTAGTTTCAGGTGACGCAATATTCAATTTTTATCTGCATTGTATTCTCCTTTATCCTTTAAGCTAAATTGTACAACTCAGCTTAACAACTCTTGAAAAATTGGATTAGTATCTCGGCATGATTGTGGACAAGAAAACGTCAAGGCACCCCATCCTCCTTTTTGATGGCTATTGTAACTTGTGCAGTAGCGCGGTGATCGCTGTTATCAAGCGGGACCAAAGGGGCGTTTTTCGTTTTTCCAGTCTAGAGTCTGACATGGGTCAATCTCTTTTAGCCCTGCATAAGCTCCAGGCGGATGAGACTGACTCAGTCATTCTTTTGCACAACAATTCATATTCCGTAAAAAGTGATGCTGTCCTGGATGTTTTTCAGATTCTGGGTGGACTTTATCTGCCCCTGGCAACTCTCAAAATATTGCCGGTGTCACTCCGAAACAGGGTTTATGATTGGATTGCCAGAAATAGGTATAAATGGTTTGGAAGAAAGGACACCTGCATGATCCCAACACCCGAGCTGCAAAAACGTTTTTTTTCCTCTAAGTAGCTGACCTATGCCTGATATCTGCTTTGCGCACACTCCCTGGAATAAATTGGACGGCAACGAGTGAGATAAGACTCATGACAGCACCGGCAATAAATGGGATCCGATAATCAACAATCCAGGCTAGGCCGCCAAACACTGGGATTACAACTGCAGCGATATGATTGATAGTGAATCCCATGGCCATGGTAGGTGCCATATGGTCGGCATCTCCCACTTTTTGGAAAAAGGTGCGAATCCCCATGGAAAAATTGAAAAAGATATGATCGAGGATATAGAGAATTGCAATAACGGCTTTGCTTTCCACGGTAGCGTATGCAATAAATACGAAAATCAGGCTGAGATATTCAACTGAGAGGACCTTTTGCTCACCGTAGCGAATAATAGCCTTACCAATCAAGGGACTTAGAAAGTAATTGATAGCATTATTGAGCATGAAAAGCATGGTTATTTCTTTTACGGTGAATTGAAATTTCTCCACGAGAAGAAAGACTGCAAAAGCAACAAAGATCTGGCGGCGAGCACCTGCCATAAAGGTGAGGAAATAATAGAGGCTGTAGCGCTTCCTGAAGATCATCTTTTTTTGCTGGGGAACCACATCTGTGCGCGTAGGATTTTGAAGCATACCCCAGAGACCTGCGACAACGATTAGTCCACCCAGAATTCCAAACATCAATTCATAGCTGAGGATTGAACTTGCCCCTAACAACACAAATCCAATAACAATGGCAGACGCTGAAGAATAACTTCGCAACTTACCCATGACCCAGGGAGAAGTATGTGTATCAAAATATTGAAGTGTTAAGGACTGGTTTGTGGTTTCAAAATAATGAAAACCAAAACTCATGAGGAGTGTTGTGAAAATCAAGCCAGTAAATGAGGGAAACACACCAGTAAAACTGATCCCAAGACCCAAGATAGCTACTGACAGGGCTGAAAGACGATGTTCTTTGATCACCAGTGTTACAAAAACTACGAGAAGTGCAAGAAAACCTGGAATTTCTCGGACGGATTGGATAACACCAATATGATTACCACCGAGACCGACGATATCTACTGCAAAATTATTAAAAAGTGTGCGCCAGACTTGAAAGCCCATTGTCGTCACAACGGACATGACAGCAAGGAAAAGGAACATGCGATCTTGTCTGACTTTTTGCATAGACCACTAGGCTAACCTGAATCCTTGTGTGAAGGAATGTCTTTTTTTGTCAGATGAACCTAATTTGATTTGAGAATGTGACCGGTAGAAGGGGATTTCAGAGAGCTCTTTTCAACAACAATTTCTCCTCGTCTGATGACAGTTTCAGGAAACAATGCCGGATAATCTGTATAGGCGTTCCAATCCAGGGATGTTTCCAAGCTGGATTCCCAATCATCACGAATTGACCAGGGATCGACAATCATCAGATCTGCATGTAAACCGGGCTTAATGCCACCTTTAAGATGATCGATTGCAAAAATTTCAGCCGGATTCCTGCTGGTTAGACGTATCAATAATTCAAGATCAAGATGTCTATCTATGAATTGAGCTAATAAGGTGGGAAAAAGTGTTTCCACTCCACCCATCCCATTTGGAATGTCTTGAAAAGCCATACCATCCGGCTTATCCGCCAGGCAAAAGGGGCAATGGTCTGAGCCAATCGTGTGAATCTGTCCGTTCTGGATTCCCTGCCATAGGGCTTCACAATCAGCCTCAGTGCGTAAGGGTGGGCTGGATACAAACATTTGTCCATCACCCCTCTCGTACATTTTCTCCGAGAGCAGCAAATAGTGTGGGCAGGTCTCTACTTTTAACAGTGGATATTCAGCAGCCTTCGCCAAACCGTCGGCCGTATTCAGATGCACAATGTATATGGTACAGTTCGTACGTGAAGAGATTTCTCCGAGTTGCCTTACCGCTTCCAGCTCCGCGCTGGCTGGTCGACTCAGACCATGATATCGGGGATGTGTTTGCTTTTCCTGAACAAAAGGTTTTGATGAAGAGGTCACCACATCATTGTCCTCGGAATGAACCATGAGCACCCCATTGTGCTGGGAGATTATGGATGCGACAGCCTCAATTTGATCATAAGTCAACATCATGTTTGCTTCTGCATAGGTGGTGAACACTTTGAAACTGTTGAATCCCCTGGCTATCAACTCTGGGATCTCCGCGAGAATTTCTGGCTCAAAACGAGTGATATTGATATGAATACCCACATCACAAAGTGACTCACTTGCCAATTCAATGCGGGCATCGAGACTTTCTGCCAGTGTTTGCCCGGATTCTAGCACGGTGAAGTCCAGAATGGTAGTAACCCCTCCATGAAGGGCTGAAGGGCTTCCTGTGGCGAATGTGTCCGCAGAATGGCCATCTTTTATGGGTATCCCCATATGTGTGTGCGGATCAATGACACCTGGGAGTACCCACTTCCCCCCAGCATCCACTATCTTAGTATCATCTGGCGGATGAATAACAGGAGATAGTTCGACAAACAATTGGTCCCTGATAAGGATATCTTGAATCTCTTGACCGTGTGGCCCAATTACCAAACCATTTTTAATAAGGAGAGTGCTCATATTGATTTTCCTCGATAGGCTGAAACAATTTCGGCTAAAATGCTAATAGCAATCTCAGGTACGGTCTGGGCATCAATATCGACACCTACTGGAGCGTGGACTTTTGATAAGGCTTCATGGGTAAAACCGAGGGAATGCAAATTCTCTGATAATAGCTTCCATTTTCGTGCACTGCTAACCAGGCCAATGTAACGAGCGGAAATATCAAGAGCATGGGACAGGAGTTGCTTATCATGCTTATGCTCTCGACTGGCTATGAGGACAAAATCGCGCTTGGGAATGTATGATATAGCTTCCCGTTTTATCGGGAACCCCGTTTCAAGCCTTTCTGCATAAGGGAACCGCTCAGGGGTCATCAATTCAGTTCGGTCATCATATACCTTGACTTGAAGCTCATTGAAATGAGCCAATTGAGCTACAGCTTGACCCACATGACCCGCTCCAAAGATGTGAATAGTGGGTGGTGAAAATACCTGCCACATAAGGTATAGGGAGTTGTCGTGAATCAGCGATCTGGTAAGTTGATTTTCAAAAATAGTTGTCAAGCGTGATTCTAGTTCTGCCTCGGTTTCCTCAATGTCTTGACGTGAGGTTACCATTTGTCTTTTCACTTTTACGGATGAATCTCCGCTAATACGAATTTTGACCATAAGTTTTCGGTTCTGAGCGGACTGGTTGAGCATATCCTCATAAAATTTTTCCAGTTCTGGAGAAAATGGTTCAACAAGTACTTTTAAAGTGCCACCGCAGAGCCCAACATCCGCTTCCACATCATCTCCGGTCATGTCAAAATCAAACATCTTAGCGGATGATTCGGAGAACATCTCCAGGGCAGCCTGACTGACCTTTAACTCCATTGACCCACCACCAATGGTTCCCAATAGCGTGCCGTCATCAAGGACAAGCATCATGGGATAGTCTTTCCTGGGAACGGACCCCTTCCACTGAACAACAGAGCAAAGTATAGCGCTGCTAGTCCCACGATGTGATGCCCATTGACTCAGGATTGATTTAATCATCCGATGTCTCATTATGGTGAAGTACAATCGCTTCGAATACCCCAGCCGCTATAACGCGTGCCTTTTCTGAGATTTGCTGATATTCCACAGATTCACCACGAGGATCGATATCACCAATTTTCATTCCCTTCACTACGGGTGTATACTCCGAAATCATGCCGCGAACGATACCATCCAGAGGGGCATATACGGGTTTATCATTGTTGATCAATGCAATTTGCTGGCCCTTGGTGACAAGTTCGCCAAAATGAGAAGACCACTTAATTTGACCAGTCCTGGTTGCATGAACAATTCGTCGCGTGGTTTCCCCACCTAATTTACCAGGTATACCAGTATTCTTCTGGGGAGCTCCCTTTGTGATGATGCGACCAAGATTGTGCCCTCGCATGGTTTCAATCGCGCGATGACAGTTTTTATCAACCTCAAATCCAGGTCCGAGCCCAATGACCAGATTCGCCCATTTCCTGAAGTCCCTGGTATATTTTTTAAGCATGCGGGCATCTACGATGATTGTGGGGATAAATTTTAAAAGTGTCTCAGGGTCATCTTCAAATATGGGGATATGCTTTCTGTCAATGGATTGTTTCGGTGCGTTGGATTGAGCTTTCCTGGATTCAATGCCTTCTACTACAGAGGATCCGTCTACCAGGGCACTGCTGAAAGTAACAGGTCGCCGAATAGCCAGGGGCGGGCGAATATCTGACAAAAAAACATGAAGGCCAACCCGGTGCAGTAAATGAGCTACTGCGCTGCCCAATTCTCCAGCACCTCGAACCCAAATCAATTCACTCGCGAGCATTTTCAAACTCCAGGAAGTGATCCATATCCATACTTACACCCTCATCAGCTACATCTACGAAGAGGGTATCAGATCTAAATGTTTCAATCACCTGCCGACCACCCACATCTCCTGTGGCCGCTAGAAAAAAAGGTGACAGCTCGGTGGAAAAGAAGGTGGGATGTCCGGGTTTAGATTGATGGCGAGGAGCTAGTATAAGGGGCTTTTTTTTATTTAGCTCATCCAGGAGACTGGCAACCGTTTTTTTTTGTATGAAAGGTTTGTCACCTGGGCAGAAACACCAATAGTCATAGGTTCGTCCAGCTGCCTTTACACCGGTAACTACTGAGCTGGCCATGCCGGAATGAAAGTCAGTATTAAATTCGTAAATGATTTTGTCTTCAAAGCGTTGATCCAGAACCTTTTGAATCCTTTCACTTTGGTACCCCAGGATCACGTAAACATCCAGGTCAAAATCCACAAAAGTGTTTACTGTATGCTCTATGGCTGTGCGATCCTCCAGCACTTCAAGAAGCTTATTTGGAGGGAAACGGGTTGAGCGTCCAGCCGCAGTGATAATCATTGCCAGATTGAGCATTAATTAACCTTTTGGATGTTGCCCTGTTCGATACTGCCGAAATAAACTGAATCATGACTCAGACGTGAAAGGGTTTTGGCCAAATCATAAGCCTGGTCCGGATAGCTATCAGCCTTATTGACAAAATACGTCAATTTGATGTCCTTCGGTACTTTCTGGAGATATCCGTATTCACTGGTGAGCACTCTCGTGATAAAAATGGGGTCGAGTACCTGATTCGCATTCACATCCCATAGCTCCCTGAATAATTCTGGTCGATGAACCATTTTTCCATCTACTTTGGCACCTACGGCATCTGCACCTACTACAATTACAGCATGGGTGGCAAAGTGAGGAATTACTGGATCAAAGGGTTGGTGGGCTTTAATGGGTTTTTTTCTGGCTCCATCACATTCAAATAGCGTCAGATCAGAAGCCTCATGTATGACCTGAAGCTGATCAGGATTAAGTCCGATGAGTTTATGGTCACTTTCCTGATCACCCATGATATAAAGAGGATTAATTTCCAATAAAGTTTCTCTACTTGTTTCGGCTTCAAATTCAGGAAAGAAGTGGACGTCATGCCGTGATGAAATTCCTGCCTTTGTGAGGGATGAAAGCATGACATGCTCATGAGTCTTAGCAAGCTCATTGCCCAGCTCATGCAGAAGAGCAGTTTTACCGCCGCCACCCAGAATGCCCACACAGCTCTTGTCAGCTTCAGCTTCGTCTTTAAATACGATTTGAGAAAATTTCATGAGGGAATATAATCAGAATTTTCAATGCAAGGATTTGATTCCTTGCTGAATAAGTAATTATACATGAACAACAATTTTCCCCTGGCTATTACGGGATTCCATAAGCCGATGAGCATCAGCCATCTCTTCAAACCGGAATTCGTGACCCACAACCGGTTTAAGCCCGTGTTGAAGGGTAAAAGAGCAAAGGTCTCCCCAAATTTTCATCATGCGATCAGTGTCCTTGAGGAGATATCCAAGATGACTGGCTCCCACCATCTGGGATGCCATCGCCATATCATTGATTTTTACTCGTGGTATATCCCGCCAGGTTTTCCACCAGGAAAAAGGGTTCAATTTCTTCAGATTTAAACTGGCAAATCCCATAACAGCCATTCTTCCAAAGGGGTTTAATACTTCGAGACTCTTATTAAAGATCTCACCACCCACAACCTCGACAATGACATCCACACCCTGCCCATCTGTTTTCTCACGGATGAACTCAACAAAATCAGTGGAATGATAATTAATTGGATGATCTGCTCCCAATCGGCGCACCAAATCCAGCTTTGTATCCTGGCTGGTAGTACCAAAAACTTCGCAGTCCAGTGCCTTAGCCAGTTGGATAGCTGCAGTCCCAACTCCCCCGGCAGCCGCCTGGATCAGAACGCGATCAGTCTCCTTGATTCGACACAATTCGAAAAGGGCAACCCAGGCAGTCATAAATTGGACTGCAAATCCAGCATTTTCTGCGGGACTAAATCTTTCAATCGCTGGTAAAATCTGGCTGACAGGAACCACTACTTCCTCGGCATAGTTACCATATTGACCAACCACGATCACATTAGTTCCTATGTTAAGATTCGAGATCCCATCACCAAGTTCCTCAACGCTTCCATAAGCTTCCATACCTGGGATGTAGGGGCGCTTGGGTGCCCACCCATATAATCCCTTACGACTCTGAATCTCTGCATAATTCAATCCAATCGTTTCGATACGCACGCGTACTTCATTCACACCCACAGGAACCGGAGCTTTCTCTGAGATTTTTAATACATCTGCGTCACCAACTTTATTGAGGACATATGCTTTCATAAATATTCCTTTTTCGAGGATTTCCGATTTCCAAAGAATTATCATGATTAGGATATCATCCTAGGAAAAACTTTCACATCTATCAAGGTTGGAAATTAGACAGTGTCGCCTCCTGGGTCTCCTCACTAAAAAAACCTATAGATGCATTGTTGGCAGTGGGAATATTTTTTTCAACAGGTCAAAAACAGTAACTATGAGAGGAGTGACTGATTTGCAGTGTAAAGTCGAAATCTATATTAATCAATAGTTTATCTTGATAATATTTATCCGAAAACGCTTGGCTGTGACATTTATCAACTACAAAAATATAGGTGAGAAAGATTATCATTTAGCCCTTGTTGACCCAATTTGCGCCGTATATACTGCCTGCCCAAAGACAATAACCCTATGAAAAAATCCAACTTACATAAAATTATAAAAAAAGATAGCCACGATAGAGGAAATATGAAATATAGACACATAATCGCTTACACAATGATCTTGCTCGCATTCTGGGCAATTCACGTGAATCGTGAAGCGAAACATCATACAGAAATTGAGAATATTCTTGCTCATGAAGCTATGATTAAGGATTCATTAAATACCTACATGGTTGAAATGGCAGCTGCCCTGGATCTCTTCACAGAAGGACATCCTTTGGTGTTTACTGCCTACAATGCTCTGGTGGGTCAAACAGATGATACACCAAACATAACAGCCAGTAACAAAGAGATCTTTCCTGGTGTTCTGGCCTTAAGCCGAGAGTTAATTACTCGCTATGGTTATGGTGGTGACATTCAATATGGTGACAAGGTTTGGGTGGTTGTACCCATGCAGGTCGAAGATACGATGAATAAACGTTGGCGTGGACGTGGGGATGTCTTCATGCTAGACTACGACAAAGCAGTTCAGTTTGGTCGGAAATCCGGAATTCTCTATCATCAGAATGATGATATTGAGTACGCCAGTGCCGTTCAAAATGAAGATGAGGCTTTTGCTGCGATTAACTAGCGCAGATTTACATAGATAAAAAAAGGGTTCCGGTTGGAACCCTTTTTTTGTTTCAATAATCATTTACTAGAAGTGACTATACCAGGATTCTCCGATATTGATTGCCCCAGGTACCAGGGCTTGCTTCAAATGATCCTGGAAGGGTGTGTCCGCAAGAATCACAAAAGCCCCTTTCGTCAAGGTGCCACTCCGTAATGGTGTAGCCCACACGACCAATTAATTGCTTGGTACAAACGGGGCAACGGGTAGATGCGTTTTCAGGATCATGTACATTTCCCAGGTAAATATATTTGAGACCATTAGTAACAGCAATTCGTTTGGCCTTAAGCAGAGAGGTATGAGTTGTAGCAGGATGCGTCATTAATTTGTAATCAGGGTGAAAAGCTGAAAAATGCAGGGGAGTTTCAGGACTCAGGTGTTGGGCAATCCAGCCAGTCATTTCATCCAGTTCTTGATCCGAATCATTTTCACCAGGGATGAGCAAGGTAGTAATTTCTGTCCAGACAGAACTTTCCTGTACAAGATATTCAAGCGTTTCCAGGACAGGCTGTAGGGAACCAGCACAAAGCCTGTGATAAAATGATTCGCTAAAACCCTTCAGATCCACATTGACAGCATCCAGATGTCGAAAAAATCCTTCACGAGCAATTTCATTTATATAACCTGCTGTGACGCCAATGGTTTTGATATCTAGTTCATGACAGGCAATAGCGGTATCTACTGCATATTCGTAGAAAATGACAGGATCATTATAAGTGAAGGCTACGCTATGACACCCATGGGTATCCGCTGCTTGGGCGATGGACTCTGGAGACTGGAGAATATCCATTTCTCGAGATTTACTCATATCCCAGTTTTGACAAAATTTGCAGCTCAGATTACAACCCGCAGTTCCAAATGAAAGTACTGAACTCCCTGGGTAAAAATGGTTAAGAGGTTTTTTCTCGATGGGGTCAATTACAAACCCACTAGAGCGACCATAGGTTGTTAACTCGATCGCATCACCCTCACGTTTACGAACAAAGCATAAGCCTCTCTGTTGATCAGCAAGATTGCAGAATCTGGGGCACAGGGTGCACTGAAGTCGTCCATCGGGTTTTTTGACACTAAATTGAGGATGTGGAGTAATCATATGTGATCAATAGGCTTGGTTGCCTAAGTAGTTAAGCATCCTCATCAGCAAATTCAAAACTGTAGAATTTCTGACAGGATATCGAATCTGACCAATAGCCCGAAGGGAACCCTGCTTTCTGCTTAAGATGAGACAGAAATGAATCTACATCTGGAAGCTTGTCCCATACAGCTGGCAGAAATAGTCCGCGAAGATGACCTTCTCTGAGGATGAGACCATCTCGACCAGGTATGAGCTGATTTTTCAAATCTTCCTCCGAACTCACAGGCATCTCTTCAGGTTGAGTCAGCACAGAGATTTCAACATGAAGATGTGGAAACTCAACTCGTGTGAGTGGATTAAAACGGGGGTCGGTGAAAGCGGCATTCCAAGCATTCTCAGCTACATCTTCTACCAGGGATCGATACGCTTCCACTGAACCAATGCAGCCTCGTAACTCCCCCTGTTTTTCAAGGGTTACAAACGCGGCTCCTTGCTCTGAGAGCCCGGTATCAAAAGTTTCGAGATTTGGTCGGAGTGGCGAACCGTGATCCAGACCATGCTGGATGGATTCTCTCGCGAGAGATAGCAACGATAATTGGTCATGTCGATTGAGACTGAACTCAGGGGTAAGGGATGTGTGATTATGTTTCAAACAAGCCCCAAGCACCATATCCAACAACCTGGTCTTTACGACCAGATGTATCACCCGAGTTTCGAAGGTCAAAACGTTTGATGGACAATCTTCTTTGCTTAGCTGCCTGGAGTAGTCCCCGCAATGGAATGCGACCACAAGCCGAGTCACCTCCCAACTTCTCCCCCTGAAATGATTCGATGTGACCTGCAGCTAGAGCATCCAGCTGGATAGCTTTGTCATAGCTGTGAAAATGACTTAAATCAGTGGAGATGACGATAAGACATTCATCGCCACCCCAGAGACGTTGGATAACATCAGCTACCTCATTTTGAGTTGCATCACCAACAACAAATGGAATCAATCTGAAGCTGGCTAAAACCTCCTGCAAAAAAGGTAACTGGACTTCAAGAGAATGCTCCTCTGCATGGGCTTGATCTGAAAATGAAATCTGAGGTAACTCCTCTACGAGTTTTTTGATTGTCTTTGTGTCCAGATTGATCCCACCCAGGGGAGTCTGAAATTGGTCCACTGTGGGAAGTGCTAATCCATTGAGGTATACACGGTGGGCTGGTCCCAGAAGTACTACTTTGCGTATGATATGTCGATATTGGAGTAGAGTGCGATATGCAGCAGCAGCAATTGAACCTGAATAGACAGTTCCTGCATGTGGAACTATAATGACCTTAGGAACCTCAGTCATTTCACTTCGCTTTTCCTGAAGGAAGTCTGATATGTGATTTTTTAAGACATCTGCTTCATTCGGATAAAACATGCCAGACACTGCAGAGGGACGTATTTGCTTGATATTACTCATGGTGGACTCTTATCCATGAAATATAGCGGGTGCAGGGAAAGAGACCAATACTCGATTCCTCCGACACACTGGGGGATGTGTTTCATTCGACGATATGAAATAAAATCTCAAAATCTTTGCATGTGCACGACTCAGGTCTATATTCACTTCGAAATGAATTGGAATGCATCATATTACTTTTTTAAACGATCGGGGTGATGGTTTAAATTTGTACGTTTATAAACTTTCACCCTCGTCAATTGACGGGGGTTTTTTTTTGCTTCCAAGTGAAGAAAAAAGATGAGAGAACGGCGAAGAGTGAAAATTGAGTGAAGGATTTAACACAATGGGTCAGAATAAGATAGGAATAGTTGGCTACGGACGCTTTGGTGCTTTGCTTGCTGATCTTTTGAGCAACGAATTTCAGCCAATGGTCACGGATAAGCGTGATCTATCTATGCTGGCTGAAGCCTCAGGCTATGAGTGGGCAGATCTTGAGACGGTCATGAGGCAGGAAACCGTTTTTCTCGCTGTTCCAATCAGCCAGATGAAGCGTTTATTACAGGAAATATCTCAACTGAGTCGACCGAAACAGCTTTTGATTGATGTGGCATCTGTAAAAACCCGTATTCGGGACTGGATGATAGCCGCTCTACCTCAAGAAGTGCAAATATTAAATACCCACCCCATGTTTGGACCAGATTCATATAAGCGAGATCGTGATCTGAGAATGGTGTTCTGTCCAACACGCATCGACGCGACGATTGAAACCAATTGGCGCACTACTTTTGAATCCTGGGGTTGTAGACTCATAGACCTTGAAGTGGAGGAACATGATAAGCTAGCCGCCCGCTCTCAAGGAATAACTCACTTTGTAGGACGGGTTATGAAGGGTATGGATATTCAACCCACTGCAGTGGACACACATGGATTTAGACAAGTTCATCATGTCGTTGAACAAACCTGTCAGGATACAGAAGAGCTTTTCCACGATTTGCAGTATTACAATCCATATACACCAGAAATGCTCACTGATTTCTCACGATCAGTTCATGCCGTGAAAGCCCGTGTATATCGTCCGGATTCTCCTCCTGATGTCATTGGATACCAGGGGATCCCAGGGAGCTTTTCTGAGGAAGCAGCGCTCAATTACGTGCAGAAGGAAAATTTAGGAGACATCGATACCAAGCCTTGTCTAACCAGTCGAAATGTCATGGAAAGTCTCTACACCTATGATATTGATCGTGGAATAATTGCCATGGAAAATGCCAGGGGAGGTGTAGTACATGAGAGTATTCACGCACTGGCAAAGGCCCGCTGTAAAGTAAGATCCATGTTTCATATCCAGGTAAATCAATGCCTCATTACCAAGGCTGGAGTTGATCACGGGGAAATAACTGAAGTTCGATCTCACCCCCAGGCTCTGAAACAATGCTCACGGTATTTAAGGGAGAATTTTCCTGACATTCCTCATTTGGAATCAGAAGACACTGCCGAGGCTGCCAGGAAGTTGCATCAGGGAGAATTTTCAGATACGACTGCTGTCATTGCACCAGCACAAGCAGCAGAGCTGTATGAGTTGATTGTAAACCAATTCGGTATTCAAGACCTGAAGGATAATAAGACATTGTTCCTGGTTGTGGAGCGAACAGGAACATCGATTTAAGTTGCAATTACTTCACAGATATAAAACCTTATAGGCCATCACTTAAGGATAGTACACGATGATTGTTATAATGAATGTAAACGCTTCTTCTGAAGCTATCGATAGAGTTCAACAGGAAATCACCAAATTGGGCTACACACCCAAACCTGCTCCAGGTGAAACCCGTACAATTGTTGGGGTGATGGGAACCAAACCCCTCCGCGGGAAACAGCACCTACAGTCTTTACCAGAAGTTTCAAACGTTATTGAGATTAGTACGCCTTACAAGTTGGCATCACGAGAATGGCAACCCCAGGATACCATCGTGAGTGTGGGTGGAACGAAAATTGGTGGTTCTAACGTATCTATTATCGCCGGTCCCTGCTCAATCGAATCATATGAGCAAACTAAAATAGTAGGAGATTCTGTTAAGGCGGCTGGAGGCCATTTCCTCCGAGGTGGGGCCTTCAAGCCACGAACATCTCCCTATTCTTTCCAGGGTATGGGTGTTGAGGGGCTAAAAATTTTGAAGCAGGTTGGGCAGGAAGTTGGATTGCCTACGGTGACTGAAGTAACCGATACAGAAGTATTGGAGGTCACGGCCCAGCACACAGACATGCTCCAGATAGGTACCCGGAATATGCAGAACTTCACACTTATCAAGGAAGCAGCTCGAACAGGAATGCCCATCTTTTTAAAGCGTGGAATGTCAGCGACAGTGAAAGAAACAATTTTAGCTGCTGAATACATATTGAACGAAGGGAATGAAAAGCTGGTTCTATGTGAGAGGGGTATACGTACCTATGTGGATCACACCAGAAATACACTTGATGTAAGTGCGATTCCAGCCTTCCAGCGTCTGACTCATCTTCCCGTAGTTGTTGATCCCAGTCATGCCGCTGGAAAACGATCTAAAGTGTTACCATTGTCTCTGGCTGGAGTAGCAGCTGGAGCCCAGGGTGTCATGGTTGAAGTTCATCCTAATCCTGAAGTTGCTCTCAGTGATGGACCTCAACAATTAGTACCAGCAGATTTTAAGGAGCTTGTAGATCGAATACGTCTGGTTGCTGAAGCTGTTGGTAGAAAACTGGACTGATCCCTTAGAAGGAGTCACCCATGGCTTTGCTTGGAGAAATTAGGCTACCTGGTGACAAATCAATAAGCCATCGCGCGCTTATGTTCACCGCACTGAGTGATGGCCTTAGTCGCCTTGAAAATCTGAATCCCGGTGCTGATGTTTCCACAACCCAGCGCGCCCTCATCAACTGTGGAATACACATTGAAGAAAAGCATGGTTTTGTCCATGTCCAGGGCGGGGGACTGCGTCCTTTCAAACAACCTGAATTGGGAATTGACTGCGGTAATTCGGGGACGACTGCGCGTTTGATGATGGGTCTTTTAGCAGCACATCCTATCCATGTTCAATTCACAGGCGACCAATCTCTCAGCAAACGACCTATGGATAGAGTTTTCAGACCCCTCCAACAAATGGGTGCTAACATTTCTGCCAATAAGAGAAAATATTTTCCACTCATGTTGAGCGGTCGCGACTTGTGGGCTCTTGATTACCAGCTGCCATATGCCAGCGCCCAGGTAAAATCAGCAATCCTGTTAGCCGGTCTGCATGCCAAAGGGCATACCACGGTAAAATCACCAGCCTTTAGTCGCGATCACACTGAGCAGATGCTTAAAGCCATGGGCGCACGGATCCAGGTAAAAGGACGAGAGGTGACTGTACATCAGCTGACGAAACCCCTGAAACCCATAGATTTTATGGTACCAGGTGACTTTTCTGCGGCAGCCTTTTTCATCGCTGCTGCTCTGCTGGTTCCTGATTCCGATCTGATTCTGCGAGGTGTTGGGATAAATCCAACAAGGACAGCCTTCTTGAAAGCTGTAAAGGAGATGGGTGCAAAAGTAACGATAGCAAACAAAACGAAGGCCAGTGGTGAAGCAATTGCGGATATACGAATCAGGACATCTCAGCTAAGAGGAATCCAGATTTATCCTGAACAAATTCCAAACCTAATTGATGAATTACCGCTCATTGCACTTTTGGCTACACAGGCTGAGGGTGAAACTGTTGTAACAGGTGCTGAGGAGTTGCGCGTCAAGGAATCAGATCGGATTGCGGCTATTGTTACCAATCTGAGTGTCTGGGGTGCAAAAATATTTGAGCGACCTGATGGATTTCATGTAGAAGGCCCCACGCCACTTAAAGGGGGAAAAGTCAAAACCTTTCATGATCATCGTATTGCAATGACATTGGGTATCGCTGGGTTGATTAGCAAATTACCGGCAACCCTGGATGACCCGGATTGTGTAGATATATCATATCCTGGATTCTTTGATGAACTACGAATATTGATAAATTAAGGTTTTTGAATCGGCGTTTTTAACACACGAATGAGGAGAGTAATGTGAAACTAGCCGTTATTGGTGATCCGCTCAGACAGAGTGTTAGCGATTTTATGCATGGTTGGATATATGAGCAACTGGGCTTGGAAGCTGAATACAAAAAGATCAAGGTTGTCCAGGGAGATCTAGAGCGCTGGGTAAATCTTCCCTCTGCAAAAAAACTGGCCGGATTTAACGTAACCATTCCCCATAAGGAAGATATTATTCCTTTTTTGGACAGTGTGAACGATCGCACTGCACCCATAGGTGCAGTAAATTGTGTCAGACGCCAGGATGGGAAACTCACAGGATATAATACGGACTGGTATGGCTTTGTGAAATCACTGGAAGCTGCAGGAGTTGATCTCGCTGGAAAAAAGGTAGTCGTTCTGGGTAGCGGTGGTGCAGCACGTGCTATCACCTTTGGGCTAGCCCGGATTGGAACTGCCAAAACCACAGTAGTTGCCAGAGATCCGGATAGGGCAAAAGTTCTCATTAAGGACATGGGCAGTTCTGCTGAAGGTATGAAACTGGAAGGTTGTTCCTGGGATGAGAGTGCTGTTGCACCTATTGAGGATGCATATTGTCTGGTCAATTGTACTCCCATTGGCATGAAACCTAAACAGAATCAAAGTCCCCTGGATGGAGATATCCTGGAATCAATTGATGTCGTAGTTGACACCATATTTAACCCTTTGAATACGCGACTGTTATCTGAGGCAATTTTCTCCGATTGTCAAACAGTTTCCGGTTTGGACATGTATCTCTATCAGGCTATGGCTTCAGTTGATGTATGGTTCGGACCCCAGGATTGGAAGCGGATCAAGATGAATGAAATGCGTGAGGCAGTTCATAATAAAATTACCGGTTTTAAACGCAAGTTCGAGTAGGTAGACCTCGAGCGCGAAGTCAAGTTGAAATACTTCCTAAATTAACGAATTGAATTGAAATAATATGCTGCAACATCTAAAATTTTTAACTGCAGGGGAATCGCACGGCAAAGGTCTGTCAGGGATTCTTGAAGGCTTTCCTGCTGGAGTACCGCTTTCGGAAAAGTTTATTGCCAGAGATCTAGCGCGTAGGCAAAAGGGTCATGGTCGAGGTGGGCGTATGACCATTGAAAAAGATCATGCTGAAATCACCAGCGGTTTACGTCATGGATACACGCTTGGATCTCCCATAGCTCTCTGGATCCAGAATAAGGATTGGGAAAACTGGAAACTGGATAAGATGTCACACGAAGTTCCATCTCATCCAGTTCCTGAGGTTACTCTGCCTCGCCCAGGGCACGCCGATCTAGCTGGGATTCAAAAATTTGGTTTTAATGATATCCGTAATGTTCTGGAAAGGTCTTCTGCACGTGAAACTGCCATGCGAGTTGGCCTTGGTGCAGTTTGCCGTGCCTTTTTGTCTGAGTTGGGTATTCAAGTATATAGTCACGTGACTCAGATTGGTCCGGTTAAAGCCACTGTTGATTCAAAAGGGCTAACTATAAACATTAACCCTGATGCAGATGCTTCGGATGTGAGATGTTTGGATCAAACGGCTGGTGAGGCTATGATCAAACATATTGATGAAACGCGGAAAGTCGGTGATTCAGTAGGGGGTGTTTTTGAAGTTCTGGCGTCTGGACTCCCGCCTGGTCTGGGATCCTATGCACATTGGGATCGTAAGCTGGATGCCCGCCTCGCTGCAGCTATGATGTCTATTAATGCCATGAAATCTGTTAGTATTGGGGATGGTCTGGACGTTGGTATAGTGACTGGCTCTCAAGTCCATGATGAAATTATTAAAAAGGATGACACAATTCGAAGAGCTACTAATCATGCTGGAGGCATCGAAGGTGGTATGTCCAACGGTGAAATAATTCAGGTCCAAGTCACTATGAAACCCATTCCCACTCTTGCGAAACCTTTGCACTCTGTAGATATCCAAACCCGCGAGCCGGGTATAGCTCACAAGGAACGAACAGATGCCTGTGCCGTTCCAGCGGCTTCCGTAATCGGCGAAGCCATGATGGCTTTGGTTCTCACTGATGCTATTCTTGAAAAATTCGGTGGAGACTCACTGGATCAAGTAAAAGCGCATATGGCTGCCACTGGTGTATAGCTTGGCTGAAAGGTTTTAGCCATGGGTATCACAAAAATATACTTGATTGGCTTGATGGGTGCTGGAAAAAGCACCATTGGCGGACTTCTGGCCGATGCTCTAAGCTGGCGATTGCTGGATATTGACAACGAAATTGTAAAAATCGCTGGGAATAATATTCCTACCATTTTTGAAGCCCAGGGTGAAGACGGGTTTCGTGGCTATGAGACCCAGGTTCTAATGGAAACAGCATCATTGGATGAAACCGTTATTGCTTGTGGTGGAGGTATTATCACCCGAGCTGAGAATGTAAATTATCTGAAGGATCAGCTGACAATATGGTTAGATGTTACTCCTGAAGAAGCTGCAGCTCGATTGGAGCATTCTGATCATCGCCCACTGTTAAATGAATGTAAGGATACTATTAACAAACTGCAGGAGATATTGGATAGTCGTCAGGTAGGTTACGCCGAGGCCGCTTCACTCCACATTAATACAGGTCAAAGACCTCCAGACATAATTGCGAATGACATAATGCTGCGATTGGAAAACTACCATGTCTGATTCATCAACCATAAAAATTACTCACAGCACTGGCTCTTACGAGATTTGTGTTGGTAGGAATTTGATAAGATCGGTGGCAGAGTTACTCTCAGGAATTAACGCAACTGGACCTGTAGGCATTATTAGCAATGCTAAAATCAATGATCTATATGGTGGACCCATTCGTGAAGCCTTCAAACAAGCTGACTTTGTAACCAGAACCATCTTGATACCTATGGGTGAGGAATACAAAACCCTTGCCTCAGCGGAGCAGGTCATGTCTGCCTTGATTGCTCAGGGAATGGAACGCTCAGGGACCATACTTACTCTTGGGGGTGGGGTGGTAACAGATTTGGGTGGATTTGTAGCCAGCATTCTGTTTCGTGGGGTCAAATTGGTTCATATTCCAACCACACTCCTGTCAATGGTTGATGCCGCTGTAGGTGGTAAGACAGGTGTCAATCACTCCAGCGGAAAGAACTTGATTGGTAGCTTTTATCAGCCTGATTTAGTCATCATGGATGTGGAAACCCTGAAAACCTTGGAAATCCAAGATCGTATTTCAGGATATGCTGAAATGTTTAAGATGGGTGTTATTCGAGATACCAAATACCTTAAGTTCCTTGTTGACAATATGGATGCGTGCATATCGCCAGATTCTAGCGATATTCTCATTCAGGCAATATCTCGAAGCTGTGAACTAAAAGCCGCGGTTGTTGAATCTGACGAGAAGGAGTCAGATTTACGCCGTATCCTGAATTTTGGACATACTCTTGGTCATGCCATTGAGTCTACCCTTGGATATGGTATAGTCCGGCATGGTGAAGCTGTAATTCTTGGGATGTATGGTGCAGGGTGGCTATCCAACCAGGTTGGGGATCTATCTTCGGAGGATTGGGATAGCCTGTCAACCATGTTGAAAAGAATTCCTCTTCAACTTCCACTAAAGTCTTTAAACCCGGAGGCTATTGAGAAAGCAACTCGTCTCGATAAGAAGGTAGCGAAATCACAACTGAACTTTGTTTTGCTGCATGGGCTTGGTGATGCATATGTACAGCCGGGCATTCCGATGTTAATGATAAAACTGGCTGTTGATGCCATTAAAACTGCCTGGGAGGGTAGGGAATGACACTAGATTTTAATTCTTTTATGCATGCTTTTGTGACCCTGTTGGTCATTATGGATCCATTTGGTGGACTACCCGTGTTTATGACATTGACTAAGGATTATCCTGAAGAGCGCGCAAAACGTAGCGCACACAGAGCAATTCGGGTTTCTCTCATCTTGCTTACCCTTTTTGTCTTTGTGGGAGAAGGGATTCTTGAGTTTTTTAGCATATCTATGTTTTCATTCCAGGTGGGTGGTGGAGTCATTTTACTTTCATTGGGACTACTTTATGTACTGGGTGTTACGCTGGGTGATGACAAGGACTATTCAAAAGACATTGTTATTCCCATGGCCACCCCCCTCATAGCAGGGCCAGGAGCCATCACGGCAATAATCATTCTGGTATCCCAGTATGGATTTTGGGTTCCCTTGATGGCCATGTTGTTGAATCTGTTTATTTTTTGGCTGGCTATGTATTATGCCCGCTTTATTAAAAAATTCCTGGGAGAGCAGGGATTGGAAATTATGAGTCGTGTCATGGGACTACTGCTGGTAGCTTTGGCTATTGAAATGATCCGATCAGCCTGGGTAAACCTCCTCTGTTAGTATTGGGGATGCATAGAGGGAAACTGTATTCCCTTTGATTTTAAAGAGAAATTTGACCGTCTGTCTGAGGCTCTCGCATTCTGATAATCACCCTTCGAGTATCTCATTTCACTCGACCTCAGGGAGACGTGTAGAAGAACGGTCGATTGGCTCAGCTGGTTAGAGCGCTCGGTTCACATCCGGGAGGTCACTGGTTCGAATCCAGTATCGACCACAACCCTGCCATTTGGTGGGGTTATTTTCAGGGGATTTGTAGCACCAGAAAATAATAGCGCTAAAAAATAGTATATATGAAGGGTGCCAAGGACGAGCCCTCAGCAAAAACTGCAATTGCGGCAAGTATAAACAGGAAGAAAAACACAGGTGCTAGCCACCACTTTTTACGCACCTTCAAGTAGTCCCACAATTCTGTCCAGATACTCACTTTTGCCATTTTAAAACATCCTGTTCATGCGCTTGTCGCCGCCATTTTCCCGTTCTTCCCAATAGCTTGCACCACCCCATTTTCTACTTAGTGGATCATTACTGGTGAACCGCATGATAAACCCAATAGGCATCAAGACAAGGTAATAGGTTATGGTAAGCAGAATGTATGTGATGATCATACCCAGGAGCCTGGCAATGATCATCCACGGATAATAAATGGGGAGCAGTAAGCGAAAGGATATTATGGTTAACAAAGCTGAAAGCATACCCGCGCAGAGAAGCCAGAAATTAGGAGTACTATTGAGCCAATATCCAATTCCAGCAAATCCAGACAAAATGACTGCGAGACCAAACCCAAAAGTCCGTAAGGAGAATGGGTCAGTCTTGATATCCAGGGATGAGATTATCTTAGTCAGGGTCAAATTCATTCAGATAATTTTCTTTATTTATGGAAGGTTGATCATTCTTGTGCATGACAAATGAACCCACGATAAGACTATCCATTTCAGTGGCCATAAAGCAGCGATAAGCATCTGCGGGAGTTGCAACAATAGGTTCTCCCCGCACGTTGAAAGAAGTGTTTACAATAACCGGGCACCCAGTCAACTCTTGGAAATGAGAGATCAAGGCGTGGTATTTTGGATTGGTGTGTTTGCTGACACTCTGAATTCGAGCTGAGTTATCAACATGCGTGATAGCAGGTATACTTGAACGATGACATTTCAACTTGTTAAGACCTTCAAGCTCTCGGGTATCCGTATTCAGGAGATGGTCATTATGGACATTTGCCACAAGAAGCATGTAAGGGCTGGGCTCATCAATTTCAAACCATTTAGAAATCTCTTCCTCCTTGACTGAAGGTGCAAATGGTCGAAATGATTCCCGGTATTTAATCTTCAAGTTCATCGTGGTTTGCATGTTCACAGATCGGGCATCGCCAAGAATGCTCCGATTCCCAAGTGCCCTGGGACCGAATTCCATGCGACCCTGAAACCACCCTAATACTTTCTCTTTACTTATAATACCTGCACCTGTTACTGATGGGTCGTCAACTCTAGAATAAACCGCCCCCAATTTATCTAAAGTTGATTGCACTGAATGGTCAGAGAATTCGGGTCCCAAATATGCACCTTGCATGGCATCCTCCGCTCCAGTAGTCATGCGTCCATTACCGAGATGATGATGCCACACCGCCATAGCTGCGCCTACGGCACCTCCTGCGTCTCCAGCAGCTGGCTGAATCCACAATTTGTCGATAAGACCAGATTTGAGAATTATCCCATTAGCCACACAGTTCAATGCAACACCACCTGCCAGGCAAATATTTTTCATGCCGGTTTGGTCCACAATATGGTCTACAGTTTTTAAGATCACTTCCTCTGTAACTTGTTGAATCGAGGCTGCAAGATCCATTTCCCTTTGTGAGATTCGTGATTCTGGTAGTCGGGGTCTGCCATTAAATAGTTTGTCAAAATGTCGATTGGTCATGGTGAGACCAGCTGCATAATTGAAGTATTTCATATCAAGACGATACGAGCCATCCGACTTGATATCGATGAGATTGTCTCTTATTTGGTCCACATACTTTGGCTCACCATAAGGAGCCAGACCCATAAGCTTATATTCACCTGAATTTACCTTGAAACCAGTATAGTAGGTAAAGGCAGAGTACAACAAACCCAGGGAATGTGGGAAATTAATCTCCTTTTTGAGTTTGATCTGATTGTCTTCTCCCGTCCCCCAACTTGTGGTTGTCCATTCACCAACGCCATCCATAGTCAGGATAGCCGCATGCTGAAAGGGTGAAGGGTAAAAAGCAGAAGCAGCATGAGATTCATGGTGTTCGGGAAAGTACAGGTCACCGCTATAGCCAATTTCATTCTCAATTATTTTGGGTATCCAAAGCTTGGTCTTCAGCCAAACCGGCATTGCCTTTAAAAACGATTTTAAGCCAAGTGGTGAGGAGACAAGGTAAGTCTCAAGCAGTCGTTCAAACTTAAGGAGGGGCTTGTCGTAAAATGCGACGGCCACCAGATCACCAGCGCTTATTCCAGCTGAATTCAGACAGTATTCGATGGCATTGGATGGAAAACTGGCATCGTGTTTCTTGCGGGTGAAACGTTCTTCCTGGGCTGCTGAGACAATACTTCCATTCCTAACCAGACAGGCAGCAGAATCATGATAAAAGGCTGAAACACCCAACACATATTGATGCTTATGCATAGGTTCTCATCTTTAATATTCTCTTAATGAGTGAATTGAATGTCATATGCTACTCTGCTGCGCATTTACGATTACAAATTATCATTCATGGCGACCCTTAGGTGGAAACAGACTATGGGTTTGGCGCTATGATTTTCTGCCTTTCATAGACGTAGGCTTTAAAATCTTCAGAGAATCCCTTTAGTACGGAATCAAGGTATCGATTTGTCCAACCACGGCTGATTGAGTTATCCATCCCCACAGAAAGCGAATTCCACTGATTCTTGTTGATTGTACCCTCGCGATACATCTCATATGCATGTGCATAATTCCTCATCGCCATCAGCATTATGGATTCTATGGTAATATTTTCTTCATCAGTTGGCTCGTAACCTGGATCTTTAAATCGAATGAGCGTCTCACTAACCTTTGGGTTCGTTATGAGTATTTTGCTTATTTCTGAGATATGATCAAGTAATAACTGATAAGCATGCATCCCGGTTGATTTGGCATTCCGATGCATTTCTCTCGCGAGATAAAGTAGCGAGATTATGACCCCAAGCGCACCAACAGATTCAGCTATTGCACCAACGGCTTCCCATTCCATAAAAATATCTCCTTATCCCCTGGATTTCTGACAATTTGGTCCGTGTGGTTTAAAATGGAAGCCTCTTTTTGAATAGCCCAGGTGCATGAAGGGAATGAAATGACCTCATTATGAAGTTTAAATCAGGCAATCAACAAAAAAAGCCCTCAGGATTGAGGGCTTTTTATTTGGAGTGGAAATTGAACTCGTTGAAATGTCCAGTATTTCCTTTTAATCCTAGAGGTTTTCTGCAAGCATAACCTCAAGCTGTTTGCTATAAGGACTTGGTCAATACATCATTCAAGCGTTTTACAAAGTCAGCAGGATTTTCCAACTTCATGCCTTCCAGCAAGAGAGCCTGTTCATATAGAAGCTCAGTAGCATTGTCAAAGTCCTTTGACTTGCGCATACCCTTCATTTTTTTAAGGATAGGATGATCAAGGTTGATCTCCAAGATGGGCTTGGCATCAGGCATACCTGCCTGCCCCATAGCGCGCATCATTTCCTGCATCTGAAACGTAGGATCATCAGCATCGGCGACGAGGACTGAAGGAGAGTCTGTAAGACGGGAAGAGACCTTGACATCTTTCACTTTTTCTCCAAGAACCTTTTTAACCTTCTTGATGAAGGGTTTAACCTCCTTTTCAAGGGTCTCTTCATCTGGTTCATCATCTTTCTTTAGCTCGTCTCCTGCATTACTGCGATTGACGGATTTGAAATCATGATCCCCATATTTTGCTGCGCCAGGAATAATGATTTCATCAATTTCATCATCAGCGATCAAGACTTCTATGTCTTTCTTGGTATACATTTCAATAAGGGGTGAACGACGAAGCGTGGCCTCATTGTCTCCAGTGATGTAATAGATTCCCTTTTGATCTTCCTGCATGCGACTGACGTAATCTTCCAGTGTGGTGTAGCCTTCAGCCTTGGTGGATTTGAAGCGGACCAATTTTTCCAGAAGTTCCCGGTTGTCACGATCCTGATAATAACCTTCCTTCAAGGGACGACCAAATTCCTCGTAGAACTTGATGTACTCCTTGTCTTTCTTGGCCAATGTCTGAAAGGATTTCAGAAGTTTTTTTACTGATGCCTTGCGGATGTTGTCCAATATGCGATTCTGCTGAAGAATCTCGCGACTTACATTGAGGGGTAAATCTTCAGAATCAATAATCCCCTTGACGAAACGTAAATATGTGGGCAAAAGTTCTTTTTCATCATCAGTGATGAAAACGCGTTTTACATAAAGTTTTACACCTGGTTTGTAATCAGCATAGAAAAGGTCCTGGGGCGCTTTTTCAGGGACAAAAAACAAAGTAGTATAATCCAGTGCGCCTTCAGCCTGTGTATGCACGTGGAGGGCTGGATCCTGGAAGTCGTTACTAAAGGTTTTATAGAATTCATTATAGTCTTTTTTCTTCAGCTCTGACTTTGGTTTTTTCCAGAATGCGGTTGCATCATTAACCTGTTCCGTTTTCTGCTCTTTGATTTCCTTTTTATCATCACCTTCACCATCAAATGTGGTCTCTTCATAGTGGAGATAAACAGGAAAGGCTATGTGATTGGAGTATTTTTTAAGAATTTCAGTAATTGACCACCGGTTTGCAAACTCTTTGCCCTCCTCGTTGAGATGCAAGGTGATTTCAGTTCCAGGCTCTTTTTTCTCGGTCTTATCCAACTCAAAACCAGTTTTGCCATCACTTACCCAACGATAGGCTTCTTTCTCTCCAGCTTTACGGGTAATTACTTCAACCTGATCCGCTACCATAAAGCAGGAATAAAAACCAACACCGAACTGTCCAATCAGATTGGAGTCCTTTTTGGCATCTCCAGTAAGTTTTCCAAGGAAATTCTTGGTGCCTGAGCGGGCGATGGTTCCAAGATGCTCGATGAGATCCTCTTCATTCATTCCAATACCAGAATCTAAAATAGTGATGGAGCGACCATCTGAGGAATCATTGAAGACAATATCAATTTTTGGATCAAAGGATATTTTTTTGAACTTGTCTTCAGTAAGGGTCAAATATTTTAATTTATCCAAAGCATCTGATGCATTGGACACCAATTCCCGGAGGAATATCTCCTTATGCGAATACAATGAATGGATAATGAGGTGTAATAGTTCATTCACCTCGGTTTGAAATACATGTTTTGTCATTTTTTATCTCTCTCCCAAATATCAAGATTGCTAAGGGTTTTTAATATATCAAATCAACTCAGGTTCCCTGCTTAATCATCTTCTACGTGACTTGTTTCAGATGATCAGGATGGGGAACGGGTTACAAGTTAAAAACTTTTCCATTTAAAAAGCGGCGCAAATATAAGCGTGGAAGCAGGGGCTTCAACATTCATTTGAAAACCATTACTATTCTAGGTGTTTGGTCTTGTGATCAGTTTTTTAGATACTCAGAGTTGTTCCGGTAAGGGCTTCCGAAACTTCCCACAATTGCAGAGCAGTTTTTTCATCATGAGCGAGTTTGCTGGCATATACCTTTTTAGGGTAGCCACGCATTTCCATAAATCTTGATGCTCCGACATAATCACCTGATTTGATGTTTGGATCAGTCGCAGCCATCAGTGTTGGCAACGCGCCCATTTGAGCTGATTGAGCAACCAGTATATTCATAAATTTCAGAAAAGCAGATTTTTGGAGTCCAGTTGCTGCGTATCCAGGGTGGGCAGCAGCCACCTTGATACTGGAACCACTCTTTTCAATTCGTCTTTTCAACTCAAAAGTGAAATAGAGGTTGGCTATTTTACTATCACCATAAGCTCTCCAGGCTGTATATCTGCGATTTTCCCAATGAAGATCATCAAAATTCAGATTGCCCGCTTTGTGTGCACCACTACTTATATTCACAATGCGACTATCGGTCGTCTGGTCGATCAAATCATAGAGTTTTGCAGTTAAAGCGAAATGACCAAGATGATTGGTGCCCATCTGAGATTCAAATCCGTCTTTTGTTTTTGAATAAGGGGGGATCATGATCCCAGCATTGTTGATTAGAAGGTCAAGGGTGGAGTGGTCCACTAAGAATCCATTGGCGAAATTAGCCACAGATTCTAAGCTGGCTAAATCAAGATATGAAACCTCAACATGCGCCGAAGAGGATTGATTTAAGATGGCTGACTTTGCAGCTTCACCTTTTTCCATGTTTCGTACTGCAAGGGTCACATGGGCATTTTTAAGTGCAAGGGCCTTGGCGGCTTCAAAACCAATTCCATTATTACTTCCAGTGATAAGAGCAGTACGACCTGTCTGATCGGGAATGTTATCAGCCGTCCAATTATCCACTTGATTTCCCCTTGTCCAATTGGTTGGCGGCTAGATCTACAATATCAGCTACTTCCAGAATAGATTTGTGATAACCCGAAAGTGTGGCCTGAATCATCGCCAGACCGATCTCTTCAAGACTGCATATTGAGTTTGGCATGAGCCTTCGTAGAAAAGGAAAGAATGGATTCAGTATTTTGTAAAATGTGTAGGTGTTTTTCAATCCTTCGGTTGGTGTGATCCCACCGGCCCGGAACATGAAAGCCCTTTTTGCTGGTAGCCCCAGGAGTGCGTTCTCAGTTTTCCCTTTTACCCTGGTCCACATGAGTCGTCCACTCTCTGTTCCATCGGTCCCAGCACCAGATACATATGTGAGGGTAATATCGGGATTGAGTTTTACCAGAGGACCAGCAAGGGCAAGGGTCATATCATGGGTAATCCGTGTATAAACTTCTTCAGAAGCTCTAAAAGAGGTGATCCCCATGCAGAGATAAGCTGCATTGTATCCTTTGAGTGAAGATTCAAGGGCAGTGAAATCGGAAAAATCAGCGTGGATGATTTCACTTAGTTTGGGATGTTCTATACCGCAGCTCTGGCGATTTATGACTAATACTGAATCAACATTAGGGTGATTTAGGCATTCATGGAGAACACCTTCCCCAACCATACCTGTTGAGCCGGTGATAACTGCATTAATTGACATTATTTACCTCTATTGCCTTAGGGTGAATCAAATTGTGGTTTGGGTTCGGTTGATAAGTCAGCAGAAGTCTCTGGCAGGTAGGGTGCCCACCACTTTTCTGTCTGCATCCTGCCTGGATATTCAACGACCTGGCCAAAAACAGGAGTTAAAAGTCTAACTCCCTGAGCATTGGCAGCCTTTGTTACTCTTTCCATAGGATCGAACCAGTCATGCAGGGCCAGGTTGAAGGTGCCCCAGTGAATTGGCCAAACGTAGTGAGCCTTCAGGTCCAATGAAGCTTGAACGGTTTCTTCTGGGAACATGTGAACATCTGCCCATTCTGTGTTATAAGCACCGCACTCCATGAAGGCGATATCAAAGGGGCCATATTTTTCACCAATAGTTTTAAATCCATCGAAGTAACCTGAGTCTCCGCTGAAATAGATATTATGATCCAGTGTTGCAATAGCATAAGAAGTCCATAAGGTTTTATCCCGATCCATGAATCCACGACC
Organism: Fidelibacterota bacterium; assembly: GCA_016845065.1. GTDB lineage: Bacteria > Fidelibacterota > UBA8477 > UBA8477 > JABMPR01 > JABMPR01. The sequence goes on along the minus strand of JAERTG010000082.1, from coordinate 95,203 downwards.
GGAGAAATGCTGGCTGGGTGTGGAGGTGATGGTAAGTTTTTCATCAAAATCGTAGGATTCCCACCAGTCCAGTTCAGTAATTTTCTCTCGTGCGACACCCCATTTTTCCAATTGAGCACCAACTCCCAATGGGACCACGAAACGTGTAACCTCAGGATGGATGGTCTTAATGGAGTATTTATTAAGATGGTCATAGTGATTATGAGAAATAACAACTACATCGATGTTTCTTAGCAGGTTTGGATCAAGGGGAATATCGTCATGAAAGCGTGTCGGTCCCACTGGCGTGAGTTTCGTTTCATAAACTGGATCTGTGAGAATGCGATATCCGTCCATGTGAATAAGTAGGGATGAATGTCCTGCATTGGTCACTTTTAAATAGGAACTATCCGTTGACTCCAGAAGATTAAGATCAATCTGTTCCTGGGGTAGGGCAGCTTTCGGAGAGCGCTGTTCTTTTCCAAAGAGATATTTCTTTATCATACCAAAAGAAGGATTCATGTTGAGGATTTTTGGGTTGGTAAAGTTCCCATCTTTGTATTGAGGGGAAGCTTGTATTTTATTCAAAGGATCATCTCCTTGTTCATATTCAGCGGCTGATAGGACGCTATTAATTGTTACTGTTGACCCGGCAAGCAGAATTATCAGAAAAACAATAATCCTTCCAGGTGTTTTACGTAATATGTTTAAACGAATGTTCATTCAGTATTCCTTGTAAATTTTTTTATAGCTTAATGGCATCCCAGGCCATGTGCATGGAGGTCTCAACGATTTCAGGAGTTACTTCAAAGTTGGGATGAAGTCTGGGATTGACCAGGTTGAAGATAGGGAGATACAGGTGAGCGAAGAGGAGTTCAAACGGAACATCCTTGATAATTTTTTGCTCTATCCCATGCTGTATAAGCTCATACATTGGTTTGAAGGGTGCTTCGATTTCAGCCTTATCCACCAGGTCTGTGTAGGGTGAATTGCCAAATTGTTCAGCGAAGGCAAAGAGCTCGGAATGACCATTGATGTACGTATATAGTCTTTTCCCGGCGAGGAATATCGCATCACGAACTGGCATAGTGTGGTCAAATTCCCTCAGGATAATATTAGCCATGCTGACTTTGATATTCACATAAGTGGAAACCAGTAGATCTTCTTTGTTCTTGAAGTAGATATAGATGGTGGCGGGAGAGACATCTGCTCGCTTTGCGATCTTTGAGACAGAACTGGCAGCAAACCCAATCTCATTTACCAGAGAAATGGTAGCTCCAATAATGGCGTCGCGCTTTATGTCGTCTTTAACTCTCACGTCCTATAATAAACGATCATTCATTTATAGCAAGCGGTTTAATGTGATTTTTTAAAAAAGTTCAGCGTATTGCTTGTCAATCTTCAGGATATGCTCCTCCCACCAAACTTTGAGAAAGGTAAGTATCTCATCATTTACAGTAGATGAACCTGATTTAACCTTGGCTTCGAGGTCGATGACATAGTCTAAAAATAATGCATGCTGCATTTCCTGGTCCGCCAATAAGGGAGAGTGCTTTTGTTTTAGCAGGGTTTCTTCATCTCTGAAATGGGTCGTGCTGTAGTTGTAGAGGTCTTTAATGATCTTTAACAGCAGTTCTTTTTCGGCACCAGAGCTACAAGCCGCTTGTAATTGATTAATGATCTGGAAAAGTGACCTGTGTTGAGAGTCCAGGATGGGAGCTTTTACTGAAAATGAATGATCCCAGATTAAAGGTGACACATTTTCTTCACTGCATCTTTTGCTACTCATGATAGTCTTGCTCCCCTTATTACCAAATCTCTTGATGAGGCGTCAAGATATCAATAATCAGTGAGATTTCACAGTCTGCAGTTGTTTACAGGGTAAAGATGGTGAAGTGTAATAATGACGACACACATCAACCTTCTGTTGTGTATATTGTGATCGATTAAGTCACAATTACGGATCAACTCAAAGGGTGCTATGATGAATGAGCGTGCAGAATTGATTGAAGGATTATCGGATACTGGAGATGTTGTTGTAAAACAGAGCAGCCGGGGTGGTGATTTCGGTCCATTGGTATTGTATCAGGGACAATCCATTACTCTGGTTGGTTTTGGCTTCTTTGTAGGTATGGGAACCCTGCTGGCAGTTCTCCACGCCATCTTTTATCTGGGCACATACCAGATTTTACCTCAGAATTATCAGATCGGGCAACTCGCACTAGGTGTAGCAGTTGTGGCACCTATCTCAGGATATATCATGACAAGATTTCTGGATATTAAGACCTGGTTATCCGGTGAAAAGTCTTTCGTAGAATATGTCCGAACCGTAAGCTTTGGCTTGTGGGGTAGCCTCACTGGCGGATTGATAATGATTACAGTTTTTTCCTCGATGTACCAAATTTCTCTGTTATCGCTCCTCGACGCCTTCGCACTCGGTGTCCCCCTGGCTCAGGCATTTGGACGCTTGGGGTGCCTGAACTATGGATGTTGCCATGGGAAGGAATGTACCGCTGATCGACAACCCGGAATTCGTTATTTCGATTCGAGGACCAAGGTATTACGGTTCAATCCTGAACTGAAGGGCAAGCGTTTGCATCCCACCCAACTGTATTCAGTTCTGGCAAACTTGGCAATCTACTCAGTCATACTGTCACTCAGTATATTCTGGAATGATCGTCCTCCTGGTATCCTGGTAGCTATTTACATGGGCATGTATGGGATAAAGCGCTTTAGCATTGAGTTTTTGCGTGGAGAATTTCCAAGAGTGTATTTGTCAGGGCTGACTATTTGGCAATGGTTTAGTATATCATTTATAGTCCTGGGCTTAGGGATCTTGAGCTATGTGCTTACCAGTGATGTGACCATTGGAGCGTCCAATAGTTCTGTTGGCGTTGAGAGTCTTCGAGCTATGTTGGGTGTGCTGATCCTAGCCCCTGTGATAATGGGATTGGCTTATGGAACCCATGGAAGAAAAATTGGGAGTTGGTAAGCAAATGATTCCAGTCTTAATCGTAGGTGCCGGACCATATGGGCTGTCTCTGGCCAATTATATGTCCGTTATGGGGCAGGAGTTCAAGATCATTGGAAAACCAATGGAGCTCTGGAAGGAGCACACCTTCAGCGAAGCTTCCTTGCGATCAGAAATGGCAACCTCGGAAATTGCCCACCCTCAAAATGCTTACTCCATCCAAACCTTCCGCACACAAAATGGTCTCGACAAGGGTCAACCCAGTGATAGAATTGAAGTGAAGGAATACCGTCAATATATTGATTGGGTTCTGAATGCCTTACCATATGAGATTCAACCTGAGTATCTGACAAATCTTTCGCAAGGAAGTGATTGTTTCGAGGCAAAGATGGAGTCTGGTGAGATATTGAAAGCCAAACAGGTTGTTATCGCCACTGGTGTGGCCCACCACCTGAAGGTTCCTGCTGAGTTTTCAAATGCTAAATACCTCATTCATAGTTATTACACCAAGGAAATTGAGGCTCTACAGGGGAAGAAGGTTTTGGTTGTTGGAGCAGGTCAATCGGCTGCTGAAGCCATGGAAATCTGCAGAAAAAATGAGAATCAGGTCCATTGGTATGCCCGAAAAGAACCTCGGTTTTATTCTGAACCTCTAGATCTGCCCAAATGGATCTTCAATCTGGTTGTAAAAAGTGCCGGACTTTTCAGACGAATGCCGCATCGTCTCATTCAATATTGGTTCTCCATATTTTCAGCAACGACCATGACACCAGATCACAGGGCGAAGTTGGTAAATGTGAACCGGTTTTCGAGTCTTCCCGACTTGAGCACCTACGATCATGTTATTTCTGCAACTGGCTACGATTATACACTGAATCACATGAATTTTTTAGCTGATGAATTACGTGGCAGGCTTGAAATGAGAGCATCTATGCCGCGAATAGATAAAAACTTCATGAGTTCAATGCGAGATTTATACTTCATTGGGCCACCTACTGAAATGTTCTTCGGTCCTCCCATGAAATTCATGATTGGGTCTCAGTATGTTGCACCAAGGCTGTCCAAGCAATTAGCAAGATGACATTCCTCGAAACTCAGATCAAGTTTGATGAAAATCTGGCAGCGTGGCTTCAAGTTGATAAAGTTGCACTGGTTCGCGAAGATTTACTCCCTGATGGAGGCGGAAAGAAAAGACGTGCGCTGGAGTTGTTTGTCAAAAAGCTCCAAGGAATAAAGCACATCCATTTGCTTTCCTATTCTGGTTCACACACTGCCTACACGCTATCACACCTTTTGCCTAAAGTATTAATTCATCTTTATGGTACTCGCTATGGAGGTGGACCATATGAAAAGACGATGACAAGTCTGCTGATTTCCCGGGATAATATTATTCAAGAAGTTGGCTCCTCGTGGTCCATGAGCGTGATGTTCAATAAACAAAAACGGAAAGCCCTTCATGGACACTACTTTATGCGAATAGGTGGGAGTCTTGGATCTGATCATTCAACACAAAATGCGGTGGATGATACGATAAAAGTAATTGGCCCAGATTACCATCATGTGTTGGCAGTGGCCTCAGGAGATTTACTCATGAGTGTTGCAGAGCGTACCAACCGAGTAACAGGGGTGTTAACACAACCTCTGGGTATAAGACTTGTAAAGTTTATCGGTTTGAAACACACATCAGGTCTTTGGAAACCAGGGCTATCTGAGCGTATCAGGACGATGAAAGAAGTCGACGAGGTGACTGGACAGAAATGGGATCCCATTTTCATGGGAGCTGTCTTCAGCTATTTAAAAAAAAGAAAAACGCTACCCTCAAAGTTGTGTATTTGGATTACTTGTCCGGCAGGTATTGAATGGTAAAAAAAGACCACCCTCAGAGGGTGGTCTTTTTTTTCTATCAGATCTTTAAAAAACGTTATTCAGTTGCCTCGGTCTCTTCCATGCTCTCCTCAGATTCCATAGTTTCATCAACTTCATCCACTGGAGGAGGTGGATTTCTCAACAACTCAATTTCGGCGTTGATAAGAGCGATCATCTTTTTGATATCATTGTCAGACAGCTGACCATCCACACTAAAGATGACTTTTCCTGTAGGATCAAATACAGCAATGTTGTTTGAATCATCTGCAAGACCCCATATTTTTCCTACCATGTTGTCATTATCACGAACATAAACAGTGCTGGGATAGTCCTCCTGTTTCCCTGCAAGAATCAGGTTAATAGCAAAATTTGGCTTCCAAGTTGCAGCCATGTTTATCAGGGCAACTGAACCGTAGACATCTTTTGGATAGTCTTCAGCTTTGAGAGCTTCTGTTGCTGCATTGTTGGTTTCACTCTCATCAGGATCAGCATGGACAACGACCCACACTTTGCCCACCAGTTCATTACTGCTCCAGGCGGTATCGTCAACTCTACCACCATCATCACCGGATAGCTCCAGGAGAGGGGCGTTCTGCCCGACGGGAAGTCCAGCAAACAGACCAACGCTTAACAAAATAAACAAAACACTAAATGAGACTTTTTTCATACTGCTTTCCTTTTCATTATGATTGATTTGAGAAATGGACCTCCCAAATTCCTGCTCTTATAAAACATCTAGTAATTTTATTCTATCAACACAAAAATATTGATGATGTAATCCAATTAATCCTTGATGCGATTTTTAAAGCGTGCTCATATTTTAGGGATGATTGAATACTGTGCAAGCATTATCCAATCCACAGAGGACTTAGGAGATTACTTCAACACCCTTCCAGAAAGCAATGTGGTCTTTGATGGGTAGAGCAGCATCTGAAGGGTCTGCGTAATACCAGGCAGCATCTGGATTTTCTATGCCATCCACATCAATATGATAATAGCTGGCTGTTCCCTTCCAGTGACAATTTGTCTGGGTTTGACTATCTCTCAAATAGGATGGATCTACAGAATTGACGGGGAAATAGTGATTTCCCTCTATGACCACAGTTTTATTACTCTCAGCGATAACTTTATCATTCCAAATAGCTTTCATTTATTGTTCCTTTATAGGGCGCGCAACTCAGGCGCGTTATTTTGGGGTTTAAAACAATTCAGGCTGAACCAGCCCTGATCATCCAGCCATTGCTGTTCCAGAAAAAATCCAGAGGCTTCGGCCAAGGTTGTAATTTCATCCTGTGAGTACTTATAGGAGTACTCAGTTAGAATTTTCTCTTCCCTTTTGAATGAAATGCTAACACCAATATTTTTTATTTCAACTTTCTGGTCATTATTGCTCACCAGGTACATTTCAATTCGTCCCTCTTCAACATTGTATATGGCTTGATGTTGGAAATTTTTGCGTTCAAAAGTGCCGCCCAGCTCTTTGTTCAGACGATCCAGCAGATTCAAATTAAAATCAGCGGTGACACCGCGGGCATCATCATAGGCTGGCTCGAGGATTTCTGGTCCTTTGCGGAGATCGATACCCAGTAGCAAGCTGTCACTTTCCCCAATATATTTTCGCACTTCTCTTAAAAATTGTGCTGCTTCAACACGTGTCAGATTCCCAATACTGGAGCCTAACCACATAATGCAATGAGAGGAGGTGCTATGTTTTAGAATATACTCCATGCCAAATTCGTAGCGACCAGCGACGGCTTCCAACTGAAGCTTTGGGTAGCGTTGATTGAGGTCGTTGACCGTATCAGTTAGAATTTCAGCTGAAACATCAATGGGTGAGTAGTGTGTTGTCCCAAATCGGTTCATGGCAGCTTCTAACAATATTCTAGTCTTGGTTGAGCTACCACTCCCAAGTTCCACGAGGTGGGTATTTTGAGGCAGTCTCAAGATTATCTCCGCTGCAGATCGCTGAAGGATTTCAGTTTCCTTACGAGTAAGGTAGTATTCTTCCAGCTCACATATTTCTTCAAATATCTGGGATCCGCGTTCGTCGTAGAAATAGACAGAAGATAATCGCTTTGGTGTGTTGCTTAATCCTTTGAGCACGTCCTTGGCGAAAGCCATGGTGGGGTTTTCCATTTTATCCTGAGCTCGAATTATCTGGGGTTCGCGAAGTGTTTCGGTCATGAGGTTGATTCCTGTTTCATTTGTAATCCAGGTGAGAGAAAAGTACGTTCAGCAAGATCAAAACTCCATTGAACGAGTAAAGCAAGGATAGCAGCGGGGATGGCACCTTCCAGAATAAGACTGGTGTCATCCAACCTGATACCTGTGAGGATGGGTTGGCCGTAACCTCCTGCACCAATCAGAGCACCCAGGGTTGCAGTACCCACATTAATAACAGCTGATGTCTTTATACCTGCCAGGATTGAGCGAGCTGCCAAAGGGAGTTCAATCATTTTTAAGCGAGCAGGGGCTGGTAGTCCCAGCGCACGGGCTGACTCCTGGACATCAATGGAAATTCCAGTTAAACCACTGAGAGTATTTCGCACAATGGGTAGCAAACTGTATAGAAATAATGCCACCAGCGCAGGGGGGCCACCTATGCCCAACAAGGGTATCATAAAAACCAGAAGCGCTAAGGAAGGAATGGTCTGTATGATTCCTACAATACTTAGAATAACCTGACCCAGAGTTGCATTGCGTGCACCCCAAATACCCAGTGGTATGGCTACCAGTATGGCAGCTCCTAAAGAAAGACAGACCAAAAACAAGTGCTCTGAAGTGGTCGATATTATTCTATCCCACCTACTTGAGACCACAATTTCTGATAGAGTGTTAAACTTAAGACTTAAGAAACTCTGAGCCACTTCAGCTTCACTGCGTCCTTCCAGCTTGACCTGAGAATTCATGTCGATCATCTCTGTTTCAGAGATAACACCAGCAAGCTGATTCAGATAAGTCTGTATACTGGGGACACGGTCAAGGAGATCAGTTCGGTACAGGATTACTGCTCGATAATCTGGGAAGTAACTCTCATCGTCTTGGAGTATACTCAATTGATAGTAAGCTATTTCTGCATCGGTTGAATAAAGGTCAATCAGGTCAATAGAACCTGCTTGCAACCCTTTGTATGCCAGATCATGATCTAAACCACGCACTGCGGTTTGGGGTAATTGATAATGATCCCTGAGGCTGGGCCAACCATCCTCGCGATCCATGAACTCATTGGTAAAACCAAATCGGAGCTCAGGATGTTGACGTAAATCACTGATTGCTTTTAGTGAAAACTGCTCAGCCGTCTGAGGAGTGACTCCAAGAGCATAGGTATTATTAAACCCAAGCGGATCTGTAATACTCACACCATGTTGAGCAAGAGCAACCTGGATATCCGCATTTGATGAAATCTCCTCATCCTGAAGAATCTCGTATAGAATCGTACCAGTATAGTCAGGATAAATGTCCAACTCATCTTGAACCAGGGCTTTCCATAACAGACGTGTACCACCAAGTTGATCCATGTGAGATGCTTTAAAACCATTGACCTGAAGGTGCTGGGTAATGGCCTCGCCTAGTATCACCGATTCAGTAAATTTCTTAGATCCAATCCTTATCTCAGAAGTCGGATCAGCCTGAGCCGGAGGAGTGAAAGGGAATGAAAGAATCAGGATGAGATAGAGATTCAGATTCTTCATTTGATCTGATCCTCCAGCTGTTGCCAGGGCTTCCGCTGAGCATTAATAAACTCGGTAACAAAGGGGTCGGCAGGATCTGTTGAAAGAGTTGAGAGGGTATCATATTGGAGCAAATATCCATCTTTCATGATGACAATCAAATCAGCCAGCGAGGCAGCTTCACCCATATCGTGAGTCACCAGCACGACGGTTTTCCCCAGCTGATTGAAAATTGTCTTCATTTCATCCTGCAAACTGACCCTATTGAGAGGATCCAGGGCTCCTAGAGGCTCATCGAGAAAGAGAATCTGTGGATCCAACATGAGTGCTCGCATAAGAGCAATTCGTTGAACCTGACCACCAGATAGTTCAGAAGGATAACGCTTTAACAATTCCTTAGGGATATGGGTTAATTCATGTAATTCAGTAATACGATTGTTGGTCGCATCATGATCATGATTCAGAAAATCAGCCATGAGACGTATGTTTTGGAGAGCCGTCATGTGGGGGAAAAGACCACCATCCTGGAGCACAAAACCCACTTGCTGTCGTAATATTTCAACATTGTTTTTAGTGAGATTTTCCCGAAATAGCGAGATATTGCCCCTATCAGGCCACAACAAACCCACCATGAGGCGCAGTAAAGTTGATTTTCCACACCCGCTAGGACCGATGAGAACAACAGTTTTCCCTTGAGGCACTTCAAGGGAGAGGTCGTGAATGACCTCATTCCCATCAAAGCTTTTACTAATATCCTTTAGTCGAATCATATGGCTTATTGGCTTGCCTCAGTAATAATATCACCGTGTTGCTTGGCCTGGTTGAGAAAAATTTCCACCATTGACTTTTGATCCTTGGCAGTCTCTTTATCTACTATCTGATTCAGTGGTAAAATCATGCCTGTCCAACCCTCAGTATGCCACTTGCCCACAGTAAGTGGTAGATCCTGGATTTGATCTTCAGGGGGATAGGGCCAGACATTCACATAAAAGTAGGGACCTGCATAGCTGGTATCACCTGGTGACATGCCAATACCGATAGATTTCCCCTCCCCCTGTGTGAGTAAGACTGCCATATCAAAATGGTGGGGCCAGGTCATGATAGATCCTGCTCTATCCTCATTAATGACAATTGCACGAATTACTTGATAGGCATTTGAATAGGCAGCTGATAACTGGTCAAAAGCTAAGTGATCTGACGTGTCAAAGGGGGCTGACCAGCGAGGGGGATAATCAGGTAACTCAAAATGTTTTTCCATGGTGAATCCATCTTTTGGGAGACCATGATCTTCCAAAAAGAATTGTAAATCTGAAGCAACCTGATTCAGGGTTGCACCATTTAGATTCATCACCAGCAATGAATCGTGATTGTGAATGACATGACAGCTAAGATTCTGAGGAATCAATCCAATCTGAAATTTTTGGTTTGGACCGAAAGTTTGACTCAGAAACATGTGAGTTTTGGTATCCCATAACAATGAAGTATGACTGTCGTCAGGTTTCTGTTCTACATAAGAGATTCCTATTGCAGTCAGGAGTTGCACCGCCTGATGAAGTTGACCACGCGCTTGATAGAGTCGATTATCACTCACCTGCAGGAAGCGGTTCCAGCTGGATTCCTTCACGACGACCCCTTCAGTTGACTATTCCAAAACATGTATCTACACATCACGGGCTAGACGAATACCCATGAATTGCCAGCGGGAATGAGGATAAAAGAAATTTCGATATGTTGATCGCAAGTGATCCCTACTACTCACGCATGACCCACCCCGGAGAACCATTTGACTGGACATGAATTTTCCATTGTATTCACCTATAGCACCGCTTGCAGATTTAAACCCAGGATAGGGAGAGTAGGGACTACGCGTCCATTCCCACACATCTCCGAACATTTGATTTAATCGAGATGCTGACTCAGGCTCTGTTGGAGCGGGATGAAAGAGTTGTGTCTGAACGAAATTTCCATCAATTCGGAGACTCTGTGCAGCATGTTCCCATTCATGTTCACTAGGGAGTCGTGCATCACACCAATTCGCGTATGCATCGGCTTCATAATAACTGAGATGGGTTACAGGGCTATCAAGACTCAATGGGGAAAGTCCCGAAAGTGTGAATTCTAACCATTTATTGTCCTTGTGTAGCCAATAGAGAGGTGCAATCCACTTCTCTTTGTTATTCAATGCCCATCCGTCGGAAAGCCAGAGTGCTGCCTGTTTGTATCCACCATCTTCGATAAAAGATAGATACTCCCGATTGGTTACCAGTCGATTTCCCAATTCAAAGGGTTGGATGAGTACATCATGTCGGGGTGTTTCATTATCAAAACTGAACTCATCACCAGAAAATCCATGCTGAACCAGTCCACCTTCGAAGGTCACCCATTGAAGATCATCAATATCGTCGAATTGATTGGGTTGTTCAGCTTCCCTGTATGCCGGGAAGAGAGGATTTTGAAAAAAAACATGCTTGATATCAGTGAGCATCAATTCCTGGTGTTGCTGTTCATGGTGAAGACCTAAAACAAGAGTCGGTTCAAGTTCGGCCAATTTGTGCTGATCTAAACTCTCGAAAAGTCGTATCATTTCAAGGTCAACATGATGACGATATACAAAGACTTCTTCAACTGTAGGACGACTCAGGTGTCCTCTTTGTGAACGAGGGAACTGCTGGCCAACAGCATTGTAATATGAGTTGAACAGATAATTATATTGCTCATTGAGGGTTTTATAATCAGTGAGTTCTGGTTTAAGGATAAAGGTCTCAAAAAACCATGCTGTGTGAGCAAGATGCCAGCGAGTCGGGCTAACATCTGTCATAGATTGGACCACAAAATCTTCTTTCTCAAGTGGCTCACAAAGCTGCTCTGTAACGCTTCTAACCTTTGTGTATTTATCAATAAGCTGAGTTCTCAAATCCTGTGTTTCCCCTGAATTGATCATAACTGCTTCAAGCCTTAAGTATTCTTTTTTTAATGCGAATGATTGGTGTCTGAACTTAACAAAAGCACCCCGAATTAGTATTAAAAACAGGGTGCTTTCGATCTTACAGAGGAAAAATGCAGGGTTATTTCTGCTAGAAACTGACATTCAGGTTCAGATGAACCTTATCTAACACTTTCATGGGGCCCATACCAACGAGTGGAAGGTCAAAATCAGTGGGCACAATTAGGAAGCTACCTGTAGCATTCCATTTTCCTTTCTGCTGCTTTAAATCCAACACCAGTGTATAAGGTTTAGTTATACCGTTGACTTGCAGGTTCCCCGACAAGAATATTTCTCCAGCCATTATCTCAGGTAGGTTCACATTGGATTTAAAGGTAATGAGGGGATGTTTTTTGCGGTCTAAAACCGACATGCGCATGTGGGCATCTCGCATGGCATTTCCGGTGTGGAGATCATTGACGGAAACCTCTACCTCGATTACACGGTTTCCAGTGGTATCGGCATTACTGACAGTAACGGTGAAAATCCGTGCTACCACGGGGAAGTCATGTGTTCTGGCATGCCCCAATCCCTCAAAACTGCCATTTGCTTCTGTGATAGTGATATTTGCCCAGCTTAAGAGGGGGAGAATGGTCATAGTTATGACGATCAAATTTTTCAATTTCAAGATAAACTCCTTTCAACGAGTATTAAATTCTGCCAGGAGGGTAACGTTAATCCCGACGAGCTTCTGTCTTGAATGTGACAAAGTTGGTATAATGGACTCAGGTCTCTGTCTCCATAGGGAGAATACCAAAGTGATGACTTAATATGATCACAATAGTTATTGCATGTGTTCATCGGAGAAATAGTTTTTACCTGCTCGCAGAATTGAAAGGGATCAATTTTGAATCGATGGCTTTATCGTGGATGCTTATTGTTTTTGGGACTCGCCATTGTGGCTTGTGAAGATGCCACTGTTGACTATAGCTCAGATATAGTAGGTATCTATGTTGTGGAAACGGCCATAGTCGATGGGATCAATACCGATTACACCAGCCTGCCTATAGAAGAGGCCTGGATTATTGACATTACCAGTGACAATCTATTGTCCTATGTCAATGAAGTAAACCTGTGTGATACAAGCTATATCCTGGATACCAGGGTAATTGACGGGGTTACCGATACTTCAATAGTTTTTACAGATAATACAGTAATTTATTATTCAATAAATGATGATAAACTATCCCTGATTAGTAATGACGATTTAATTGTTCTCACTAGTTACGGATCCGATTTTCCTCCCCCAGCGTGGACAGCCCCGTTCTTCCTAACCAACGATATTTATGAACCAGACAGCAGCTTGAATCTGGCAACCAGGATTTCCGCTGCGGGGGCTGTTCAGACGCATTATTCGGCCGTTTGTGATGATGAGGATTATTTCATTTTTGAAGCTCTAGGTGGCACTATTTACATTATTGAAGCGGAAGCTGCCATAGGTACAGATATCGATTTAACCCTATCATTGTATTCGAGTGACAGTCTGGAAGCTTATAATGATGATCAGAGCACTTCAGATCGTGATCCCAAACTAGAATGGTTCTGCCCAAATACTGGTGACTATTATTTTATCATTAAAAAGTATTGGGATTATCTGGATCCTGGTAATTCTCTGGACGATGAAAAGGGTGAATACACTATCAGCGTGGACGTCACAAAAGGACTGGTGCAAGCTCACCAACCAGAGATAATCAAGCTCCACCCTCCCGTTCAAACGGCGCGTCTTTCCTACAGTTTTTTCGACTAAACCCAACCCTCAAAAGGTGCATTTAGATATTACCACTGGTGACGTTACTTTATTTTCAGGTTCACAGTTTGAAAATTTGTTTACCTGATCTAATGTAGGTCGAATTTGTCATAATTATTTAATTCAACAAATATAAGTCTTTAGGGAATGAGAAAATCGTCTGTTGGCGTGTTTGAATTCTTGCTATTGCACAATCATTTTCTATATTTGAAAAAAACCAAACGTAGGATTATATGCAACCTGATGAATTAAAGCATGAATTTGTGAATCGCTTTGGCGATGCCTATAAGGATTTTGGACTACCAATACTCATGGGAAGAATTGTCGGATTGCTATTGCATAGCGAAGAGCCCATGTCTCTAGACACCATGACAGCTGAATTGCATGTAAGCAAGGGGCCCGTGAGTCAATTACTGCGTCGTCTCCGTGATCACAATCTGGTAAAAAGAATCTGGGTCGGCGGTGATCGTAAAGATTATTACCAGGTAGTAGATCACGTTTTCCTGCAAGCATTTATCAATCAGGCGGAACTTTTGAAACGAAACCTGACCCTGGCGAAAGAGTTCGAGCGAAAACTCAAGAATAACAACTATTCAGACAACACAAAATTTAAATCTCGTATCGATGAAATGGTACAGTTCAACACGCAGATGCAAGAGTACCTGAATTCGTTCATCGAAAAATGGCGAGATGAAAATACTGATCTGTAAAAAATTTAGAGGGAAAAATGAATATACTTGAAGCAAAAGTTGCAATCATTACCGGCGGTGCTGCTGGAATCGGCTTGGCTACCGTGGAAAAATTCCTGGCAGAAGGAGCCATTGTTTCTGCCTGGGATATCAACCAGGAAATGGGTGACGCACTTATTACTAATCTTCAAACTCCGGACAAGAGACTTGAATTTCGCACTGTGAACGTCACGGATGAGGATTCCGTTACCAACGCTATTGCAGCAATTGTGACAAAGCATGGTCAGCTTGATGTGATCGTTAATAATGCAGGAATAACCAGAGATGCCACCCTCCTTAAGATGGAAGCCGCAGATTTTGACCAAGTCCTGGATGTGAATTTAAAAGCGGTCTTTATCTGCGGACAAGCTGCTGCGAAGCAAATGGTTGCCCAGGGATCAGGGGTGATTTTAAACGCAAGCTCAGTTGTAGGACTATATGGTAATTTTGGCCAGACTAATTATGTGGCCTCGAAGGCTGGTGTCATTGGAATGACTCAGGTATGGGCCAGAGAACTTGGTCGCAAGGGCGTTCGTGTAAATGCTATCGCACCAGGGTTTATCGCTACAGAAATGGTTAAAAAGATGCCTGAAAAAGTGATCGATATGATGGCAGGTAAGGCCCCCATGCAAAGAATAGGAGAACCTTCAGAAGTTGCATCAGCTTACGCATTTCTTGCTTCTGATGAAGCCTCTTTTATACATGGAACCACTCTCTCAGTGGATGGAGGATTGATTTCCTGATGTCTGAAGTTCGCAATGCTCGAATTCTGTCCACGGGTACAGCTGTTCCTGATCGTATAGTTCCAAACTCATATTTCGATGAAATCCTGGGTGAAAACGTTTCGGAGTGGCTGGAAGATAACCTCACAATAAGAGAACGTCGCTGGCTCTCAGATGACGAGAGTGTCGCGGATCTGGTTGAAGCATCAGCGAAGACTATATTGGCCAATGCCAACGTGAGACCAAATGAACTCGATCTCATCATTATTTCAACAGATACCCCTGAATACATTTCACCCTCGACTGCGTCAGTTATTCAAGATCGCTTGGGTGCTACTGGAGCAGGCACTTTTGATTTGAATGCTGCTTGCGCTGGATTTGTGACGGCCATTGATATGGGAGCCAAATACATCCAAACTGATTCTAAGTATAAATACATACTGGTCATCGGTGCCTACGGAATGTCCCGTTATCTGGATTTACATGACAAGAAGACAGTTACTTTATTTGCCGATGGGGCTTCAGGAGTTCTGCTAGGAGTCGATCCCGAAGGTGTGGGTCATCTTCAAGGATTGCTCCACACTGAAGGACAGTATGCGGACTGGATGGGCATCTATGCAGGAGGCGTGAAAACGCCAGTATCGAGCGAAGTTGTAGAGAACAAAGATCATTTACTGAAATTTGTCAGAAAATTTCCCAAAGAACTCAATCCTATAACATGGGAGCGCATGGTGCGAAAAGTTGTTGCAGATGCGGGTTATGAAATCGCTGATGTGAAGCAGATCTTTTTTACGCAGATAAACATCAACAGCATTCGAGCCACTATGGAAGCACTGAACCTACCAATGGAGAAGGCTCAGACTGTAATGTCCTATTATGGGTATACTGGATCAGCCTGTATACCAATGGCGTTGAATGAAGCGAATAATCAAGGCAAACTCAACCGAGGTGATCTGGTTGTTTTTATGGGCTCAGGTGGTGGGTTGGCGTTTGCCTGCTCCTCATGGATCTGGTAAGGAGTAGGGGATGAATTCGAACACAGACATGGTTTTATACAGTTGGATTCTGATGATTCTGCTGGCCAGTGGTATTCTGGTTTTGGTTGTTCGGGGTGCCCGAAAAACAAAGAACATGCAGGATTATGCTTTGGGATCATTCTTGTTTTCTCCAGCTGCTGTAGGGATTTCACTGGCAGCTTCTATGACCAGCGCAGCCACTTTTATTATTAATCCTGGATTTATCGCCATTTATGGAGTTTCAGCTGTGATCTCCTATGCTGTTGTCCTGCCCCTTGCAGCTATGGTTTCTCTGGTAATCCTTAGCAAGGGCTTTCGTAAATTTGGAGCTACCGTGAAGGTGATTACCCTGTCACAGTGGATGGGAGTACGTTATAACAGTAAGAGCTATCAAACCTTTTTTGCCTTTTTATCTCTCCTGCTGATCACCTTCATCGTACTTATCGTTGTAGGTCTGACAAAGGTGCTATCCAGTAGTTTGGCTATCTCTGAAATGGCTGCATTACTGGGGATTGTCATTTTCATATTTGGCTATATGATGTTTGGCGGAGCCAACTCTATGGTCTACACCAACACCATTCAAGGCTCTATTATGTTGGTGGTAGCATTTCTGTTATTGGGATCAGGTTATGAACATTTCAGCGCTGGTATCCATGGGTTTTTAGACAAATTGTCCAGTATTGATCCAGACCTGGTGGGCACTACAAACACAAATAGTTTTTTATTCCGGGACTGGTTTGAGATTGGAATCGTTCAAATCGTTGTGGGAGTAGCCATAGTCTGTCAACCGCATATCATTACGAAAAGCTTGTTGCTCAAGGATGATAAAAGTGTAAATCGATTCCTGGTTGTCGCAGTCATAACTGAATTAATATTTTTTAGTGTGGTAATAGCGGGCTTATACGCCAGAATTGCCTTCCCCGATTTGATGGTAGGTGGATACGCACTAAAAATGGATGGTATAATCCCAGCCTACGTTCTCCATGAGTTTCCTGTATTTATTGGATTATTCGTGGTTTTGGGATTGATTGCAGCAGGTTTGAGTACACTTGAAGGATTGATCCAGAGCTTATCCACAACGATTACAACTGATCTCATAAAACCTGGTCTAATAAAGTTTAGAGGAGCAGATCCCGACGATATTCTGATGATTCGAATCAATCGTCTGGTAATTGTCATTCTGGCATTAGTCGCAATTATTCTGTCAAGACAACAGCTCTTGTTTCCAAAACTCTCCGTAGCAATCTTTGCCCAAAATGGGGTCTATGCTTTCTTTGCAGCCGCATTTTTCCCTATTCTTTTTGGTATGTTTTCGAAGCGAACACCCACGCTGGCTGCTATTGCTGCCAGTTTAACGGCAGTGGTGGTTCATTTCTCCATGTATTATGGTAAAATATCCGTACCATTTACACTGGCAACTGGTGAAAATCCAGGTGTAGCAGCTGCAGTGGCAATTGTTTTGTCCTTGATTGTGGGATCTATCATTTTCCACCAAAAGAAGGAACTGATCTCTTGACGAAACATGCACATGATTGGTTGGCTCGTTGGGCGTATTACACGCCTGACAAAAAGTTTCTCCGCGAGCACGTCAGTGATCGTTCCTGGACCTATGGTGAGTTCAATCAGATAGCCAGACGCTGTGCCCAATATCTTCAGGATGAGTTGAGCTTAACTCGGGGTGATCGACTGGCCATCTACTCCAGCAATCGCATAGAATATTTCATGCTGTATTTTGCAGCGATAAAACTGGGAGCTATTGTTGTTCCCTTAAATTTTCGTTTGACGCCTGTTGAACTGGATGTGCTTCTAAAGGATGCAGAACCTCAAATAATCGTTTATGAAGAAGCTTATACAGACCAGATAGCCCATCTGAATTCCTTGCCAAAGCGTTGTCAGCAAGTAGGTATTGAATCGCTTAGCTCCTTTCTGGTTCTTAATGAAAATGCTCAACCAATTCAGTTCGTGGATGTTAAAACTGAATCTGATGATATTGTGATGATTCTATATACTTCGGGGACCACAGGTGTTCCCAAAGGTGCAATGATTACACACAAAATGCTGTTCTGGAATTCAATCAATACCGCATTGCGCCTGGATATCAACTCCAGCGATCACACCCAGGCATATGCACCTCTTTTCCATACAGGTGGCTGGAATGTGTTATTTACTCCCTTTCTTCAGCATGGAGCTTCACATACCATCCTTGCAGGCTTCGATCCCGATCTGATTCTAGAACTCATCGAAAAGGAAGGTTCAACGATTCTATTTTGTGTGCCTACAATGATGCAAATGCTGGCGGATTCCCCTCGGTTTGAGAGTACGGATCTATCGAGCATTCGCTATGCTGTTGTAGGTGGTGCCCCGATGCCCATCCCGCTCATCGAGATTTGGCATGCGAAAAATATACCTATACGCCAAGGTTATGGTCTCACCGAAGTCGGTCCTAACTGTTTCTCCTTGAACCAGGATGCTGCCATCAGCAAGCAGGGAAGTATTGGTTTCCCAAACTTCTATATGGATGCAAGAATTTTGTCTGAGGCTGGAGAAGAAGTGGACATTGACATTGCCGGAGAGCTATGCCTGCGTTCACCGGTTGTCACGCCAGGTTACTGGAAGAAGCCCAATGAAACCAGGCAGGCCATTGTTGATGGTTGGTTTCATACTGGAGATATGGCTCGCAAGGATAAAGATGGGTACTATTACATCGTGGATCGCAAAAAAAACATGTTTATCAGTGGGGGGGAGAATGTGTATCCCGCTGAAGTAGAAGCTACTTTGATCCAACATAATCATATTAGCGATGCAGCTGTCATTGGAATTCCTAATGATAAATGGGGCGAGGTAGGACTGGCTTACATCGTTACAGATAAAGCGCTTGATATTGTTGAAGTCAGAGAGTTTTGTTTGAAGTCTCTGGCAAAATATAAAACACCAAAAGAGGTTTGTTTGATTGATGCATTGCCATTGAATGACTCTGGTAAGCTTGATCGCAAACAATTAATAAAAATGTACAAACAACAAAAGGAGACAAGATGATGAAAAGATACTCAATCCTGATGGTTCTCATTCTGGGACTACTTTTAGTAATGGGTTGTGAAGACGACTCAGGTACTGATGCCAACGATAATGATGTTGATGTTTGGGTTGGCAACTGGTTGAGCGCTGGGCCCAATGTGGCTTATTTATTATCGGCATATTTTCAATATGACAGTGTCAAAGTTGAATTTACCGAGGATAATACGGTCACTCTCGAGACGCATGTGATGGATGGAGCCTGGACCACACTCGAAGGTACCTACGTACTCACAGAGTCAAGCGACTCAGATATTGATGTGATTCAGCTTATTTACACTGCATTTGAGCAAGAAGGTATCATTGAGATCGATGGTGATACGTTGAGACTGGAAGCGGTTCAGACAGTTCCAGATATTGCTGCAACTGTTCCTACACCAGCAGGGGGCTTCGGCGCAGACCCAACTCTTGGAACGATAAATATTCAGACCTATATCCGTCAGGACTAGGGTTTTCACTTGTCGGGGTGTGACTTTTCACACCCCGATAACATGATCGGGAGAATGATATGCGGAGGAATCTTACGCGTGCATTGCTTATGATGGTATTCGCTCTTACGAGCTTTAGTCAGGCGCTTCCCATTTGGCCAGAGGGCAAAGAAACTATCAGGGATAAGAACGAGTTGAGCTTCATTGGGTATTACTTGACACGCTATGAGGCAATTAATGTGGCACCTACCAACGAGTTTCTAAAAGGTCAGGTTGTTGGGCGTTTTTATGGTGGCAATACGACCAAAAGTTACGCCGACAAATATGCCAATTATGTGGAACAACGCTTTTTGGGTATGATGTCCTACTCACCCCGTCTTTTTGATGGTTGGGCTCGCATGCGTATGGCTTTTGAGCTTGACTGGACCTGGGGTGATGCCAACTATGGGGCTGGTGGTAATTTTGGTGGTGCATTTGGAGCTGATTTTGTGAATATGCAGACCCAAAATCTTTTTATGGAGTTCCATCCTAACAATAAGTGGTTTATCAATATGGGATTACTCCGGTTCTATGATAACACCTCTGTGCCCTATTATACTGGAACCAGCGAACTGCTAACCACTGGGTACAGGCTTTCCCTGTTTGCCTCAGATGCAACAGGCTTGTCAGGTCACTATTCTCCTAATACATACCAGCATTTCAAGGCTGGAGCTTATCAGCTTTATGAAAACAACGTTGAACAAAACGATGATGTTTTTCTTTTCGAGTTTGATGCAGAGCAGGATATCTCCATCAAGACTACGCTGGGGTTTACACTTTATCATCTTCGCGATTATGGTAGCACCCAAAACGGAGCAGGTGAAGGCGGTGTATCTATTTTGGGTCAGGGATTGAATTCATTGCTGGCACCATATAATGGGGTATTCCAATTCAATCTGGGCAACGAAACCTATCAAGCCAATCTTTGGTGGATCGGTACTCATTTTGATAGTGATCCGATGCTGGAACAAGGACGGTTTGGAGCAAGTGGATTTGCATACACTACTCGTGGTCTTGTTAGGGCGGAGTCTCAGGATATTGAAGTAGCTGGTTATGCTGCCAACCTCCGTCTCGCCTATCAATATGGGAAGACCAATCGTGACAATATTGTCCTTGATGGAATTTTTTCGACAGGTGATAAGGAAAATGTTGCAGATGGAAAATATACTGGTGTTCTGACGGGCAATAATTGGACTGCACCTGGTGCTGTTTTTTTTGGAACTGGTTTATACTTACTCCTCCCTCATGGTGATGTGGTAAATCGTTACTACGCTTCCACTATTGATATTCAGAATATGGGATATGGGCTTGCAGCAGGAATAGGACGACTTTCATATGATGTGGTTCCCTATAAACTGAAGGTTGAAGGAAACCTGGGTTATGCCATCGCCCCAGTTGCACCTTTTGGTGGTGGAAACACGATGGGATTTGAAGCAAATATTGGCCTCACTTATACACCCAAAGTATTCTTTGACATTGAGATGCATGCTGCCCACTTGAGTCTGGGAGATTTTTACGACTCCCCGTTGACCAATGGAGGTATTACAGAGCGTCCTGCAGATCCCTGGACTTTCATTCTACTCCTTAAATGGATCATGTTTTAGGAGGCATCATGAAGAAATTAATACAAGTATTAGTCTTTTTGTCAGTGATTGGAACACTCATGGCGGCTGGAACCGGATCCTACTATAAACTTCCTAACCTGGAATTCGATGAGTTGGAGTATGGCTTCCCTATAAAGAGTGTTCAATTGGGAAATATCAAACTGGCTTATATCGAACAGGGAGCTGGTCCTCAAACGATATTACTAATTCACGGCCTAGGTAGTTATGCACGGGCATGGACTAAAAACATTGAGGTTCTGGCAAAAACCCACCGTGTCATGGCCGTCGATTTACCAGGATATGGTCATTCCAGTAAGGGGTATTATGAATATTCCATGTCCTTTAATGCAGATGTGTTAAGGCATTTTATTCAGGAAATGGGCTTGGGGAGCGTCATCGTAGCAGGACATTCAATGGGCGGACAGATTGCTATGACTCTGGCATTAGAGAGCCCTGATTTGGTAGAGAAATTAATATTGATTTCACCAGCAGGTTTTGAACGCTTCAATGAGGGTGAATCAGCCTGGATGAAGAATATCATGACCCCGGAATTGGTCAGAGATACGCCTGTCAGAGCTATCGCTAAAAACGTTAGCATTAATTTTTATGACTTCCCTGATGATGCAGCCTGGATGATCACTGATCGTATACAATTGCGAGGTGCCACAGACTTTTATGACTATTGCTTTGCGGTGTCAAAAAATGTTGAAGGTATGTTAAGAGGGATTGTCTGGGACAAACTGGATCAAATCAGTCAACCCACTCTGGTTCTGTTTGGAGCAAATGATGCTCTCATCCCCAACCGTTTTTTACATCCGGGATGGACGAAGGACGTTGCTGAAATCGCCAGAGAGCTACCGAATAGTACGGTAACCATTATTCCAAAATGCGGCCACTTTGTTCAGTTGGACGCGCCAGAAGCCGCAAACAAGGCTATGATCGAATTTTTAAAATAACTTATGCTATATCATTGAAAGAAGTCACGTCAGTTTCGTCTGATGTGACTTCTTTTCAATTGGTTGGGTTTGACGGCCAGGGACGCTGACTTTCAGCATTAATCCAGGAGTGCACCCAGTCTGGAAGCTCACCACTCCAGTTTTCGTCTGGAAATTCTTGCATAACTTCTGAAGCAGGAATCAGTCCCGCCTTAGAAACGACGCCTGCCTTAATCAATGCTGATGAGCAGATGCTGTCCTTAATGCACATTTTCTGGAGAAAATAGAACCAGCGGCCATCGTGGCCGAGTAATTCACTATGTAGCTGAAATTTTTTCCAGAGTGTGATCCGACGGCGATAGCGAATACTGGAACCCCCTACAGCAAGCCCCCATTTTTTTGCCTTCACGACCTTCATTAGACCGCCTCGAACACCAAGGTCATAGCGTCCTAGATCCATGAGGGTCAATTGTCTGCCATTATTGATCTCACCATAATGATCAATGTCAAATATACCTGCTCGGAGATTCATTATTCCTGAATCACCAAAATGCAGCGAGCTGCGGTATTTGGCTGAGAGAATAGTTTTAATGGTTCTGAGATAGGGATACATGGACCTTCCTTTGTGCCTGTCGTTATACCAACATGCTAACTATCATTGACCAGAACTCAAGAAAAATTTACGAAACAAAAGAAAAAGGTAACACATTGCATAAATATGTAATATATTACATAAAATGGAGATGCTCATGTCAACTGGGACGAAGGAACAAGATCAGAAAGAGTTGTTTGGGATGATATTTTTGCTGGCTCATCGCTGGCAGTACATCGGGGATCAAGAATTGAAAGGTTCTGGCGTTACAACCAAGCAGTGGTTTTTATTGGTTACTCTACATGCCTTATTCTCAAACCCGCCCAACCTGAATGAACTGTCATTGGCTATGGGAAGCTCTAGACAAAATGTAAAACAATTGGCATTGAATCTGGAGAAACGAGGATTTCTTGAGATTTACCAGGATGGAGACGACAAACGAGTCCAGAGATTCAAACTCTCTGCAAAAAATCAGAAATTCTGGGATGAACGGGCTGAAAAAGACGAACGCTTTCTCAGTTCACTTTTTGGTGATTTACCCTCACCTGAAATAGCGACTACACGGTCAACGGTGAGTTCACTTTTGGACTTCACAGATAAAATGCTTAAGTAATTAAGGCGAGGGGGAGTTTAAATGAAAATCTATAAATTGATGCAGGCAGGAATCCATGCTTCTCTATACTGCATATCGCTGTTCTTGCTAGCCTTGCCTCATCAACACCTTGGAGCTCAAACAGTGCATTCAAATATTATTTCGATACAGGATATCCAAAATCTTCCTGCCCCGGTACAGCGATTTTTGAATTATAGTGGTGTCATTGGGACACCAATGATTTCGCAAGCAATCGTGACACAAACAGGTCGCTTCAAAATAGCTCCTGACAAATCGTGGGTGCCATTCACAGCGGAACAAATATACAATATTGACCAAGCATCCTTTGAGTGGAAGGTTAGAATGAAAATGGCACCTCTCATGATCGTCAAGGGGGAGGATCGATTAGAAGACGGTCGAGGAAGTATGAAAATTAAACTCTTTGGAATTATTCCGCTCGTGAATGCAAGGGGGCCAGAGATAGATCAGGGTGCCATGACAAGATATCTTTCAGAAGCTATCTGGTTCCCCCAGGCTTTTGTTGATGAGCAAATCACATGGGAATCAATCGATTCACTCTCAGCTAAAGCCATCTTCACAATAGCAGAGAAATCAGTAGAAGGGATATTCCACTTTGATCAAGAGGGGAAAGTCACACTATTCGAATGTGAGCGATATGCAACTGAAGGAAAAGACATGGTGTTGCGTCACTGGCGGACTCCGATTGATGAGTATGGAGAAAGATCAGGACTACTCCTGAGTACAAGAGGGCGAGCTATTTGGGATATGGGGGATAGCGACTACTGCTATGTGGATGTTGAGATTATGGAAGTAAGCTACAAATGAGATTTATGACGTAACCTAAATCATCGCTAACAGCTTTTTCTTTTGCTTCTTGAACTCTTTTTCTGTGATGAGTTGTTTGGAGTACATCTGGTGCAAAACTTCGATTTGACCGATCAGTTCCTCAGTAGAGGCTTCCTGTGCATCTGGATTAATGGACATCCCAATACGATTGAGCAATGTCTTCTTGGCTCTTTCATAATCCTTTTCACTAATAATCCCACGCGACATCATACGATTCAGAACAACAATATCCTCAGCCACGATTTCAGCTGTAAGCGTAACCAGATTTGTGGGATAAGTGGTCGTTGATCTAGTCGTTACAATGGCTGGCCTATAAGAATACCGATAGTATCCATAGGCTGAATAGTAGTTGTTGTAATGGTGCGGGTGATAAGTTCTATAATAGTTTCTCACTGGGTGATGATGATATCTTCTGGAACGTGGGCTTGCCTGAACCGCGATGGAAAAGATAAGTAGAAGAATAATAAGTTTGCTAAGTTTCATAATGCACCTCATCCTATGTATTCCCTTTGACCATAGAAGTTCCTGATTGGTTAAGTTGTGCTTGATTCTAGAGTACTATGATAAGCTCTACAAGCAATGTGGGCCCCGCCAAGAGCTCCTACAGTTTGTGGGTTATCAGGAATATTCAAAGATAACCCCAACTTCGCTTCCAACAAGGCAACCAGTCCGCGGTTGTGAGCAACACCACCAGTCAGAGTCACTTCGCCCTGTATGCCAATTGAGGTAACCATGCCCCATATTCGGTTTACAATTGACCGCTGTAAACCGTGTACGATTTCCTCGCGAGGTGTATTTTTTGCGAGCAAGGAAATGACCTCACTCTCCGCAAATACGGTACAGGTACTACTGATGGGAGCAGATTCTCCCTTGATGTTGAGGGGATTACTCAATTCATCAAGATCAAGTTCCAGACGGTTGGCCATGACCTCCAGAAAACGACCGGTACCAGCGGCACATTTATCGTTCATGGCAAAATCCAACATGCGACCGTGTGTATCGACTTGAATCACTTTGCTATCCTGTCCACCAATATCAATGACGGTTCCCGTTTTGGGAAAGAGTTGGTGAGCTCCTACGCCATGACAGCTGATCTCCGTTGTTTTTCCTGTGGCAAATGCAACAGAAGCACGTCCATAACCTGTGGCTGTGATTGCTGAGATATCAGTCCGAGTCAGATCCGCCTGTTTTAAGGAGGCATCAAAGGCTCTTTCTGCAGCTTCAGATCCATTCACCCCTGTGGGCATAACCATTTCAGAAAAGACTTTACCCGATTGATCAATAATGCAGACATCGGTGCTAAGTGATCCTACATCCACACCAGCGAAGTACAAATTATGCATATTAGGATCCTTCCAGGGTTTCACAGAAGGCCTCAAGTCGTGTATGAATCTGCTGCTCTGACCAAACGCGTTCATCGGCAATGTCTGCATCCAGGATAACTGCAGGTAGATCAAGGTCAGCTGTAATTGCTTTTCGTAGATCAAACTGACCCACAGAATATGGTTTGCAACTACGGGTTGAATGCATGACCATCCCATCCACAGCATATGTCTTTATCATCTTGGTCATCAGTCCCAACCTGTGCTTGAGATTATTGTTGAGAATGATCTGCCCATAGGTTTTGGCCATGGATTTCCAGGGATCCTTCACATTGAGGTGACCGGTGGTTTCTGCCCAGGCGTTTGTATATGTAGCAGTCACGAAATTCATTTTTCTTTCAGCAAAAAAAGTAGCCAAAAACCGAACTTTGTACCAGATAGCTATATTGTCCCAGATTAGCCGGTATTTTTCATCACTTATTGCGCCAATTCCTTGAGTGACCCTGTTGTCGACCTCATCCATCAAAATATGGTAATAGTCTTGTGCAACAGGTAATCCGCGCAGTGAAACAATGGGAGCGAGGTGACCAAAAGCATCAAAGATGGTCATGGGTGCAGGTTGAGCTTTCATGGCATCCAGGATGGCACCCCAGGTCTTGGATGTCTCCATGGAACGCTTGAGAATCTCTTCAAAGATTTCAAGATAAAAGACACGACCTGATACGCGCTCCAGGATGGGGATCATATCCTGTAATTGTTGTGCCATGTAGTTAACATCAGCCTCAGTTTGCTCAGTGGTAACGAAGGGTGCATCGAAGTGAATCAGGGGAATATTAAGCTCGTGGGCGATGGCCTTGTACCAGTATAGAACAGTCTGACAGATATTGTTCGAGCAAAATAGGAGATCTGGTTTGGGAAGCTTTCCTGCTGGTGTTTTTCCTGACAGCATATGTCCCAGATCGATTCTTGCATAGGAGCAAATATCCTGACTGAATCCACTTCCTTCAGCTATTCCACAGTAATCCCCACCTTGTTTTTTCGCCCCTACCAGCGCGGAATGATTCTCAGGATAGATAGTATAGAAATCAAAAGCCCGGAGGAGTTCTACGGGAGCGCCACTGGTGACCCAGGCAACTTTTTTTACACCAGAGACATATCTGGAGAGGAAATAATGACGGCTGAGAATTTCTTTCAGACGTTTATTGGATTCCAATGGAGGTCCAAATGCTTCTGGAACGGGACGTTTTTTTCGCTTTTTTATATCCTGAAGCGCCATGATTGCAGGAGCTCCATAATCTTTCATGATTTTATATTTTAATTCGGCTCTCACACTCATCGTGGAACCATCTCAAATAGGAGTTCTATGAAAGCTTCAATCCGTGTTTTGTCTTGTCCTGAAAGATGGCTATCCAGTTCTGTTTCCAGGGTTAATACTGGGATTTTCTGTTCCCGCAGTGTTTTCACCAGGAGACGATGATCAAATAACTCGGGCTCACAAAACTTCACCAGGTCAAATAGTACACCCTGAGCCTTACTTGATTTACTACGTTTATTTAACTGGTGTAGTCGTTCATCCAGATCACCTCCTCGTGTGGAACATGGGGGTAGGATGAAGAATCTATCTGTGAGGTAATCCAGTGGTGAATCAGGTGGATCCATAGGAAACTTGGGTAAGCGCCGGCTGCCAGCAAGTAAATCATCAGCTACGATACTGACACCCAGTTTATCCAGGAAATCCAATATCTGTGGACTGGGTGGTAGAATTCCGGATACCAATATTCGCGCTTTTGCACCTTCAGAAGGTTGATCCAGAATCTCGACCTGTTCAAGTAAACTCATATAATCTTTTGGAAGCAAGTACTCTTGCGCTCGCATGAGTTGGAAGTACTCCTGATTCCCCAATAACAGTCGATCTGTCTGACGGGCTTCCTGAATATCCATGAGTCTTGAATCGATACGGTGACCCAACAAGCATGCTGCCTGAAGTTTTTCTGAATCTAGAGTTCCATAGCTGACTTCCAGCATGGATTGGAAGTTCTGGAGAATTTCCCGGTAATACTTGGTTGTCGTGTTATTAAAACTGCCCTTCGGATTGTAAAAAGTGTATACAGGGAGGGACACACCGATGAGATCCTTGACTTGTGTACCCAGGTTTTGTAGAGAATCACAGGTATGGGGAAAGAGATATCCTGTATTTATTACATCAGGTTCTTTGAGAATGAATTCCAGACTTTTTTTTACAACAGGGCAAATCGTAGTCTGTAGATGTGCATTGGCATGGAGGATGTCACCAGGAGGATCCCAGATTTCAGCAGCATGAAGATCAAAAGCCCAGAGCAGCTCACGGGGATAGAGGGCTGGTAGGACGCCCATGATCTTTTGGTCTGAATCTGACAGGATCTTGAGATATTCGGATCGTTCTGGTATGGATAAGTTCATATTCTTTGTTACTTCTACACAGAAACTGTCATGCTTCGAGAGCCTCAGCAAGACAAATCCTATGAAACTCGTGGGCCAGGCGAATCAACTCTCTATTTCCTGAATTTTCTGACAAATCCCTCCACCTCAGGAACCCCCCCTTGATAAACAAGATATCCATTATAGGGTTCCCGCTCTGTAATATCATCATTTATAGGTGTGAGCATGATTTCACGGATCTTTTTGGGGTCGTCAGTTTGCCCTAAAGCCCATCCCAGTTTTACCCAGGCAACTTCTGGGAGCATATTACCAAGGGGCGTAACACCGAGAGCCATCATATCGCGCCCCGTATCATAAACGAACATATGAGCATACCCCCAGATAGTCTGTAGCGTCATAAACACAGAGACACCCTCATCGCGGGCTCTCTCCAATGCTGGATAGAGCTCTCGATTGACATGACCAAGACCAGTTCCTACAATAACAATTCCCTTATAGCCAGCATCCACCAGTGAGTCAATTATATCGGCCTGCATATGTGGATAGTAATAAAGCATCGTCACCTTTTCATCGAAGGTGGGGATAATGGTTACATCCTTATCCTTTCGGCGGTGTTTATATTCTGTTTTGATGACCTTGAGACCCTCTCGGGTAACCGTGGCCGCAGGGGTATCACCTATGGTACGAAAAGTTGATCTGTAAGAACTATGCATTTTTCTCACACGGGTTCCTCGATGTAGAAAACCATATTCATCAGATGTGGGACCAAACATACAGACCAATGTTTCAGCCATATCCCCATGCCCTGCAGCATAAGAAGCATGGATCAGATTCAGAGCCGCGTCCGAAGAGGGTCTATCGGAGGAACGTTGTGATCCAACAAGTATGATGGGAATAGGTGAGTCCTGAACCATAAAAGAAAGGGCTGCAGCGGTATGATGCAATGTATCTGTCCCGTGACCGATCACAATTCCATCTGTCCCATTGGCTATTTCTTTGCCAATGCTCTCAGCCAGTATTTTGTATTGATCAGGTCCCATATTCTCGCTGAAAACTGCAAAAAGTTTTTCTGTGTCAATGTTGCAGATATCAGCCAATTCAGGGACGGCACCATACAATTCTCCTGGAGAGAAGGCAGGGATGACTGCACCAGTCCTATAATCCAGGCGGGAAGCAATCGTACCACCTGTCCCAAACAGTTTTACATTTGGTTTATCATCTGAATAGGGGAAGGCTTTTTCTGGGATCTTGTAGTTGGCCTTTTGATAACCTGTTTCAACCATCTTCTTAATAGTGACGATATCAATACCAATATTGTATCCAGTCTGAATTTTCAAGACGATGTGTTGATCATCATCATTTTCTGAACGGGGGAGAACGGTTCCATCAAAGGTGCCCCTGGTCGTGTGGACCTCAGCCTGGCCCCAGACTCTCACACTGAATTTTTTGAGTGTGGCGAGTGCATCCCCTTTATACCCTTGGAAAATGTCATCACTCATGGGATGTCTTCTCTTCTGCTATTTTTTGTTCAATTTTGGCATGTAGTTCCGACATTACCACATTCCCGATGGCTTGATGATGGATCTGACCCATGAGCCAGTTGATTTCGTCTCCTGCTTCGGGATAGGAAGTATTCTCCTGATATTTATCGTAAAGAAAGTCAATGGGTGCAGATATTTCGGCCATTCCTCGCTTTTTGAAATGGATACTGGTGAGAACTGAGCTAAACTGCATATCGGGAAACTCATAAATCACTGGCATCATGTATTTTGCGATACCTGGTTCCAGTTTCTTTTCCTTGATGTAACGAAACATTTCATAGATTTTTTCATAAAAAAAGTTTTTGTGCAGGTCGTACTTACCTTCAATATTCTTGAATGTATGTCCAAGAAAAGAACCAATAAACTTATGTGTGTAACCATAATTATTGCAGATATTTTCTATAAGAGGGATCATGTTTTTGCTCAACAGATACTTCCATGTATCCTCGGGAATACCCCATTGTTTCATCTGTGAAAAACGATCTGAAATATCTGGTGGTAATTGTTTCCCAAGGGTATCAATGAATTCAACAGTCAAGGGAATAGGCGCAGAATCTGTATCTGGATACATGCGATCGCTGCCAGGGAGGACTCGCTCAAAAATGGTGGTTCCATCAGGAAACGATTTTCGTGTTTCCTCAGGAACACCTTCAAACGCCATTCGAATTCGTTCCTCCACGGTCTCAATGGCAGTCGGGATATCCTCTGCGGGACCCCAGAGAATTATCTGAGCGTCGTTCTTCTTAGCTCCCATCCATTTAGACAATTTTCCCAATTCGTCATCACTTAGAACGGGGTCAAAACTTTCCGAGTGCGTCATGTTAGGTCGTTCAATACAGGCGATGACTTTCAAACGATGACTTATCTCCTGGGCAAAACTGTGCCCTGGTTGAGTAAAGTGAGAAAGTATTCCCTGGAATTTTGGAAGATTAATGGCAATAACCTTCAATCTTTGATTCAGCTTATCTCTCAGGGGAGCTGCCAATAGCTCGGGCATAGAGAAGTCGAGCTCCTTGTAGCTCATTTTCCATGTGCCCTGCTGAAGCCCTCTCTCGAGTATAAGCTTCTTAATATGTAATAATGCCCACTGACGAAATGCTTCATTATGGGAAAGTTCTGGAATCCATTTATTGTGGGCGACACCCTTGATTTCAACCCGGCTGCCACCCTCACAGCTCACATTAACATCTTCACGACCAGCACCCATCCCAGTACGCACTTTGCCAGTACTGCGATTTAAAAATCGTATGTATTCTGCAGCTTCAGCCAATTCATCAGGGGTGGTCATATCAGGATGCGTGACCGTTTCAATAAGAGGCATACCGAGTCGATCAGTTTTATAAATCCGCTCGTGGCCAATGTCTGATATTTCTCTACAGGAATCCTCTTCGATACTGAGCTGAATCAGACGTACTTTTTTGTTTTTTAGTTGGATCTCACCTTCGACGCCAAGAATGGCTGTCCTCTGAAACCCGGTTGGAATGCTGCCATCCAGATACTGTTTGCGTGTGATGTGTACTTCTCCAACAATATTCAGTTTTGAAAGGAGAGAGATCTCAATGGCAATTGAAAGGGCTTCGGGATCGATATGAAAAGGCGGGGTATCATCTACTTCGTAGGTGCAAGCACTCTTATTATTGAGCCGATAGGTAATGTTCTTACGAGTCTTGAACTCCATAAGAGCCGTACCATCATACTCACCGAGCTCACTCAGCGTAGGGCGCATGTGACGAATTACTTCAGCATCAAAATCATCATCTGAATGATAGATGCCTGCAGGACAGCGACAAAATAGTTTGCTTCTGGTTTTGAGTTGTTGATGGACTTCAAGACCTGATTTAAAACCAATGCGCTGATAATCGCTTGGCTTGGCCTTTTGGCGTTCCACATAACCAATGGCTTTGCGGGTTGCTATGTAAATTTTTAATGCTTCAGCTTGTTTCATCATCACCAATTATTTCATTACGGAACTCAACAAGGAGTCTTATCAAAAATTGTATCAATCAAAGCATGGATAATGCCAGTTGGTCACTTTCAAGAGTTGAAACAAGATAAGGCAGCAAATTCTAAGTGCAATTTTAGTTATCCCATTTAAAGATTTACCAATGCATACCAATCTATCGGGTCTAACTTATTTGACGATAGCAGTCACAATTATTCAACAATTATTCAATAATTATTGAGAAATTTCCATGACCGACAGACCTCAAGCTGAATCAATATCAGTTTACAACGCCCGCTTTGTTAGCCTCATCATAATGGTTTTATTTCTGTGCTCGGGAATGACTGGTCTCATCTACCAAGTCATCTGGTCCAGAATGATTGTCAAAGTGATTGGTGCGGCCCCCTTCGCTATTAGCATTGTTCTCACGGTCTTTATGGGTGGTCTGGGACTAGGGAGCTATCTCGCTGGGAGGTACATAGATCAGATCAAAAAATCCTCACAACTACTTCAGCTTTATGGTCTCATGGAAATTGGTATTGGCATATACGCCTTTGTTTTAGGGGGAATGATTACTGCGAGCCAGCCATTATTCAGCTCTATATACAATCAGTCATCGGGACACCTTTTATTATTCAATGCTGTCATTTTGCTGGGTGCTTTTGTTTTTTTCATCATTCCCGTCACACTTATGGGTGCCACCCTTCCAATTCTCATTCGCTTTTATGTTGATAAATTAGGTCATCTCGGTGCCAGGGTTGGTCGGCTGTACGCCATCAATACCATTGGTGCAGCCTTTGGATCAATTCTTAGTGGCTTCCTATTGATAAAATTATGGGGTGTCGACGGGACCTTGCGATTTGCAGTAGTGATTAATTTTTTAATTGGCGGTATCTCCTTTGTCATGGCGAACTGGGTAGCCAAACGGTCGGAGTTAGCAGAGCAAAACACCAATAGGCCTCCTGATGAAGTTTCACCTGGCCAGGACAGTGTACTTTATTCGCGGTCTCATCAAATCGGTGCTCTAGCTATATTTGCTGTTTCCGGGTATGCTGCTATGGCCTACGAGGTCATCTGGACACGATTACTGGGTCTAATAATTGGTCCTACCACCTATTCCTTTACCATCGTGCTAACCACCTTTATTGTCGGGTTGGCACTGGGAGCCATGTTTTTTGGATGGCTTGCTGACAGAAGTAAACATGCTTTCCGACTTCTTCTTTTTACCCAGCTGAGTGCCGCAATTATAGCTCTTATCGTAAGTCAGTTTTTGGGGAATAGTCAATTTTTCTTTGCCAAGCTAATATTCAGCTTCAGAGATGATTTTGTCATGCTCTCCATAGCTAAGGCAGTGCTTCTATTCCTATTGTTATTGGGGCCAACTCTGGCATTGGGAGCTACTTTTCCACTTGTAAGTAAGATATATACAAGCTCGATTCGAAAACTGGGGAAATCAATCGGGTTCGCCTATGCCATCAATACCATCGGGGCACTATTGGGATCCTTTTCTGCCGGCTTTGTACTGATCCCCCTATTCGGAAAAGAAAATAGTCTGAGCCTGGTCATTGGCCTTCAGTTGCTTACCGTTTTAGCCATCGTAGGTATTCTGTATCCCAGGGGTAAACAATCCAGAGTCAGGTTCACCCTTCTGTTCACTAGCATTATTGGTCTGTTACTCACTTTTGCATTCCCACACTGGGACAGACAACAATTAGCCACGGGTAAGTACTATAGGTTCAGCAGCTATGCGGACGTATTGGAAAACACCAACTGGTGGGATGCTTTGATGAAGATGCCAAGGGAGTTCATGCCCAATATCAGCGGAACAGAAGTGGTGTTTTATGGGGATGGCATTGGTGGATTTACGACGGTTGAGAAGGATGTTGATCCGCTTGGGAAGCCACAATATGTACTATACAATAGTGGTAAGGCAGACGCATCATCAGAGTCCGATATGTCAACTCAAACCATGTTGGCTCATCTACCCCTCCTGTTTCACCCTCAACCCAAAAACGTCATGATATTAGGTCTGGCCAGTGGGGTTACAGCAGGGGAGGCATTATACTATAATCTGGATCGTCTGGATGTTTTAGAGATCAGTGAGCAGGTTGTAGAAGCCAGTGAATTTTTCAATGAAACCAACAATAATGTATTATCACATCCTTCGACCAATTTGATCATCCAGGATGGAAGAGCTCACCTGGAATTGACAGAACAGGTCTATGATGTCATTACTTCAGAGCCATCAAACCCCTGGATGGCTGGACTAGCAAACCTGTTTACAGAAGAGTTTTTCAGGCTTACTAAAAACAGACTAAGCTGGGATGGTATTTTTATTCAATGGATACCCTCTTACCAGATGGATTGGACAACTTTTTCAATGATTGGAAGAACTTTTACCAAGGTTTTTCCCAACAGCTTACTCATGAAATCGTTTATCGGTGGAAATGACTATTTACTGGTAGGATTTAATGGTCTAAAACAACTCGATTTAGAAAATGGAGTTAAAAATTTACCACTACTTCAACAATCACCCAATTTGATTGTTGAAGACCCCAGGATTTTATACCGTCTTATTGTGAGTGACAATCTACAAGGACTCTTCGGTTCCGGACCAGGACATTCCGATGATTACCCGATTCTTGAATTCATGGCTCCGCAACGCATGCATCTGGGAGATGAAACCGTTGAAAAAACGCTGGCTGCCAGACGTACCCTCAGTGATGAAATTATTGAAGTCATGCGCGGTGTCCTGGATGTAGATGGGCAGCTAAAATTCGCCAGGTTTATGCTTTCTGTTTATTCACCATTCAAGGATATGGTAGATATCACTAAAGCCACAGAGGAGCAAAAAGCAGAATACACCGAGATGCTCTTATCCTATAGTGAGAATAATGCGATTCAAGATTATGATATGTTTGATAGCATGGGTTTGCGGGACACAGTTGTTAAATCACAAATTGCCAATCTTACTAACGAATTGCCCAACCTTCCCAATCGACTTTCTTCATTTTTCATCCTGGCGAATGCGCATGCTGAGCTTGGTGAATTTGATGAGGCGATTAAGTATTGTCGGCATATCATAGAAATGGGCAGTGATCCCATTGAGGCAAATCTCAATTTAGGATTGTTTTGTATGAATGCAGGTCGGAATGAGGAAGCAATCGCGGCTTACAATACTGTTCTTGATCTTGATCCAGAACATAGTTATGCCCTCAATAACCTGGGGACACTTTTTGAGCAGGCTGGAAATAAAAAACGAGCACAGGCGTCCTATGAACAGGCTGTCCTCTTCGATCCAGAACTGGTTATGGCTCATTTCAATTTGGCTCGATTACATATGGGCTCAGGGGCTGTTGATTCTGCCATGTTCTCCTACCGAACCGTGTTGAAACTGGACCCAGAATACACCCCAGCGTATTATCGGATCAGCCAGATTTATCAGTTTGCAGGAGATTATGAAAATGCTATTTCAATACTGGAAGCCCTTCTGAAACTTCATCCCGAATCAAAAGAAGCTCAGATTGAAATAAAAAACCTCACCATGCAAATGGAACAGTCACTGGAGCAGCCCAAAGTCTCAGTTCAGATGCCACCTAGAACAGCTGAATCAGACAAAAGTACGGATCATAGATATTTCTATAATCAGGCGGTGATGTTGATTCAGAAACAAAAATATAAAGAAGCGATTGTGGATTTTGAAAAAGCGATCTCATTAAAACCAGATTATCTCAATGCGCATATCGGTCTTGGAGCCATGTATCAGAATCTACGTGAATATGATGAAGCTATCGATGAGTATAAAAAAGCGCTGACAATTGATCCAGATCATAGTGGCACCCACAATAATATGGCCATCAATTATTATACGCTGGGAGAATACAAACTGGCAATTGAGCATGCGGACAGGGCTAAGGCATTGGGTTTTAGAGTTCAACAGGCCTTCTTGGATGAATTAGCGAAGCATCGATAAATTTCCACAACGATTTTCCACTCCAGATTATGATCAGGACAGAAGAAAGGATTCTATTGCTCAGAAATCATCCGGGCCGACATTCGGGCTCTCGAATTAGTTCAAAATGAATGAGGCAATTAAAAAAAAGGGGGTTGTTTGACACAACCCCCAGGTGAAAGAATTTGAGGCAAAATGGGCTACGCGCTCTTTAATTGTTTCTTTTTTTCGCGTCGAATCCCTACGTCTGCTAGTAGGCTATAGAGTGAGGGTACTACAAATAAGGTGAGGAAAGTGGCAGCAGTCAAGCCGCCAATCACAGTGATAGCCATGGGTGCACGCATCTCAGCTCCTTCACTGGAATCCAGCACCATGGGAAGCATACCAAAAATAGTTGTCAGTGCAGTAATAAGGACAGGGCGAAGACGTGTTGAGCCAGCCTCGATGATGGCAGCAGTCGCTTCGATACCCTTGCGTCGGAGTTGATTGATATAATCCACCAGGACAATTCCATTATTCACGACAATTCCCGTAAGCATGATAAAACCGATGAAACTGGTAAGACTGATGGTGACTCCTGATACCAGAAAGCCTATGACCACACCTATCAATGCCAGAGGTATGGTAACCATGATGACAAAGGGGTGAATCAAAGATTCAAATTGTGATGCCATAACCATGAACACCAGCAGGATAGCAAGAGCAAGTGCCTGACCAAGGGTTATGAAGGTATCTATCATTTGCTCGTATTGACCACCATATTCCACAAAGTAGCCATCAGGTAAAGTTGACTGAATAGGTTTGAGGAGGTCAATAATCTCCTCCATCACGGATCCCAGATCACGGTCTAGAATCGTGGCCGTCACCAAGACCATACGACTCTGGTTATCTCTAACAATCTTAACCGGACCTTCTTCCTGAGTAATGGAAGCGACCTGCGCCAGAGGGATTTGAGTTTTCATTGGTGTGGTTAATTTGATAAGCCCAATATCCCGTATGGAATTCCGTTGATCCTCACGAAATTTTATGCGTACGTTAGTCTCTTCACCTGCATAGCGATATCGGGTAGCAACCTGACCCAGAGTTGAAGCTTTGACGGTATTTGCAACCTGACCGGAAACCAGTCCCATACGATTGATCTCTTCGCGATTGAGGGCAATGTGATATTCAGGCTTGGCTTCTTCCATTGATGATTTGATATCCATAACGCCTTCCACATCGCGAATAATAGCAGCAACTTCTTTACTGATCTCTTCAAGAACAGCAAAATCCTTCCCGAAAACCTGGATTTCAACATCATTACCACCGCCACCCATGGCTGCACCAAAATCAATACTTTCAATGGTCACATCACGCATGGCAGGAATCTCACCACGGATTTTTTCCCCAATGAGTGTAGTTGAGAGCGCTCGCTCAGACTTGGGTCTCATTGCCATCATAATCATCCCCTCATGAGAGCCAGCGTTGGCCATGTCGCCACTCTGACCTCTATCTTCCTCATTCACGCCATTCGATACGATTACAGTCTCCACGGCATGCTCATTCAGGGCGATCTGTTCTACTTGTCGAACCGCCTGGTCTGTCTCCTCAAGGGCTGATCCTACGGGAAGTTTGATTTTCAACATGAGCATCGCCTGATCCATCTCTGGCATGAACTCAGTTCCGACAACAGGAATAAGTGCCATGGAAACGATGAAGATGATTGTCGCTGCCCCCAGGGTTTTCCATCTGTGTTGGAGTACCAGCGTAAGAGCTTTTGTATAGGATGCTCTCAGTCTGACGATCCATGACTTGTCCGCTTTCAGGGTGTAGTCAACTTTACTTCGCGGCTTGAAAAATACTGAAGCGATCATAGGCACCATGGTGAGAGAAACAAACAGTGATGCTAGCAGGGAAAAAGAGATTGAGAGAGCCAGTCCCCGGACTAATTG
This sequence comes from Fidelibacterota bacterium, assembly GCA_016845065.1. GTDB lineage: Bacteria > Fidelibacterota > UBA8477 > UBA8477 > JABMPR01 > JABMPR01. The sequence continues at coordinate 58,285 of JAERTG010000082.1, read as the reverse complement.
TCCTGCAGTTCCCGACCCCATGGCCATAGGGAGAAATACTGCCAGGGTAGTCAAAGTGGAAGCGGTAATGGCCATGCCCACTTCTGAAGCACCGAGACGGGCGGCTTCCTTACGGCTTTTGCCCTCCTCCAGATGGCGGAAGACATTTTCAATAACAACAATGGCATTATCAACCAACATCCCTATACCCAGAGCCAGTCCTCCAAGGGTGAGTAGGTTGAGTGTATAGCCTACAGCATTAAGTGGTATAAAGGTAACGACAATGGACACTGGAATTGCAATACCAACAGCTACTGTGGGTCGGATGTTTCTGAGGAAGAAATAAATCATTAACATGGCCAGAACACCACCAAGAAGTGCCGTTCGACCTGTGCTGTTAACTGTGAGTTTTACACTTGATGACATATCCATCCCAATGTGCATTTCAATATCCCTGGGAAGGATTTTCTGGAGCTCTTCCAGTTCAGCCTTCACATTATCGGCAACTCGAACAGTATTTGCACCGGATTGCTTGGTAACAATCATCATGACACCCGGTTTGGACTGGACTCGCATCTCAGTACGAAGATCTGATACAGTATCTTTCACTTTGGCAATCTGTCTAAGTTTGATGGGATTACCGGTGGGTGAAGCCCCAACTACCAGGTCCTCAATTTCAGACAGGGATGCGAATTCAGCTCGGGTTCGAACAAGGAAATCCTTGTGATCTTCAACGATACGACCTGCAGGCATATTCAGATTTTCAAAGCCAATTATCTGAACAACTTGATCCAGGGTGAGCCCAGAAGTTTCCAGAGCGTGCTGGTCAATTTCCACCTGTATCTCTCGGACCTCAGGAGACTGAGTAATCACTGAAGCTACACCCTCAATGCGTTCCAGGCGATAACCAGCAGTTTCATCCATGTATTCGGCCAATTCATTCAGCGGGCGTTCCTCACTGGTGACACCATAAAAAAGTAGGGGGAGGGCGGACATGTCAAACTTCATCACCAGGGGTGTTTGAATCTCATCTGGTAGAAAATCTGCAAACATGGCAAGCTGATCTCGAAGATCCTGGGCTGCAAAATCAAGATTTGATCCACTTTCAAACTCTACGGCGATCATTGACATCCCCTCCACGGTGGTGGAGACGACACCTTTCACTCCTGAAACGGAGGCAATGGCTTGCTCAATGGGTTTTGTTACCAGGGATTCAATATCCTCAGGGCTGGCACCGCTATAAACCGTGACTACGGATACCATGGGGAATTCAACATCAGGTAGCATGTCCAGACCCAACTTGGTAAAGGATATTATTCCACCCAGGATCACAATGAGGGTGATCATAGTGACCGTTATCTTTCGGTCTACGGATAGATCAACAATTTTCATGTGAGACTCCTAATCCTCGACCTGAACCAGACTACTGTCAGCAAGGATAAAGGCACCAGAAGTGACGAACAGATCTCCTTCGGACAAGCCAGAGCCTATGACAACTTCCTCCAGACTTTCCTGAAGGATCTCGACATCGCGCTGGTATGCATAATTCTCTTCAACGACAAACATGTGAGATTTGTCAATAACAGAGTTCCTGGGGACGACCATGACATGGTCAATTTCTTCGATGGCAATATCAACTTGACCAAAAGTGCCAGCACGCAGATGTCCAGACTGGTTGAAGAATTGACATTCCACAAAAAAGGTCTTTGAGAGTGGATCTGCTGCAACTCCAACTAGGGTTACTGTACCGTGAACAGGGTCATCCAGGTAGTCAACTGTAAGCGTGGCGTTTTGACCCTTCTGGATACTCATTATCTCCTGGGATGTAACCTGGAGTTCAACTTTAATCGATGATACATCCTGTAAAGTGAAGACGGGCATCATGACGGCGGGACTAAACAAATCACCCTGGTTAAAGCCCTTTTGCGTAATGACACCATCAAAGGGGGCAGTTAGTGTGGCTTTGTCCAACTGCATTTTGAGCAGGTCAAGACCTGCCTGTGCTTGATTCATCTGTGCCTGGGCAGCATCCAATCCCAGTTTCATTTTTTCAAACTGTTGTTGGGAGACTGCATTTTCACTATGGAGGGTTTGAACTCTCTCCCAGTTCTTGCCGGCATCTACCAAATTTGCTCTGGCTACAGAAACACCAGCTTCGGCTTGTCTGTGCTGCAGGAGCATGGTGCTGATATCCATTTGAACAAGTGTTCGCCCCTTTCGGACATAATCACCGATTTGAACATGTAGGGCTTCTATTTTTCCAGGAATCTCTGGAATGATTCGCGCGGTTTGAATTGCGAGCAAGGATCCATTGTAAGCCAGGGTACTAACAAAGTTTTGTGACATCGCTGTCTCGACCTGAACAGGAACTGCCTTGCGAATCCAATCTGTGGTTTTATCGCTTTCCTCTTCCTTACCACAGCCTATAAAAAGGAATAAGCTCAGCGCGAGAATAAGAATCAGTTTAGTAGCTTTCATCTGTGAGAACTCCTTACCTATGAAGGGACTCGCCGATAACCTTTTTGATGCTGGCTTCTGCGAGTGTGTAGTTGAATAGTGCTTGTAAATAATTGGCTTTGGCTGCAGTCAGATTGATTTGAATCTGATTCGCCTGAAGGTTCGTGATGGTGCCTTCGCGGAACTGAATTTTTGCCAGCCTGGCAGCTTCCTCAGCCTGGCCAACAGTTTTTTTCTGTGACAGAATGTTTTTTTGAGCTTCCATGAGCTGTAGATAGACCTGTTCAACTTCCAGGAGAATACCGTCCTTCAGGGCATCGTACCCATAATTGACCTGGCGCTGTGCAATCCTGGCCTGTTTAACTTTGGAGTAGCGAGTCCCTGCTTTAAAGAGATCATAACTCAAACCTACAGCTACCATGTAGCTATTATTCCAATCATCATAGAGGTCAAGATCATTCCCAGATTTAGTAAATGAATAGCTCAATCCAATGACGGGTAAATAGTCTGCACGAGCCATATTTACGCTGAGTGAGCTCAATGATTTGGATAGATTCATTTGTTTGAGTTCTGCCCGGTTATTGAGTGCATCAACTTTCAGCTGATCAAGGTCGTACTCACCTGGGTTGTATGTCATAGCATCAGTTAGCAAAACCTCTACCTCAGAATCCAGACCCAGTAACATTTTTAGCCCTGCTCTCGCCATAGTTACCCCGTTTTCCGCCTGGGTTTTTTGAGGAAGCAGATTGGCAGCCTGGACTTCGGCCTGGAGAAGATCCAGCTTTGAGATCATGCCTTGTTCATAAAGGAGTTGAGAAATCTCAAAAAACTCCTGGGCAGTTTCATAACCTTCCCTGGCTACGTCAGTAAACTCCTGGGTGACCAGCACACCGAGATATGCTTGAATCACATCATAGGAAAGATTGTTTTTCTCGTTCTCGTATTGGGATTTTACCAGATCCAAACCCTTGTGAGCCATGAGGGCTCCCAGGGCAATTTTTCCTCCCGTGAAAAGGGGCTGAGATACACGAATATCGTATTGATAATCCATCGTGAAATCCAGTTCCAGTGTGCCCGGAGCAAAGGGGTTTTGAATTACCTGGACCTTCTCATCGGCAATATGTGTTCCCTGGAGACTGATGCTGGGTAAGGCTGTTCCTAACGCTTGATAAACTGTCTGTTTGGCATCATTTACCTGCTCTGAGGCAATTTTGATATGAGGGTTTCTCTCCAGAGCCATTGCGATACTCTGATCAATGGATAGAGTCCTCTGATTCTGAGCTACAAGCAGTAACGGGAGCAGGAGTATTAGACTAATTGTTTTCATGAGGAAGTATTCCATTTATGAATAGTGAAGTAATTTGGCTTTTAATGTGGCTGAGGTCGACTGAATCAGTAGCCATGAGCCAATTAAGTTGATGGACATTGACTGCCCCAACGATGCTCCCAGCCAGGATTGATGAATCTATTTTTGAGTCCTCGGGCATCCCCTCTTTTAATGCTTGAGACAGTTCATAAACATGAGTCTGCTGTTGGGTAACAAGTTTCTCTCTGAGTCCAGAATCGGAGCTATGCATAACTTTGCCCTGCTCTGCGATAACCAATTGAAAAAAATGTTTATTTTCGGTGAGGAATTGAAATTGGGCTTCGATGAGAGCTGCAATTTTTCCTTCCAAACCCTCAGAGTTTTTAAGCTCGCTGAGGAGTGTTTCTGAGAAATGCTCCATTTTTTCTATCAGGATTGAGAAGAACAGGTCTTCCTTATTCTTGAAATACAGATAAAGTGTGCCCTTACTCCAACCACATTCCTCCGCAACGGTTTCCATTGTGGTTGTGTGATAGCCTTGACGAGCAAATATTTGTTCTGCTGTGGTTAAGATTTCTAGGCGGTGCTGTTTTCTCCGCCGAGCCTTGATAGTCGGTGCCATGCTATGCAATCATCTCCATTATTTCTGACCGGCCAGCAAAATAATGACCCACCAGTCATTTCAAAGGTGATTCGTGCGACATGCAGTAATTAAGAATGAATTGAATTGATTCCCTTTTGGGCAATTTTTAGTCATCAAGCTTAAGAGGAGTAAGAGCTTTCTAATAAGCGTAGGAGGACTTATGGATTCAGAAAAAGAAACTTCCCAGAATAGGTGGATTTACTACCCTGTACAGAGATAATCATGAGTTGATTGGCCAGGCCAAGGCTGGAAGGAATGGTCATCTTAACTAGGTCATTGGAATTCTGAGTTATGCTCAGAACAGCGATTTCTCTGCCTCTAATATCATAGAGTGTGGCGAGTGCGGGTAACTCCTGGACTGCTTCGGAGAGTATCATGCGAATCTCTCCAACCTGACCAGGATTTGGGTATACGATACAATTTTTTGAGCTCCTTGTCTTTAGCCTTGGAAAAAGACTTGTTAGATCAGGGATGCCCCAGCCATAGTCATTATCTGGTGTATCATTGTTGTCACCGTGATTCTGAAAAATACTGATGATGGAGTCAGGTGTCAGTTGTGGGCGAGCCTGTAGTAGCAGAGCTGCCAGTCCAGCAATTTGAGGGGCTGAAAAAGAGGTCCCATTCCCTCGTGTGAAACCCTTTACACCGGCTGCCATGTACACCAGACTTCCTTGTGCCACAACATCGGGTTTGATGCGGCCATCAAAGGTGGGTCCTCTACCCGAAAAGTATGATATTTCTGCCTGGGGGTTTACTGCTCCAACGGACAATACATGAGGACTGTCTGCAGGCGGCCACAAACTACTTGCTGATGAGCCCTCATTTCCTGCTGAATTGACTACCAGAATTCCTCGATCCGCAGCGATGTTTGCCGCCCTTGCACAGATGGTGGTTTGTCCATCCAAAGCGGAAATGGGATAATCCTCATTGGGGTCATCAAAATCCTGAAAATAATTAAGGGAGCTGCTGATGATATCAACTCCTAGTGAATCAGCCCACTCCAGTGCAGCCACCCAATTGTCTTCTTCCGCACGTGATTCACTATATGAATCCTCGGTACGGGCGAGGAGGAAACTTGCCTTATAGGCAGGCCCTATCAATTCACCAGGGTAATGACCACCTATGGCACTCAATACATTGATACCGTGCTCGTGACCCAATCCGGAGGCATCCACCTCATGATCGATAAAATCATATTGGGCTGCTATATCCATTCCATCAAAAACAGGATGATCGGTGAGGAATCCTGTGTCAAATACCCCAATGCGAACGTCTGTTGCATCATAACCCAGATTGTGGATATAAGGGATATTCAGCATCTCGTTTTGCCCGGCAGATGCACCATAATCAAGCGAGCTGCTTCGTCCAAGCGTTGTGACCCGCTCCGTTTCGTCATTTGTCCTGATCGGTGATCTGCCGACAGGAGCTGTTGATCTGACAAAGGACAAGTTTTGCAATTCAGAGACCTGGATTTTGTTATCTATGACCACGCTTACTGCATTGAGGAAGCGTGAGGCATGTCTGATTTTATAACCTGCAGCACGTAATTGTGCCAGATGGAGTTCTGAGACTGCAGTGCTCCCCACAGTATTTACTGAGCCACGCTGACTGAGTCTTTTCTGTGCACGAGGAGTCAATTGAACTGGTGTAGTGTTTGGGTCGGGTTCAAGAAAAACCCATAGGGGTGTCTCACCGGCACTCAGCGTGCAGGTAATAGTAATCAGTAGGATGGCGTTCTTGAACCACATGGCCTAAAACTACTAGAAGATCGAGCCTTATGAACACAACTTTTTTATCACTGTGGAAAATCCTATCTAACAGAAATTGAGGTTCCCAAACTGAGTTCGCTGTTCAACTGTTATCATGCAACAGTGGTATTTTGTCTCCATAATCTGACATAGCTGAGATTTTGGCAATATTTACTTAACAATTTAGGCAGCCTCAGCAAAATTGAACGTCTCAGTAGAGGTAGTATAATTAGGCATTTATCGACAATAAAAAATACTGGCATGACCTTTGACATTAATTAATGAAATAATGTTGAGACCAATTCAACAAAATCAAATCTTTGAACGACGGAGATATCCCATGGTCAAATCTATTTGTAAGTCATTGTTACTTCTCATGGTTCCAGGAATACTGTTTTCTCGGAATATCTCAAACTCACCCACACAAAAACTTTCTCCTGAACTTCAGAATATTATCACTGAGAAAAAATCAAAGGATATACAGGTAATTGATGTGCCCCTATCAAGAGTTCAAACAGAATTGGGTCCCATGGGAGAGGTGCTATATCCGGTAACTATTAAAAGCGCGAATATTGAAATGGTGAAGTCAATTGGAATTATAACAAACTCTGATTTCCCAGGTTTTTCAACCGCACGAGTAACTCACGATCAATTACATGAACTGTCGAAGCTGGATGTCGTGAATAGTGTGTTTCAAGGGGATTTGCTATTTCCATTGAATGATCTGGCCGTAGGTCTATCTGGTGGTGAATTGGTTCAAGACTCCTACCTAAATAGTACAGCATATGATGGAACGGGTGTGATTATCTTGGTTGTTGATACAGGTATTGACTACACTCACCTGGATTTTCGGGATCCTGAAACACCAACCACCAGCCGTATCCTTTATATATGGGATCAAACCGGTACAACAGGATCCAGTACTCCCCAGGACCGCGATGGGACCAATTTTGCTGGTCTCAACTATGGTATTGAATATACTAAAACTCAGATTGAAGATGAGATTGATGGAAGCCCTGCCGGGGTAGTACTTCAAACAGATACAAATGGACATGGGACAGAGGTTACTGGTGCAGCAGCTGGAAACGGTGCTTCACTTTCAAGCAAGAAATATGCTGGCATGGCACCCAAAGCAGATATTGTAATAGTGAAGGCTGGCAATAGTAGCTTTACAGATACTAGGGTCAAAGATGCATTAACTTACGCAGAAAAAATATCCTCCACCACTGGGAAGCCTGTGGTTGTTAATCTGAGTTTGGGGAGTCAGAGTAATGCCCACGATGGTACAAGCACATTAGATGCTGCGGTTGACAGTTTTACTGTCTCTGGAAATGGCAGGGTCGCAGTGGTTGCAGCCGGTAATGCGGGAAATGAAGATATTCATGTGTCTGGTAGCGTCGCTGCATCAGATACGGGGACTATTGTTGTCAATGTTCCATCATTCGATCCGAATGATGGAACTGCAAATGATGCTTTCTATTTAGAATTGTGGTGGAACAATAGCGATAATGCTACAGTAAAATTGGTATCTCCAAATAGCTCATCGGTAACGCGTACAACTGGTCAGGACCCAGGAGGCTTTGTATATATTGGAAGCGATGGGATTGTAGATATGAATAATATAATTGATACTGATCATAGCAATGGAGACAGGATGACAGAACTCGTCGTAGCTGACTATACCAGTGCTGAATTGGCACAGGGTGATTGGACACTACAATTGATAAATAATTCTTCTTCCACAATGACCTATCACGCCTGGATGTATCAGAGCACTATGTCGGCTACTGTAACGGGAGGGAATCATAACTCCACGATTGCTTCTCCTGGAACTGCCAGCTCAGCAATAACTGTTGGTGCCTATACGGCCAGATGGCGCTGGAAAGGCACTGCGGGATACGTTAATTTTGGAAGTCCTGACCTCTCAGATGATCACTCATATTTTAGTAGTTACGGTCCAAATCGGGAGGGCGGATCTCAGAAGCCTGATATTATGACACCAGGGCAGGGGGTAATAACTACAACCTCTACTGATTATACTCCGTCTTCGACCTATGAAATTGTTTCAGATAAATATCATTTGGAACAGGGCACAAGCGTTGCAGCAGGATCCATTTCAGGCGCAGTAGCACTGCTTCTAGATCATACCACCACTCTAACAGCGGCTCAGGTCAAATCTTATATCACTGCAAACGCAGATGATGATAGTTATACGGGCTCAGTACCAAATGATGAATGGGGTCATGGAAAATTAAATATCATGGAATCTATGGCAACGCTCATTGGTGGGGGCACAAACCTATATCACAAAAAATATGCACATGATGTCTGGGGCACATCTGTTGGTCACGGGGTAGGTAGTACAGTGAAGGAAGCAGTAAAATTTACAGCTATTAACGCGGGAGAAATTACGGGAGCACTATTCCATACAGATCAGATTGTGCCGAGTAGTGGCTCAATCTCTTTTGAGATATGGACGGATGCCAGTGGGATTCCTGGGAATAAGGTGGGCTCTACAGTAACTATGAATTGTACTGATGTGAGCCAACATTCGTGGAATTATGTCTCGTTGACAAGTGTTGGTGTAAATGTTTTGGCCTCAGAGAGTTTTCATCTAGTTTTGGATAATACCTCTGGTGATAACTTCAGCTTGAGGAAAAGTACGAGTAGCATTAGCAATAAATCATCAACTGATTTAGGTGTTGGTTGGTCTGCATTAACCGATAAAGACTGGCGCATGCGAGCTGTCATCTCAAACAACGCTGAGGTAACCGATTCCTCACTACCCGTCGTGCTTTCCTTTTTCAATGCCGGGACTTATAAAGGTCAGATGGTACTGAAATGGGCCACCGAAAGTGAAACGGAAAATCAAGGCTTTAAGATCGAACGGCGTAAGCATGGAACTGCTGACTGGAAACTCATCGCTGATCCCAGTAAATATCCCAAGTTGTTGGGCCAGGGTAACTCAACCTCCCGTACCGATTACATCTTCTATGACAAACTGGCCAAACCAGGAGTTAAATATGATTATCGCCTCAGTGATATACCCTATACCGGTGCATACAAGTCCAATTACTACGTACTGGAAGAGATTGAGCTGCGAATTGAGAAATTCACCCTACATAAAAACTATCCCAACCCCTTCAATCCAGCTACCACGATCTCCTATGAACTAGCGGACAATGCAGATGTTCAAATCAAAATTATTGATGTGAATGGTCGTGAAGTGCAGTCCTGGCAGCATCACTCCCAGGAAAAGGGCTATCATGAAATGGTTTGGGCAGGCATAAATCAATCAGGTAAGCCTGTGAGTGCTGGTCTTTACCTCCTGAGTGTTCAGACAGGAAATCAGATACAGACCAGGAAGCTGTTACTGCTTAAATAGATTTAATCACGTACAGGAGAATCCACTCGCGTCCTTCGAGAGCACGTCGACAGGCTCAGTGTGACAACTCAGGAAGACGTGAGGGGATTGCATATTCTCGACGAGTGTAGTTCTAGACTCAGCTCAGAGGGACACTTTGGTCATATGTTTTAAGAAATCTATGTGAGTGGTTTCAAGCGAGCCGTGAAATGACGTAACACCTGGGCTTGATATTCAATCTCAAAACCACCAATGCTTTTCCTGTCCTCATACAACTCAATAATATTCTCCGCCACATATTGCATCTGACTATTGGTATATACCCGACGCGGAATCGCTAACCGTACCAGTTCAAGATCTGGATACAGTGTTTTACCCGATTCAGGATCATCATGAGCAAACATGAGACTACCAATTTCAACGGCACGAATACCTGCGTGAGTATAAAGTGCAACGGTGAGCGCAATTCCAGGGAATTGTGATTGGGGAATATGAGACAAAAAGTTTTTTGCATCAAGATAGACAGCATGACCACCCGTGGGTCTCAGGATGGGCACTCCGGCTTCAATCAAACGATCACCCAATTCCTCTACCTGCGATATCCTGTAGGCCAGATACTCCTCATGGAGGACTTCTTCAAGACCTCGGGCGATAGCTTCCATATCCCGTCCCGCCAGACCGCCATAGGTTGGGAATCCCTCTATCAGGATTAATCGATTGGTGATTTGCTGGGCCAATTCATCATCATTTGTTGCAAAAAATCCGCCCATGTTTACCAGCGCATCCTTTTTGGCACTCATGGTGCAACCATCAGCATAGGAGAACATTTCATTGGCAATTTCCAGTATGCTCTTCTCCTGATATCCAGCTTCCCGGGTCTTAATGAAATAGGCATTCTCAGCAAAACGGCAGGCATCGATATAGAAGGGGATGTTGTGCTTATGGAGTATCTCAGCTGTGCCTCTAATATTGGCCATTGAAACGGGCTGTCCACCACCAGAATTATTGGTAATGGTAAGCATACCAATGGGAATATTTTCAGCTCCCACTTCTGCGATGAGTTTTTCCAGCTTATCAAGGTCAATATTGCCTTTGAAATCATCTATAGCTTGAGTGTCTTTGGCGATATCTATCACCAAATCCTTGGCTTTTCCACCATTGTATTCAACGTTTGCACGAGTTGTGTCGAAGTGATTGTTATTGGGAATAACCAATCCCTTGCGGTCTTTAAGAATCGTGGAAAATAAAAGATTTTCAGCCACACGGCCCTGGTGGGTCGGAATAACATGCTTGAAGCCAAAAATTTTGTTAACCATTTCCTCAAAGTGGAAATAATTTTTGCTTCCTGCATAGGATTCATCACCCTTCATCATCCCAGCCCACTGATTATCACTCATGGCACTGGTGCCGCTATCCGTCAACAAATCGATATATATTTTATCAGCGGGAATATTGAAGACATTGTATCCAGCATCCTGAATAACAGCCAAGCGCTCCCAATCCGTGGTACGGGCAATAGCTTCAACAGTTTTAATTCTAAACGGCTCTGGTGGATATTTCATGTTTTATTCCCTTATTTGGCAATCTCAATTGTTCTATAGTCTAAAATGTATTGGTAAAATGATTTGAAAGTTGACGGGTCGGTCATCGTATTTGGCGGCCACCCATGTGCTGGCATTGATGGCTTCTAAAGCTGCCTCATCCAGATCAGGATAGCTGGATTTCAATAATTGAACATCTCTCAGTGTTCCATCCGCCTCAACAATCAGTGAGAACCAACTCACCCCTGTGCGATTCATTTCCCTAGCCATTTCTGGATACTCCAGAATTTGATATAGCTGTTTGTAACCACCCACCGGCTCGACGCCTGAGTCTAATAACTTATATTCCTTATTCTGGAACTCAGCTGGATACTCTGGATAAACTTTTTGCCATTCGGTGAAGCGGTCTACGTATTTTGCGGATAACTTCTGATCAGCTTCTATCCTCGCCATGGCTTCTGGATAAATCCAGCTTGAACTATCACTTATTTCCAGCTGATTGTATACTTCAATCAAAAATGGATATGCCTCTGGATAAAGTATCTGTAGATCGGTCTTGATCACGCGCTCAAGATCGTTTCTGGCCTGTACCAGCTTATCTGCTTGTTTGTAGCGAATGACTCTTGCAGCCCTGAAAAAATAATAGCCATCATCAGCATTTTCTGGTACAGGAATATCAATTCCTGCCAGAGGGTTTTGGGGGGCTATACAATGGCTGAGTAATATACCCATGACAAAAACAACAATCAGTTGAGTTCTGAATTTCATGATCTTCCTATCCTTTCTTAAACTGAGTTTTGAAAAAAGTATCAATGTGTTTCCAGAAACCTGGTTCATGATGACAGTTGGAGTGTCCCCGACCAGGAATTGACCAGTGTTCACATTGCCCTGAACGTGCCGCAGCTTTCAGCTTCTCTCCCTGTGAAGGTAGCACGATATCATCATCTTCACCATGGATGACCAGGAATGAAGCGTCGGCTTTTGGAATACTGGTTATGGGTGCGAAATCATCGAATTTGACTCCGATTTTAATTTCGATCTGCTTCAAAATTAGCCACCTGAGGAAGGCTGGTATATGATGCTTCTTAAATTCGTGTTTCATGACATCAACCGGGTGTGCAGGCGCTCCTACCGTTACCACTGCTTTAATGGTTGGTTCAATGGCAGCAGCATAGGTTGAGCCAGCTCCACCAATGGATAAGCCGAGAACTCCAATTTGGTCAGGATCAACATCACGTGACAAGGTATATTGCACAGCCGCTTTTACATCGCGGCCAAATTTGTACATGGAAGCATGGTCATCCTTATCGCTGGAACCATGATGCCGTGCGTCGAAGGCCAGTAAATTGTACTTGAGAGGATGGAGGTATTGGATATAGCGGAGCATGCGTCCCAGGTTTCTACTCCAGCCGTGTACCAGGACAATGGTTGGTGCTGTCTCCACATCTTTTTCAGCAGTAATCCACCAACCATAAAGAGACCTTTTATTATCAGTGGGGAAATGAACCTCCTCAAACTCGATACCAAGCTTTTCTGGAGTCTCTTCGTGCCTGTTGGGCTTGAGGGCATAGATTTTCAGAGTAAACAATCGTGTCAGCAGGATGAGTAATACGAAGAAAAGTGGTATGGTGATCCAGGCGGCCATCGAGCAATCAAACTAAATGAGTTCCCACTGAAATGCTAGCCTAGCGTTAGTGAAAAACCGAGGAATTGATCGAGCTTCAATACATAGTTCGAAGTAGAAACAGATCACAGAGCAAAAAAGATGTGTTTTATATGGAAACAAAAATCATTTTAAGGCATGTATTACAAGGTCATGAACTTGATAAATTCTAAACTTATAATTAGTCTGCTGCTGTTGACGAGTGTCACTCTTGGAGAAACACCATCTCACCAATTATTGACCTATCCCTTTAGTAATCGATCAGCCAGCATGGGGGGGAGCCGAGCTGTGGACGCCTCTGGAAATCTTGACATTCAAGGGAATCCAGCCAGTTCAAGCTTCATTCAGGGTTTACAAGGCCAAGTTGGTTTTGTAAACCACCTTGTAGGAATTCAGGGTTTTGCGGCAGCTGGTGTACTCCCCTTGGAGCGACATCGAATTGCTGCTGAACTGATCTATTTTGATTATGGTCTGTTTGATAGGACCGATGTTGTGGGCGCTAACCAGGGAACTTTTGGTTATCATGAACTGGCTGCAGCGTTGGGATATTCCTTTAAATTTTCTGAAGGAATTCGTCTGGGTGGACGAGTAGGCCGGTCCACCAGGGTTGCAGATGCTAGTACCAAGGGCGAATTCTACTATGATCTGGGAGGTGTATATCACAACCAGGAGGATTCCTTAACTGTAGGCGTCTACCTGGCCTCGGTTGCCCTGGGCGAGAGTGATGAAACTTTCCCCACACAATTGCATATTGGCAGCTCAAAGATCCTATCTCACTTGCCCCTGAGGCTAAACCTCGAAGGGGTTTATGGATTCAATGAAAAGATCAGGTTTGCTCTGGGGGGTGAAATATTATTGCATCCGAATTTCAGAGTCCGTCTCGGGATGAATTCCAATCGATTTGATCTCCAGACGGGGGTCACAGAATCTGATTTTATCGCAGGTGCATCCGGGGGATTTGCTATTGATTGGCAGGGTATGCTCATCGAGTCGGCGACACAGAGCTTTGGTGCAGCCGGGTGGATTAGTCAGATATCCATCGCCTATCGCTTCTAGGAAAAATTTCCAATAAATCTTGTTTCATAGTATTAAATAGTCACAGTATTACTCTGATTTGATATAAATTGAAGATTTATCGAGTATTATCATTCACTGATAAGCTCTAAAAAAACCCGCATTTTTCACAGAATCGTGATTATACTACTCATCTAAACAAAATCTTAGTGTGTGGTGGGTCACCTGCTTGGAGGAATTAGGGGGTTAGTTTAGAGAAATTAAGTTGGCTATGACTTACTTGCAAAGAACCATATTATTCTCGTTTATCATCGCAAATCTTGTGTACGGTGGCTCCGCTCAATTTGTCGAAAATGAGCTACTTGTGCGCTTTGATGATGGATTGACTCAAGCAGATATCGAAATAATTATCATGGATGATAATCTGGAAATTGTAAGACAAGTGAGTCGCCCCTTAAATCTGTGGCTCCTTCAGGTAGATTTGAGTAAAAATCAACTTGGCAAAGCACGTCGCAGAATTGAGGATGTTCCAGAAATCAAATATGCCCAAAATAATCATGTCATCGAGTTGAGAAATACACCGGACGATCCTCTCTTCGTGCAACAATGGGGATTGCATAACACAGGTTTGGATGCCGACGGCAACCCTTTAGGTGTTGAGGACGCTGATATCGATGCGCCTGAAGCCTGGGAAATCACTACTGGCGGCTATACCATTCTTGGTCGAGAAATTGTAGCAGCAGTGATCGATGGCGGCTGCGATCTTGATCATATTGATTTGCAGGCCAATTTGTGGTCTAATCCCTTTGACAGTCTTGGTAATGGGATTGATGATGACGAAAATGGATGGGTAGATGACTCTCTGGGCTGGAATGCCTATAACCACAACGGGGATATACCACAGACAACATTGGATGCCAGTCATGGAACCCACGTAACGGGGACGGTGGGAGCACATTCAAATAATGCTAACCAGGTGGCTGGGGTCAACTGGGATATCAAGCTCATGGTTGTGGCTGGTGGTAGTAGCAACACGGCGATTGCCATGGAAGCCTACAGCTATGTTTTGGAACAGAAGCATGCCTGGTTGAATTCTGGTGGGACTGCAGGCGCGTTTGTAGTTACTGCGAACTCTAGCTTTGGAGCAGACAATATTTTTTGTGATTCACTTGAATACCCAGTTTGGAATGATATGTACAATGCCATGGGAGAAGCTGGAATTCTCTCAGTAGCTGCCACGGCAAATAGGAGTGTCAATGTTGACACATCAGGTGATTTACCAACGAGCTGTGCTAGTCCCTACTTGATAACGGTGACCAATACCAACAAAGATGATGTTAAAGTGCTTGGTGCAGGCTATGGAGCGAACTCCATTGATTTAGCTGCGCCAGGTTATGGCATCCTGTCCACAAATTACAATGCCACGACTTCAACAAAATATGGCACATCCATGTCCTCGCCCCACGTCACTGGAGCTGTGGCACTCATGCATGCAGCAGCCAGCGCGGAGCTTGCTCAATATTATGAAGATAATCCAGGTCTTGGTTCACAAGTGTTTAAAAGCTTGCTCCTAACAGCCGTTGACCCGCTAGAGTCATTGGAAGGTATCACTGTAACGGGAGGTAGGTTAAATCTCCACCATGCCGTTGTTGCAGCTTCAATCTGGCCTTCAGGTTCAGGAGATATGAATCAGGATTCCACTGTCAACATTCAGGATGTGGTGATTCTCGTGAATTTGATTTTGGGAAATATTCCCCCAACTTCCGAACTCATTGCAGCCGGAGATTTGAATTATGATACCTTTGTGACTGTCCAGGATCTGGTTCAGCTGATCAATTCAATCTTGCAGTAAGATTAATTAAGTATAAACATCTGGACATAAAAAAACCCATCGGAAGTCGATGGGTTTTCTATCCTGTTTGGATGTGGGATCAGTACAGGAATTTCATAATAAACATGGCCCCGATTCCAGCCAAGGTGATCAAGAAGGCTCCCATCTGTCGGATGGGTGCTTTGGGATCCTGAAAAACATTAACTTCAAATTCATGATAGCTGGAAGATCCGCGTGAATCGGTGACCTCAATGATAAACTTATTGGCACCATCGTTGGAACCATCCGGGACCCAGGTGATAAGGCCTTCTTCTTCAATCATTTCAGCGCCATTTGGCAAAAGAATCTTGGTATAGCTTATTCCGTCTTCATTGAGATCTCGGGAAGAAATCTGATATCGATACTCACGATCCATGAGAACCACGGGAGACGGCGTGGAGGTGACTTCCGGCAGGGCATTCACGAAGAGCTGTACGTTTTGGACATTCGTGATATAGCCATCTGTGACGCTGACCTTGAATTGTGCCTGGTTGATCTGATCAATTCCTGGGGTCCATTTAATGGTGGAACCATCAACGAGATGGACACCAACGGGGGCATCAAAGACCTTATAAATAAGTTGCTGGTCTGTATTCAAGTCCAGAGCTTTGATCTCATAGACATATTCCTGGCCAGCTATTGCCATGGTATCCGCTTTGGAAACGATCACTGGTGGTGCATTGGCATAGACAGCAAATTTGTAAGTATCTGAGCTGTACTTGTCTGCCACCTTTACAAATATTTCATTCCAGCCCTTTTGTGTTTTAGTCGGCGTCCAGGTGATTTGACCTGTGGGCGAGATCTTCATTCCCTTGGGAGCTGTAAGAAAGGCGTAATTTAATTTTTGATCCTTATTCAGATCTGTAACCGGCAGGGAAGTGGTGTATGGACGGGCCACGGTCGCCAGTGTATCAGCAACACTTCCCAGAACAGGGGCACCATTCACATATACTGTGACCTTTTGGAGATCGTCCCTGAGACCATCGGACACGGATATGGTAAAGGTTTGTTTACCCAGCTCAGCCTCGGTGGGCGTCCAAGTAATATGACCCCGACGACTAATGGTTAGATTAGGTATACTGCTCTCTGATAGCAGAAAGCTTATGTCCTGATTGTTGTTTGGGTCGTTTACTTCAACCTTGTAATTCCAGGGTTTGCCAACGGGGACATGTTCTTCATAATTGGAGATGATAACGGGTGGTGTATTTACAAATATGGTGAATGAATCCAACATCGTAGACATATCATCTGTCAATTCAAATAGTATATCATGAAAACCCGTCTGTTGAGATTCTGGTGTCCAGGTGATTCTGCCTGCAGACTCGAGAATCAGACTCTTCGGCGTACGCAGGGGAATAAGACGCGCACTGTTATTATTGTTTTTATCCTGGATTTTGACCTGTCCGATGTAAGGTTCATTGATAAAGGCGACGGGACCTGGTTTTTCAAGGATAAGTGGTAGAATATTGACGTACAGGGTGAACTTTTGTAGAACTCTTTCAAAACCATCACTGACACTAAGGGTGACATATTGTGAATCGAGCTGGGTATCGCTTGGGAGCCAACGAATTAGACCTTCTTCATCAACTTGCATACCTGCAGGGGCAGAGATCAATTCAAATTCAAAGTACTGTTCCTCGTTCAAATCTTCGAGCTGTACCTGATATAAATATTGCTGTCCAGTTTGAGCCAGGGCTGGTGGGTTTGAAAAAATCTCTGGGACATGGTTGACGTATAGAGTGAATGTTGTATCCAGTTGTTGTCCAAATGAATATGAAATCTGATGATACCCTAATTGATCCTCGTGGGGGTTCCATCTCAGAATGAAATCCTTTCCAAGACGCATGCCTTCAGGATAGGTCTTGAATTTGACATAAGCCTGCCCTGGATCTATCTCATCCTGTCGAGGGATGGTATGAATAAAACTTTCATTCGGATGAAGGATCACATCTGGTGCTTTGGGTTTTCTACGGATTTCTGGAATGACATCTACTTCTTCCACAACCTCAGTTTCGGTATCTTCCTCTAGAGCTAGGGTCGATTCATCGTCCATTTCTGTGATTGATTCCAGTGCTTCCTCCGGTTCGTTGCTTGCCTCAACGATGTCCATCTCATCTGGAGCGACCGCCATGAACTGATACGGACCAGATTTTTCCAGCAAGAGACCATCGTGGAAGGGGAGTGCATTTGAGGCATAAACTTCCTCATCAAACAAGGGAACAAAATTTTCAAAACCTGCAGCCTGTTTTTCCTGCTCGAGATAATGAACCCTATCACCTGTGCGGAGCAGGCATTCAGCATAACCATCACCATCTAGTTCAGAAAAGAAGAGTTGGTTTACAGGACCAGCGAAGGTTTTCCACACAAAACCACCATCTGAGGAGGCGTATTGGTAGATATTTCCTCTTGAGCTGCCAAGATAGATTTTTTCGAGACCGGACCCATCAAGATCAGCGGTAGCAATACCAGGGGCACTCACTATTTCACCGGCACCGGCGACGAGCTTCACATCTGGTAAATCGCGCGTAGCATATCGATCCTCACCTGAGGATGAAATTGTAGCTGTACTCAGCATGTCACTTCGTTTTTGGAAAAGGACGATGTCTTCTTTTTGATCCTGATCCACATCATTAATCGCAACCAGGATTGAAGCAGGTATGCGTGTCATTTCTTTGGGTAGACCAGCATACTCTATCTGGATGTTTGATGAACTGAGATCACCCTTAAACTCAACAATTAACAGGTTGGCCTGGGGTGCACTTAAAGAGAATATGAGTTCGGTAAGACCATCATTATCAATATCGCCTGCCTTTATCTGGGTGGGACGTGCATAGAGACCATTATCAGGGGTCCAACCCCACTGAAATGTAGGGACATAATCAAAATCTTGCCCTGACCATTCAAAGCCATACACCCATGGGGCACTATTTCCAGCTGTTGCTGAAATCAACTTAGTAATAGCTACGAACTCAGGTCGACCATTCAAATTTAAGTCAGTGAGGGTAAAATCTGCCCATTCCCCTACTAGGTTTTCAGGCAAAGCGAATCGCCAGGTGATATCAAAACTTCCATCAGGTGTCATTTCAAATGCGATCAGTTCAGAGCCATTGTTTGAGGTATTTCGAATAGCTCCAAAATCATTGTTACCATTATGGTCAAGATCACCCAGGTCCTTTAAATGACTTATATCGCGTAGACCATCGGCACTCCAAAGAGTACTTGCCATTAGAATGACAAGGAGGGGAACTAACCAGATATGACGTACTGCTACATGGCTAAAAAAATGTTTGCTCATCATGGGAACCCATTTCTTTACGATTAAAAACTTTTGAATCCTACTCCAAACTTTTAATCAATTTATGGGGCTAAGCCCCTGTATGCAATATAAATTTAGCCTGACACTTAAAGTAAATTCTTAAAAGACTTGTGTAAAAAATTGAGAGATGGTATATTGTGTCAACTACTTGTTTTAAGTTGAAATGAATGACAATTTGTCAGGTGACACTTTATATGCGTTCCAGAAATATTAACCACCTGCAATCGACTGTTAGGATCAGGGAGGAATTTTGAAAATGAAACCATGGTTAAGCATCTTCTTATCGACTGTCTTGGTTACGAGTCCGGTTCAGGCTCAATTTGCTGAAGGTCAGACTGTTCTGCATGGTGCCATCGGCCCTGCCTTTTCATATATGATTTCACTGGACCTGGATCAGACTGCCTTCGGTCTATTAAGCAACTTTACCGCCGATTTTGATATCTCCGATGCTGCAGAGGCCACGGGTATCAATAGCAATGGGATGGTTGTTACTGGTTTTGAGGGCTTTGGTGAAGTTACTCCTCACTGGACAATTGGAATGTATGCTGGACAAGGTGAGTACATCGCCTCTGCCCAGGACGCTGCAGATGTTGACTTTACAGTAAATTTTGTTCTGAGTAGTGTTGGTATTACAGCAGAATTCAATACCCATTCCCGCTCCCGCCTCAAATTATTGGGAGGTTCCATGTTTGGGATTGGTCAGGCTTCTATGATTGCCAGTTCGTCACCGGGTAACGAAAGCTGGGATGAAATAATTGCAGGAACAGCCCCCCGCAAGGCTTTCGAGTTGTCCGCCTGGACACCAGTTATCCAGCCTTATCTGGGTATGCGTTTTGACATTTCTCGATCAATGGGATTTAAGACCATTGCAGGTTGGAATGAGCAGGTCGCATCAGCAGGCACTTGGAAACTTTATCACAATAAAACAATTCCGGATTCAAAGGAGGTGGCTTTAAGGGCGCTTTTCGTCCGTTTCCAGCTTTACGTTATCCTTTAAGCGATATAAAAGGACGCTTAACCTCTCAGCTTTCTCACTACAGAATCGATTCCCTATAACGTTATTGAATTGTGTATTATTATAGCGTAACACTCAAATGGGTGCTTTCATCAAATCAAAGTCGCCGTTATTTTATACGCCGTGATAAAAAACAGGAACCTTGGCAAGAAACAAGGATTAGCATAAAGTTATGAAGATTTTAAAACACATCACCATCGTTTCCCTCATCCTGCTTGGCGTGTTTGCGTTGAGCCCCAAAGGACAGGCTTTATTTGCACAGGGAAGCGACTTCTATGATAAATGGAGAGACTTCCAGGACATGGTCAAAATCATCAACACCAATTATGTTGAAGATGTTGACTGGGACAAAACCATGATCGGTGCCCAGAATGGTCTCATGGAAGCCCTTGACCCTCACTCAGTATATATTGGTGCTGATCGCATGGGTCAGATTAATGAAAGTTTCAGGGGTAATTTTGAAGGCATAGGTATCGAATTTGATATCATCGATGATTATATCACTGTTATTACTCCTATTGTCGGATCACCTTCAGATGGATTGCTCTATCCTGGTGATCAGATCGTTAAAATTGATGAAGCATCAGCCTACAAGATCACCAGAGATGGTGTTTTTGATAAACTGCGGGGTCCCAAGGGCTCGAGAGTTGATCTGGAGATAGCCAGACTCGGGGAAACTGAACTCATTCCAGTAACTATTTACCGTGATAAAATTCCTATCTATAGTGTTCTGGCAAAATTTGTTATGGATGATGGTACAGGCTACATCTTGCTGAACCGGTTTTCCTCCACCACATCAAGCGAAGTGATAACTGCTATATCAGAGTTACAGGCTCAAGGGATGGAACGGCTGATAATCGACCTGAGAAATAATAGTGGTGGATACATGGATGAGGTTATAAAGATTGTTGACCACATCCTGCCAGGTGGTGAAAAAATTCTTTCCACTAAGGGTCGTCTCAGAAATGCAAATGAGGAAATGTACTCAAAGCATAAACCAACCTTCTACAAACAGCCTATTATTGCCATGATCAATCGAGGATCAGCATCGGCCAGTGAGATTTTAGCTGGTGCTTTACAAGACCTGGATCGTGGAATCGTTGTGGGAAAGACCAGCTTTGGAAAAGGCCTGGTTCAGCGCCAATATCCACTTCGGGATGGATCAGCTGTTCGGGTTACAGTGGCTAGATATTACACTCCCAGTGGTCGTCTAATTCAGCGAGAGTATGAGCAGGGTGAAGCTCATGACTATTATGCCGAATTGTATGAACAGGATTATGGTCAAGATACGACGGCTCTGGAAGATAGACCAATATTCAAAACGAAAATGGGTCGTATGGTGTATGGCGGAGGTGGTATTGCACCCGATATCATACTGGGAGACCCTGCTACAATTTCCCGTGATTTAGCCAAGGTAAGACGTCATGATATCCGATTTTTCTTTAAAATTGCATCAGACTATGCCTCCAACCACCCCGAGTTGGGAAATGATTGGGACACTTTTTTCAAGGATTACATTGTTGAAGAATCTCTGATGAATGAGGTCTATGAGAAGATTCTAGCCATCGAAGAGCTCGAATTGGATGAGGAAAAAATCCGAGCGGATGACGAGACAATACGCTATTACATTAAGAGTGAACTTGCAGCAAAGCTCTGGGGACGCAACGAGCAGTATCAGGTGAGGACGCAGATGGACAATCAAATCCAGGAAGCACGTCAGTACTTCAAAAAGGCTCGTGAAATTGCAGAGGCTGCAGATTATTTATAAAGAGGGTTCAGATAGCCTAGAAACTCTAGGACTGAACGGGAATTTGATTGACTTTAGATACGTATGAAACTATGATTATGCGCTTAGTCAGATCAAGTTGAAAATTATACAGGATTAGGAGGTAATACCGGATGGTTGCGTGGTTTTATAACGGTGGGCCCTTTATGTGGCCAATTCTTGGGGTGTTTATTTTTGGACTCGTTTTTGTTGTTGAGCGTTTGATCAGCTTGATGAAGACAACGATGCAGACTAAATCTTTCTTGAAACAAATTGATGTAACATTAAAAGAGCAGGGTATTGAAGCAGCCATGGAAGTATGTCGCTCAACTCCTGGCTCTGTGCCTTCGATTTATCTCGCTGGTCTTTCGAGAGCAGATCGTGGTACACTTGCAGTTGAAAAAGCTATTGAAAGTGCAGGGTCAATCGAAATGTCATTCCTTGAGAATAACATGATCTGGTTGTCTACAGTTGTATCGCTGGCACCTATGTTAGGGTTTACCGGAACAGTTTTCGGTATGGTACAGGCTTTTGATTCAATCGCTGCAGCAAACGATATCCAGCCAGCCCTTGTTGCTGTTGGTATCTCCATGGCATTGTTAACCACTCTATTCGGTTTGGTTGTTGCTATGATTATTCAGTTCGCTCAGAATGTTTTCACATTCATGATTGATAAGCTGATTATCAAAATGGAAGAATCTTCCCTGGATCTTATCGATACAATCGAGAACCTGGAGAAGAAATAATAACACCTTAACCGGGGTTAGCTGATACTATGCTAGTAAAGAAAAAAAGAAATAAAAGTGGCGGTGAAATTCCCACAGCATCCCTTCCGGATATTGTGTTTATGCTGCTGCTCTTTTTCCTGGTGACCACGACTATTGACATGGATAAAGGTCTGGGCATGGTGCTTCCAGAAAAGGGCAATACAACAGAAGTAAACCCCAAGAATATTACTAATATTCTTGTGAACGCTTCCGGTAAGATCGCAGTAAGTCACGAGGGTGACATTCAAGTTATTGATGTCCGTGAGCTAAAACATTTCGCTAAGAGATCTTTGGCAACCAATGACAAGATGATTTTTTCTGTTAAAACGGCCGCAACCAGCAAGTACAAAGACTACATTGAGGTGATTGACCAGCTTAAACAGGCCAGTGCCACGCGTATTTCTATTGCTGACCCGGAGAGTTAGATCATGCGTTTAAAAAGAAAAATGAAAGTTGAAGCCGGGATTCCAACATCCTCACTTCCAGATATCATCTTCATGCTGCTGATTTTCTTCATGGTGGTTACTGTTCTACGTGAGTTTCAGGGTTTAAAATTAATTCTTCCCGAAGCAAAGAAGATTGCCAAGCTGGAAGGAAACAAGCACGTTTCCCACATTTGGGCTACTTCTGAAGGAACCATTTCCATTGACGATCAGATTGTTACGATTGGGAAAATTCGTACCATCATGTATGACAAGATTCTAGCCGACCCTCAGATGACAGCTTCTTTAAAAGCTGATAGACAGACTGAGATGGCCATTATCACCGATATTCACCAGGAGCTCAGAGAAGCGAATGCGCTAAAACTTAATTATTCAGCCAAACCGAGGGAGTAGGATTATGCTAGAACAACAACATCCACATATCTCGGTTAAACTGCAACACAGAAAGTATCTTGAAATTGGTGCTATAGTTGTGCTGCTGCTGTTTACCATGGTTCTATTTGCAGTTCCCAAGTTTGAAACCGAAGAACTTCAAGAG
The DNA here is from genome assembly GCA_016845065.1 of Fidelibacterota bacterium. Taxonomy (GTDB): domain Bacteria; phylum Fidelibacterota; class UBA8477; order UBA8477; family JABMPR01; genus JABMPR01. The sequence goes on along the minus strand of JAERTG010000082.1, from coordinate 34,856 downwards.
CAGGCTTATGTGGCTCCAATCGAGAATATTGAGATTCCACCAGAAACGCAACAGTTTGACAAGCCACCACCACCTGCACGTCCTTCTATTCCTATCGAGTCTGAGGATGATGAGATCGATGAAGATTTCACCATTGAAGAAACCGATCTAGAAGACTTTGAAATTTTGGACGAGCCACCTCCACCACCTGAAAGTAATGTTATCTTCATCGCCTATGATGAACCACCAGAACCAATGGGTGGGTATGGTGCCATTCAACAGGCTGTAGTTTATCCTGAGATAGCTCGTGAAGCAGGTATTGAGGGAACTGTTATTGTCCAGGCCACTATTGGCAAAGACGGACGTGTTAAGGAAACCATAATTCTTAAGGGTATCCCCAAAACAGGTCTGGATGAAGCTGCGATGGATGCGATCAAAACCATCAAGTGGAAACCTGCTTATCAACGTGACAAAGCCGTTACCGTTAGAATATCTGTTCCTGTTGTATTCCGTCTTAAAAACGGATAGAAAACCAACATCCCTGTATTACCTAAAGACCGGATTTTTATCCGGTCTTTTTTTATCCCTAAGCATATCGTGATTTTGATTTTGTGATGGACTCCGCTGATTACTTCATGTCCTTCACATCCAGCTTTTGGTGGATTTATTGGATTTCTAAATAAGATTTAACTCATTCAAATTCAGTCTTGATCTTTACCAAAACGGAGTGTTACATTACTCGCGGGTCGAATATTCGACCCGTCGTTCGATAATGATGATGTTGAAATCTACAATGAGGGGAAGGAGTATAATCAAGGTAGTGAATCGAATTCTAACGATCTGGAGGTAAGCAATGTTGACACAGTATCCATGGGTATCCGTAAAAAATCAAGAGCGCAAACATATCGAAATTGGTGTAATGCTCACGCTCCTGGTGGCAATCATATCCTTTTATAGTATTCCTGATTTCAATGATGGAGTGATCACAGAAAAACCCTATGTGCCACCACCAGTCGAAGTGATTAACATCCCTGCCACAATCCAACCCCCTGAGGTAGTAAAGCCTTTGAGACCAACCATGGTAGTAGAATCTGAGACTGAAGACATTGATATTGCGATGGAAGAGATTTTCGTCGCAATGGATGAGTATGATTTTCTACTGGAAGCACCAGCACCCCTGGATCCCATAGTACCATTCTGGGTGGCGGAAGTGAAACCTATTCCTGTAGGTGGATGGGGTGTGCTAAACCAAAATGTTGTATATCCTCCCATCGCCATAGAAGCTCGGCAAGAAGGAAAAGTGATTGTAGAAGTTTTGATTGGGCTGGATGGCATCGCGAAAGACCCCAAATTCTTAGTTAGTTTGCCTGGAACTGGGTTTGATGAGGCCGCTTTAGCAGCAATTCTGGAAACACGATTTGAGCCAGCCTACCAAAGGGATAAACCCGTTTTAGTGAGAATGGCCATTCCTGTTGATTTTAAATTACGATAAAGCAATAACATCCAATTAGATAAAACGGCAGTCGAAATATTCGGCTGCCGTTTTCGTATCAGCCAGGATATAGTTTAAAGTAGGTGGGTGTATTAACATGATAAAATTAGTCATGGTATACATGCAGATTTATTTTAAGCTAAGGGAAACAATCAGTTAAGAGGTGAAAGCATGCGTGAAATTAGAAGTGAAATTGAGATAAATGCCCCCATGAGTGAGGTATGGGATATTCTCATGGCCTTTGATAAGTGGTCAGATTGGAATCCCACCGTTAATCATGCAAACGGTACAGCTACCTTAGGCTCAAAAGTAAATCTCACCATGACTGGTCCTGGAGGCAATGATGGTCAGAAATATTCCGCTGATATCACCACTTTTGAAGCCCCACGATCTTTTCGCTGGAGAGCCGTCATGATGGCTGGGTTTCTCATGACCAATGATAGGACTTTTGAGTTGGAACCCTCTGGTGAAGGTACCAAACTAGTAAATACCGAGCATTTTAGCGGGCTCATGGTATCTCTTTTTTGGGGTAAGCTGAAAGGTTTTGTACCGGATTCCCTGAAATCGATGAATGAGGCTTTAAAAGCCAATGCGGAGAATAAGCCGGTCTAACTCACTCCTCGTAACTATGCACTGAATTTATGTTATGGTTTTAGTCTTTCCGCTGGCAATGAATTTTTGACACCGTAACCCAGGAAGTACCATTGTCAAATGTCCACTCCTGCTTCCAATCAAATGTTTCTGGGGTCAAATTATAAAAAGTATTTCTGGTGGGTCGTCCCTTGGCATTTTTGCCAGACATGACGACAGTACCCTCATGATTAATTGCAGTAAATATCAAGGACTTGCGCTGCATTTTGTCAATCCAGTTCATATGCCATCGATTTTCTACGCTATTAAATATACGAATATTGGTACCAACAATTTCCAGCTCAACCCTAGAACCATTCACTGAATCAATTTTGATCCAATCATCCTGAATTCCGTGCCCATCAAGAATGGGATACCAATTCCATTGATAATGAGCCGTGTCACTTGACCACGTACCGTCTCGGTTCATTTTTACCTGATACGCATCCCATGTGCCCAAAAGCTGTCCAAGAATTGCCGTTTCAGGGGGAGCATCCTGATGAATATGATTGTTGGTTCTTTCTGTTTCCTTGGATCCAGGCTCTTTATTAATCTCAGTCAATTGGGAACAGGATATAAATAGGGCCGCTGTAACACAGTAAAGCATTATTAATCTCAGCATCACGCGGTCACCTTTTTTAATAGCCAGATATTTTCAGTCGCGACCTCTGATCCTTTCAGACCACCTGGAAGCGTAAAACTATCTAAGAGTTGACAATCGTAAGAGGCATTGTAATGATGATTCACCTCAGCTCCATTAATTGAAAACGGTGGACCGGTTTTTAGATTCTCATCGTAATCAAATGTGATTATCAACTGCGGAGCCGAATGAGAAATTTCTATAAGGAGTTTACTATAAAGTTTCCGTTGGTCTTTTGGCAGGGCAACCATAGCTGCTCGGTCATAGATTGCATCCACACCTCCAATGCTATCCGATGTCAAAGCAAAGATATCACCGACAAATATATCAATATTCTCAGCGCTATACCATGAACCATGACTATCCTCAGCTATGGATGGCTCAAGGCCAAGCTCTTGAAATAATTGCGAAACGGCAATTTGGCTCACTTCAGCGCCAACCACTCTCATGTCCTGCGCAAGCAACCAGCCTATATCCAGTGTCTTACCACAAAGCGGTAAAAAAATACGATTGCCTCTCACAAGCTTCAATTCATTGAAATGTTTCACTAGCTGTGGATGTGGTTTACTTTTGTGAAAACCAATATTGTTTGATTCCCAAGCTTGTTTCCAGGATTCAATGTTCATTTATATTCCTTATGATGCCCCCGAGGTGGTACGAATGCAAACCTACTACTTCGCATCTCAATAGCTAGTCTACCCTCCATGAAGTTAGAAGCCAGGAATATCCGCCTTTTCATGATGAAGGGGAATCCCATTATCATAATCTATGCGTTGAGGTTCATCGGACATGAGTCCTGGAAATTGCTTGTAAAGACTCATGGCAAAGAGATGATCCAAATGCTCATTACTCTCAGGGCTCCAGCCCATGACACGCTCCCAGATTTCAGCAGATTCCATACAGAAATATATAAACAGATCATCACCACCATAATAACGCAACGAATTGTATACGGTTCGATACATTTCCAGGCGCAATGGTTTTGGATAACGCATTTTTCCATCCATACCACGAATCAACTCAGCAAACATGATCTTCGACTTTGGAAATTTTTCCAGAACCTTTTCTTTCATCTCGGGAGGGAATCGCAGAGATCCAATGGATATCCAGGCCACATTTTTGGGATCCACTACCTCAAACAACTGGCGAATCAATTCAGGGTAACTCTGTTTCCATTCTTCATGGAATAACAGGGGATCAAAATGGAAACCAATTTTATAACCCTTTTCCTGGACCAACCGCATGGCTTCAAGACGCTCGGCTAACGTTGCTGCCTTGTGTTCCTCAGCATCAATGATCACCTGAGGGTTTACTGACCAGGATATCACAGTATGACCTCTATGATCCAGATCCAGTAGATTTTCAATTCGATTTGATTTGGTCTTCAGTTCCAGGAGAACATTGGGTAATTCTGCAAAATACTCAATGACGTCTCTTGAGTATTCTGAGGAAGAATCGAAAGCCAGACTATCTGATAGCTCCCCGGTCCCAATTCGGAAAAAGCGCTTGGGTTGAGTCGCAATTTTATCCTTCACTTCTGTCAATAGTTTATCTGTATTGGCATAAACAGTGGTTACCGGATTGTTTAGGTAAAACTGCAAGATACAATAAGTGCAATCAATAGGACAATTACTGGTCTGATTAATCACATGATAGTTGCAGCAACGGTAGGTTCTATCCGTTCCAGGACACTGCTTAACTGTGTGTCCCTGTTTTTCAGTGAGCAGGATGTCCCGCTTGGCGGGAGTAGCCTCTTGCTTGAACATAGTTTCTTTGTCGGCTTCAGTGATGTCCTGCCGGATGACCTTGGCCTGGGGATTATTTTCTATATATCGTTGGACTAATTCCTGATCAGCAACTTTCTGATCAACAATGATCCGAGTAATTTTCGGTTCTTTCATAGGACCTTATATATGTTTAAAGATGTTTTTGAATGCAGATGACTTCAGTTTATCCAGAGATTGATCAAGATCCTTTTCATCTTTAGCGTTCAAGGATATCTGTACCCCTTGTTGCTCAAAATAGGGATCCCACTTAATCTTTACAGAGTCTGGTAAATTGGCGGCTTCCAATGTTTTATTGAGATCTACACCGGCCTGATTCAGAGCGGGGAATCGTGCTTTATTTATTTTCTCTCGAATTTCCATGACGGCCAGACGATTGTCCTCATAATCTATATCAGCCATTTCCCATAGTCCCATTTCCTGGGCTTTGGTTTTAAAATCGACCTCATCATTCTTGCTCATTTCCCAGACATTTTGAATAATCTCAGCAGTCATATTGATACCAATTTTCAGATTGGAAATGAAACGCTCTACCCACTCGAGATGACCTTCAGCCCTCTGAAATATAAGGGCTCTTTTGAGACTAAGATCCTTGTCAACTATGAAGGTTTGAAGCGAGGGGGGTAGTTTGATCAGGAATAAAACCTGGTCGATGAGTTTTTCTCGTGGAGCCAACTTCAGAGCGGGTAAAATCTGCTCAGCCAGGATAGGGCGTGGGACTCCCAGATCAATAGCCGCTCGAGTAAGCAAGGCCTTATCAATGAGATTCATGGGACTATAATACTCTATGATCAGTTGTATTAAATCAAGGGTACTGTCCGTATCCTGTATCAAATAGACTGGAACCGTTGACTTACCTGCTTCCTGATATGCTTCAAAACGGTGGATATCACCAACAATTTTTATACAGGAAGGCGATTGATAGGCCAGAATAGGTCTGGAAAGCTTTCCACTAATTGAATTGTCCCGTTGATAGGGCAGAGTTCTGAAGCTAGAATGAATAGTTGGACCGACTGTAGTCAGTTCTTTAACTGTGATCTTCATAGTCACCAATATGTCTTGGTTTTGAGGAAATCAAACAAGATTCAGGTTTGGCCTAACTAGTGTGTTTGGGAGTGACGGTGTGTCTAGGTGTCAGCCTTTTTGCGAGCTAAGGAGAGCCCTCCGAAACCACTAATGATGGCCATATAAAACCCGAAATCGTACCACCACCCAGTATTGTTTGGATCATAGACGCGTGTGTGATCGTTAAAAAAGCCCACAATCAATGAAAGGGGCGCGATCCAGCCATGCCAGACACCCTTAAAGAAGCCGGAGGGAGAACGACCCATGTTCTGTTCTGGGTTTGGCATACAGGATGTAAAAGCTATGAGAACCAACAGGGTGATAATGGTGAGGATAATAGATTTCTGTAGTTTCATGTTTATCTCCTTATTTATAAAGTCTCGAAAAGGCCCTTGGCTTTATTTTTTCGTACATTGTCATATTCAAAATACTGACCATTCATGGCGATGTAAACCCCCTTATCGAGAGTCTGGACATAAGCCATTGCTGCACCCATATTGAATAATCCATCAGAACTCCCAAATACGATGGGGATCATAGCGCCGGTAAGCACTATCGTTTTGTCCTTGAGGTGCTCAGCCAGATAATGAGCAGATTCAACCATGGTATCCGTACCATGAGTAATAACGATGCGATCCGCAGTGCTTTTACGGCAGTGGGTCAGAATGATTTCCCGGTCCTGTTCTGTCATTTCCAGACTATCAATCATCATGAGACTGCGAATGTTCACATTGAGCTGTGAGCGACCTTGTTCTAGCATCTCCTTTAGATGTGTGTCTCTGAAATAAAGGTTTCCATTCAATTCATTATATTCCTTATCAAAGGTGCCCCCTGTGATGAAGATCTGTATTTGCATATTGCTTGTGCCCCTGAGCTTAGGTTTTGGCTTTCATATTATCCGGAAAGCAGAGTGCCGAGAAATTACATGCGCAGTGTCCATCGATTAACAAAAAAAAAAGCAGGAATAATTGATTTAAATGCTTAGAATAAGAATCGAGTCATCAAAGGAGCCTTCATGCTGGAAAAAACAGGCAGACGCTGGTTGCGGGTCATCCATATTATCTTTATAGCTTCTCTCCTGGGAGGATTGGCATCAATTCTTGCTATTCATCTCATTCCCGGTATCGACACGCAGCAGCTATTTCTTGCCAACTACACTATTTACACACTTTTTAATATGGTTGTAACCTGGTCGTTTTATGGCGTGGTTGCTACTGGACTGGTATATTCTGTTTTCACTCATTGGGGATTGACCAAGCACTGGTGGGTGATTGGGAAATGGGTTGGGACTGTAGTACTTTTTGCCCTTGTTTGGATTTGGCTTGGACCAGCTATCAATGGGATGGTCGCCCTCTCTGATATTGGTCTAAAGGATTCAGCGGTTCCACATGACTATGCTGAGTATCACAATACCATCACTCCAGTAATTGCTTTTGCCATATTGATCATATTTATATTGATCTCAATAACCATATTTAGACCCTGGGGTCAACGAACTCAAAAACATGAAATGCCTCGGAGGCTGGTACTAACCCTGACCGGTATTGGCGTCGTTTTGGGTGTAGGTTTGGGAGTCATCGGCTATTATGATTTAGAATCTTATCGTAACATGGAAATTGGCAATCCTGATTTAACTCAAGTGCCAGATGGTATCCATCGTGGTTCAGTTAGCTATTCAGGATTTGAATACACCGTGGCTGTAAAAGTACAGGAGTCAAAGATAGTTGGTGTAGGTCTTGTGCAGAATCGAGAGAGTGAATATGCTAGATTTGCTGAAGGGATAATTCCCCGGGTAATCGCAAAACAAAGCCCCGATGTTGATGGAATCACAGGCGCTACGACCACCAGTAAATGTTTGATGAAGGCGATTGAAATTGCCCTGGAAGGAGCGAAATGAATGTAGATAAACGAGTCATCCGAAAATTTGAAAAGAAGACCTGGAGTGAAGTAAAATCAAAGAATTCCTGGCAGGTATTCCGAATAATGGCTGAATTTGTTGAGGGCTTTGATGCCCTAACTCAGGTGGGACCATCTGTTACTGTTTTTGGCTCGGCTCGCACAAAACCTGATGATCCATACTACGAAATTGCTCATCAACTTGGAACTTTTTTAGCCCAGGAAGGGCTAAGTGTTATCACAGGTGGTGGTCCCGGCATCATGGAGGCCACTAACAAGGGCGCTAAGGAGGTTGGAGGTGCTTCGGCGGGTGTTGGTATAGAACTGCCCTTCGAGGCCTCAAATAACGCCTATATTGATTCTGATAAGAACATAACTTTCCGCTACTTTTTTGTACGGAAACTGATGTTTCTTAAATACTCTCAGGCATTCGTCGCCTTTCCTGGTGGATTAGGAACGCTTGATGAGCTATTTGAGTCCCTGACCCTCTCACAAACAGGTAAAACGCCCAAATTCCCAATCATTCTGGTGGGGAAAGATTACTGGTCCGGGCTGGTGGACTGGCTTCAGAACAGGGCATTGGCTCAAGGCTATATTGGAGCCGATGATCTTGAACTGTTTAGGGTGGTTGATACTGCCGAGGAAGTCATGGGCGCTATCACAGGGTTTTTTGCTAAATTCCGTAAAGAAATGGTACCTAATTTTTAGGCTACCCAATTAGTAATTAGCAATCCAATTATCTATTTTGTCTTCCAGGAGTGCAAGGGGAATGCAACCTGTTTCTAGTACCTGATTATGGAATTGGCGAATATCAAATCTATTACCGAGTTCCATCTCAGCCCTATTACGTAATTCCAATATTTTTAATTGTCCAATTTTATATGAAAGAGCCTGGCCAGGGTTTGCCATGAAGCGTTCAATTGAGCCTGCATATTCGCCACCAACTGCCAGAGAGTATTGAATAGCCTCCTCTCTGGACCAGCCCTTTGAATGAAGACCGGTATCAACAACTAATCGAACAGCACGCGCGATTTCATCACGCAACATTCCATAGTATTGGTAAGGATCAGTATATAAACCCAATTCTTTACCCAGTGACTCAGTATACAGCGCCCAACCTTCACCATAGGCACTACTCCAAGCCACCTTTCTGAAGCGTGGTAAATCTTCATTCTCTTGCGTAAATGATATTTGATAATGATGGCCAGGGATAGCTTCGTGCAAAAAGAGATCTTCAGTTGAGAAAATATTGAATCTACTGGCATCTGGAATTGGCACATAGAAAACACCCGCCCGGGAGCCATCGAGTGACCCAGGATGATATTCAGCGCTGGCAGAATTTTCTCTGAATTTTTCTGTACGCCTGACTTCAAAGGCTGTCTTTGGAACATAGTCAAACAGTCTTGCTAATTGAGGTTTCATTCTTTCGTGAATTGAATTGAAGTGATCAATGACTTGCTCAGGTGTTGTATATGGTAATAGTTCTTTCTTATTCTCTACATATCTGGCGAAGGATCTTAAATCGCCACTATAACCTGCATCAGTTTTCACTTGTTCCATTTCTCTCAGTATCCGTGATACTTCATTCAGACCTAACTGATGAATTTCTTCACTGGTCAGATCAGTCGTTGTGTGAGTTTTTATCTGATACTGGTAGTAGGCTTCACCGTTTGGAATTGATGCAATACCGCTCGTTGCTCGACCGGCTGCCAAGTACTCCGTGCTGATAAACTGGTATAGACGCTCATATGCGGGAATTATTTTTTGGCTAACCATATTAGTATAAGCCGCAGACAACATTTCCCTATCATCAGAAGAGAAGGATGCAGGAAACTGCTTAATCGGGGCGAAAAACAAATGTTGGTCCAAATCTTCTATGGTAAAAGCTTTGATCTGCGGAATGACCTTCACAATCAATGATGTGGGCAGCACATAGCCCATTTCAATGCCTTCCTTCATTCTACTTTCAGCAGTTTTCATCCACTCCAGATACCCATCCAACCGTTTAAGCCAGTTTTGGTAATCTTCTACAGTATTAAAAGGTTGAATACTGTTTCCCCCAGCCAGTTGACCAACAAATAAGTTGAGTGACCACATTTGGTCGATGGGCAGCAAATCTTTCCGGAAGGATAACCCTTCTAATTTAATTTCACAATTCCACTGCAGAACGGCTTTGCTCATACGTTCACTTTCAGTCAAATCACTATCACTATATCGAGACAATTGAGATAGATACTTAGTGTGATATTCCTTTTGTGCCATCCGGTGCTCATCAGATAGATAATTGGGGAAGATGTGATTGTAGCGATTATCACCATTACTGGTTGCAGAAAGGGGATCTAAAATCAGGCCCTCTTCATAATAGTTATCTAACAATTGACTGAAAGTGATGGTATCCGTATTATCGTTCTCTGTATTCGAATCAAAAGAACATGCCATAAGAAGCATGGAAATACACGCAAGAATCATAAATCGTGGAATCATGATTATCCCTTAGAGTAGGTTTTTTACCAATTTAATCTAGAGAAAGTAAAAACCTGATGGAAAGATGAAATGGTTGGATTTGAACTTAACTGAGTTTTTGTTTGAGCTTGGTGACATAGCGACGACTCATGACATAGGGCTCTTCGATGCCTTTCATGTAGACGCGGTATGAATTGTTAAACCACTCTTCCAGTCGATCCACAAATTCCATGTTTACAATGGTCGTTCTGTGAATGCGGTTGAAAAAGGCATCAGGTAAACGGGTTTCCCATTCTGCCATTGATTTATGAACCAGCACCTTCTTCTTATTGGTGCACAATACCTCAGAGTAATCTCCAGCTGAAGTAATGCAGACAATGGTGGATATTTTCAGGAAGCCCAGGCTGGTATCCAACTTGAGGAGTAGTCGATCATGATACTCCAACTCACGGGAAACTTCTTCTACTTCATCCGGGATCAACTCAAGGCGCTCTATGGATTGCAGAAGTCGTTCATCACTCACAGGCTTTAGTAAATAGTCAAGGGCGTTGACCTCAAAGGCACGTAAGGCGAATTCATCAAAAGCAGTGACAAAAATAACTCTCACGTCAGAGCTGATATGTTCCAGGACATCAAAACCATTCATACCAGGCATCTGGATATCCAGAAAAACCAGATCTGGTTCCACCTCCTTAATCATATCGAGGGCATCCTGGCCATTGGAAGCTTCTCCCAGCACCTCAATATTCTTATGATTTTTCAGGAGTAGACGTAAATCATTGCGAGCAAGTCGTTCATCATCAACTACGATGGAGCGATAAGTCTTAGACATGATTTTCCTCGACATCACGTGAAATTGAAATTTTAATAACTACACAACCTTCTTCTTCGGTCGTGTCAAGAGTGTATCTACCAGCAAATCTATTTTCTAGCCGTTCTCTGACATTTTTCAAACCTGTCCCAGTACCAGCTGGACGACCTCGCCCCTCTGCATCATCAGGCAACCATGTCCCGCTATTCCGAACAAAGATTGATAATTTATTGTCTTTAATCTTCGCTTGAATTTTAATCTTCAACGGCATGCTTGAAGTCTTCATCCCATACTTCACTGCATTTTCCACCAAAGGATGTACGAGGAAACTGGGGATAGGATACTCCTCTGCCAGAGGGTCGATCTCGAAGCTGACCTGTAGATTTTCCTCATAACGCTTCTGCTCGATGGCGAAGTAATGCTTTATGGCTGTGATTTCTTCACTAAAAGGTACATCGCCATTGTTCTTGCTCACTAGAGAGTAGCGCAGCAGTTCTGCCAGTTCTGTCACCATATCCCTAGCCTTTTTCTGATCTTCCAGAATGAGAGCGCGAATAGAGTTTAATGAGTTGAATAGGAAGTGGGGGTTCAATTGATATCTAAGCATCTGCAGCTGAGCGCTATGTGCTAGAAGTTCGGCTTTCTCAGTACGGGCAAGCTGTTCGTTCCACTGCCTCCAGAAATTGATGAGAAAATAGAGAGCCGACCAGGTAAACAGGATAAATGAATTCCAATAGATCTGGCTGATATTGTTGCGCATGGTGATTTTATCCAGGGCTTTCTGAAATTTTTCTATCCCATAAATTGGATAAGACACTAAACGATCCACATATATCCAGATTACAGCGAAGGTGATGGAGGTGAGAATAACAATAGCGGACACATTTAAGATGGATCTGTGTTGGTAGTCCAACTTTTGATAGATTTTGCGCATAATGATGGTCATTACAAAAGCAACCACATAGGTTACTGCAAATCCAAAAGTGTTGGCTAAATCCAAATCTTTGTAGGAGTAGTAAATAAGGTAGTATATCACACCATACAGGAACCAGCCTGAAATTTGGAGTACCCAGAAGAGTGATATTTTACCCGGATCTGAAGTGGATGTCATAGAGAAAGATAACTTTCATGGAATGGATTAAAAATAATATGTAGAAAAAGTCGTTTCATCTTCTGGAGCCCAATATATATGCGGAGAACACCTGAGAATTCTGAATTAGCCCAACGGCTCATTAGGACGGCGAGCGGTTAAAACAAAAATCCTGTGATCTGCTTAAGGTTGGCGATTAGAGGTATCTGATGCTGAAGTTGATTGCTCCATGGGTTGATAGCACCGACGAAAGCAATAAAGGTTGAAACAATAACAAGACCATAGAACCCGAATCTTGACCAATCACTCCTTAAGACCTTGGTAACATCGAAGGAATAGAAGAAAATGAGCGGTAGGCACGGAACAAACCAACGGATACTAAAACTCCATCCACCGTAGTTTGAGCTGAATATGAAATAGTAACTCATGAGGACTAATGTTGCGATTAGAATCACTTGAGATTCGCGCTGGAACGCTTGCATAGTTCTCGCATTCTGAATAAGTAATCCTGTAAAAACAAATAGCAAGGGGTTGTACCAGAGGAACCCTTTCACCCCCAATAGACAACTCAAAGCATATTTGAAGGTGAACAGGATCGAGTTTGAGCCAACTCCAGAAAGCAAAGCTGTATCATCCCAAGGTGATCCCTCATAAATGAAATACTCATAAAATATTTGAACTGGCAGAAGTGAGCCGCTAATTGAGTAATTGATTATAAGATGGCTCCCAATGGGGAGGAAGGCAGCGATCCAATACTTCACATTTCCAGAGTATAATTTAAAATTAATAAAAGTGAGTAAACCGAAACCAATTAGAAATACACCAGTGGGAATGTCAACAGCAGCGGCAAAACCAAAAAACAACCCTGCCCAGAACAGAGAGACGTCCCCTTGGCTGGATTTTGCCTTCAGATAGAACATGAAGGCTATCATCATGCTTGAAGCTGCCAGAGAATGATTGTTAAAACTTGTAGACCATGTAAAGGCGAGGGATGAAAAGGCATAGATAAAGAGTAACCATGGATAATTACTGGCTTCCACAGCTGTAAAAGTCAATGCCCTGCGGAAGGCAAAAATACTGGCTATCCAGAATACTTTTATTGTGAAAAAAATAATGAAATAGTAACTCAGGTTCCATCCATAGTCCAGTTTCAGTCCAAGTGTGTACAAAGGAGTATAGATAACAGCGGCCAGCAGAGATGGGAGCACAGGCTTGTCGGAGTAGAAATGCTCATTAATAAAGACTTTATCCCCACCATTTACAAATACGCTTTCATCAATAATGAAACTTTGGTGCTCCACCAGGGACTGTGTCAGGGCCATTCTGCTGGCTTCATTCCACCCATTGACTCGAGGGTTAACTGTGATCAACGACACTACTATCAGAAGTAACAGGAGAAGTCTGGGGGATTCAAATATTGATTTCATGTTTAAGCTCTGTAGCAAAATAGTAATCTGAATTTGAACTGCAAGATGGCATCCTTGATCTCTCACTTCTTCGTGCACCATTTTCCACTTCCAGTCCTGACCCAATTTGACTAGACTGCCCAGCATGAATCTGATTCTACTTTATCATTCTGATTTCATCACCGAAGATCGCGTTCGTCTTAGTGACCGCAGATTTAAGCATATCAGGACTGTCCATCGAGCCGAACCTGATTCACATCTCAAAGTAGGGCTACTTAATGGCAGTTTGGGCCATGGAGTGATCACACAGGTTGACTCCGAATTCGTAGAGATGACCATTTCGCTAACACATGCTCCACCAAAAGAACTAACTACAACCCTCTTGCTAGCACTTCCGCGGCCTAAAATGTTAAAGAGGGTATTGCAAAGTATTACTACTCTCGGTGTTAAGCAGATCTATCTGATTAATAGTTTTCGAGTAGAAAAGAGTTACTGGAACAGCCCTGTACTGCATCCAGATAGTCTTCATGAGCAGCTCCTGCTAGGTTTAGAGCAGGCAAAGGATACGATGCTGCCGCAAATTCATCTTCGCCAACTTTTTAAACCTTTTGTAGAGGATGAATTGCCTGAATTGTGTAAGGGTACAAATGCCCTGGTTGCCCACCCTGGTAGAGAAAAAAATGCTTCACTGAAGCCTAATGAGCCAACCACGCTCGCTATAGGTCCCGAAGGTGGTTTTACCCCCTATGAGGTGGATAAACTCATTGATTGTGGATTTACTCCCTTCAGTTTTGGTGAGAGAATTCTACGCGTAGAAACAGCTGTACCAGCTATGCTTTCAAGGATGTTACCCATTTAATTTGCGCGAGCCCCTGAGCTCTTCCTAATTCATGTGCCAGTTCGACCTAATGGTCTACCGCTCAACGAATCCGAGAACCATCCATAGATAAATTCGATGGAATCCTTCGCTCGAAATTAAAATAGACATACGACACCTGAGGGAGGGGAACGTTCATGAAGAAATATACACACCACATAAGTCAAATTTTCATCATTACACTGTTGGGATCAATGATTCTGGGTTGCAGTAGCATTCAAGAAGGGAAATCGCTGGTGTTCAAAGAAGTGAACCGAGCTAAATTGCTTAACGATGCCGCCAGAGCCTATAATGCAGGTGATTTTGCAGAAGCTGCAAAACACTATAATAAAATACTTGTTCACAATCAGGATGATGCCATTGTAGCATATAATTTGGCTTGTTGTTATGCATTACAAGGCAATGCCGAACAGGCTGCACGTTTTGTGACCTATGCTTTTCAAAATGGGTTCAGGGGTCTTGAAATATTCAACAAGGATAAAGATTTTGACCTCGTAAGAAATGATCCTGAATTTAAGAACGTCACGAAAGATATTAAGAAACGTTTCAAATCAATTGGAACAAGGAACTATGTTGAAGCCACTTCCATGCTACCGTACCGGATTCGATTTCCAAAGGACTATGATGATAGTAAAAGCTATCCATTTCTGGTTGGAATGCATGGTATGGGTGGAAACTCCGAGGGGTTCATTAGTCAGTATGACAAACTGGTTGATCCTCAGATCATTTATGTTGCACCTGAGGGTCAGTATCCATTATCCAAGCATATCGGGGCGAAATGGCATCGCCGTAAATGGTCTATTAACGACATTGGGAAAGATGCCTGGAATGCCAGTGACTTGATGGTTGCAGACTATATTATGAAGACCATCAATAAAGTGTCAGGCGATTTTAAAATTTCAAATGTTTATCTCATGGGATTTTCTGAAGGCGCTGTCTATGCCTGCACTATTGGATTAAAAAATCCAGACAAGATCGAAGGGGTAATCGGGTTTAGCGGATATCTCATGGATATAGATGGAGATAATTCAATTCTTGCTCAAGAAGACATCGATTCTGGCAAGGATGTACGATTATATATAGCTCACGGTGTCGATGATGCTGCCATCAAAGTTGAGACGGCCAGGGAACTGAAACAGATGTTTGAATCAAAGGGCTTCGATCTGACTTATACAGAATTCGAAGGTCGGCATGGTATCAAGGCAGATGTTTTTAATGATGCTGTTAAGTGGATGCAATTATAAAATTACGCGGGTTCATTCTAGTTTGAATGAATAAAAGAAGCCACCTGGGGAGGTGGCTTCTTTGTTTTGTAATTCATCCGAACAACGAGTCCGGAATACTTCTTAATCTAGCAAAGACCTCATCACGTACTGGAGGATCCCACCATGCCGATAATATTCCAGCTCGTTGGGAGTATCGATGCGAGTTGTTGCCATAAATGAAAATTGACTTCCATCGGATCTGGTACATTTGACTTCCAGTTGCTTACCTGGTTTAAGTCCATCTGAGATTCCAGCAATGGAAAAAGTTTCTTCACCAGTTAATCCTAGGCTCACTCGACCCTCGCCATCCTTGAATTGCAGGGGCAAAACACCCATACCTATCAAGTTACTGCGATGGATACGCTCGAAACTTTCAGCTACAACAGCCTTGACCCCCAGGAGATATGTACCCTTGGCAGCCCAATCACGACTGGAGCCAGTACCATACTCCTTTCCAGCAATGACGACCAACGATGTGCCTTCTGCTTTATAAGCCATAGCACCATTATAAATGGAGGTTACTTCTCCTTCTGGTAACTTTTTAGTAAAACCACCCTCAGTACCAGGTGCGAGGAGATTGCGGAGGCGGATATTGGCAAAAGTTCCCCGCATCATAACTTCGTGATTACCACGACGACTTCCATAAGAATTGAAATCTTTTACGTCAGTTCCATTTGCAATGAGGTACTTGCCAGCTGGCGTATCAGCCTTGAAGGCACCTGCTGGTGAAATGTGATCCGTGGTTACGGAGTCTCCGAGAAGTGCCAATGCCCGAGCATCATCAATGTCACTGAGTGAACCATGTTCACGAGTCATGCCCTCAAAAAAGGAAGGTTTGCGGATATAAGTAGAATCTGCTTCCCAGTCGAAAGTATTACCTTTAGGTATTGACAATCCTTGCCAGGCAGCATCGCCACTAAACACGTCGGCATACTTGCTAATAAATTGTTCTGGTTTTACAGCCTTAGCTACTGCTTCAGCTATTTCGGTTGAAGACGGCCAGATATCCTTCAGGAAAACTTCATTACCTTGTTTATCTACGCCCAGTGATTCTGTTGCAAGATCAATATCCATGGTTCCAGCCAGAGCGTATGCAACGACCAGAGGAGGTGAGGCTAGATAGTTGGCCTTCACATGCGGGTTGACCCGCCCCTCAAAATTTCGATTTCCCGATAAGACAGAGGTCACTACGAGGTCACCAGACTCTACAGCAGAAGCTACTGGAGCAGGCAGAGGTCCGCTGTTGCCAATGCATGTGGTACAACCATAACCTACCAGATTGAATTTAAGTTGATCCAAATAAGGCGTAAGACCAGCAGCTTCCAGGTAATCTGTCACTACTTTGGATCCAGGAGCAAGACTGGGCTTTACCCAGGGTTTGATATCCAACCCCAGTTCAACAGCTTTTTTAGCCACCAGACCAGCACCAACCAGCACACTGGGATTCGATGTATTTGTACAGGAGGTAATGGCAGCGATCACGACGGCACCATCCTTTAACTTATAGTCTGCACCCTGAACATCAGCTGCGCCCTTACTGGATCCTTTGAGAACTTCCAGATCCCGACTCCAGGTAGACTTAGATTGACTTAACTCGATACGATCCTGAGGACGCTTCGGTCCGGAAATGGATGGTACGACTGAATTCATATCCAATTCAAGATTGGCTGAATATTCAGCCTGATCGACACCAGCTTCGTAAAACATGCCCTGGGCTTTGGTATATGCTTCAACGAGAGCTACTTGATCAGCATCACGACCACTAAACTTCAGATAATCCAGGGTTGCTGCATTCACGGGGAAGTAACCCATGGTTGCTCCATATTCTGGTGCCATATTAGCGATGGTTGCCTGGTCTTCCAGGCTGAGAGTGGCAATACCCTCACCATAAAATTCTACAAATTTCCCAACCACACCAGCTTCACGGAGCATTTGAACGACGGTAAGTACCAGATCTGTAGCAGTAGTTCCTTCTGCCATTTTTCCAGTAAGTTTGAATCCCACAACTTGAGGGATGAGCATGGAGATGGGTTGACCCAACATGACGGCTTCCGCTTCTATACCACCTACTCCCCAGCCAAGAACACCCAATCCATTAATCATGGTTGTGTGAGAGTCAGTTCCCACCAGCGAGTCGGGATAAATCTGGATTCCATCTTCAGTTTCTTTTTTGAAAACGACCTGTGCTAAATACTCCAGGTTGATCTGATGGATAATTCCGGTGTCTGGCGGTACTACTCTGAAATTCTCGAAAGCTTCCTGGCCCCAGCGCAGAAATCCATACCGTTCACGATTGCGCTCCATTTCAATGACAGCATTGTCAGAAAAAGCATGAAGGCTTCCGAACTTGTCTACCTGGACAGAGTGATCGATAAC
Source organism: Fidelibacterota bacterium (assembly GCA_016845065.1). GTDB lineage: Bacteria > Fidelibacterota > UBA8477 > UBA8477 > JABMPR01 > JABMPR01. Next base: position 17,082 of record JAERTG010000082.1, on the reverse strand, counting down.
AAGATCAGCAGGCTGAAGAGGGTTGATTTTTTCTGGATTACCGCCCAGATCAGCCATTGTATCCCGCATTACCGCCAAATCTACCACGGCTGGAACCCCTGTAAAATCCTGTAGAAGCACGCGACTGGGTCTGAGCTGGATTTCGTGGGAGGGTGCCTGGCTGGCATCCCAGTTCAAAATTGCTTCAACATCAGCCTTGTTTACGGTGATATCGTCCTCAAAACGCAACATGTTTTCCAGAAGTACCTTATGGGCAATGGGAAGCTTGCTTAACTTGGATGCGGCATTTAGCTTTGAGAGATCAAAATACTCATATGCATGACCATTGAGATGCAGGGTTGACCGAGTCTTAAAACTATCTAGTGATTTTGATTTGCTAGCCATGGGGGCTCCTGAAATTTATAGGGTTGTACAGAGATAAGTGATGTAAGGGAATGGTATATTTTCTCATGAAAAGCACCTTACAAACTAAGCTTTTGCTTGCCAAAATCAATCGCCATAAGTATGTGCAACATGCAGTGGTTAATTAACGCATATATTCAGCTTGACATATATAGCGAAAACGCTATATTGATGATCTAAAGTGTCATATAAGCTGTATTTTATTTGAACATGAACGAAGTAAACCATATATCATTTTTCGAAGTTGCCTCCAAAGTTCTCAAGGCTTTGGGACATCCTGAGCGCCTTCGAATCGTAGAATACCTGCAAACTGGAGAACGAAATGTTGGAGAGATCCAACGAGAAATTGGTTTGTCACAACCAATTACCTCCCAGCATCTACGATATATGCAACGCCACAATATCCTGACTTCGCGTCGGGAGGGCACACGGCTTTACTACTTTCTGGCCAGTGATCTTATCCGCAAACTTCTGGAATGCATGCATTCCTGCAAACTGAGCCTGGATTCAGGTGATATGCAGGTCGGGGACATCTTTCCAGAGACAAAAAGGAGTATCTAGAAATGAGTGAATTGAATTTTGATCAAGTATTGGATTGCAAAGGCTTGAATTGCCCTCTGCCCGTAATCAAAACAAAAAAGGCTATTGATGCCATGGACAGTGGACAGGTATTAAAAATGGTTGCTACGGATCCAGGATCAAAAAATGATATTTCAGCCTGGGCATCACGAACAGGTCATGAACTTTTAACAAGCGATCAAACTGATGAAGGATATGTCTTCTTCATTCAGAAGAAATAAGCTGGGAGGTATGTAGTTATGAGTGAACCAAAACCAAAACGTCTGGCGATTATCGCCTCACAGGGTACCCTGGATTGGGCTTACCCTCCCTTCCTTCTTGCTTCAACAGCAGCAGCCATGGATATGGAAGTAGGTGTCTTTTTCACTTTTTACGGATTGACCCTGTTGAACAAGAAAATTGAGGCAAACGTGGCACCCCAGACCAACCCAGCCATGCCTATGAAAATGCCATTTGGCCCTAAAGGTTTCCAGAGTATCGAATGGCCAATCCCAAATATTCTGGCGAATAATATTCCTGGCTATGAAAGCATGGCGACTTCATTTATGAAGAAGACTTTTGCTAAAAAAGGGGTTGCCAGTATTGAAGAATTGCGCGAGATGTGTGTAGAAATGGGCGTCCGCATGATTGGATGTCAGATGACTATGGATGTATTTGGATTTGATACTGAGGACTTCATTGATGGTGTTGAACTTGGTGGCGCTGCTAGCTTTCTTGAATTTGCAGCAGATGCAGATATATCACTATTTGTGTAAATGAGTTTATCCGGAGCCGACCTTACTGCAGATGCCTTACTTGAACTAGGTACCTGTGGGATGGGAATGCCAGTCATTCGATCTAATCAGAAGATCAGAAGAATGGGATTGGGTAAAATACTTGAAGTCTCAAGTGCCCACCCCTGAAGTGAGCCAGATCTCAAGGCCTGGTGCAGAGCCTCTGGACAAAAACTCCTGGATATAAAGCAGGTTGGACAAGGAAAACACTTCTTTATCCAGCGCATGAAATGATTAACGAGGAGTGATTATGTTAACCCCTTACACAGCTAATGAACTTTTTACCTGGCTTAGACAGAAGGACGATTTCCTGCTGTTGGACGTGAGGAATGAGGAAGACTTTGGGCGTTTTCAGGTAGAAAGCCCATATAAAGTCGATATGTTGAACATTCCATATTTCGATTTTATGGAAGAAGAGGAAGCATCGGTTGCCAGGGTTCCCCGGAACAAGAAGATCAAAGTGGTTTGTGCTAAAGAGGGTTCAGCCCAATATGTTGGAGAAATCCTGGAGAATCATGGTTTTGAAGATGTAGGATACCTAAGAGAGGGTATCGTTTCCTGGGGCAACATGCTGGCACCAGTTAGGGTCAATGAAGAGGGAGCAGCTTTTGAAGTATGGCAGTTTATCCGGCCGGGTAAAGCATCCTTGAGTTGGGGACTCATCTCTGAAGGTGAGTTGACTATTTTTGATCCATCTCGAAACCTTGATTTTTATAATGAATTTGCCACTGAACATGGCTGCGAAATCACCCAGACCTTTGAAACTCATCTTCAGGCAGATTATATCAGTGGTAGTCGCTTTATCTCGAAAGCAGTGGGATCAAAAGTCTTTGGACACTCCGGAGATTTTATGGGTGCCAGCTTTGACTATACTGCCGTTCAGAATGATGATGTGTTCAAGGCTTCTCCAAATGGGCCAGATATCAAAGTAGTTCATTCACCTGGTCACACACCAGGTAGTACCTGTTATATAATTGATGACACCTATGTGGTTTCTGGTGATACCATTTTTCTCGTTTCACTGGGTCGCCCAGATCTGGGTGGGAAGGCAGTGGAATGGGCAGGTATGCTTTATGAAACCATGACCCAAAAGATAAAGACCATGGATCCAACCCTACAGATATTACCCGGTCACTACATCGAATGGTCGGAAGCAGATGAAAACCTGGTATTCATGGATACCCTGCAAAATATTCTGGATAGTAATGCTGCGATTTATGGCATTTCAAGTGAAGATGATTTTGTGGAGTTCATCAAGCAGAACATTCGCAAACAACCCGATGTGTATGCTGAGATTCGCAAGGTCAATGCCGGCTGGCTGGATCCAGAGGATGATGAACAATCCTCCATGGATCTGGGTAAGAATGAATGCGCAGCTTCTGCATATGCTGCCCAGCAATCCGCCTGATCAATACATAATAATGAGAGTTTCCAAATTCATAGCACGGGGGAGACCTAGATAATGAATTATGGCTTTGTAATCGACAATCGCAAGTGTATTGGTTGTCATGCCTGTACAGTAGCTTGCAAGTCTGAACACGATGTTGCCATCGGTGTGAATCGCACCCACGTCAAATACATCGAAAAGGGTGCCTATCCAGATGCAAGTCGCTCCTTTTCTGTGCATCGTTGTAACCACTGTGAGGATGCACCTTGTACAACGATCTGTCCAACGTCAGCCTTGCATACTCGCATGGATGGTATCGTAGATTTTGATAACGCTCGGTGTATTGGCTGCAAGTCCTGTATGCAGGCCTGCCCTTATGATGCTTTGTATATCGATCCTGAGACTAACACAGCAGCTAAGTGCAACTATTGTGCGCACCGCGTTGATAGCGGCTACGAGCCCGCTTGTGTCGTGATCTGTCCTACCGAAGCCATTATTTCGGGTGATCTCGATGATGCCCATTCAAAGATTGCATCTTATGTGGCTATGGAACATGTGGTGACCCGTAAGCCTGAGAAAGACACGACTCCAAACCTGTACTACATCGAGGGTGATTCTGATATGCTCACACCCTCAAATGCTGAGCGTCGTGACGATTATATCTGGAGTGAACAAGCCTCCGGGGTTGGACACCACGCACCTGCAGCGGCAACGAGCAATCGTACGGAAAGTCAGGCTGATCTTCTGGTTCAGATGGCTATCGAATCACATGCCAAGAATGGAACAGAACCGGATCAACGAGCCATTGATAAGGTGCTGGAAGAAATTAAGACGGAAGAGGAAAGCGCTACCCGCAGAGTTTATGATTCCCCTGCCAAAGGTGTCCTCTGGGGCTGGGAAGTACCAGCATATATCTGGACAAAATCTGTGGCAACCGGCTTACTCCTGGTCCTTGCTCTGACCTCCTGGTTTGGTGCAGCAGCTGATTCAGCTTTGGAGTTAAATGGATACATTACGGCCATTGTCTTTATGCTGTTTACTGGAGGATTACTGGTGAAGGATCTGGATCGTCCTGATCGTTTCCTTTATGTATTGCTAAGACCCAATTGGTCTTCATGGCTAGTTCGAGGCGGTTATTTGATCACCGTCTTTGGTGCTGTTATTACTGCTCTGGTAGCAGACAATTACTTTGATCTGGGTTTCAGAAGCCTCCTCATTAATCTCACAGCACCGGTGGCTCTCCTGACTGCTATCTATACCGCATTTTTGCTTGCTCAGGCCAAGGGTCGTGATCTTTGGGCCAGTCACCTTGCTCCAGTTCACATGCTGATACATGCCCTCATTGCTGGTTCTGCTGCATGGTTGTTCCTGGGTGATGCCAACTCAGAATTAACCCTGACCATTTTAAAATTGGCAGTGCTGGTGAATCTCGCCTTGATAGCTCTTGAGTTTATTACTCCACATGCTACTTCGGACACCAAACGGGCCCACAAACTTATGGTCTCCGGTTACTACTCCAGACATTTTATGTTCGGCATAATTATGGGGAATCTGGTTCCGCTAATTATGCTCTATACACTTGATACCCCAATGATGCTGCTTGTTGCGGCTGGTCTGGCTGCTGCTGGTATTTATATCACAGAATTCGTCCGTGTACGTGTTCCACAACTGATTCCATTGAGTTAAAGGGGAATAACCATGAAACGATCGTTTATAGAAAAATTTGCTGAAGGAATCGGCGTTATTCCCAAAATCTCACAACATGAAGATTCATCGGAATCCTATGCCCTTGAAGGACCACGTCCTCTCTATAAATATCCCAAACCAGAGGAGTGGGATAATTTTGTTGAGTTGGATCCAAAAGCATGGCCAGTTAAAAAAGAGCGCCGCTATAGTATCGTTCCCACGACCTGTTTTAATTGTGAATCTGCATGCGGATTATTGGCATACATCGATAAGGAAGATGGCAAGATCCGGAAGTTTGAAGGGAATCCTCACCATCCCGGATCCCGGGGAAGAAATTGTGCCAAGGGTCCTGCAACAATCAATCAGGTTACAGATACAGAACGCATTCTGTATCCTTTAAAAAGAGTAGGAGAACGCGGAGCAGGAGACTGGGAGCAGATCTCCTGGGATCAGGCACTAGATGAAATTGGTGCGAAGATTCAGAAATCACTCAAGGCTGAGCGTCGGGACAAAGTGGTTTACCATGTTGGTCGACCTGGTCATGAAGGCTATATGGAACGCGTACTAAAGGCGTGGGGTGTAGATGGTCATAATTCACACACAAACATCTGTTCAGCCGGTGCCCGAGCTGGATATGCCATGTGGCATAAGTATGATAGACCTTCCCCGGATCACACTAACGCAAAGGTAATACTTCTGGCGAGCTCCCACCTGGAGACAGGTCACTATTTTAATCCACATGCGCAGCGTATCATGGAAGGCAAGATGAAGGGTGCCAAGCTCATTGTTATGGATCCCCGTCTTTCTAATACTGCCTCACATGCGGATTACTGGATGCCGACCTATCCTGGTTCTGAAGCAGCAGTTTTTCTTGCCATGGCAAAGATTATTCTCGAGGAAGGTCTCTATGATAGAGAGTACATCGAAACCTGGGTTAACTGGGATGAATACCTCAAGGCTGTCCACCCCGAAGCACCCCAGACTTTCGAATCCTTTATAGAGAAAACCATTGAAGCTTATGCAGAATTCACCCCAGAATTTGCAGCCAAGGAAGCTGGGATTGAAGCTTCACAGATTGTTGAAGTCGCACATGTCGTTGCATCGGCAGGATCACAACTTTCTACCCATGTCTGGCGTGGCGCTTCCATCGGAAATCTAGGGGGTTGGCAAGTCTCTCGTACCTTGCACTTCCTCAATGTCCTCACTGGTTCTGTAGGAACACCTGGTGGAACCTCACCAAGTGCCTGGAACAAGTTTCATCCGGAATTTTTTGATGTGCCTCCTGGTCCACCAGCGTGGAATGAACTTCATTTTCCCAAGGAATACACACTGAATCACTTCGAAATGAGTCAGATTCTACCCCACCTCATCAAAGATGGGAGAGGTTCAATGGATGTGTATTTTACACGTGTGTTTAATCCTGTCTGGACTTACCCCGATGGCTTTTCATGGATTGAGATGCTCTCTAATCATGAATCGGTTGGTTGTCATGTTGCCCTGACTCCAACCTGGAACGAGACAGCATTCTTTGCTGATTATGTCTTGCCTATGGGTCATGGTCCTGAGCGACATGACATCAATTCATATGAAACCCATTCAGGTATGTGGATTGCCTTCCGTCAACCTGTCCTGCGGGAAAAAGCCAGACGTGAAGGCAAGGAAGTGGAATTCACACATGAAGTGAATCCTGGTGAGGTCTGGGAGGAAGATGAGTTTTGGATCGAATTGTCCTGGCGAATTGATAAGGATGACGATCTGGGAATTCGAAAGCATTTCATGAGTCCCTACCGCGATGGCGAGAAAATCACTATTGATGAATATTATCAGTACATATTTGAACATACTGAAGGTTTAAAAGAGACGGCTGCAAAAGAGGGTCTCTCAGCTCTTGATTATATGCGCAAGTATGGAGCATATAATGTGGTTCCAAGTTTGTACTCGAAGAATAAAACTGAAATGTCAGTAGAAGCCAGTGCCAATACCACTGTCAATGCTAATGGAAGTGTCCTCAAGGATGGGGAGATCGTTGGAGTAGAAGACAAGGGTGTTAAATACAGTGGTTTCCCAACACCTTCCAAGAAGCAGGAGTTCTATTCTCAGACCACAGCTGATTTCGGGTATCCAGATCAGGCCATCCCTGGCTATATCAAATCTCATGTTCATAAGGATCACATGGACGAAAGCCGGCATGAATGTGTACTTCTACCCAATTTCAGATTGCCAACTCATATTCACTCTCGCTCAGCAAATGCAAAATGGTTGACAGAAATTGCCCACCGTAACCCCATCTGGATAAATACTCTGGATGCGAAGAAACTTGGTGTTCAAACCGGTGAGCTTCTGAAAATCGAAACGGAGATTGGCTGGTTTGTAGATAAAGTGTGGGTTACGGAGGCCATCAAACCCAGTGTTGTGGCTTGCTCGCACCACATAGGACGCTGGCGCCGTAAACAGGATCAAGGCAATAAGTTCATGACTAATACGGTGAATATCAGCAATGAGGGTGATGGCAAATGGCGTATGGAAACTACGGCAGGTGTCGAACCCTGGAAGACCAGCGATCCTGATACCCAGAGGGTCTGGTGGCGTGATGGTGGTGTCCATCAGAATATTACTCATGCTGTGCAACCCGACCCCGTATCCGGAGCCCATTGTTGGCTTCAGAAGGTAGCTATTTCTAAACCTGCCGATGGTGAGAAGTATGGTGATGTCTTTGTTGATACTGAGAAATCATTCGCTCATTTCAAAAAATGGAATGGATGGGCAAAGGAGCGCGAAACACATCCTGAAGGACTGAGAAGACCGCTTTGGATGGGTCGACCCCTTGCACCTAGCAAAGAACTCTTTTACCTCGATAAGGATGAGGGTTAATTATTTCTGGTGAAACAATAATACATCGTTTCGATCCAGCTTGCCTGAAGTCATATTGCACTTCCTCGGAATAATCCGAGTTTTCAGGGGATTTTAGTGAATTCATATATTGATATCCTGTTTTGGATACGCCAGAAAAAATGGCTGCTGATAGCCCTGGTGTATGGCATGTTCATGCATCATGTCGTTACGCCCCCTCCTGATTTAAACCCAGCTGCTTTTGATGCCCTTATTATCATTTCCATGGCGTTAATCCTCATTATTACTGAGCCTTTGCCGCTTCCGGCCATAGCCATGTTTATGCTGTTTATGCAGGTGGTATTGGGAATAGACTCGGCCAACAATGTGGCTTCGTCATTTATGAATGATGCTGTATTCTTTATCATGGGTTCTCTCATGCTTGCAGTAGCCATTGTGAGTCAGGGACTGGACAAGCGCCTGGCACTGGGAATTATCACCTTGACAGGACATAAGACCTGGCGGATTGTTGCCGGATTTACTGCGATTTCGGCAATCCTGGCCTCATTTATTGGTGAGCATACAGTAGCGGCAATGATGATGCCGGTGGGGCTGACTCTGGTCAGATACGCTCATAAGGATCCCAGGAAGGTGGCGGGGCTGACTGCTGCACTGCTATTCTCGATTGCCTATGGAGCTACCATTGGTTCGATTGGAACTCCTTCGGGTGGCGGTCGAAATGTTATCATGATGAACTACTGGGCTGAATTTGGTGCTGGATCTGTTACTTACCTGGAATGGATCAAATATGTTTATCCTATGGTACTTTTTCAAATTCCCATTACGGTCTTCATTTTACTCTGGACCTTTAAGCCGGAACATAGCAATCTGGATAGCGCTGTTCGTAAGCTAGTGGTTGATGTGGCGCGTGCTGGCAAGATCAAGGGCCGTGAGTGGTTAGCAATTTTTCTTTTTATCCTCGTATTTCTTGGATGGGTGTTCCTCAGTGAAGATTTTGGATTGGGGATAATCGCTCTACTTGGTGTTTTCCTGTATCTGTCCTTCGGATTAGTTGAATGGCAGGAACTCAACCGCAAAACCAATTGGGGTGTCATTCTTCTCTTTGGTGCTGCCATTTCAATCGGTATACAAATGAACCAAACTGGTGCAGCTGAGTGGATAGCCCACGTTATCATTACCAGTCTGGGTAATGTTATCGACAACCCAGCCGTACTACAGGGAAGCGTCTCCGTGCTGCTAACAGGCGTCATGTCAAATATTTTAAGTAGCTCTGCCACAGTTGCTGTTGTGGGTCCAATCGTGCTCGACCTGGGGGGGGATCAAATTCTTATCGGATTCGCTACTGCTATAGCCTCTGCATTTGGTTATTTCACTGCTGTAGCAGCACCTGCTTGTACGATTATCTACTCCAGTGGGCTGGTTAAATCGAAAGACTTTCTCAGAGCCGGTTGGAAAATGGGTGTTTTATCCCTTGTCAGCCTGCTTGGATTATCCTTATTATGGTGGCCACTATTATGACAAAGACGAATACTCCATTCGACCCCAAATCGCTCAAATTTCTAACTGCTGTAAGCAGTGCTGAATATTCTAAACCCACTTTAAAGATGGGTGCGCTGATTGCTTCTGTTTTTGATGCCAGTCATGGTGTGGTATATGTTGGTGAACGAGCCAGCGAATTTCATGGAAGTTCTGTAAATCTCACCAGGCAGAATCTGGACAATTGGAATATCATTCATCCTGGTCTTGAAGTATTGGAGTGGGCTCTACAGGAACTAAAAGCGCTTTCTCCAGACAATGAAGAGTTGGCAAAAATCCAGTTCAATCCAGATCATGTCTATGAAGAAGACGGTCGTGTCAGAGTCATTTTACCAGACGATAAAGGCTGTCGTATTGAGCTCGTCCTTAGAGAGGGGGAGCTTGTAGATCAACTGAGAAAGGAAATTCAACTTGAGGGTTACGATCTCGCCATAATAGGAGGGAGCCAGAACAAACGCCATCTTGCACATTCCATCCTGCAATACCTACCTGCCTCTGTTTTTGTACTGCAAAAATTTAATCCACAGAAAAAGTACAAACTTTTGCTCCTGGTGGATGATTCATCTGCCACCAGCAAGTCTATAGAGTGGGGTGCAATGATTGCCGAAAAATTGGGATGGCCTGTCCGAACCCTTACTGTGTCTAAGACGAAACGCTTTGGTGCGGGATATCAAGGAGCTGCCGACAAAGCCAAGGCATACTTTGATTCCAGAGGTATTGAAGTTGAACAATTTTTTCTCACCGGTGACCCAGTAAGAACCTTTGTGGAGTTTGCAGGTGACAACCATTTTGTAATTATGGGTGCATCAACTCTGAATCCAGTAAAACAATTCTTGTTTGGGAGTAAGCCCATCCAAACCCTCAAACAGACTGATGTCCCCATTGTTATCGTCCGTTAGCTAGACCTCCACAATGCATATCTCTGCCGACATGCTATTTTGGATCCAACAAAAACGTTGGCTCTTAATTGCACTGGCAGTTGGAGCTATCCTCTATTTCCTTGTACCACATCCCCAATCACTCGGTCAGGACGGCTATCACATTCTCATTATCATTTTGATGACCCTTATTCTCATCCTGAAAGAACCCATTCCCCTTCCTGCCATTGCTCTTCAGCTAATATTCTGGCAGGTCATCATCGGGGGTAGTACTCCTAATGAGGTTGGTAGTTATTTCATGAATGATGCGGTTTTCTTTATCATGGGTTCCCTCATGTTGGCTGTGGCAATTGTGAGTCAAGGATTGGATAAGCGACTCGCTCTGGGAATCATCCGCCTTACTGGAAATAAAACCTGGCGGATAGTTGCTGGCTTTACGACGATCTCAGCCATTCTCTCAAGTTTTGTTGGTCCACATATGGTGACAGCCATGATGCTGCCAGTAGCTCTTACACTGATTCGCTATACATCTAGCAAGGGACAATCAAACACAGGACTTATAGCTGCGCTCCTCTTTTCCATTGCCTATGGCGCTACAGTCGGCTCCATTGGAACCCCCACTGGTGGTGGGCGCAATGTGATCATGATGAATTACTGGGCCGAATTCGGATCAGGTAGTCTCAGTTATCTAGAGTGGATGAAATTGGTTTATCCCATGGTCCTGATTGAGATACCCATCACTATAATCATCATTTTAAAAACCTTCCCTCCAGAATTGAGAGTGTTAGATACTGCGATTCGCCATCTCACTGTTGAAGTGGCTCATGCTGGCAAGATGTCCGTGAAAGAAATCTTCTCATTAGCTCTATTCACAGCCGTTTTATATGGCTGGATTGCTCAAAGCGAGGTTTATGGTCTGGGGAGTATTGCACTCATGGGAATTTTCCTTTTCCTAACCTTTGGTCTGGTTTCCTGGAAGGATCTGAGTCGAGGAGTCAATTGGGGAGTGATTCTCTTGTTTGGAGCTACTATTTCTATTGGCGTCCAGATGAAAAATACTGGGGGGGCGGCCTGGCTGGCAGAGGGCAGTGTCAGTTTTCTACAGAATCTAATCCCCAATATTGATACCCTTCGTGCAGTTGTCTCTGTAGCCTTGAGCGGGATTTTGTCAAATCTACTTAGTAGTTCAGCTACTGTAGCAGTTCTAGGACCGATGGTTCTTAATCTAGGTGGTGATCCCATCCTCCTGGGTCTCGCATCGGTCATATCCTCAGCGTTCGGATATTTTACTGTTGTAGCTGCACCGGCCTGCACCATCATATATTCCAGTGGCCTGGTCAAAGCACCGGACTTTCTTCGTGCCGGTTGGAAGATGGCGATCATGTCTGTGACTTCTCTGGCTCTGATAGGTCTGGTCTGGTGGCCACTAGTTAAATAAAGGTCTATAAACCTAGCTAAAAGGGGGCTTTATGCTTAAGAAAGTTATTGTTGTGATCCTTATCGCGCTCATTACCGGAGTTGCCTACCTAAATCACTATCTCAAAATCGGTATCCCTGATCATACTGGTGAGGTCATGGTCAAGGGAGTGGACAAAGAGGTATCTATATTGAGAGATGTCTCCGGTATTCCTCATATTATGGCTGAAACAGAAGCTGACGCTTTCTTTGCCCTCGGTTACGCCATGTCACAGGACAGACTCTTCCAGATGGAGTTTTTAAGAGCGGCAGGAAATGGGAGTCTCAGCGAAATTCTCGGTGAAAACATGTTGAAATCAGATAAATTTCTTCGCCGGATCATGCTGAGACCCAGGAATGCAATGGAATTATTTAATACTTTGCCTCCAGGTGTTCAAACGATGCTAACATCGTTTAGGGATGGTATAAATGCCTTTATAAAAGCTGACCCGGACCTACCCATTGAGTTCAGGTTACTGGATCATGCACCCTTGCTCTGGAGTATTGCAGATATGATGGCCATCGTTAAACTTCAAAGCTGGCAACTTTCTTATAACTATGATATGGAGCTGATTTATCGTCAGCTGAATGAAAAACTTGGAATAGAAAGAGCAGCTGAACTTTTTCCTTATTATTCCCCTGATCATTTGAAACTTCTCGATACATTTGGAAAGACGAGAGCTGGCGATTCAGAAATGATCTCACAAGCCACTCAACTCAGGCAGATGTTAGGCACCAATGGAGGTAGTAATAACTGGGTTGTTTCTGGTGAGCGATCCGCCACAGGAAAACCACTATTGGCTTCCGATCCACATCTCCATGGATCAAGACTTCCTGGACCCTGGTATTTTGCTCATCTCAGTGCACCAGGCCTGGATGTGGCTGGCAGCTTCTTCCCAGGTTTACCTACTGCCCTGATTGGACACAACCGAAATATCGCCTGGGGTATCACCAATATGGGTCCTGATGTTCAGGATCTATTTATCGAGGAATCCAACCCGGATAATGAATCCCAATACATGTATCAGGATGAGTGGCTGGAATATGAGATTATTCCTCAAACCCTTAGAATCAAAGACAGCGAACAAGAGGACGGTTTCAGAATTGAAGAATTTGAAATTCGTAAAACCATCCATGGACCTATTGTTAAGGAGGATGAGGAACTGCTGGCACTTTCCTGGACAGGACACCAATTCAACGGCGAGATGGAGGCTTTCTTCCGTTTGAATCATGCTCAGGATTGGGGGGAGTTTTCACTGGCACTTTCACACTTCTCAACAGCACCACAGAACTTTGTTTATGCTGATATTGATGGGAATATTGGCTACTACGGTGCTGGCAAAGTACCCATACGAAAAAATGGATCAGGAATATTCCCCGTTCCAGGTTGGACAGGAGAGTATGATTGGGACGGGTATATCCCCTTTGAAGACATGCCACACATATTTAATCCCGAAGAGGGCATGATCGTTTCAGCCAATGCTGAGCCTTACGGCGCTGGTTACTCCTATCCAATGCCAGGTGTTTATGCACCTGATTACCGGACCAGAAGAATCAAAGATCTTATCGAGTCAAAAGACAAACTTACTTTGGATGATATGGCTGAGTTCCAATTTGACAGAAAGTCATACCTGGCACCCGTGTTTCTGAAATATCTCATTCCGGTTATTCCAGAGTCGCATCAAGAAGTTCGCCATATGTTGGAAACCTGGGATCATCAACTGGATCAAGACGGTGTGGAAGGTTCAATTTATCACGAGACATTGGAAACCTTCCTGAGATTGATATGGGTTGATGACATGGGTTTGGAGTTGGCGGAAAGGTATCTGGATACCTGGTACATCTCTCTCAATCGTTGGGTCAAAATATTGGATGACAACCAAAATCCCTGGTATGACATGTTGGAAACTACCATTATAGAAACAAGGGATGACTTACTTCTCGAAGCTTTTGAATCTGCAATGGTCAGCCTAGAACACAAATTTGAATCTAATGACTATATGACCTGGAAGTGGGGAACCATCCACACCATCGCTTTCCACCATCCCTTTGAAGCCAAAGGAGGTCTTATCGAGAAGTTTTTCAATTACGGTCCCTTTCCATTTGGCGGCGATGGAGAGACTGTGAATCGTGGTACTCACAATTTTGATGCGCCATATATGGCCGAGATGACAGCATCAATGCGGTTGTTGGTAGATCTTTCTGATGCTACGCGGAGTCGCATGGCCAATGCCTCAGGACAACTGGGTATGCCCCTCCACAAGCACTATACTGATCTTGTTGATATCTGGCTGGCAGGAGAATATGTAGATATGCATCTGGATAAGTCAGAATTGGGTGATGTTCAAGAGTTGAAACTCATACCAAGATAAATAACGCAAGTATGCATTCCCGACTTGAATACTACCCTAGTCGGGAATGTGTCTATATCCAAATTAATTTCATCTTCTCATGGGATTTGGATTAATTAGCTCTACTTTTAATCATGGCTTCCATGAAAGGACATATCCTCATCTCCATGCCACATTTGACTGATCCGTATTTCAGTCGTTCCCTTGTGTTTATCTGTGAACATGATGAAAATGGAGCCATGGGTCTCATTATGAATAAGTCTTTTGATGATAAGGTGGTTAAGGAAGTCTTTCCCACGCTGATAATCAACGATGAAGCCATTAACGAGGTCATCTCACCCATGTACTTTGGCGGACCAGTATCGCTGGAACAGGGATTTATCCTTCATAGTAATGATTATATCAACTCGGACACGCTAGAGGTAACCAAGGAATTCTCGCTAACCAGCAATTCAGCAGTGATTGATGCGATTCAGGAGGGAAAGGGTCCTCATCATTTTAAAATGATGTTAGGATATGCAGGCTGGGGAGAAGGCCAGCTGGAACGTGAAATTGAAAACGGTGACTGGCTGTTTCAGGAAGTCACACTCGATTTCGTTTTTACTGGTAATGATTCAGAAAAATGGCTCTCTGCAACTCAGAGTTTTGGTATTGAAATAGCTCCTACCACAGGGGGGTTGGCATAACAAATCCATTTATCAGAGGGGAATGTTTGTAGCATTATCCCGAGCGGAGTCTAGGGATGACAGGGCATACAGCCTGGTACCAACTAGATAACTGCTGATTCGAGGAGCTTTATGCTGCCTTTATTTGCATCAATCTCTGCCTTCACACCTAAAGGGATTGTAAACTTATCCTCAATATGACCAATCATGGACCCAAACCACGCTGGAATACCCAGTGGCCTGATATGGTCATCCAGAACCTCTTCCAAAGTGAATGATCCATAACTTTCACCTGAATCGCAACTGCTACATTTACCAAAAACAAATCCTGAAATTTCATCCAGAATACCTGCCAGCTTGAGTTGGGTTAGCATTCGATCAACCCGATAGGGTGCTTCATCAACCTCCTCGAGAAAGAGAATATTGTTCTTAAAATCAGGCAGATAGTTTGAACCCACCATAGCGGTGAGCACAGAAAGGTTTCCACCCAACAGTCTGCCCTGAGTCTGACCTTCATGAATAGTCAATATGCGGTCCTTGACTTGAGTAAGGTTATCACCCTTGTCAGTGGGATTGCTCATGGTGAATGATTGGCCCTCAAACAGCAGCCGTTTTACGTAATCAGTAGAGTATTCATTCCAGGTAGAAACACCCACAGGACCGTGAAAAGTAACTAGAGAGGTCTTGGCATTGAGAGCCAGCAGGAGGCTGGTAATATCGCTATAGCCCATGATTATTTTGGGGTTTTTGGTGATGGCTTTATAATCTATTAAATCCAGAATACGATTACAGCCCCATCCACCCCTGAGAGTGATGAGGGCATCAACATCAGGGTCGGAATACATGGTATTTACATCTGCCGCCCTGGCTTCATCTGTCCCAGCGAGATACCCATATCTATCAAGGAGATGGGCACCGGCTTTCATCTTGAGACCCAATGCTGCAAATGTCTCCTCTGCGATAACAACATCTTCAGGATGGAAGGTTGCACCTGCAGGGTTTATTAGTCCAACTGTATCACCCGTCTTCAAGCGAGGTGGTTTCAATGCTGATTTTGAAAATATTCCCGAAGCGGATGCCAGAGGAACCTGAGTGGCAACTAGCCCTGTTCCAACCATCTGTAAAATTTGCCTACGTGTGATGCTCATTTCGACCTCGTAAGTGAATGTTGTACTAAACTAGTCCGATTTTAAAGTGTTCGCAATTACTAGCTTTGAATACTTGTCAAATCAGCACCCATTATGTATTATTAGACTTACTACTTTTGTGGTTAAGATGAAACATATCAAGAGTTATGTTATCAATTCATCTTAAAACAGTTACTTTTACGTATAGTTGTATTCAGTCTGACAAGAAGGTGGGGAGCTTTAATCAATCATGAAGAAAATGAATCTGGTTTGCGCAATAATTTCCGTATTCCTCGTATCTCATTTAACAGCATTTGAATATGTGGACAATCCGAATAATCCAATTTTTAACGGAGCTCAAACCTGGAATGATTTAGCCGTCATCAATCCAACAGTCCTTTATGTGGATGGACTCTACAAAATGTGGTTTGGTGGTCGTAATGTCGGACTTCAAATTCAAATCGGGTATGCGACTTCTGAGGATGGTATTAATTGGGATGAATTATCGGAACCTGTCCTCACAGTTGGCTCACCAGGAGATTTTGACTCTCAGGATCTAAAGGCCCTTAGTGTTTTGCATGACGATGACGAATATAAAATGTATTATACAGCAACGAATTCATCAGGTATGCCGAGACTTGGTCTTGCAACTAGTCCAGATGGAATTACCTGGACAAAATATGCCCAGAACCCAATTTTGGATCTGGGTGAACCCGGTAGCTGGAATGAAGCCAGAGCTCATAATGCATCCGTCCTTAAACAAGATGGTGTCTATTACATGTGGTTTAGCGGTAGGAATAACAATTTTGATATTGGAATAGGCCTGGCATACTCTGCTGATGGCATCACCTGGGAGGAGGATCAGCTAAATCCAGTGTTTTTGATGTCCCCTCATATTCCATGGGAATCAGACTACCCAACTTTTCCTGCAGTTGTAGAACGGGAAGATGGCAGTTTTTTGATGGCATACATGGGTTTTGATGGACTCTATCGCCAGGTTGGTATTGCCCATTCCTCCGATGGTCTTCAATGGACTCGCTATCCAAACAATCCCGTCATCCCCCATGGTCCGGTAGGCAGTTGGAATGAGGAAACCAGTTCAGGACCAAGCATTACTATTCTTGAGCAGGGCTTAATTCGAATGTGGTATGCGGGAAACTCCATTTATAGTACTTCAACCACTTGGTCATTTGGACATATCCTCTTTGACCCACAAGGTGACATAAACTACGACTATTTTCTTAATATTTCAGATGTGATCCAGCTTGTGAGTATTATTCTGGGTAATCTTGAGGCAAGCGATTATCAACTCGATATAGCTGACCTCAATCTGGATGAGTCGGTAGATGTTTCTGATCTTCAGGTAATGATAAACACTATATTAGAGTAATTC
>JAERTG010000081.1 GCA_016845065.1 Fidelibacterota bacterium | reverse complement strand
TATTTTGGTCCGGAAAAACCGGAAGGAAATGTCAACTGGATCCAGACCATTCCCGGCAAGGGGTGGAACATGCTCTGGCGGATCTACGGGCCCACCCAGGACTGGTACGACAAAAAATGGCGGCCGAGTGAAGTTGAATTGGTGAAGTAAATTCGGAGGTATTTATGCAAATCACAAACGCCACACCGTGGAAAACCCGTGTCTCTTTTTTGCTCCTTTTGGCAATCGGGATCACATTACTGTTTTTTTGGGTGATAAAGGGATTCGTTATGGCCTTGGTGATGGCGGCGGTTCTGTCAGGGCTTGTCCATCCATTCTATCGTCGTGTTTCCGAACTGTTCGGTAAACGCAAGTCCATTGCCTCTTTGGTGACCGTTCTTTTGAGTCTGGTTCTGGTCATCATCCCCTTGCTGTTTTTTTTAGGCATCCTAATTGGTGAAGCCACACAAATCAGCGAATCGGCGGGAAACTGGTTGTCCGGGCAGATGCAACAGGCGGAGAGCCTGAAAAAGCAGATTGCGGAAGATCAGGACCTTAAGCGCCTGCTCCCCTACCAGGACAAGATCATCGCGAAAGCCGGTGAAATTGCCGGCAAGACCGCATCTTTCGTGGCGAGCGTCTTGGTCGGGAGTGCCACGGGCGCCGCCGAGCTCTTCCTGATGCTCTTCGTCATGCTCTACGCCATGTTCTATTTTCTCATGAACGGCCGTGCGGTCCTCGATAGGGTGCTGGGATATACGCCCCTGTCGGTCGATGATAAGGCGCGCCTGCTTGGAACTTTCGTATCAGTGGGCCGTGCGACCCTGAAGGGCACCCTGATTATCGGTATTGTGCAGGGCGGGCTGGCCGCGCTCTCTTTTTGGGTGGCAGGTATCAAAGGGGTGGTATTTTGGGGTGCCGTGATGACGGTACTGTCCATCATTCCGGGAGTGGGAACGGCGCTGGTTTGGGTTCCGGCCGTGATCTTCCTTTTTCTCGACGGGCAGACCGGGGCGGCCGTAGGGGTCGGCCTGTGGTGCGCCATCGTCGTCGGAACCGTAGACAACCTGCTGCGCCCGCTGCTCATCGGTAAGGACACCGAAATGCCCGACCTGCTTGTTATGGTGACGACCCTTGGTGGGTTGGCACTGTTCGGCGCTGCGGGCATCGTTATCGGCCCCATCACGGGCGCCCTGTTCACCACCGTGTGGAATCTATGGGGGGCGGCAATCAAAGAGTCAGAGAGTCACGATCCTTTCTCGCGTGCCGGACACCCATGTGAACGGAGCAAACCATGAGAACCGAAGAGACAAAGCAGCGCGACCGGATGTTCATCAAGCTCTTCCTTAAATCGTCTCCCGCCGATGTGACCGAGGAGGAAGTGACCTATTTTCGTAACCATCCGGAACTGATTGATGAGGTAACCACTCCGGTCAATGTCCACAAACTCTTTCTCTGGGCAGGCGCACTTCTCGGAACATTGTTTGTCGGCCTATCCAAAACGATCAAGTTTGCTCATTTCACCTTGTTTTCCGAAGGTCTGCTCGAATTCCTGGTTGATATCGTCTTCGAGATTGGGGTCGCATTGATCGGTGCCGCCGTCACCGCATACATTCTGGGTATCCTTCTCAACCAGCAGCAGGAAAACGCGGCCCGTTGGCGGGCCGAGATTCGTCGCAGAATTGAGATCCTGTAACCATATTTATAAGGAGAGCTGACATGAAAACAAAACAACGATGCACACTGGTTTCGGCTTTAATAGTGGCGACTATCCTGGCGGCATCCGCATGGGCCAAACAGCCCAAGATGAAGATGACCACCGAGATTCCGGCGTCAATCACGGCCCCGGATTCGTTGAAAACCTCTATTGGCACTATGAAATTTTTCGATGGCGTACCCGATGAAGCTTCGATAGACAAAGTGTATGATTTTATTGATCGCTCCCGTGCGGTTGATTCATTCCTCAACTGTATCCCGACCATGTCGATGTACTCGATACGGGAAGGAATGAGAGAATTCGGCATTGATGCATACAATAAGATCATTATTTATGACAACCTGATGGATTCAAAGGCGCTGTGGTTAACGGGAAATACCTCAACCATGTATGCCATTGGGTGGATAGATTTAAAAGATGGCCCAATTGTTGTTGAACTCCCGGAGCGTATGCTGGGCATGTTGGATGATATGGCATTCCTGTATATGAGCGATTTAGGGATGGCAGGTCCGGACCAGGGACGTGGTGGCCGCTACCTGGTATTGCCACCCGATTATGAAGGACCGGTTCCTTCTCAAGGGTTCCATGTTGTTCAGTCAAAGACCTATGGCGCCTGGCTGTTTATGCGCGGTTACCTTGATAAGGGGATTGAAGCCGCTTCAAAGAATATCAGGGATAACCTGAAAGTGTATCCGCTGGCTGAAAAGGATAATCCGGCAAAAATGGAATTCATCAATGGCACTGGTAAATTTATCAATACGGTGCTGCCCAATGATTTTACTTTTTTCAAGAATCTACACACAATTCTTCAGGAGGAGCCGGCAGGCTTTTTGGGTGCTGAGATCTCAGGTCAGTTGATGGCGATTGGCCTTGAGAAGGGCAAGCCGTTCCCAACAGATGAAAGAACGATCGCTATGCTGAAAGATGCTGCTGCTATCGGTAATACCGCGGCACGTGCCATCAGTTTCAAGCCACGTAATCCCGGCCTCTTTATGTATGACAAAAACAGCGGCTGGTACGCGCCGATGGTATATGGGACTACCGATTACATGCACAACGGCGCCCGCGTGCTGGATGGACGTATATTCTATCACTTCGGCTATATCTGTGTGTCTCCTGCAATGGCGAGCAAGGCCGTTGGAAAAGGTTCCGGCTATACCATGGGTATGGTGGATTCAGAAGGACGCCCGCTGGATGGTTCAAAAACCTACAAATTGCACTTGCCCCCGAACATCCCCGTGAAAGATTTCTGGGCTCTGACCCTCTACGACACGCAGACCCGTTGTCAGTTACAAACCGACCAGCAGTTCCCGACTTTGGATAGTTATAAGAAGGGAATGAAAACAAATAAAGATGGTTCTGTGGATGTATATTTCTCACCCAAGCCACCCAAGGGCCAGGAAAGCAACTGGCTACAGACCATCCCGGGCAAGTCCTGGTTCGTCGCCCTGCGCATGTATGGTCCGCTCGAGCCGTGGCTTGACCAGACCTGGCGGCCGGGTGAGATCGAGTTGGTGAAATAAAATGGTTCAGAGTTCAAGGTTCAAAGGTTCAGAGGTTGGAGGGATATGCGAATCGGTTTCAAATCTTTTAACCCGGAACCTCATAAAGTTTTTATCCTTCAACCCAGAACGCGGAACGTTGAACCTTGAACCTTGGTTCAAGAAAGGAGAAACATCATGAAAAAGAAATCACTCACAATCATCGTCCTGGCCGTTCTGATGACTGCCATCATGGCAACGCCGGTACTGGCAGGCACCGGGACCGACATGTTCAAGAGTACGGACAAAAAACAGACCGCGAAAGATTTCAAACCGGCGCCCGACAAGATCGAAACCAGCTTCGGGACTCTGGAGTTTGAGGGCGGTGCATTTCCGACGAAAGCGTCTGTTCAGAAAATTTATGACGAGCTGGACCTGCAGCGCGCCACCCAGGCCTACATGGACTTCATGCCGGCCCTGTCGGTTTACGGCATCGTCAAGGCGCAGGTTCGGGACTTCGGGTTCAAGTCATCATCAGATATTGGTGTGATGGCTGATTTCATGCAGCCGAGCGAGAATTCCCTGACCGGCAACGATGTCACCGTCAACCTTTGCACCAACGCCGCACATGCCATGAAAACATCAGGCGGCGTACTTGATGACAGTCCATCCTTTCTTTTCAGACATCTCTCCGAATATATTCACTTCAAACAGTTACCCTTGCCTCTGACTTTTCCAGGATAGGCAGAAAAACCATCCTTTGGTTCGGGTAGAGTTCAATATTGTTCTGCCTGCACTGGAATGCGCACTGACCACATCCAATACACTTATCAGGGTTTATCGAATAACACGCAATTTTTTTTACGTGTTATCAATATAATTGTCAAGTAATTGCTTAACTGACTATAAAAGCGAGGTATTCAACTCGTAACAGGAGTTGTGGTCATCAAAATCGGCAATGAACGTCGATTGGACCCGGTTAGAAAAACACAGGGGTTAAAGAAATGTCCAAAAACGGTCTTTATTCCGGCATGCTAATGAGCACCTTATTTTTTTTATCGGAGTTTTAGTAATGCTCTCTCAGCCTTGACTTACAGTAAAACTTACAGTATTTGTTTTAGGGTAATCTCTCCAAAAGAGACCGGAAGATGCCCAACATATCCCCCGTTTACCAGCCCCGAAAACCCCAGGAATCCCAATACTACCAGTGCATCGAGGACAATTTTGAAAATCTGGAACAGGTCTATGACGATCAGTTTGCAAAGAAATACGGTTTCTTCCGGCCGTACATCAAACAGGTCATCTACCGCTATTTGGACTGCGGTATTCTGCAAAACGGCTTTGCAAGGGTCAAATGTGGGGAATGCGGCCATGAATATTTATTAGCATTCTCATGCAAACGAAGGCATTTTTGCCCATCATGCCATCAGAAACGGGTGGTGGAATTTGGCGAATGGCTTTGTGAAGAAGTCCTCAAGGACGTTCCACACCGTCATTTCGTCTTCAGTATACCCAAAATGCTTCGCCGGTATTTTCTCTACGACCGAAAGTTGCTTTCTGAACTCAGCCGTTGCGCCTGGGAGACTTTGAAGGAGTTCTTCCAGGAAGCCATCCCGGAGGAGGACGCTGTTCCGGGTGCGGTTATCGCCATACATACCTTCGGCGATTTCCTGCAATGGCATCCCCACCTCCATATTCTGTGTACGGACGGTTGCTTTTATGGAAACGGCATGTTCCGCGTAGCACCCTTGTTTGAAGTGAAACACCTGGAAGAGATATTCCGTCATAAAGTTTTCAAGATGCTGCTTAAAAAAGAGAAAATCACCGAGGAACTGGTTCAAATGGTTATGGATTGGCGTCACTCGGGTTTCACTGTATTCTGTGGGTCCAGAATTCAGCCGGGGATTGAAGACGCCATGGAAAACCTCGCCCGTTACATTATTCGGGCTTCTTTCTCCCAGGAGAGAATGACATACATTCCAGAGGAATCAAAGGTCATTTACCAGTCCAAGGACGGGAAAGACGAAAAGGTTTTCGATGCTCTGGAATGGTTGGCGGCAATGTGTTCCCATGTCCCGAATAAAGGGCAACAGATGGTCCGGTATGTGGGTTTCTATAGCAATGTGGCCAGGGGAAAACGCAAAAAGAACGACCAGGATGAACTCATCCCTTCGATTCTGAAACCCGGCGGTTCAGCCAAGGAATACAAACGGAACTGGGCGCGCCTTATTCAGAAAATCTACGAAGTAGATCCTTTAACCTGTCCCAGATGTTCTGGAAAGATGAAAGTAATCAGTATCATTGAACGTCCCGAAATCATAAAAAAGATACTCCGGCATCTTGGGCTTTGGGAGAAAAAGGCCAGGCCGCCGCCTAAAACCGGGGACTTAAAAACCGTTATAGACACATCCGATTCTCAGCTGCCTTCCTGTGAGGATCATCTTTACTGTGATCCTGAATACCCAATCGAGGCATATGTTTCATGATTTAAAAAAACTCCTGAGGATTTGACGTACAGCTATGTCCGACTTAGACCAAAATAGCCTTGATTTCCAAGCTGTCGCGACATGTCAGGCCTCATCTATGGGGCTATCCCAACCCCTTTGAAAATACGTTTGATGCTTTCCAGACCAATACCACACATGTTGTGGTCCTTTTTTTCTTGACCTACAATCCGCTTGTCTCTATAGTCGAGCCCTAAAAAAGCAAAGTCTTATCACC
>JAERTG010000080.1 GCA_016845065.1 Fidelibacterota bacterium | reverse complement strand
CTATAATATGGGTCTGTACCAGGCCAACTTACGTGGTAAGAAATCTGGGTGAACATTCCTGGGTTGTTTTGTTGGAACACGTCCAACTGAGCCCCTGTTGGGCCACAACCAGGTCAGCCAGCGTTGGTAAAATATTCTGTTAAAACCAACCTTTCGGCAGTATGCCCCAATGCGAATAGCGCAAGCAGTATCATCACTACGCTTGCGGATCTGTTTTTGATCATAATCTCTCCAAATTGAATTCTATTAAATGCCTAAGTAAAGCATCGCATAACATATATGATCGATGGGGTCTGTGCCACCACAAAGCAGGTCGTGAAAGAAACGTTAGTAAAAATTAATTTAGGAATTAAAAAATGAGCGGGAACTGGATCAAACGTGACAATAAAAAGGCCATCCGATGGATGACCTTTTTATTGAGTAATACGTAATGGTTTATTTCAATAGCATCATTTTTATGAGTTGTTCTTCACCACCAGATTTGATGCGAGCAAAGTATACACCTGCAGCAACCTGATTTCCTGAATGATCTACTCCCTGCCAGACTAGCGAATAGTTACCAGCAGAAAGATTTTTATCGATCAGACGGGTTACTTCATTTCCCAAAAGGTCGAAGATCGTGAGATTTGTCATCGAAGAGCCAGGAATCCCAAATTCAATGGTAGTAGTGGGGTTAAAGGGATTTGGGAAATTCTGCTTTAAAGTCAACGTTTCAGGTAGAATCGATTGTGAATAAGAACTCACAATATTATTGGGGAAATATCCAGTCCGCTGATAATTCCCACGTGAGGTTACCCAAAAGGGTCCGGCTTCACTTAATGCAGGCATATCAACCACATTGAGCCCAGCATCGGTTCCAACAAGAATCTCCATATTGCCATCAAGATCCAAATCAGCCACAGTAGCAGCAGCATGGACTCTTTCTCCCTGTGCCATTGGATAATGGGGCAGGAGTGTTCCATCTATATGAAATGCATACAGAACATCGGAGTCATCCCCCAGTATGATTTCTGGAATATCATCACCATCGACATCGCCGATAACGGGTTGACTGTAACAAGTGGTCGCCAGAGTTTGTGGCCAGCCTTCCATCATGTTTCCTGCGTGGTCTATTACACTGACACGTCCGTCAGGCAATACATAAGCAGTTTCCATGAGACCATCCTGGTTGTAATCAAAAACAGAATGACCGGATAAAACTGGGATTGGAACCTGTTGATGACTCCACAACACAGTACCCGAACTTGATAGAGCGTGCATCGTCCCACTGAGTGAACCAGCAATAATCTCCAGGGTACCATCTCCTGTCAGATCTGTGACAACAGGTGCAGTCCTGATATCAGCAGCTAGATTAACCGGAAAACCTGCTAGACTATTTCCACTGGCATCATAGGCATGAATAAAGTCTCCATTGGTACCAACGATGATGTCGTTAAAACCATCACCATCCAAATCAGCAATTGCGGCTGCTCCCTCCATCCTCTCGCCATCAAGAATTTTTGGGTAACCTGCAAGAGCGGTCCCATCGTGATGGATTACAGTGATGTCATAAGCGGTACCAGTAGTAACAATTTCTAAATCACCATCATTATCCAGGTCTGCGATGGCAGAGGTACCCAAGATTTGACCAGTAGCCTGAGCAACCATTGCACCGCTTCCATCAGATTCTACCACATAGATCCCACCACCGAGTGTTGTAAATACGATTTCCAGGTCACCGTCATTGTCGATATCTCCAACCGCAGGTGCTGAGGTAATTTTGCCAGTTGAGACAAATGGGAAACCATCTATATCCAATCCATCTACACCAAACACATGCAGAAGACTATCAAGACCACCAACTATAACCTCGAGTGATGCATCTCCATCAAGATCTAAGACTGCAGATCCACCGACAATACCATCCAAAGTTGCTACAGGAAAATGGTTCTGGAACATATCCATGGTTACACTCAAGGGTAGTGTGGTTTCATATGGTACCTCACCATCCTGGTTTGCCGTTAAGCGCAGGCTAAACTCCATATCATATATCACAGGGGCATCTTCAGACACGCTAAAAGCAAACATATCAGCATTATTGGCGCCCATATCACAGGCTACGAGCAGGTCATAACTCCCAACACTATCGGTAATTGTAACATATGGGTCTGAGCTGGAAAGGTATCCCGTAATTCCAGTGGCAGTGGACCATTCGCAAAGATTTGTAATGGTCACTGCATAATTTGTTGACTCGCCGGGGTTCAGTTTGCCATCATCATTTTCGTCAATCACCTGGATGGATCCAGAAACTGTCTGTAGATAAGGAACATTTACAGGGGTTAGCTCAACCAGATTAAAGGTAGCAGTATTTAGAATTGATTGATCCGCAGCTTCAACAAATACGACAAGTCGGCAATTGGCAACGTTAAAACCCTGAGTTATTTCTACACTGATGGTTTCTGTTACCTCTACCCCAGCCTGTAAACTGATTGGTGTACCTTCAGGAGTAGGGAACATGTGTCGCATGACAGCTTCATGATTTGGGTAACCATTTGAGCCCATGAAGTAAATGCCATCTTCAACCAAAACCACCTGGATGATATAATCACCATCGACACCGGCTTCAGGAGTTAGTGTTACATCAATGTAACCCTCTCCCTGATAATTCATGTCACCGGTTGCCGAAATAGAGAGTGGTGATGTTAAAGCAGCTTGTGCAAGTACCGCTGCACCCCATTGCGAAACATCCTGATTCTCATTCAGCGCAGAATGATCACCACCATCTACTACAAAATAAGGGACCCAATTAAAACCGTAATGAGCTCTACGAGCATTCCCATCTGCACTATTATAGCTATAGAAAGGATCACTACCGGGCCAGGACATGTGGTAATGAATTGAAGTGAAGGCTTCCTGATTATTATGTTGGAACACGTCCAACTCTGCCCCTGCGGGGCCACAACCAGGTCAGCCAGCGTTGGTAAAATATTCAGCCAGGACTAGCCTTTCAGCAGTATGTCCCAGGGCAAATAGGGCCAGCAACACCATCAAAATGCTGGATAGTTTGTTCTTAATCATAATCTCTCCACGGTTGTTTAATACGACTGCTTAAGAAAAATATTGATTAAGATATATAAGCAAAGGGCTTTGTGCTATCACAAAGCCCTTTGTAAAACAAATTTAATATATTGATAAACCCTGGCGGATTCGTTAAGCAGCGCGTTCCAATTTTTTCCGCTCTGCTCGGCTCTCGATAATCGAATATAAAACTGGAACAACAATGAGAGTCAAGAAGGAAGAAACCGCCAAACCAAAGATCAGACTAACTGCCAGAGGTCTCCAGTATTCAGCCCCACCTGCCAGATTCAAGCTCAGAGGTATCATACCTGCCAGCGTAGTCACTGTGGTGAGGATGATGGGCCTCAGTCTGTTGCGACCTGCCTTGATCAAGGCATCCCGGACCAACATTCCTTTTCGTCTGAGGTCATTGACATAGGCGATGAGCACAATAGCATCATTCACCACCACCCCCATAAGCGCGACGACTCCGAAAAAGGCCATGATCCCAAATGGTACTCTTGTTACCATGAGACCAAAAATCACCCCAATAAATGAAAGTGGAATAGCGAGGCCAATAATCAGAGGTTGCTTAAATGATTGAAATTGGGCACTGAGGATGATCATGATAATAATAAACCCGATAATCATGGCTCTACCAAGGCTTGCGAATGATTCGCTGGCCTCGTCTTCAATACCTCCATACTCAACTGAGACACCATTTGGTACAGCCAGTTGAGCCAGAAAGGGATCCATACGACGTCGAATATCCGTTGCATCCACGCCCTTCGCCAAATCACATGAAACAGAAATATTGCGTTTGAAATCCTGGTGTTTAATCAGAGTTTCACTGCTTCCCAACTCAAGTGATGCGACATTCTCAAAGGGGATCATCTGACCCATTTGATTCATAATGTTCAGATTACGGATAGCATCTACGGCATCGTCACCATCTGTTTCAAGACGTACCACAACTGGAATATCCTCAAGACCGTCAGAATAGGTTGTAGCTTCCAAACCAATCATGGCGGCAGCAAGAGTGTTACTCACTTCCTGACTGGATAGACCATAACTTGCAGCGCGATCATGATCGACGATAGCTTGAAATTCAGTTCTTCGCACACCAAGGCTGGATTCAACATTCAAGGCACCTTCCACGGTTGCCAGATCTCGTTTGACCTGTTCGGCTACAAAACCTATGGCATCCAAATCGTCACCACTGACATCAATGATCACATTGCTGGCTATGGGTGGACCTTCGACAATGGTTTGGAGTACGATATCGACACCAGGTATCCGGGAGAGCTCAGCATCCATGATGACCATGAGATCATCCACAGAAATATCCCGCTCGCTTGCATCAACCAGATCTACATTTATTTGTCCAATTTCGGCGCCCTTGCCACCCCCTTGCGCAAGGCGAACATTTTGAACGCCGCTCTCTCCGACTGTAGAAACAATTCGGTCAACCTCTTCAAAGCCAACGAGGTATTCTTCAACCTCCTTGACTACAGAATCTGTATATTCCAGTTGGCTCCCTGCAGGAGTGTTGATGTCCAGAATAATCCTGGGTTTAGCAACTTTGGGGAATATTTCCAATTTGACAAGCTTGGTATCACTGACTGCAGAAATTCCCACGGCGGCAATTGACATAAAGAAAACAACTGTAATCCCCAGAATAACCAGGAATCGATGGTATAAAGCCCATCCAACCATTTTTGTGTATACTCGTTTACCTATCCACTCGCCGCTGAGCATCCCAGCCCGCTTGGTGACCATCATCATTTTTGAGGCCAACACAGGAATCAAAAAATGATCGGCCAGGAAGGCACCTACCAGTGTGAAAATGACCACTTTTGGGATAACTGAGAGAAATTGCCCCATGGTTCCAGACATGTAAATGATGGGTGCAAACGCGACCATAGTTGTCAACACCGAAGTCATAATGGGAACACCGACTTCATCAAGAGCCTGAATGGCAGCATCTTTCCGGCTCAGACCTTCTTCCATGTGTCTATAGGTTGATTCTGCGACAATGATGGCACCGTCAACCACAATTCCAAGCACGATGATGAGGCCAAACATGGAAATACCTGTCCGCGCCAGGTCAAATACAGCCATGAGAGGAAAGGAGGACATAAGTGCAAAAGGCAGTGCAATAGATACGATGAGAGCATTCTTGAACCCAATTCCCGCAAACAATACAATAATGACAAACAAGATTCCCCATGCTGCATTCTGATTCAGCTGACTATTTTGTTTCTCAATATCCGTTGCCTGTCTAGCTGTATAGGCATATTCCATTCCCTGAGGGAATTTTGCAGCGAGTTTGTCCACCACTGCCTCGATTTGCTCAGTGGCTTCGACGATATGTGAACCTGTTCTTTTTGAAATCAGCAGAGTTACACTATTCTGTTGTTGATACCGGGAATAACTCGAAGGGATTTCGAATCCATCGGTGACTGTCCCTACATCACGAATGCGACTGACATTTCCCGATTGATCTACACCGAGAATGGTGTTCTCGATATCATCGATTTCAGAGTACTTGCCCACAGTTCGCACAAAGATATCCTGGCCTTTCAACTTCACAGTTCCACCGGGAAAATTCATATTGCTTCTTCGCAGAGCCATCAATACCTGTGGGATACTGAGGTTATTGGCAAGGAGCAGATCTGGATCAATTTCAATGGCGATCTCACGTTCTTCGCCACCAAACATTTCAACCTGGTTCACGCCAGATACTCGGGTTAGCTGATCTTTAATGAGATCAGCCTGGATACGCAGGTCATGAGGTGAGAAGTCACCATAGATATTGAGAATACTAATGGGTGTATCTGCGAAATCGATATCGGTCACAGTAACATTATCTATCTCATCTCGGAGTTCAGGTATGGCTTCGTTCACCTTCTCCTTGAGATCATCGATACTTAAATCAAGATCTGCTTCCGGAGAAAATTTGATGGTTATAAAACCAACATTCTGCATGGCATATCCAGTGATATCATCTACATCTTGCAGTTGGGCCAGTTTCTCTTCAATGGGTTTGATAATCTCTGTCTCTACCTCGGAAGGGGCAGCTCCCACATAGGTGGCAGAGACGAAAGCATATGGAATTTCAATGACTGGGACCAGCTCAAGGGGCAGTGACACGTAGGCTGTGATGCTGGCAATAAAAATACCCAGAGATGCAAACATGACAGCCATGGGGTGCTGGATGGCCTGTTTTGATATTTTCATAAGGTAATCCCTTCCCTACTCCACGATATCCAAAAGAGAACCATCTTTCACATCATTGTGTCCTTTAACGATGATCCTATCACCTGGGACAACATCTGCTTCGATGAATACCTGTGATCCTGAAAGTGCTCGAATGTTGATCTCTTTTTGCACTGCACGACCCGCTTCCTCAAGGAAAATAAATTTCTTCTGTCCGTCATCCTGTATCAGGTTGAGGGGTAATACCAAGGCTTCTTCATAGTATTCCTGCACAATGCGAACATCACCCACCAGACCCAGCTTCATGCCCATCATGTTGCCTGACATGCGTACTTCAACATCATAATTGTTGGACATGTTTTTAGGAGCCATACCAATACGGAGTACCGCACCTTCAAATATGCGATCAGGGAAGGTTTTAAATTCAATTTGGGCAAACTGACCATTTCTGATCTGCCCGATGCGAGCCTCCGGTACCGGCACAATAATTTTCAAGCGATTCATATCAGCCAGCACCATAGGTGGCTGCATAGCTCCCCCTGGAGCTACGAGATCACCGATATTTAAATTTTTAGCCACAATCCATCCACTGAAGGGTGCACGAAGAGTTGTATTATCCATTGAGTTTTTCGCTTGCGTGTAAGCTGCTCTGGCGTTGTCCAGACCAATACGGGCCATTTCAAATTGATCAGATGAAATCACATTTGAATTAAAGAGAGCTTTCGAGCTTTCTAAATCGCGTTTGGATTTCTCATACATAGATTTTGCCTGGGCATACAT
Source organism: Fidelibacterota bacterium (assembly GCA_016845065.1). GTDB lineage: Bacteria > Fidelibacterota > UBA8477 > UBA8477 > JABMPR01 > JABMPR01. The sequence goes on along the minus strand of JAERTG010000080.1, from coordinate 29,774 downwards.
GGTTGAATACACATCGGTCTCAATACTGGCAAGACGCTGGTCCTTGAATACATAGTCGCCAATATTAGCCCAGATTGAATCAACCTGTCCGGCAGATTGAAATAGTAAATTCACTTGGTTCTCTGATACAACTCTACCAATACTATGAAAATCAACCTGGAAGGGTTGAAAGCTTACACTATCCAGAGCAACAGGCACTTTTGTTTCAACAATTTCTTTGACTTCAGTCTCACCACCACAATTGGCCAGGACCAGTATACTTGAGATTAGTAGTAGCGTTGCTACCCATGTTTTCATCGATTTCATTATTCTTCTCCGAGGGCACGTGCCAATGAAGCACGAGCACTGTTATATTCAAAATATGCCTGGTAGAGACCTAGTTCAGCTTGGTCACTAGCGCTTTGGGCATCTAAAACCTGAAGTTGGCTGGCCATGCCCTGTTGATAAAGTTTTTGAGCCATATCGACTCCCTTGTGAGCTTGTTCTGCACCTTTGAGTCCAGCATCAATTTTCCGTGAGGATTCCTTAATACTCAGAAAAATACTCTTCAGTTCCAGCAGTAGATTTTCCTTCATATCATGCTGTTGGTACTCAGATTTCCGGTGATCAGCTCTAGCTTTTTGTACTCTTGCAGTGGATCCAAATCCATTAAAAATGGGCATATTGATACCTATTGCCAAGGAGGAGGATTCATTAAAGTCCGCATCGTCGAAACCATCATCATTGTAGGACTTCATCTGCTGGTAGGAGCCAGTTAGCGCAATTGAAGGCATAAATTCGGCCTTCACCATGAGGATGTTCTCCTTCATGAGTTTCACATTGGCTTCCAACTGGTTTAAAAGAGGTTGATTTGAGATCATCTTACGCTCTAAATCAGCCAGGTTAAGGTCATCAACAATTTCAGTTCGAAGCTCACCCTGGATTACCAGATCCTGCTCAATCTGTAGCCCACAGCTACGCTTTAATCCAGCATAAGCCAATTCTTTCATTTTGCGGGCATTACTCACCATGGTGGTTTGGTTGGCTACCTGAACATCAGCACGGATCACATCGAATTCTGCAGTTTTTCCCTGCTCATAAAGTGCTGTGACATTCTCCAGGTTCTGTTTCATCACTTCAAGTGAATTCTGCATGACTTCAACCATTTTGTCAGCCAGCAAAACTCCATAATAGGCTTTCTTAGTATTCTCGATAACCGAGAGTCTGGTAACATCAGCTGCAGATGTGGCAAGATCCCCATAAACGTTTGCCCCTCTGATGGCAGCAATAACACGACCTTCAAACAAGGGTTGTGTCAGGCTAAGACCGTAGACCATGGTATTATCCGATCCAAAAGCGAGCTCAAGTGGTATCATTCGAATTGCAGTTTGTTGTAGATGTCCAACTTGATTGCCCATTTGATCATAGTACTCCACAGTGCTTGTTGGATCCATTGGGTTGGATAGATAATGGAGTGGATCTCCATTATTGTCAACAACACCAAACGGTACAGGAAACGCCATAGGTTGAGCGCCAATAGCAAAGCTATGGGAGACTTGACCAAAGCCAGAAACCACAGGCAAAGCTGATGAAAAAGCTTCTTTCCTTTGTGCTTTTGCCTGAAGGAGATCCTCCTGGGCATTTTGCATGTTCACATTGTTATCCAGAGCGAGCTTGATAGCCTTGCTAAGCTCAAGCTCCAGGGTTTCTGCCCCCACTGAGTTAATCAACATGAGGCTGACTACCACTGTCAGCAAATTTTTATTCATGATTTAGCTCCATTTAAAAAGATATCCATTATATCATCAGCATACATTTCATCCATCTTCATGTCCCCTGCATTCAATGAACGAACCTGGGCATGAATCATCCCACTCAGATAGCTGGCATAATGTTGGGCGTTCCCCTGACGCAAATGACCTGCATCAATGGCAGCCTGCATTTCAATGACTACTAATTTTTTCAAATCCTGAAAACGATCAAACACTTGTCTACTTCTAGCATGATTCATCAAAACCTGTTGATTCGTCATGATCACATTCATGAAATCAGTATTATTGTGATAATAATTAAACTGAGAATTGGCGATGAGACGAATCCGATCAAGGGGATCAGAGACTGAAGCCAATTGATCGTATAAGAAATCCAGGACATTTCCCACTGCGTAATCAAAGGCAGAAAGAAGCAGATCATCCTTGTTCTTAAAATAATTATATAGGGTGCCTTTACCGAATTCTGCCAATGCAGCAACATCCTCGAGTTTCGTTTCCACAAATCCCTTCTGGGCAAATAGATGCACCGCAGCTTTCAAGATAGCTTCCTTGTTGCGCAGTTTATCTCTTTCCTTGCGGCTTAAACCAGTATTTTTTGAACCAGTATTCATAATATGACTCCTGGGTCACAAGTAAGCACCGCGAGTCACATTAGCAAGAGTGAATATCACTAATTAAAAATATTTTAGCTTTATCCTGACATACTCATGTACAAGGCATGAGATTTGAATATCTTTCCCGCCATGATAAATGTCATTACCAGCGAAAGATTTTTGCAGCACGACACTGGATACGGTCATCCCGAAAGACCGGAGAGGCTAGCTGCTTGCACAGATGGAATCCGTAAAAGTGAAGCTCAGGACAAGATAAAGTGGATCGAACCGCGTAGAGCTGATGTGGAGGAGATAAAACTAGTCCACACATCAGCCCATATTCTTAATGTGCGCAACACAGCCGAGCGCGGTGGTTTCAGCATGGATCCTGATACTATGGTAAGCCCAGAGAGTTATGACATTGCCCTGCAGAGCACTGGAGCCTGGCTGGATGGTGTCGATCGCATCGTGGGACACCAGGAGTCATCATTTGTAATTTCCAGACCCCCTGGACATCATGCTGAGCGTGACAATGCCATGGGTTTCTGCCTTTTTAATAATTGTGCCATAGCAGCCAATTATGCGATGACGGTCAAGGGCGTAAGTCGGGTTGCAGTATTAGATTGGGATGTACACCACGGGAACGGGACACAACACATTTTGGAATCAGATCCAAACCTGGCCTATTGTTCCTTGCATCAATGGCCCTACTATCCTGGCACAGGTGCTGAGCATGAAAAAGGTGACTTTAGCAATGTGCTGAACATTCCACTTTCAATCGGTTCTGGAAAATATGAATATTTCGATGCCTTTGATAAGAAGGTTTTACCCTTCCTGAAAAATTGGGAACCAGAGTTGCTTATTGTCAGTGCGGGATTTGATGCCAGTCAAAATGATCCGCTGGGAGGTATGTTGCTCATCCCTGAGCATTTTGCTGAGTTTACCCGATATTGCCTGGACATTACCCCACACCTGCTTGTAGGTCTGGAAGGTGGATATGATTTGAACGACCTTGCTGATTGTTCCAGATCAGTTGCCGAAGCACTCATCGATCACGAAAGAGACTAACCATGACTCTCATACGACCCTCGGATTCCATGACTGCAACATTGAATGGACATGTCAGGAAGACCTCCCTGTTCCATTTATTAATCACAGGGAATATACCTTGGGAAACCCAGCATGCTTGATACCAGAAGACAGGCAAGAAGAGTTCTTGGGAAACTCCAGATCTCTTCAACACGTCGATTTGTTAAGTTGGTGATAACCGGGATTATCGCTGCACTCATTGCATTTGTACCTTCATATTCTGGACTGGAACCAGCAGCCATGTGGACACTTTTCATCCTGATCTTTGCAGCAGGTCTATGGATGACAGAAGCAATCCCAGCCTTTGCCGTTGCCATTCTTATTATTGGTCTTGAGATTCTCATTTTGGGTCAGCCAGGTGGTGTCTATGCCACGGGACCAAAAGATTGGCAAATGTTTGTGAATCCATGGGCCAGCCCCATCATGTGGCTCTTTATGGGTGGATTTGTACTGGGTCAGGCTGCTCAAACCACAGGTCTTGATAGGATGATGGCTCGATTTGTATTGAAATGGTTTGGATCTCGTCCCTCGAATGTGTTGCTGGGAGCCATGGCCTTGACCTTTGTATTTTCAATGTTTATGTCGAATACAGCAACAACAGCAATGATGATGTCAGTTATGGCCCCAGTTATTGCCGGGGTTGATAAAAAGGATCCTTTTGTGAAAGCGCTGTTGTTAGGTGTCCCATTTGCTGCAAATGTCGGTGGTATGGGGACCATTATTGGTAGCCCACCAAATGCCATTGCAGCAGGATTGCTCAGTGAGACCCATGCCATTAGTTTTGTTGAGTGGATGACATTAGGACTACCACCAGCCATTGCACTATTTTTTATCGCCTGGTTTTATTTACGAATTGCACATCCCTCTGATTCAGAAACTCTGGATCTACGTGGACTTGAATGGGAAACCAGAACGGGTTCGTTACTGCCCATGTGGAAACGCTTGCTGGTGTTTCCAGTTTTCATCTTGACTGTCCTCTTGTGGATGACCGGTTCCCTCCACGGTATGCCTACAGCGGTTGTCTCTTTTATTCCAATCACGATTTTTGCTGTAACGGGTATTCTGAACGTGGCTGAAATCCGCCGTTTGCAGTGGGATGTATTGATGCTCATGGCTGGTGGACTATCCCTTGGAGTGGCCATTCAAAAAAGTGGTCTGGCTACCTGGGTACTGGGTCTCATTCCCATGGATACAATGGGTCTTCTGGCCATTGCTTTTGTTTTAGCCTACGTCACCACACTGCTGTCTAATTTCATGAGCAATACAGCTGCAACGAATATCCTGGCTCCACTGGGTATTGCTGTTGCTGTTGGTTTTGAACCCATCATCGTGATTCCACTGGCGCTGGGAGCCTCTGCTGCCATGTGTTTACCTATTTCCACACCTCCCAATGCCATCGCATTTGCTACTGGAAACATGAAAACCACAGATTTTGTTAGAGGCGGTCTGATAATGGGGCTTCTCGGACCTGCTCTGGCTGTACTCTGGGTATTCTGGATGTTAGGTTAGGGGCATAAAAGACAGCCTCACATCTGCGAGGCTGCCGATTTATAAATCCGAGATTTGAAAATATCTGTCGCTAATCGGTTTTTTCCTTTGCGACGTCATCCGTTTTCAAACGGAAAACAATGGGTATGGAAATTTTCACACTGACTGCCTCACCCCTAATCTGAGCAGGTATCCATTCAGTGAGGATGGCAGCATTAACTGCGGCTGAATCCAGGGACTCATTCCCTGAACTCCTCAAAATTTCTGGATCATGAGCAACTCCAAGTTTGTTAATAATCACCTGGAGAATTGTGGTTCCATCGATGCCAGCCTTCCTGGCTAACTCCGGGTAGTGAACATTCTTTTGAATTGCCGTGTATCCACCCTTCGGTTCAGGCGGTTTGTCATAAGCTTGAAAATCGTCACTTTCCTGAGTAGTGGATGTTTTTTCCAGTCCGATAGGTTCAATTGTCCCTTTAGGACTTTCTGAATTACACATGATCAGAAATGCCAGACTGATCACACTCAGAATGATTAATACATGATGTATTTTTAGCTTATTTTTCATTTCTCCCCTCTTTTCTTTGATATATCGAAATCGTTTAACAATACTACTGTCGCTCATAAAAAAACCGCCTGCTAAAACAGGGGTAGGATTGGTACCCTGCTCTGTTGCTAATTGTCTAAATAATTGATCACCATAGACTTTACGTTCGGTTCTGGAAAGTTCAATTGCTTCATCATCACAAATTTTCTCCCGCTCCAGATCAATTTGATCATTCACTAACCAGATGATGGGATGGAAGAAATAGAGTGTCCTTACTGCAGCCTGGAGATAGATAGTGATAATATCTAATCGCTTCACATGGGTGAGTTCATGAGCCAGCACACTTTGTTGCTCTTGAAGGGACCACCTGGTGAAATCAACTGGCAGATAAATTTTGGTCCTCCATATCCCCTGCATCAATGGGCTTTGGATATGCTCATCAACATATATCGTGATTTTCTTTTTGATTCCCAACTCCTCCTTCATGCCCTCAAACCATGTCTCAGGTGTTATTGCCACCGCCTTTTGCATTCTTTTTCGATGCGTGTACTCTGATCCAATTAGTCTCAGCGTCAGAAGGATAACACAGGTGAACCAGATAAGGGTAAGAATGGTAGCAACTGAGAGCACACCAGCTGAATTGTCGACAGAGGACTGGATAAATTGGCCTGTAAATACGGGTGCTAATGCCACCATGGGAAGTTGTTGAACAGGCATGGTGATATTGATAGGTATGAGTGCTTTGATAAGTATGATCACCCACAGGATATATGCAAAATTCGGGTAAGCTTTTTTGCTCAGCCTACTCAGAGGCCAGACAATTGCTGCCAGAATTAATATTTGCCAGGATGATTGGATGAGCATGGATAATATTTGATCAAACATTTTATTCTCCCCTCTCTAGAACATCCCTGATCTTTTCTAAATCCTTTTGATTCAATTTATTGTTTTTCAGCAGGTAGGCAGCAAGACTTGATCCGGATCCTTGAAACACTTTATCAATAAAGTTGTTGGTGGCACCATCCACTACAGATTCGCGTGGGATATTGGTGGTGTAAAAATTGACCATCCCTATTTTCTCCTTGGTCAGATAGCCCTTATCCACCAATCTTTCCATATAGGTTTGGATAGTAGTGTAGGCACGTTGAGCCTCTTCAGGCAGAGCTTCCATGACTTCTCTGGCAGATGCGCTTTCTACTTCCCAGATGTGATTCATGATTAACCATTCATATTGGCTTAAGGCATCCAGATTCGCTCTACTACTCATATCGCCACTCTCCTACATTTGTAGTAATATAGGTAAAAGTATCAACCCTCGCAAATATTTTTTTGTGTAGATCTAACTTAGTTAAATACGGCTTTGTGCACGAGGTGTATGAGGGATGAATAGGATTCATCTGTGGCATTTGACATGCCCATTTCACAGGTCCTGGATGTTGAGAAGTGACCATTTACTCCATGATGCTTGCGCACTTCGGCTGCCTCATCCCGGGTAGCATCTTCAGTTAGCTCTGGAACGAGAAATCCTCTATCACCAGCAAAACCGCAGCAATCTGTATCTTCTGGAATTATGGTTTCATGGGCACAGGCCAGTCCCACTGTCAACATCTTGCTTTCCAGACCCATCTTGCGCGATGAGCAAGTAGGGTGCAGCATAATTTTGTCTGCCTTGTGCTTGATATCCAGTCGAGGGATGATCGTATCATTAAGGTAGGCAATGATATCGACGATATTCAAAGCCTGCCATTGCTTGAGATATTCACCCTCTAGAATAGTGTCATAATGCTGCATTTTATATGTACATGGTGAAGTATCAACAACTATGGGGAGCTTTCCGCCCTGGGAGGTTTTCCAGAGTGAACGTACCGTATTCTCAGCCATCAGTTTGTAGGCTTTATCAAACCCTTTGGACGAATAAGGAGTTCCACAACACAAGTCTTCCAAGTGGTCTGGATATATTGGATGTATACCGGCCTCTTGTAGGAGCTGGATGAAAGCTTCCGGGGTACTTAACTTGTTAGTTTCTCCTGGGGTTTTACTCATTCCTCGATTGAGACAGGAAGCGAAATAAACCATTTCCTCTTTTTCATCAGAATTCTTAATTCTGATCACTGGTAGGCCCTTTCCACCAGTGGGCATGAATTTATGCCATACTGGAATCCAGCCCCGTGACCAACGATGTATCAACATGGAGAGGTTTACGATTCGCTGACTACCAATCAATCTGGCAATAGGTGTAACTACATTGAGTCCCAGTCGAATCATCTCAACGACAAAACTAAAATACCGCACTGTCCACCAGGCGATTCTCCGCCCTATTAAACCGTGCTTCTCTTTTCTGAAATGACGGGTCAGGTCACCTGTATCAATCTTTACCGGGCAGCCCAGGGCACACAGACCATCCACAGCACAGGTATCAACACTTTCAAAACTATAATCTTTAAGCAATGTCTGGGCGGTTTCTCGCTCCGTAAAGTCACCTTGCTGGAGCATTTGAATTTCTCTCCAGGTAGCAATTCGACGACGCGGTGTCATGGTCAAATCCTTCGAGGGACACCAGGTTTCACAAAACCCACATTCGATGCATTTGTCCACAACGGCTTCAATACTGGGGGTGGGTTTAATGTTTTTCAGATAAATTTCAGGATCATCATTAACAATAACACCTGGATTTAGTAGGATATCGGGATCAATGAGGGCTTTGAGATCTCTCATGATCTCAACAGCTACTTCGCCCCATTCTGTTTCCAGAAATGGTGCCATATTTCTACCAGTACCATGTTCGGCTTTTAAAGCACCATCGTAGGTGCCCACCGTCATCTCCACAACATCTTTGATAAAATGTGTATATTGATCTCGACCAGCTGCATCAGCAAAGGTTTGAGATATTACAAAATGAAGGTTACCATCCTTGGCATGACCAAAAATGATGGCATCGCTGTAGCCATGTTTTTTAAACAAACCCTGAAGTTCGAGGGTTGCATCTGCTAAATCCTCTAAGCGGAAACATATATCCTCGATGATGACTGTTGTACCCGACTTCCGCACAGCACCAACGGAGGGCAGCAAACCTTTGCGTATCTTCCAATAGAGCATACGGGTAGCTTCATCCTCCGTAAATTCTGCAGGGTGAATCAATTTAGCTGTGTTCAATACCCCCAGACCTGCAGCAACCTTTTGAGCCAGACTCTTCGCCTGAGGTGCCTGAAATTCACAGAGCAACGCAGCGGCCTTCTCTGGCAGGGTTTTGATCTCCTCCGGCATACCAGCTTCATCCTGTATGGATCTTAGAGCAGCCCTATCCATGAGCTCCAATGCCTGAGCACCTGACTTTTGCAGGGAAACTACAGTTTCAGTTGCGGAGCGAATATCCTTGAAGAAAAGGAGCGCAGTGGATTTGTGCGGGTCATCAGCCAGGGTTTTAAGGCGAACTTTGGATATGAATCCCAGGGTTCCCTCTGATCCAACCAGAAGATGACTTAAAATATCAATAGGCTTCTCATAGTCGATGAGTGCGTTTAATGAATATCCCTGAGTGTTTTTCCTGGTGTATTTATCTCTCACCCTTTTGTACAGGGATTTATCCGCTAGTATACGCTCTCGAAGATCAAGCAGACCCTGATAGATGTTGGGGGATTGCTTTAGAAGTTGCTCATCACTTTTCTCATCAATTGTGTCATAGGTTTGGCCATTGGGAAGGACAAAACGCACCGTATCCATGGTGTGGTACGCATTGTCGCTGACACCACAACACATCCCGCTGGCATTATTGGCAATGATTCCACCAATCATACAGGCATCCAAAGATGCAGGATCAGGACCTATTTTGCGACCATATGCAGCCAGGCGCTGATTCACCTGGCCACCGATCAAGCCCGGTTCCAGCTGAATAGTTCCTTGCTCCTCATCGAAGAAGAAATCCTGCCATTTCCTGCTTACCTCAACCAGGATTCCATCAGTGATTGATTGACCCGAGAGGGATGTACCTGCAGCTCTGAATACGAGGGGTATCTTACTTTGTTGGGAATATGTAAACAGTTGAATGATTTCTGTTTCGTTCACCGGTTGAACTATTGCTTTTGGTATGAGCCGGTAAAAGCTGGCATCTCTGGCATAACTATGTCTGTCAATCAGTCGTGTTTTAATCCGATCCTCAGGCAGGATGGCTTTTAAATCATCCAGCAATTGGTTCTCAGATTTCATTGGATGCGTCCCCTATTGATTTTTTACGTATTCATCGTGCATGAAATGCACCAATCCATCAGCCAGGCCGAATTGAGGAACAAAAATTTCGTCAATCTCACCCCATTGCATTATGGACTTGAATATTTTGGAAGCGTGAACAATAACATCAGCTCGGTCGGGGCGTAGATGTAACACTCTGATACGCTCTTCAATGTTGTAGGAATTGAGCATGGCATCGATCTCAATTAATTCAGTAAGACTAACTGGTCTGTCATTCTTACTACTGGAAAGTCTGAGGATTTTATTCATGTTACCCCCTGAACCAATGGCACTTAGCTGAATATCGACAGGGCGATATTTCAAAACCCAGGCTTCCATTTCATCCCAAACTGACTGAGTAACCTGACGATTTAGTAAGCGGACAGAACCAATGGGAAAAGAACGAGATACCAAGCGCTCACTTCGGGCAAAAAAGGTCAATTCCGTACTTCCTCCCCCTACATCAATATAGAGATATGCCCGATCAGGATGAAGTGTCTCAGCGATATGGGAAGCGAAAATCATTTCAGCTTCTGCACCCCCATCAATAATTTCCAGGTTGAGTTGACTTTCCTCTCTGATACGTGAGGCTATTTTCTCCCCATTCAGGGCTTCGCGCATGGCTGAAGTTGCACAGGCTCGATAATCCACAGGTTCATACGCCTTAAGCAAATGCGAGAATGCAATGAGGGTGGAAACAAGCTGCTCTTCTTTTTCAGGAGAAATGGATTGGTGCCTAAACACATCTGCACCAAGACGGATGGGCATTCTTACCAGAGATTCCTTGGCAAAAACACAGTGTTCACCGGTGGTCATCACTTTGGATAGAAGTAATCTGACACCATTAGAACCAATATCAATGGCAGCATACTTATGTTCGGAATCTGGAGCCCAGGTTTGTTCAGGGTCTCTTTTGGTTACACGAAACTTCTTGGATGATTTTGCCATATGGAACTAGCGCAGATTCTTTTTTGTAAGATAGGTATGTAGCTTCCCACCTTTTTTAACTGCCTTAGCCCAGGTTTTCGTGTTGAAAGTGATACCAACAACTGATGAAGTCGGCATCCCTTCGCGAAACTCCTGGCACAAATTCCAGCTCAATGCATTAAATGTTGGATTGTGTCCAAAAAGCATGAGGGTTTCCACATCATCATCCACATGAGAGATGATATCAATGGCTTTCTCAGTACCACCAAAATGATAAAGTGGTTGCAGCTGGACAATCTCGGAACTTGGATACTTTAAATACTCAGAGAAGATATTTGCAGTTTCAAGAGCGCGACAGGCGGGACTGGAGAGCATGAGATCAACATCCATCTGATCGCGAGCAAGATGCTGTGCAATCAGAGTTGCTTTTTCAACACCATAATCAGCTAAGCAGCGATTGAAATCAGAGAAGTCCGGTGCTACCTCAACTGCCTTAGAATGTCTGACGATGTACAATTTTTTTATAGTTTTGAGCCCTAACATGGTAGGGTAAAACATAGCACAAACTGGTATGACCTGTTAGTGAGTTTTTGAAGGAAATTACTAGGCCAGGATTGGGAAATCATCTCACTTTAATGACAACTCTCAAGCTGAGATAACTTTAAATTACCCCGAATTGTGTACCAACCTCAGTGAAAGCTTGTATTGCCCGATCCAGATGTTCCAGGCTATGAGCAGCGCTTATCTGTGTTCGAATTCTAGCTTCACCTCTGGGTACTACAGGAAATGAGAATCCAATGACATAGATTCCCTTCTCAAGCATTGCAGAAGCAATATCGGCAGCCAGTTTCGCATCTCCAAACATGATGGGAACGATGGGGTGCTCCCCTGCTTTGATATCAAATCCTGCCTCGATCATTTTCTCTCGAAAATAGCGTGTATTCTCTTCCAGTTTCTGTCGTAGATCTGAAGATTCGGACAAGAGGTCGATAACTGCAATGCTGGCAGCAGTGATAGCTGGTGCCAAAGTATTACTAAATAGATAGGGTCGTGACCGCTGTCGTAACAAGTCGATAATTTCCTGACGAGCGGCTGTGAAACCACCACTGGCTCCACCCATGGCTTTTCCCAGTGTTGAAGTGATGATATCAACTCGTCCCATTGCCCCTCTAAATTCATAGGAACCTCTGCCATTGGGGCCAAAAAATCCAGTGGCGTGAGAATCATCAACATGGACAAGAGCATCATACTTTTCTGCAAGATCACAAATCTTATCTATTTGCGCCACATACCCATCCATTGAAAAAACACCATCAGTGGAAATAAGACGAGTCCTGGCATCCTGAGAATCCTTCAACATGCTTTCCAGCTCACCCATATCGTTGTTGGCATAACGATATCGTTGAGCCTTGCACAGTCGAACACCATCAATAATAGAAGCATGGTTCAGTTGATCGGAAATAATGGCATCCTCAGGTCCCAGAATAGTCTCAAACAATCCTCCATTGGCGTCAAAACAAGAGCTATAGAGGATGGCGTCATCCAGCCCCAGGAAATCAGCGATTTTACCTTCTAATTCTTTATGAATGCTCTGGGTACCACATATGAACCTGACGGAGCTAAGTCCGAACCCCCATTCAGCCAGCCCATCTTGAGCTGCCTTTATGAGACGAGGATGATTGGCCAGACCGAGATAATTATTTGCGCAAAAATTTAACACAGTAGTGCCACCCACCTGGATTTCAGCACTTTGCTGAGATTCAATGACACGTTCAGCTTTAAATAACCCGGCTGATTTGATTTCAGCGAGTTCAGATTGTAGACGAGTTTTAGTTGTGTTCATAACGGCTCCTGATCACGGGCATTAAATATTCTGAAAAAGCCATATCAAGGTCATGATTCGCCTTCCAACCCCAATCTTCTCTAGCCTGATCATCATTGATATCTGATGGCCAGCTGTCAATGATTGACTGACGATTATCATTGATTACAAAATCGATGTTGGCTTCGGGATAATAGGATTTGACCTTGGACAAGAACTGACCTGCAGAAGGATTAAAGGCTTTGACGTTATAGACCATCTGGGTCAGTCCATCCTTAGGTGCAGCCATAAGCATTTCGATGGCAACGATGGCGTCACTCATGGTCATAAATGGGATAGTGGCGTCTTCTCGGACAAAACAGCTGTATTGTTCACCTTTGGCAGCGGCGTGGATCATCTCCGGTGCATAATCACTGGTTCCTCCAGCAGGAAGTGTGTGAGCGCTGATAATTCCAGGGAACCTGATACTTCTGAAGTCAACCAGCCCTGTTGTATCAGTGGCTGAAAGTCTTTTGTAATAATGGCTGTAATAATCACCCAAGCTTTCACAATAAAGCTTGTTACATCCATACATAGTTTGCGGATGGCGATATTCATCTTCTTGAATAGCCCCTATTGAAGTCTTTTCCTTCAATGAGGGGATTCCATAAACTGCTATTGAGCTGGGAAAGAAAAATTTTACCGGCTGCCCATGACTCTGGGCTTGTTCCATGGCGAGGTCAAGTAGATTCAGGGTTCCATCCACATTCACTTCGTGGGCAATCACAGGTGAAAATTCTGCTCGGGTACTTAGTAATGCAGCCATATGATAAATGGCTTCGATTTTATACTGGGCGTTGATCCGCTCTAATAGATTTCTATCCAGAATATTTCCGATGAGGCAATCCATGGTTCTTTCCTGAACAAACTCATCTGATGTGCTGAGATCTATACCAATGAGATTGCGGATGCCCTGATTATATAGTGAACTTACCAGCCCATGACCTATTTCACCATTTACACCTGTAATCAAAATAATCGATTTACGCATGTACCTTCTCCAGAACTTGAGTTCTCTTGATTTGGGGTTAAATAAAAAGTCCCCTGCTGAATTCAGCCAGGGGACTTAAAAGATATAATTTCAATAGGACTGTGACTTATTCAGTTACAGCCTCATCCTTGGTCAGATAGTCATTGATAGCTTCATTAAAGGTTTCGAGTGCCTTCACAGGAAGTTCATCAATGTTGTCATTAATACGACGGATAACCATGCGAGTGCTACTGGCATTGGTCTTCACAGTGGTTAATTCCTTCTGCATGGTATTGATAGATTTATCTACATACCTCTGAGATGAGTCCATCTGTGCGGTAAAGTCAAGCATAAGAGTATTGATCGAATCAAGCTCGGCGGTCATGGCCAATAATGCAGCGCGATCTTCCATTAAAACCGAGTCGAGAACAGCACTTAAACTACCGGCAAGGTCTGAGACCAATGCTTCTTTTTGTGCTTCTCCTTGCGCCTGAACATACTCAACGGTAGCCAGATTAAATTTTGCTGCTCCACCTTCAGTAGGGATAAAGCTCATGGTAGAACAAGATCCCAGAAGAATAGCAGTTAGTAAAATTGAAAGTGTCATGATTTTGTTCATCGTATACCCCTTAAAGTGGAAAGAGTGAAGTGTACCTCATTTGATCTGAGTCACACATATTATGCTTTCGAAAAAAATAGCTTTTGCCGCTCGCAAGTCAAGAGAAAAGCAGAAATTATGCCAGTAACAGGGCAAAAACTGAGTCCACCACTTTATTGATTTTGAGAGGTGTAATTTGTTCAAAACTCCTTCCTGGTAAATATCCATTCACAAAGCTTCATGTTTATGCTATTCACTATGAGAAGTGTGAGGGCACTAGCTACATAATTCAGAGGCGAACTATGGTATTTCTGTAGTGACATGATCAGTGACTTCAGGATTTCAAAAATATCAGGTCCGGCTGCATTGAATCGCATAAGGAAGTAAACCCCTAGCAGCACGTTCATTCCAAGTGTAAAAGCAACCAGGGCCTGCACGCCTTTGCCTATAAACAAAAAAAGAACCGGATATGCTATGAATGCCATCGCGGATAAAACCCAGAGGTAGGTGAAAAGGGTGAGTAAATCAAGATGCCTGATAAAGGCAGTGAGCGCAGAAGGGTATACTAAGCCTAGCCCAAAACCCAAAACAACTATATAGACCAATCCTGCGCTCATAAACACCCATCCTGATAGGAATCTTGCCCTAGCTATTCCAGCCCGACTAATGGGCATGCTAAGCAATTGTCTAAGACTGTTGTCATCTTGTATGAAAATGAAAACGGAAAAAATAAAGACAACGGGAACACCTATTATAAAATATCCTTCGTCACCCTTTGGGAATAAGAGGATAAGACTCATTGATAGTACAGGCATGAGAAATAGATATTTCTGCCGAATCAGCATCCAATCCCTCTTGATAACGCTAAGCATAATTCATTCTCCTTTCACCATATGGATCATTATATCAGCATAGTTGGGTGTTTCACTTGTTGTATCAGCAGGTAGACGTTCTTGCAGTTTCCCAAAATCGGATGTGAGCAGGGAGTATCCAAAGGAGGTGGGTTTTATCCCCTTGACCACATCCAAGGATGAGATGCCCGCAGGTAGGTCTTCCAGCTTTAAAATGCGCCAGTTATCATTGATCGTTTCCCCAGTCTCACTCATGATGATATGTCCCTGGTCAATGATAGTCAGATAATCTGCGATTCCTTCCAGATCGGAAGTAACATGGGTTGAGAAAAGTATTGATTTGCTTTCATCCTGTAGTTCCTCCTGAAGCAAACCCATGACCTCATTTCTGGCTACAGGATCTAATCCTGCTGTTGGCTCGTCCAGCAATATTAATTGGGCGTTGTGAGAGAGTGCCAGTGAAATACCAAACTTGACTTTCATACCTTTGGATAGGGTTTTCACTTTCGCCTTTTGGTTGAGCTTGAATCTATTAAGCAGGACTTGAAATTTTGCTTCATCCCAGGTTGGATAGCCCACTGCAAATGCATCTTTGTGGGTCTTCAGTGACATCTCACCTATTCCTATTGGATCATCTGAGAGATAGGCTATCCGGGATTTGGCCTGAACCTCATCTTTCTGATGGTCATATCCATAAATTTGGATATCACCATGATCCTTTAAGAGATGATTCATGATGGTTTTAAAGAGTGTGGTTTTTCCAGCACCATTCTTCCCTACAAGCCCCATGATGTATCCCTGGGGCAGTTCCAGGTTTATGTTTTCAAGAGAAAACTTTGAAAATGATTTTGTCAACGCATTGATTTGTAGCGCATTCATTTATTCACCTCCATAAATGAGATCGAGCATGACTTGCATGTCTCCAAGTTTTATTCCCAATGATCTGGCTTCTTTGACTGCCTGAGCCAGAATTTTTTCGACCTCTCTCATTTTCTTTTCAGTAAGCATCTCTCGACTTTGCTCTGCAACGAAACTGCCTTTCCCTCCTACTGTGTTGATAAAACCATCTCTTTCTAATTCGTCATAAGCCCGTTTGGTAGTGATTACACTGATCTGTAAATCAAGAGCAAGCTTTCTAATTGATGGTAAGGCAGATCCAGCGGGCAGCTTGCCAGCAATGATCTGTTTTTGTACCTGCTTTACGACCTGTTCGTATATGGGAGTGGGGTCCGCATTTGAGATGATTATTTTCATGGTATTCTTCTTTATGTTAATACTGTTCATATCTTATATATACAGTATACTCTATAGAATTACCCAATGCAAACATTTATTTCATTTCTTAGATAGGAAATTGACAGGCTCCTCTTTATCCTTTGCCCAAAATTACTTATTCAAAGAGGAATGAAATATGGAATATCGTCGTTTAGGAAATTCAGGTTTAAAAGTCAGCACCCTCTCATTTGGCTCATGGGTCACATTTAAAGCTCAAGTTGATACACCGCTAGCAGTGGAAATGATGAAAACAGCCTATGATGCAGGTGTGAATTTTTTTGATAATGCTGAAGTTTATGCTGATGGCGCTTCTGAAGAGATCATGGGTGATGCACTCAAGCAATTGGGCTGGGGCCGGGATACATTTATTGTTTCATCCAAGGCGTTTTGGGGTGGACAATTGCCTACACAAAGAGGATTAAGCCGAAAACATCTTACAGATGCATGTCACGCTGCACTGGGTCGACTTAAAGTCGATTACCTCGATCTATTTTTCTGTCATAGACCTGATGAGTCCACTCCTATTGAGGAAACTGTACGGGTCATGACTGATTTAATTCATCAGGGCAAAGTTCTCTACTGGGGTACCTCTGAATGGAGTGCTCAGCAAATAATGGAAGCCTACGGCACTGCACGCCAATATGGACTTATCCCCCCTACCATGGAGCAACCTGAGTACAATATGTTCCGTCGGGATTTTGTCGAATCTGATTATCGACGTCTTTATACAGAAATTGGTTTAGGGACCACAATCTGGTCTCCACTCGCATCTGGATTACTCACCGGTAAATACAGCGAGGGAATCCCAAAAGATGCCCGTGTAAACTTACCAGGATACGGGTGGCTGAAAAGGATGGTTGAATCACCAGAGGGTCAGGCAAAAATCCAAAAGGCTCAACAATTACAGGTGATAGCTGATGATATTGGTCACTCCCTGACAAATATGTCGCTGGCGTGGTGTGCAGCAAATCCTAATGTGAGCACAGTAATTTTAGGAGCTTCAAAGCAGTCTCAACTGATAGACAATTTGCAGGCTCTGGATGCTTTACCTGCACTGACCCCTGAAGTGATGGAAAAAATAGAAGCTATTCTGGGAAACAAACCGGCACCGCCACCACAATTTTAGTCAGGATTAATACTACTCCAGAATAAAATCTAAGCCCTCAACAAAATCACCGTCGGCAGTGGCTGTGACTGAAAATCTGATTTTTTCAGGGAAAGATTGTACACCCAGGAATTCCAATTGACTCTCGTCGATCATGACCTCATAATCGCCAGGTGAGATTTCCATTGAATAATAGGAGCCATCGGAGAAGGTCCTCAGTGTAGCTTCATCAGTCCCATCTATTTTATGCACATGGATACGTAGACCGGCTATGGGGAGCAATACCCCGTTGGTCATTTTGTCCACACGACCATCAATGATTCCAGTCATAAAAAAGGGGATATCAAGAGTCTTGAAACTATTCGGATCAAAAATTATTGAAAATTCTTTCTGCTTCGGCAGCAGGAGTGGATTGGAAATGTTCGCTTCATTTATTACAAAATTATATGGCCGGTAGGGTTGCAGTTGGGACAATCGTGGTATTCCAGACTTGGTCAGCTGTCTGGCTGTTGCACGCTTGATACTCAGGGCGTTCCCAGGGAGTATTTCTTCTCCCTCATCGTACCTCCCAGAATTATCATCATCGACAAACATACGTATTGAAGCACCAGCGCGACCCACTTGCTGGCGGTTGTCAAACAGAAACTCACCATTAGGTCTATCCAAACCAATTGATCCTCTTAGTGTTTGCGCAAGGGCATGAGATTGATTGGCATGTTTTACAGAAGTCACGCTTCTAAACTTATCGGCATCCCAAGATACACCAAGTTCGAAGGTACGGTTGTTGTTAAAAAAATCCTGGCCAACGGCAAAATTGACTTTGACCTTTTTTGTGAGTTGTCGGGTAACCTGGAAATTAAATGATTCAAAATCGCCCAATACCGTGTTGTAGTATAAATCGTTTCGAATATATGTCCCTCGGATCAGCTTGTGGTATCTGGGATTACGGGGTATTGAATACACAACATTAAAATGAGCAGAACTGGCGAGTGATTTAAATGATTCAGAAATTGATCTGACTTCCTTGAGGCCATATCGAATTCGAAATCCCCTGACCGTGTTGTTTAAGTAAAAATTGTAACCATAAGTATCTGAATCCGTATAGTTTTTCCAACTGGCATCTACACGCATGATGAAGGGATTTTTCAACAATGGAATGGGAAAATACATACCTGTATTCAATGTTTGGATATAACCCAGTGGGTTCTGAGGTCCTTCTTTTTGGAAATAAGTATAATCAAAATTCCAGGATGAATTCTGTGAACCGCGACCCTGGGTCGTCATTTTGTAAAATGAGCCATAAACCAGATCCAGATTCAATAAAAGATCTCCGCCAATCCTGCTGGAAAACTGATTATAAATGATAGGTTTGTCTTGGTTCTCGTGACTGGCATAATCCACACCCAATTTTGAACTTAGCCAGGTGTTGACACCATAAGAGATTGAAAATTGAGATAAGTCCCGCTGCTCTGTATCATCAGGATCTACATTTTTCTGAAGGCCCGCATTCATATGATATCTGAGTTCACCTGGTGGCAAGAAACTAAATGGTATGTCAACTTGCCTATCCAGTTCGATGACGTGACCCTGTTTGGCGTAAATTCTAATCTTAAATCTTGAGATTCCATAATTCAGAGGGACAAAAAATCGATAGTACCCAACCTCATCTGCCCGACCGACCTCAACCAAACGATCATTTTGATACAATTCAATTTCTGCTTCAGGATCGGTGTGACCATCGATAATATATTGATCAAAAGATGACCTGACTAAAATTGGATCATTTGATACACTTATACCATGTATAGTTCTTTGATTCAAGCCCTTTGATGTCAGAACTCCCAGATTAGCCTTGGTGAAGTAGGGACTTTTATCATCCACATAGCGCCATCTGAAACCGCTTGTCTCAACATTCACACCATAAGTATTGGTTGAGGTACTGATATTCCCCTGAACATCACCAAATAGCACCTCACCGCCAATACTGGTATTCAAATTAGCGCTGTTTACCCCCCTTGCAGCAGTTGTAAACAAGGTGTAGTCAAAAAAGCCACCATCGAGCAATCGTCGTTCCCGGTCATACATGAGGGGGTACCAATCGTCTGATACCTGAGTATACTGCATCCTTCTCTGGTGTGTTCTTCTGTTTTCATAACGACTCACAATAGGAAGGACATCTCGTGTTTCAAGTTTTAGTACGAGTCTGCTCATATCAATTATCAACTTGAGACCAAAGAGCTGCTCAAAGACTTTTGCTTTAAGATAGAAGTCTACATCCTTGATTAAGAAGTCTGAGGCGTACAGGGTTGTTTTCTCAGCCTGGATATATCCTGCAAAATTGGCAAAATCCAGAAGGTAAGTATTGTCCTCATGAAGATAGTATCCACTCACACTAAAGGATTTCGGGCTCAGGGTATAGTTTATTGCAAAAAGTTCAAATAGTTCTGTTACAGGGAAGTAAAACTCACCATCCTTGGCGATGGCAACCAGGATTTCGTCAATGATTCCCTGGTAGCGAAAGGACAGGTAGACCTCTTCCTCATACTCAGATTCGTACTGGGCTTCGGAGGCAAAACTCAGGCTTCCAGTCAATAAAATGCTGAATGCAATAAAAAATCGAAGTAGGGAATTCAATTAGTCTTTGGTGAAACTGCCTCGGATCGTCTGGGGTTCACTCGGGACAATTTCGCTTTCGGGAATATCTGACCTACCAGAGGTCACAGTTAGAACCACATCATAGGTACCTGTTGGAAGGTCACTTATGTCCATGGTGAGGCGTCGTAGTCCATCATAATAAATAGAGACGAATACTTTCTTATTCAGGACCAATTTACCGTCCGCATTAAATACATCTGCGCTCATAGTACCCAGGAAGGGAGCGTTGCCGCTCTTGGTGTAGTCGACAAAAATATTAGCCACCTGATCTTCTATGACAGGGCGAAGCTTGAATGGTAGAACTCCAGTAGTGAGTTCACCAGATTTGAAAAATATGGAAGTAATCTGATTGAATTGCATGGTAATCTGGGTGCTAATCCCGGTCTGATTCACAGCACCTACTTCCGGGCTCACTGCACTGGAAGTTGTAACTAATCTGGACCAGTACATGCCTGGATCTATCCCGCGTGGAGCTTTGGCAGTAACTCGAACAATTTGTCTTTCTCCTGGACCAAGCACAAAATTTTTGGGGAAGCCACGTAACCAATCTGTGGCGGAGTGTAATTTTTCTTCTTCCGCATCGTCATAGATGAGTTCAATGTCACCTGCTTCGTTCGCTTTGGGATAGGCAAATTTAAATGCCAGCTTTACTTCCTGGGGATCTTTGGAGTTATTCATTATTAGAATAGTTTCAAAACGTTGTTTGCTATCCAAGAATGCTGAGGTTGGTGAAATAGCTACCTGAGAAAACAGGTTTGAAAACATCATGATGAGGGTCAACACAACAAGGGTCATTCTTCTGCTAATCATTTCTATCTCTCAGTTTTGTATAATTATTTCTCTAGTGTCTTGATATATTAATCTAGATAGAGGCAGGAAGCCACCCGAAATAAGACGAAATCAAATTCCATAAAAAAAGAAAGGGCTGTGAAAATCACAGCCCTTTCTCGGTTTTGCTTAGGAAGTCTTGTTTTATTGATAAACCAGGGTCATTGACCAGTTTCCACCACCATGTCCACCGGAACCTGTTGTACCATCACCAGCAGTAGTTGTGTAAGCACCTGGGCTCTGAGCGGCACCAACGGGAAGGTCACCACCAACCCAGAAGTTATATGAACCTGTTCCACCATTACCAGCAGTTCCACTTAGATCAATTGTGGATACACCAGATGTAAGGGCAGTTGCAGAACCTTGTGTATCTGCGTGTCCCATTACGGAAGCAGTAAAAGTCATGTTGCCAGTCGTGTTACCAAGAATTGCTGTAGCATCGAATGCAACGGTTACTGTTGCACCTTCTTCACCACTGATTGTGATGTTACCAGCGGCAGCACCTGGAGCATTTAAGTGAGCAGCATCTTTTGGATCCACTGTTGCGGTTGTTCCTTTGCTAACATCACCAACAGTTACATCTGTGTTAGATGTATAGCTAAGAGGTGTAACAGTTACTGTAGCAGTAACATCAAGGTTTTGATCCTGTGCAAAAGCAAAGCTGGCTATGAGAGTTACCATTAAAATTACGATTGTCATCTTTTTCATTTTTCTATTCATCCTTTTTTCAATTTTTATCGTCCGTTTCTCCGTCGAACGCCTCCATTATATTCAACAATGGTGCCAAACCTTGTGATCTATGTCTAAAGCCCTGTGCCACAGGGCATTACGGAGAATTTGTTTGTAAAATTCTCACATTAATTACAAATCTTGTCATAAAAGGGTCAACAATCTATGACAAAACATTTGACGAACTGTTTTAAAAATACGACAACTGCGACTTTTTAGTGATTGCTAATAGTACTGAACGTATAAATCTACTGTACCCAGGTAAGCACCTGAGGTAACCATACCTACATCTATGGTACCAAAAACATATAAATAGGCCGTA
The DNA here is from genome assembly GCA_016845065.1 of Fidelibacterota bacterium. Taxonomy (GTDB): domain Bacteria; phylum Fidelibacterota; class UBA8477; order UBA8477; family JABMPR01; genus JABMPR01. The sequence continues at coordinate 7,961 of JAERTG010000080.1, read as the reverse complement.
ACAATTTGCGGTGTATGGGCACTACTGGGTGGTGTGGGAGGCGCACCTGCAGGTCCACTATCCCTCTCTCTCATTTGGAAACGGGCAGTATTTCCACTTGCAGTTACCGACTGATTGACATCATTAACACCATGATTGGCGTAAGCAAACTGGAGATCAAGTTTCATTTTTTGAGCTGGGTAAGTTTCATGTATCAATGAATCTGGTGCAACAAGAGTTACTTCAACATCCAGTTCCTCATTTCCACTGATGGCGAATATCCCCATGCCACCATCCCCTTTACCAATTGCTGTAATCCCATCTCCTGCGAATACCTGGGGGAAGGTCATGTCTGCATCCTTTGTGGCATCTAGTGAACTGGAGACGTGGACACTAAAGTTAATAGTCTGCCCCAGGATTGGTTGAGCTGACAAGGTGATCAGCAGAGGTACAAGTACCAGAGCATGTTTTTGCCATTCCAATGAAAAATACTTATTATGCTGTGATCTCATCTTAGTTGTAATCCACTTCAACTATAAAGTCACCATCATATTCACCTGCAACCAAACCTTCAAGACTAAATCTACACCCAACCCACAAATAATAAATCCCCTGTGCATTCAAAATGACATTGGCGGGATTGGTGGTAAACAATATAGAGGTGGACTGATCATTTTCTGATCCTCCACTGAGCATATAGTTCATGAGCAGGGGTTGACTCGACTGCAAATTAGTCATGGTTACCTGTTTGGAATAGGATACCTGGATACTTGAGTGAGCTTGACCTTCCAACCTCAGCACGCCGGCACCTCCATCCGTGATGGGGGAAATGATTTTTTCTTCCTGACCAGGCAGAACAATTCCGGCATCAATATCAGAAATGGTGATGACCTCAATCTGATCAACAACATATGCAGAAATATTAAGATCTACGGAAGATTTATCATCCTGTCCGTAGAGCATAGCCGCCAGCACTATTTGGGAAAGTATGTAAATCACTAATTTCATCTTAACAGTATCATCTTCTCTGTGAAGTGTTTGCTTCCTACCTGGAAATGACAAAAATAAATTCCACTGCTCCTACCATTTGCCTGCCAGTTTAACTTGTGATGTCCTGCGTAGTAAGGTTTATTCAGAACGAGTTCTTCCACAACACGCCCTCTCACATCATAAATAGTCGCTGAAACTTTTGCTTCAAGAGGTACTGAGAATGGTATGATGGTCCCGTTATTAAAGGGATTAGGATAATTTTTCCCAACATTAAAAAATCTTGGTAGCTCAGGGAAGGCATTACCAGGATCAATACGAAGGATAAAACGTGGACCTTCACCCCCACTCTTTTTCAGTAATTGGAAGGGTGCAGAGCTAGTGAGAGTTTTCGAAGGCAGGATAGAATCCAATGTCCTTTTGGTTAAATTGGTATGCTCAAATTCATAGTGATCATTATCTGTCAGATCGATTTCTTCACCGGTTTCCAGGTCCTCCAGTATGAGGGTCCATTTTGAATGCATGCTCTGGAAGCGAGGCCATGATATACGATAGGGACCAGAGAGCGGATCTCCATCAACATAGCCGTCCACGTAAATGGGGATTTCCAGAGGAAGCCCAAATCGGTAAGGATGGGCTTGGATGGACAGATAGCTCTGGTCATAGCTCTCAGTAAACAATTCGAGATAGGTTTGGGTTGGAGGCACAAGATAATAGGCATCTTTGATATCTTTATTGATCGAACCAGTCTCATCAAAATGAAGGTGGGTGGTCGTACTAAGCGTGTCTGTTTCCAAAAGGAGGGTGAGCATAGGATACTCACTTGCCTGTTTGTAAAAAACGCCTCCAGTCGTGTTATTTGCTTTTGTTGCCTTGAGAGAAGGGGCTGCAGCATTTGCTTTCACCCAGAAGCCTTGAAAGGGTGGTATCAATCCACTGCCTAGAGACCCAGCAGTCCCATTCCAGGTTAAATAGGCTCCAGATCCAGAATTGGCAGTATGGTCCCAGACATAGATGACATTGTCCAAATTGGTTTTCGTCCAACCTGCTGCATCCCAATCAATGGTTGCCGCAAAAGGATTTCCTACCAGATTCCATCCGGTATCGGCTAGTGCTGTGTATGTCACTCCAAAATCGAAGACTCCCGCTACCCCCTCTTCTTCATCCCCACTAACATCAAGCGTAATCGGCAAGGCATTTGAATAGGCAGCCTCACCACCTATTGACCCAAAGACATATACAAAAAGGCCACGGCCTGCTGTTGTTGAATTGGTTGAGTTGGTGGGTTTTCTCCAACGTTGATTATCAGTACCAGTATAAGTTTCATCATAATAGAGTACTGAGGGTGAACCACTGGCAGAGTCGGACCCAGTATATCCCTGCGTAAAAATGTTGTTAAAAAAGTCACCATAGGTTGATGCTACGGGTGAGGCCAATAGTCTCCATCCTGTGGAGCCTGTGAGTTCGCGCTCCATGCGTAGATCACCCGATGTGATAGTCTTGGTATCTGTGATCAACGATCTTCCTGAGGGGACTATTAAGCTGCCATTGGTGAGCTTTAAATTGTCAGTGACCTCAAAATTGTCACCGACCTTCACTCCAGAAGTATTATCAACCACCATATTTGTAAAAGTAAGTGGACTTGTAACAGTCTGAAATGCTGAACCATCAAATTCTACATAGGGGATAGTACTGGTTGAGATACTCATATCGCCACCAACTCTGATCGTATCAGAAGCTCCGCCATTAATGTCACCCAATCCAGAGAGATCACCCAAAATATCGAAACTGATACTTCCAGATAGGGTTACATCTGCCCCGGATTCTATTGATAATGTGAGTACCTGTTGATTATCAGTTGATATAGTCGGATACCGCGTACCATCTGCTGGGTTGGTTGGAATGAGTACTGCATCAGTATTTCCAGGTATCCCATTATCCCAATTTACTATGGTATCCCATCTGCTTGTATAGGGATCATTGCCTGGATCACTTTCCCAGATATGAGTATATGCATTGAATTCCACCTGAGCACTATCGGACATTCCTACTCCATTCAGAACTCCTGATATATCCGAAACTTCAACAGAAGATGAGGACCGGAGGGATTGGGTATAGGTACCATCAGCATTATCTGTGACACTCCCAAGCAATGTGCCTGCTGTGGCAACAAGATTGACGGTTGCCCCCCCAGAGGTCTTATTGTTTCCACCGGCGTCTTTAAGCTGGACTGTGATTGTTGATGTACTTGAGGCATCATTTTTCAAAACCATTGGCGACGCTGTAATTTGAGACGTAACGGCACTGGCTGCGCCTGACTGGACAGTGAAGGAATTGCTACTTCCTGTCTCTGCTCCTCCTGAATTGGTTGCTGTGAGGGTATAACTACCTACGCTGCTTATGGCAACTGTATGAGAACTAAGCACTCCTGCAACAAAGGCTGCTGTTGTCCCACTACCAGCGCTCAGAGTCCCGGTTGAAGTGATGTCCACAGAATCAGTGTAGTCAGTATCCACAGTTTGACTTCCATCAACGGCAGATATTTTCACATTAAATCCTACACCAGCATCCTGGGTAAGAATATTTCCACCACTCAACTTTTCAATTAAGAAGGTCGTAAAAAGGCCAGGAGTTGTAATGTAAAAACTGTCGCTAACAGCTGATGTAAGTCCAGAGCTTGTTGCCGTCAATCGACAGGTATCCGGAGTATCAATGGCTAAATTGCTGAATGAGACAGATCCTTCAGAATCGGTATTCAGAGTCGTTGTTCCAGTAAGTGTTCCAGCTCCTGTGGTTTTTGATATGCTGATTGAAGTTCCTGGTGTCTTAATAACATTGTCATTCACATCTCTAACTTCTACGTCGATTGCAGGGGAAAGTATCACACTTGTACTTCCATTGGTGGGTGGTTGTGTATAAACCACCTTGGTAGCACTCCCGGCGATCATGTTCATGGTTCCATAGTTTGTTGCACCAGTTGCACCTGTGGTCCCAGTATTTGTGATGTTTCCAGTATTGGGTACTGTTGCTGATGTTGGTTGAATTCTAATACCGCTGAATGTGACTTCACCTGGCTGACTCGATCCATTGGAAGGTGTGTCGACTGTGAAGGTAATGGTCGATGATGTTCTCGATGTATAGGACATTGCTAAAGCGGTGGAGACACCGTAGGCTTTCTGAACACTCAGCGAAGGATTAGGAGGATTCGTATCAAACTGGAAGCCTGCAGGTGCGTTAAGAACAATGGTTCCTCCGGAGCTCAATTCACCTGATACATCTTCAGTGATACGTGGCCCTGTTAGTGTAGTAAAGGTTGTATTTGCATCATCTGCTGAGAGGGAATCTCCACCAGTTGCAGGTTCAAGAAGCCGGACACTAATTGCATATTTTTCAGAAAGATAGTCTTCTACAGTTTCACGTTCACTTTGGGAGAGGTGTTTCCCATAGTGAACTACTTCGGCAATTAGGCCATCCCAGCTTCCTGCTCCGTCATTCGGTCCACGACCCAACTCTACCCTCGTGCCAGTACCTATTGTACCTGTGGGAGGAGATCCTGAGTAGGAAGGATTGTTTAGGACACCATCAATATACAAATCCCAAACTGAACCAGCTTCCCAATCCATGCAAATGATTTGCGCGTCAGTAGTTTGTACCTGTGCTACACTCTCAAGCTCATTGGCCACAACATCCGATCCAACGGCTATTTTGATGACATTCGTCGCGCTGCCATTATCTCCAGTCGCATCGTATCGAAGCGAAAATTCTTTGTCACCGTTTCCAGCATTTCGTAAAGAGATTACTCCTTTATCGGTTCCTGTAGAGTAGGACTGAACTACAAAGAAGGTGGTGAATTCTGAAAGTGGTTTCATATAGTTTTCGCCATCACCATCTCGCAAGGATTCTGTTCCAGTACCTGAAAATTCAATAGCACTGGCACCATTTAATCCCGCAACATTCGTCTGTAGGAGCGGTTGACCGCCGATATCCACAAAATCTCTGCCATTCCCACTTTGATCTTTCCAGACAAATACAGGGTCTGAATCAGAACCTAGAACCGTACCTCCATTGTCGTTGTAGACACCCTCATTTCCATTCAACCAGAGATCTAACCCTGAGATGGTTGCTGGAGCACCCGATGAAATTGATCTGGTCGCACCGGTACTGTAGACGTCTCCATCACTTACCGTAAAAGTGACAATGCGAGTGGAGGTAGTGGGTGTTGCCTGTAAATTCTCATAGATAACCGTTCTAAGGGCAATTTCATATTGAGCCAGAGAATTACTACCAGTTAGTACTAATAGTCCAACACCGGGATACCAGGTACTTGTGATTCCGTATATGGTGTCAAAACCAAGGCTATCCTCGCCTGATATGTAGTTGGATGTTATTTGAACCCTTGCGCTATCAATTATCGTATCATCTCCATCTGAGACTGTCATGGAATCCGTGAGCACCACAGCACCATCTCCGCCATTATATACAAACCCAGCTGCTTCCATATCTGCCAGAATTGGAGCATCATTAGCTGCAGTTACACTAAGATTTCTGCTAAGGGTGTCACTATGCGCAGCACCATCGCTCACATAAAAGTCAATTGTCCGCAAGGTTTCGTCAGGGTCAGGATTCAAATTATCATAGGTCACGGATCTGAGCGCTGTTTGATAATTAGTCAGAGATGATGACCCTGCCAGAGTCAATATCCCATTGACACTGCTCCAGGATGGTACGATTCCATTCGCTGTGATAAATTCCAATTTATCCTCACCACTGGCGTATCCGCTGGAAATAACTACCCAGGCCGAGTCCAGGTAGGAATCGTCTACGTCAGTAATCCCAAGTGTAGAGGTAATAATTGTATCGGGATCTCCATCGATGTAGGCCAATGTGGTTCCTTCAATGGTACTCAGGGAAGGGGCATTATTTGTGGCATTTAAGGTGATGTCTCGTGTAACAGTTGAACTAAACCCAACTCCATCACTGATACTGAAGCTCACCGTCCGGGTTGATGTGGATGGAGAAGCATTCGAATTGAAGTATTTAACTTCCTGAAGGGCTGAGGAATAATTAGCCAATGAGGCAGTACCAGTCAATCTGAGAGTGCCATTACTCAACTGCCATGTGGCTGAAATTCCATAGTTGGTGATAAACTGAAGCGTATCCTCAGTGCTCAAATAATTGCCAGTGATCTGAACCTTCGCACTATCAATATCGAAATCGCTGTAATCGTGGCAGGTTATTGCGTTGGTCAATTGAGCGGCAGGATCATTTTCCTGATAGGAAAGGGCAACACCTTCCAAATCGGATAACCAGGGAAGTTCGTTAGCAGTTGAAACTGTGTGAAAAGAGACTGGGTCAGACATATTGTTGAATTCGGTGGCAATCCAGTCGGCTGAGAGCTCTACATTGGATAAACGAACTTCATCGATCAGACCATCCCATGATTGGGCAGCCCCATCGGCTGAACCCTTTCCGATGAGCAACTTGTCATTGGCAGTGGTTGTACCAGCTCTGGTAGTTGAGGTCCAGGAGGGTGTGTCCGGGCTTCCGTCGATATAGAAGTCGGTTGCAGTTCCATCAGCCCTCGTCATCGTTAGAAATTGCCAGGATGTAGTTGCAGAAGAATTACTGGTCTCTGACCGTTGGTTTCGTTTTGTTCCAGCATTATCTACTCTTAAGCTTGTTCGAAACATATTGGTCGCTGCATTACCAGCCGCGTCATGCCTAAATCCTACCCTTCGATCAGAGCCATCGGGATCATCACCATATATCAATCCTCGATCAGAACCCAGAACATCTGATTTGGCCCATAAGGAGACAGATAGGGAGGAGAGTCCATTCAGATAGGTAGCAGCTTTCAGCTCTTCGAGATCATCCCCATCACCATCAAATTCTCTGGCAGCTCCCAAATAACCGCTACTGTTTGCTGTCGTACTATGATCTGTGAGAGTATAGGTACCAGCAGCATCTGTGAGATCCTCTAAATGCCATACCCCGAGGTAGTTGTTATTCCAGGTAAGTGTGTCAGATTGATCTGCATATACTCCTGTTTTTCCGTAGTAGAGAAAGATGGTATCATTGACCGTAGGTGAAAGAGATGGAATACGGACCCAACACAACAGGTGTCCAGTTGAGGCTGTGTAATTCTGTAATTCATGATCTAATAGCGTCGTGCTATCCTTCTGGGTGAAAAGGATATCATATCCAGAGGGACTAACAACCCCGCCCCCATTGCTGGTTGATTTTAAATCGGTATCCGTGAGTTCCACCATAATGGGAAAATTCGCATGTGCCGTGGATCCACTGATCTGGGAACTATTGAGAGTGAGCAATTTCCGATGCTCATATCCAGCTGGCTGAGCATGTAGTCCTTGGTTGAATAAAAGAAGCACAAACAGCATCCTGATTAACTTCTGCTTGTAATCCATAGCACTTATAATATTCAACTTACTGATGTCTCATTTCCTCACGGTTTAGACCAACCCCTCATATAAACAACTAATATGCCAAATAAAGCTCATCCTCCCAAGGCAGCACATTCAAGGATTCTTACCTAAGCCCCAGACCAGTCCACCCCTTGTTATTACTACACTTATCATAATTATACCACTCTCGAAAGTACAGAGTCAATAGTAACATACTTTAGTCAGGTATGCTCCCTAACATAAGACATTCATAATTATCTGACAGAACTCATTGATCTGCGTCACATTTTCATGACAATTTCTGTCCGAATTTGTCATACATCTACAGATGAGTTGATAACAGATTATCACTGAGTTGTGATGTTTGTAAGTAAGTAACTGAGTAAAAAGAATGGGTAAAAAAAAAGCCCTGCATGAGCAGAGCTTTAAAATTTTTGGAGGGGTGAATAAATCAAGCTTAGTCGATGCGAGCCCATTCCTGGATTTGCTTGGGCCAGTCATAGTCTTCATAGTCGCCGAAACCCAGATTCCACTGATAGTATTCGGATCCTTCATCATCAAGCATGTCAATAT
>JAERTG010000079.1 GCA_016845065.1 Fidelibacterota bacterium | reverse complement strand
TTCGTCATATACTACAGTAATCTGGTTGCCATCAGCCTCGCCCAGAGGTGTATTGGGAAGCTTATACCAACGCACATGATCGATAGTGTAATCACTATAATTGGGCATGGAGGCTAGCACATCTATGGTCACCGACTGACCTGGGCCACAAAGAAAAGCATCGAGTATACTTTCGAGGATAATGGGTTTGTTGTTAATCTGAACCATAGGATTGGCCTCGTTTCCACAATTGTCTTTCACCAGAATGGGCACATAATCAGGGCTGGCTTCTACCTGATACATGATGGTTTCATGTGAAACTACATCACCATCCCAATAGTAGTAAAGAGGTGACACACCGCCATTGGTTACATCTGTTATCGTAAGTTCAATGGTTTCCTTACAATAGGCAGCGTAGTTTTTAGGATTGGCAGTAAAGTTAAAGGGCTCATTGTTTCGCAGGTCAAACTCAATTTCCCCCGAAAAACCACCTCCGAAAGGATTGGTAATATCACAGGGGTTCAGTGGATATCTGAACTGCACATCAGGTATGTCAGCAGTTAGATTAACTGCCTTCAATCGAACAAGCTTCATGGTATCAGTATCATAAAACCTGATAGTGTCATCAATAATAACATCTCCACCTTCATAACTGACTTCTATTTTATCTCTGAAGTCAGGAAGTACAATTCTGAATGGAATATGATATTCCCTAGTGGCTGGTCGTTCCAATTCCAGCGTAATAATAATGTCATTGCAGTTTTCTACCAAATTACCCTCCATGGTAGTATTGGTATACTCATAGTCAAGAGTCCATCCAGGTTGATCATTAACAGCTCCATCTTTATAACCTCTAAAGCTGCCAGCCTCCAGAAATACGGCTGAGTTAATCATGAAACCTGAATCAATAACTTCAGGATTTGGAGTACGCCAAAAGAAATCCTCAATGGCAATTTTTATATTGTACTTACTACAGGGTGTCACCTCCTTTTTCCTGATTCGCAAGGGTCCCAAATCACCAACTGTTTTTGTCAAGCCATCAAATTGAGTTCCCAGGTTAGGTCCTATTGGAGGAGGGTTGGGTTGGTAATATGATGAATATACTGAGTTTTCATTGACCGATTGGACAGTAACCCAACGTTGTACTTCAGGTTCCGGGGGATTGGCTGTGGGATCCAAAAAAGCAAGATTATGAAAGCCAAACTTTTCCATGGAAATGCCCAACAAGTCAAAAACCTGACCATCTCCCGTCCATCCAGTCAAATCCACATCATTAGTGGGTTGGAATCTTGAGGATGGATATTCCTCTGAGGCAAATACATAGTCCAGCCAAATCTCATCACCATAGGGTTGGTATGTAAACTCAATAACAGCTGCATCACCTGTATAAAAAATGGCAGTGTCTTTCCCGCCTGTAGCCGAAAAAAGCTGGTTGTACATGGTCAAAAGATCTGGATCACCATGCGAAACAAAGGGGTCGAAGGGATAGAACTGATCTGACATGGCGCCCACGGAATTGGGAGGTTCCGCATTTTCAACCTTACCGGTTGACAAAATTAAACCTTTGTTAAATCCAATATCGAGTCCATCATAAAAGCGGCCACAGGCCTGATAGTTTCCTGTAAATTTAATGGTGGAAGTGTCGATAAGACCACCGCCCCCATGTAAGATATTTTCGATCCACGCCACCAGCGTATCCCGATTGTACTCTAAAGCATTATCAGCATAAGGTAATTCTTCAACCTTAAGATTCGTCTGTGCATAAGTCAAATGACCTAAAAACAACAAAACGACGCATAGAATTTTCGAAATTGATTTCATGTGACTTTTACAAGACAGCTCAGGATGCCTTATGGGTTGCCTGTTGAAAAAAACAATTTATTACTGTGTTGTAGTGGTTGAAATCACCTGCTGGTGATCACAGGCAAAAGTAGTAAAGATTCCCGGTAAACTTATGATATGGCAAGTATTATTCATCACCGTTTCTCTGAAATTTCAAATACTTTGTTTGGGTTGTTTTCATTAGATCAAATTACGGGCTTTGGATTCATTTTTATAACTTCGCTTCTACTCAACTTTGGCACCCATGTTTCGACGAGTATTTATTCTGGTTACAGTTTTGATATCGGGTTTATGGATACAAGCTCAACAATCAGCTATGGACACCACCAATGGTTATTATGAGTCAGTAGAGGAAGCCTGGGGCTTAAAATTGTATACCGCTTACAGACACAATGCCATGGAGATTAGCCATGACAATAGTAGCTTAAAGTTGTTGCCCAACAGTCCCATGACATTGGGGATGGGCGTATCCTTTAAAGGGGCTGGGGTTTGGTTAGGGGTTGGACTGCCACATTCTCAGCAGAGCATTCATAAATACGGCAAGTCTGACAGATTAGATATTCAGGGTAGTGTGTCCATGAAACGTATGATCGGAGAAGCTTATTTACGATACTATAAGGGTTACTATAATTCCAACCCTGATGATTTTGTAAGCTGGGACAAGGATTACTATCCAAAGATTCCTGACCTTAAGACGCTTTCACTGGGCTTTTCTGCCAATTATATTTTGAATCACCGCAAATTCTCCAATAAGGCAGCCTATTCACGCACCCAAATACAGATCAAAAGTACGGGGAGTATCTTGATGGGAATTTTTATTAATTACGACGCCTCTGAATCTGAAAATGGGTTTTTCCCATCAGAATTCCCCGATAGCATAACTTCAGGATTAGATATCAGTGCATATCAATATTTTGCCACAGGCATAAATTTAGGATATACTTACACCTGGGTGATCTCCAGGTCTTTCTTTGTCAATGGAACACTCAATCCTGGTTTGGGTTACAAAGACATAAGAATCAAAAACTCAGCTGGTATCCAGGAGATCAAACGAAATGCCAACCTACAATTGGCCATGAAAATTTCCATTGGTTATGAAAGTAAAGTCCTCTTTGCAGGAATAACTGCTTCCACCCTCATCAGAAATATGAATACCAACAACTATGATATTGATATGGCTACGGAACAGTTCCGACTCTATATCGGTAAGCGATTTTGATTGTTTAGGATGATGCTTTTTCTATTGATTCGTCACTTCAGTTGACTTACTTTTTCTGGTCACCAACTTTTTAACGATCCAGCGCACCGGAATCAATAACAACCAGCCCAAAGTCCAAACACCTGGGCCGATCCAAGCCAGGGGAAAAGTAATCAGTGAAACCACGGGTTCCGGCATCAGTTTGATGTACAGGCCATCCTTTTCGTGTTTGGAAGGTGCTTCACTAACCAAATTATTCTTTATGGCATAATGCCAGCTCCAAACAGCCAGAAATCCTGCCAGGGCCAGAAAGATGCTTTGCAGCTGCATCAATGCCACTTCACCTTCAAATTGTGCATCCAGCCTTACAAAATAAATGTACAACATCAGTGAAAATACTTGTAACAAGGAAAGGGTGGCATGAAAACCATTGGTTCGTTTTAAATTGCCAAAGAGGGAATTACTCATACCCCAATACAAAAGGATGAGGACAAGGCCAATCAGGATGACGGTATAGTTTAAATAGCTTTCTGTTAAAACCCTGAATAACTCTTCCCTCCCAAAACCGTCAACTTCAGGGTTGGGCATTAAAGTAAAAAGTTTGTAAATCATCAGTGCATAGAGCACATCGATAATTACTGCCAACCGAAAGAGCTGTTTCTCACCTTTTTCCATCAGAGCCTGACTCAGCTCTTTTTTTGACTGGAATAGCTTTTTTACCATGGGGTAGCTTTTTATGGTTATCAAATTAATGTAAGCCTACTCAGTTATTATCCACATATGATTTGTCATAATTAATTCTGGCTTTTCTAAGAAACAAGCCCCTGAGTTTATCCCAGAAGTCACCTCCAAGTACAAACAAACTACTCACGAGCATCAAGTGTAAGATGATCATAATGAGTATTTCCTGGTCATTGAGAAAGCCCAAATACTGCTGAACATAAGGATACAGGACACTCACAATAATTGGAAAGCCAAACATAATAGACCCAATGGTATGTCTTGTCTTACTCACTGAATCTGGTGGTCCGTACTTTCTTATGACCAGTCCAAGGTATCGTTTCAGATAAGCAAAGCCTTCCTTGCCCATGATGGCAACTGCTACTAACATAAATACCTCGGGTATGCCAAAGGCCAGGGCGCCAGACACAAATGATTTTATGGCAGCTGTCCATTCAGTGGCCAGAACGAGGGGGATGAGCAGTGGAGTAAGAAAGCCGATTACCAAAATAATCACTCCAATATAAATTCGTTTTTTCATGATAATTTGTTCATAGGATTGATTATTTCTGCCTGAAATTTCCAAAAGCAAAACCCAGTTTAAAGGTAAAGCTATCGGTATTGGTACTTGAAAGTATGCGTGTATCAACATTCATTATGCGATACCCGGCATCGAGGTGTAGTCGCCACCAGTACAATAAGTTTAGCCCTAAACCGAACTGTGGCTCCAGGGTCATAATGCTGGTTTCAAACACCAGATTATCAAACACACCCAAAAAGGTCTGGTCCTCGGTCATATTCAATCCTCCTGAAAACCCAAACTGAAGTCCGGTACGCCAGAATAGTGTTTTATGGGTATTATGCATATAGCCCGCCCGAAGACCTGTATGTCGAAACTTTACGTAAAGGAATTCTGCGTCACGACTTATTTGATCCATCTCCACGCCTGCCTCTTCCCAGTTATCATACTTTTCTGTTCCGGGATCAGGGATACTCACCGTATTAATTTTTGGAGAACCTGTCATAAAAAATGCCAGATAAAATTTGTTGTTTAGTATCAAACCAGCAGATAACTCTGAAATGTTAACGGTTTGGTCATTCATGGATGAGAAGGAGGTGCCTGGATTGATTTCAGCATAGAAGGTAGTGAGTTTCACAGGGCTGTCGGATAATAAAAAGCGTCCCTCCTTAGCTTGTCCCAACAACATGGATTGCATCAACCACAAAAGCGATAAAGTTATGATACTTCTTTTCATAAGTTTAATTTAATGTACCAGTGTAATTTCAATTTCAATATCCTCTTTCAATAACAGCTGTGCCTCTTCAAAACTTGGAGCTGAAAAACGGGCCACTGCATCATTTGAAAAACCATAGGGTTCCTTGGGAATACCCAACCAGTTGGTGTCCTGTTCACCATTATCATTGGTATCCTGAAATACGGCCACCGCATATACTCCAGGAGGTAAGTCACTAAATACCATACTGAAGTTTAATGAATCCAACTTATGGGATTTGGCTTGATAAAAACTGTCACCACAAGGGTAGCCTTCGGGTGAATTGAAAAGAGCCACGGACATGGAGCCTTTGATTTCTTTAATGTTGATAACCTTAACGGTAAGATTAGCAGTTTGTGCCTGGCTGCTTCCAGTCACAAGGCAAATAAGCAGAACGATTATATATTTCTTCATTTATTCTGATGATTAAAGCATGGCTTACACATTTCTTTCCTTTAATCTAAAAATAGTAAGCATCAGCATTCATACTCACAATTGTTATAAAAATGGCACTTTATTGGAAAAGCAGCATCAGCCATGCGGATCCAATACTCATATAGATTAAAAAACTCATAAAGGTAACCAACCCTCCATATTTATACACCTCCTGAGGTTTGATATATCCACTACTGATGTATAAAATATTACAACTTGATCCCTGGGGAGTGATTACTGAGAAGAAATTGGTAGCAAACAATAGCATAAAGGCCAACAGATATGGGGGGACACCAGCACTGATGCCTGCACCCAGGAATACCCCAAATAAGGCCAGTAAATGTGCAGTCTGACTCACAAATAGATAGTGAAACAACACATATACAGCCACCAAAATAACAAATGCCAGAGGCCATGAAAGTCCAAGCAGCTGTAGTGCCAGCATATCACCCACATAGGTCATAAAACCTAGTTTACTTAAATAGGTACTCAGGGTATATAAAATGGCAAACCAGATCATGGTGCTCAAGGCTTCCCCTTCTTTACGAATATCATCCATGGTAAATACCTGGGTAGCTACCAGCAAACCCAATCCCAAAAATGCCACCACGGTTTTATCAATACTAAAAATATCAGAAAGAGCCCAGGCCAGGACCAGAAAGGTAAAAACTACGGCTGTTATCCACTCGTCACGGCTTAATTTACCCATCTCTCTCAAATGTTCTTTGGCTTTGTGGGGAGCTTCGGGTGTGTTTTTAATGTTGGGCGGATAGATTTTGTAAACCACATAGGGTACCACAATGGCAGTTACCATGGTTGGGACAAATGCTGCCAGTATCCAGTTACCGAAATGAATGTTCAATCCAAATTCATTGGCAATGGCGGCACCTGCCGGATTAACAGCCATAGCAGTAAGCCATAATGCTGAGGATAGGCCAATGCCAAACATGCTCACAAACATGAGAAAACTACCCATGTCCTTACTGCTAGGATGGTTGGGATGGGAATCATTGGATTCTGATACCGAAAATACAATGGGGAATAACAATCCTGATCTTGCGGTATTGCTGGGAAAGGCCGGGGCAATAAGCAGATCTGTGGCCATTAAGCTATAGCCCAACCCCAGGGTTGTATGACCAAAACGACTGATCATCATTAGAGCTATCCTGTTCCCTAAACCCGATTTAACCACGGCTTTGGCAATCAGAAAAGCCATGACTATTAATAAGATAATACCATCTGAAAAACCCGAATATGCCTCTATGGGTTCAAGAGTGCCGGTAAGTATGCTGACCACCAGCCCGAAGATGGAAGCTACCAATATGTTGAAAGCATTGAACACAACACTGAAAATAGTGGTGATGAATATGGCAAACAAATGCCAGGCTTGTGGGTCAATGCCTTCAGGTGCAGGGATGAACCACAAGCACAAACCAAACATAAGGATTAGGATTTTTTTAAGCATAGGAATATGTTATATTAGAGCATGCTATGCATGCCAGATTATAAATATACCCAGAGATTCATGATCATTTTTTTGCCTTGGGGTGAACAATTTTTCCTGAGTAGAATATATCCTCATCGGTTACCAACAGGTCTTCAAAGAGGTTCCCCACTGGTTTAAGTAGTGCCCGCAAGGGTCCTATATCGCTTAGCTCTGGTTCTTTAGCAGTTCCTGAGATGGCCTGATGAAAAATAATTTTACCC
>JAERTG010000078.1 GCA_016845065.1 Fidelibacterota bacterium | reverse complement strand
ATCCAATGGGGTCGAAACACCCTAATCACATCACTGATCGATTGTGAAAAATGTCCACCCCAACTCTTGCCGAACTGAAAAACTTCTCAGACCAAAGTGAGTTGTATTATTGCCAAGCTTTTCATGCCTGCAATAACTGGCTGCAGCCCAAGAAAGGAAAAATCAAAGAAATTAGCACAGGGTGAAGTCATCATCAACCCTTGTGTCAGGTAGTTAGAAGTGATTAGAATTGCCTTCGGCTAAAGGCGGCAGTTGATGAGGATTCTGTAATCCATGACAGCTCTATGCTGCACCGAATTCTTGTAACGCCAGTAGAGCTTCATCCGCATTTTCTGTTTGCACAAATATATGATCGTGATAATACGCCGCTACTACATTTGCGCTTATACCACGAGATGCCAATTTTGTCGAAACTGCTGCCGTTAACCCCACTGCCTCCAAACTTGAATGAACAGTTAACGTAATGTGCTTAAATTTGCCTTCGTACGCTAATTGGGCTTTGTCTGCTGCTTCAACCGAAACTATCAGGGTTAAACCTTCTGATTCCACAAAGAAAGCGATTGGATTCAAATGCACATAATCGGAACAATTACCACCAACTGTACAGAACACATACTCACCACTTTTAATTTCAGGTGAAATGTATTGCAGCAACTCATCTAATTCAACAATTCCTGCCATACCATGTGTTTTCCTTTTTAATTGTTGAATCTCACATACCAGGCATATATTCAAAAAAAAGAGGCTACAGCAAAAGCGGTAACCTCTTGATATGCCTGGAGCCACTTAACGGAATCGAACCGTTGACCTACGCTTTACGAGAGCGCCGCTCTACCATCTGAGCTAAAGTGGCAAAAATATTCCTGCCAGCTATTTAAACCAATATCCTGGCGTTCTACCATCGAAAGCTGAGCAAGGTTTTTTATATATCAGGAAAATTTGAAAAATACAACTCCTATGAAATATTGCTATAATGAAAACACTGTTCGGTATTCTGCCGGATAAAGCAACATCTTTTCTGTAAATTACTCTTTTACTTTCAATTTTTTGACACATTTTGTCTTCGTGGTAGCACAGCCTCCCATAGCTGTAAAGACCAAGCCTCCGGTGCTCGTGCCTCGCAGTCTTGACAACCATGAAAGGCTGCGCTGGACCTGGAGGTGGTAATGGCGGAGAGGCGTCTCCGACGGGGCGCCAACAAAGAGGCATTAGAAGACATCGGCTAAATTGCTCAATCCAACGATAAGTACCTCCTCCCCGTTTGCCATTCTTCTGATATCTCCATTGCGACTGCTGAAACAAGCCTTAATCCCTAAGGGTCAAGTCTCATTTTGACCTTAGTACCTTACTCCTGAACTCTGGCCGCAGTGTCGTAGAGAAGCACGAGCATAGCATGATCACGACGTCCATTTTTAGTGGCAGTATTGGGTTGCCTTAAAAAATGGTGGAGTCCCTCTGGAGAGAAAAAACTCATTGTTGGGCGAGGGGATTTTTTCATAGGAAGACCGAAAATTTTCTGGCAAAGCAACAGATGTTTGGGATCCATCCCCACTACATAATGGAAAAACGATTTGAATGCGGCTAATCGCTGGTTGCGAGTTGCAATACCACATTTGCGAACACGTTCGATCCATGCAAGGTACCTGACTATTAACTCGGGAGTAATATCAGCAATAGTGATTTTTTTGATCTTCAAATTTTCCTCAGATTCACAGTAGACGAGGAACAATTTGAAAGCATCCCGATATGAAGAAATCGTATTCTTACTCAGGTTTCGTTGGCCAGGTAAATACCGTGCCAGAAAGCCAGTTATATATTGTGCGAAATCGGTTTCACTCATGGTACACCTCCTGTATGATCCATCCGTATTCTTTTTCCACGGTCTGGAGTAACTCGGGAAACATATTCGCGGTAAGGCGAAGATAGTGCTGGGAAGCCTTCAGCCCCTCATGGCCCATATAGATGGCAAGATATGGGAGCGCTGTCGTGAGATTATTGCCCTCCTGCACCCATTTATTTAGAACGCGAACCGCATAAGTGTGGCGAATGTCCTGCAAACGAGGGCCTTTTCCCCTGCCACCATGAGAGATTCCGGCAACAATTAAAGCTTTTCTGAATAGCTCATATGCTGTCCCAGAGCTGTACGGCAATCCATTCCTGTTGGGGAAAAACCAGGTTGTAGAATCGAATTTTTTAAAAACTTGGCATTTGGTTTTATATAAACAGCATCTCTTTACAAGAGATGCTGCCATTGGAATGATCCGTTCCTTTGCACCTGTTGTATGGCGTAGAATCAGAGTTCCATTTTCCAAATCAATGTCGTTCTTTTCGATGTGCAATGTCTCAGTGATTCGTGTTCCACAACCAATAAGGATGCGGAACACGATCGGGAAGATCAGATCGGAATGGTTTGATATACCATTTTCACACAAGCGATCTATTGTTTTAAGGATTAAGCCAAGCTCCTGTTCGGAAAAGATATATGGGGTATATGGATAGTCTCGGTACGGTGTTAATCGACGCGGAATAACTTTTGCGTTATAGCCCATTCGTATCATGTAAGCCCCAAGCCCTCTGAGTACAGAGATTCGGCCACTTCGATTCGTCTCGTTTTCCCATGCTGTCTTTTCGATCCATTGATCTACAAATTCTTCTGAAAGAATGGGAAAGTCATGGTCAATATTATTTTGAAGATAAATGATACGTCGAAGGATCTGGGCCCCTTTCTCAAATTTGCATCCGATTGCCCGTTTCTCCTTGATATAGTCATTCACAATGTGTGTGAACGTTTGTTTATTTTTCTTCATGAGACAGAACCTCCTCCGGATCGAGAACACACTGTCTCAATCTCGAAATATCGGTATGCAGGTATATACCTGTGGCTTCGGATGTAACGTGGCCAAGGGTAGAAGATATGATCGGTAGCTCAACGTCATTCGCGAGCATAACAGATGCCAAGGTGTGACGAAGGGAATGCATCCCTTTTGGTACATCGCGTGGGATTCGTACCCCTGCATGCCGAACGCGCTTTGCAAGGATAGAGTTCAGAGCATTGGAATGAACGCCAAACGGTCGTATTGGAATCGTACAAGTTAGAAAAACCTCGGAATGTTCAGAAGGTGGCCTACCATATTGTAAATAGTCAATGATTGACCACCCGACATCACGTAATAGGGGCAACCGCAACGGATTCCGTGTCTTGTTCTGTATGATTTCAAGAATATTGTCGTTCCAGTGCAAGTTGGATAGCTTCATTGTTTTGACATCGGCAGAACGCAACCCATATCGGGTAATTAGCATTAAAATTGCGTAATCGCGCTTGCCGACAGGGTTACCACGATCTATTGAATTTAGGACGGTTAGTATATCTTCTTGTCGCCACACCTTCGGAAGTTTGAACTGCCGGTTTGCTTTCACCACTGGTAGCTTTTCAGTGAGATCGTTTTGAGTAAACTCCATACGATAAAGATGACGGAAAAAAACACGACATGACGAGAGCATTGTTGCTACGGTTCGACTGTCTAATTCTATTTGGGTCGCAAAAAACGCGGATATCGTTCTACCAGTGATACAGTTAAAACTAGACACCCCTTTTTGATCAAAAAAGAGCAACATACGTTTTATTCTATTCAATCTTGTATAGGTACCTCGTTCGGAATAATCTGCATCTCGACAAAAACTGGCGTACGATTCATATCCGTCTTTGAATTGATGAGGAGTAGCACGAGAAGCAAGCTTCCCTTGCTTCTTCAGCGGGATGCACTCATGGAGCTGCCATTCTGTTAGGCATTGGCAGGGACGAATCAGGTAGTACCATTTTGAATTGTAAGCTCCTCTATTATTGACTACGAGACCGGGATCAATTCCAAACGATTCCTTTAGCCACCTCTCTCCTACCCCTATGGAATACTGTTGAATCCCATTATCCTCTGCATAACGAATAAGCTTTTGGTAGGCCTTGCGATAGAAAGCAATAGTTCCGGGAGCATATCCGAGCCGTTGTAATTCTGCGAGTACAGCTGTGCAAAGTTCTTGAATAGTAACATTTTCCATAATCTCCTCCCTCGATAGTGGTTTTGGTGAGAAATATTATGGAAAGTAACAACATTTAAATGTGAGAAACAGTAAGGAATTACGCTTGATTCTTTACATAAGCAATAGCTTTACATAATTCCCCTTATGGAAAGCTTTCCATAATGGAAAAAGCCATATTGCAAAAGCAGTTGCTCATGCTGCGACTCAGGCTTGCCATCAAGTAGTATACAGGGAAGCTCATACCTTTTTTGAGGATATTTTCGAAGCGGCCCAAACCGGTAAAAGGAAAAAAGTCAACAAACTGTTCTCAGAAGCGGATTTGTTGATAATCGATGATCTTTTCCTGAGGAAGAAGATACCAGATAATGCCGCGGATGATCTTCTCGATATCATCTTGAATCGATATTCCAAAAGAAAAAGTACGTTGATAACATCAAATCGACCAATTGAAGATTGGGGGAAACTGCTAAAGGATAATGCCGCATCATCTGCTATCCTTGATAGACTGCTGCATCGAGGCCACATGCTAAAATTTGAAGGAAAAAGCTATAGGCTAAAAGAGGCCGCAAAAAGACTTGCTAGAGGGAAGAAAAAAGAATAATCAAATCAAAATAGTTCTATCGCTGAAATATTGACCACGTCCATCGGTCAGGTGGGGGATTTTGAGGTGGCCACAAGTGGGGGATTTTCAAGTGGCCATCAAGGACAGTTTGATGTTTCAAATGTTTCTCCTCTTGGTTTGGTTAACGAATGGCTGGATGAAGGGTTGATAGTTTGGGATCAACATATGCAAATGGTGATTGAAGATTGGGAGAAGTGTGGGGAAATGGTGCAGCCTATTGAAGAGGTAGGTCGATACCAGACCCTAACGGGAAAATTCTATGTTGGTCCATAGTCTGCAACTTAATTCTGGTTCGATTCCCAGTTTGGGAGACGAACTGGAAGGGTGGGTGGCTTGATAAATTGATCTATGGTATACTTTGGTATAGTGATAACTAGATCATTTGGTACAAATTATACAAACTGTTTCTACAAAGTGTAGTGTCGGAGAGCATTATACAGAATCAATAAAAACAATAAGATATCAATGGTTTGTTGAGTGTTGGAAAGACTCCGACCTCCGCAAAAATGTGGGTGAACAGGGGCCGCCAGTTCGGCCCCATGCTCTGCCACTCATCCTACTTCAGATACAGTCGGAAGAAGACTTTTACTAAGTTTCTCTTTAGTGATAAGTTATTTAAAGCGATAACTTAGGTTAATAAAAGGTTAAAACCAGTAGTCATTTGATTCACCAAATTATCATTCGCTTTCCCCTTACCCTTTGCTAGGCAACCTGCCCTAATGACGTTACCACTGCTCTATCGCCACATCCTTATGGTCACCAATCTATCGACTAAATTTTACCGTATTATCTTGCGGGTGCTGTGTAACCCTCAAGGCACGTCGGAAGGAGCGTTTGATGAAGAACTAATAACGAAATGCCAAAGGACGGTGTGAATGAGAGATTTTCCTTTAATATAGCCATTGTGGGCGGCTTCCGTGGTAAGATACCCTTATTTCTTTTTACTTCCTAAAAATGTTTCAGCAAGGCGGTCCCATCCAATCTCGGGAAAGCTTGTATATATATCATCCACTGGCTCTGCTCCAGCGGCAGCCAGGTTCTGGTATTCAGGTCCGATCAGGCGCAGGAGTTTCTGGCTCTCCCGATCCGTCCATTCAAGGCTGTCTTTTCCGTAAAAAAGCCCTCTGAGGTTCAGTTTGGGCATTCTGGGTTCAAGGATACAGAGCCATCCCTCATTGTAAGGATCATCAT
>JAERTG010000077.1 GCA_016845065.1 Fidelibacterota bacterium | reverse complement strand
GTTCCTGGATGATATCAAGGTCGGAACGTTTACCGAATCCTTCACCCATTTAGAATGCAGCCTGGATAATCAACCAGATGAAGGGGAGCATATTGTATCAATACTGGTTTATGACCGTCTGCTCAACTGTAGCAGGACAGAAGAAAATATTATTGTTGAAAAATCAGCTAAAAAAGAATTGGCGCAAATTGAATAAAACCTGGCGCTCTCAGCTATGGAAAAACTTTACGAGCCTGTTTATTATCTTCGCAGTCACCTTGAAAAGTGGCACTGACATTTAAAATTTAATATTAGGAGAACAACGATGGGAAATACAGCATTGATAACCGGAGCATCAAGCGGCATCGGGGCAGAAATGGCAAGATACCACGCAGAAAAAGGTGGGGATGTGGTCCTGGTGGCAAGGAGTTTTGAAAAGCTCCACGCACTGAAATCAGAACTGGAACTTGCCCATGGCATTAAAGCAGCGGTGATTACCGCTGATCTGGCCCAGCCGGATGCCGCCGATAGTATATTTTCCGAAACTGAAAAAAAGGGACTCCAGATTGATGTTCTGATCAATAATGCTGGATTCGGCGGGCACGGTAAATTTCATGAACGGGATCTTGCAAAGGATAAGGCCATGATGCAGGTTAACATGGTCACGCTTGTTAATTTAACCCATCTTTACCTGCAGGGAATGGTGGAAAGAAACCAGGGGAAAATCCTTAATGTCGCGTCTACTGCTGGGTTCATGCCCGGACCGCTCCAGGCTGTCTATTATGCCACCAAGTCTTTTGTGATTTCATTTTCCCAGGCCATTGCCCAGGAGCTTGAGGGCACTGGTATCACTTCAACGGTTCTTTGTCCGGGTACCGTGGCCACAGGCTTTGTGACCGCAGGCGATCTGGACGGTGTAAAAGCATGGGATAATGCTGCCACACCTCAATCCGTTGCCAAGTGCGGGTATGATGCCATGGTCAAAGGGGATCTTGTTAAAATCAATGAAAAAGGTCTGGATTTCATGCTGAACTGGGTGATACCATTCATGCCGAGAAAATCCGTACTGAAAATGTCCCAAAAATTCATGGAAAAAGAGTAAAGCTAAGGAAGACAAAATGATGCATGCTTCTAAATTCACCGTAGACCCGGTCTGGCGAATAATTATTAAAGATCTGGGCCTGACAGAAGATGAAGTGCTTAAAAGAGCACAATTGCAGCTCGATCTTTTTTCCCAGCCGAAAGCAGAAATGACTGCCCAGGAATATTTCAGGCTGTGGGAAGGCCTTGAAGCCTCTTTAAAGACCCCTTGTTTTCCGCTTGAGATCGTCAAAGGAATTTCTGCCGAAGCATTCAGTCCTCCAATTTTCGCATCTTTGTGCAGCCCGGACCTGAATACTGCCATGAAACGGTTAAGCCGATTTAAACAATTAATCGGTCCCATGAGTTTGAGGGTTGATATCGGAAAACAGGAAACATCCTTAATCATGGACTGTTTGTATACGGATTTACCTCTGCCCGAGTCTCTTGCAGTGATGGAACTTGTTTTTTTGACAAACCTTGTACGACTTGGAACAAGGGAATTTATTGTCCCCCTTTATGTCTCCTCAAAAACAGCACTGTCGGAAACTCAAAAATATGCAGAATACTTTGGCCGGGTGCCGGTTCAGGGGGATTCCTATCAAATTATATTTTCAGCAGAAGATGCTGCCAGGCCCTTTATTACGGAGAATCCGGGAATGTGGAATTTTTTTGAGCCGGAATTGAGGAAACGACTATCACAACTGCAAAAAGAAGATACGTTTGCCAGTCGTGTCCGCAGTTCTCTATATGAACTCCTTCCCAGCGGCAGGGGAAGCTCAGAAACTGTTGCCCAGAATCTTGCCGTCAGTAAAAGATCTTTACAGCGACACCTGAAAAATGAAGGTACAACGTTTCAGAAAGAGTTGAATAAAACCAGGGAAAAACTGGCCAGGCATTATCTTTCTAATTCAGCCCTGCCCGGCTCGCAGATATCCTTTTTGCTTGGGTTTGACGACCCTAATTCTTTTGTGCGAGCATTTCGCACCTGGACCGGGACGACCCCTGAAAAAATGCGTTCCCAAATGATTCATTAAGGATGATTAAAATGAAAAATGCGATAATAACAGGTTCGACCGGAATGATCGGCGGATTAGTTCTCGATTATTGTCTCAATTCTGACGATATCGAAAACGTCATTGTGATAAACCGTAGATCGTCCGGAGCCAAACACGATAAACTCACAGAGGTGATACACTCTGATTTTACCGATTTCTCTGCCATTGATTCTCATTTCAAAAACCAGGATATCGCATATTTTTGTTTGGGTGTTTATACTGGTGCTGTGGATAGAGAGACTTTCAGAACAATTACTGTTGATTACACAAAGTCGTTTGCCGACACACTAATAAAACAAAGTCCAGATGCAGCTTTTTGCTTTTTAAGCGGCATGGGAGCCGATCAGACTGAAAAAAGCCGGATGATGTTTGCAAAAGACAAAGGCATTGCGGAAAATTATCTGCTTTCAATGAATTTCAAACAACTGAACATTTTTCGGCCTGGCTATATTTATCCGGTAGTTCCCAGGAGAGAACCAAATATTTCATATAAAATCATGCGATTTCTATACCCGGTTTACAAATGGATATACCCCAATGGGGTCATTACATCTGCAGAGCTTGCAAATGCAATGTTTATTTCTGGTGTAAAAGGGAATCAAAGAACTATTCTTGAGAACAAAACCATAAAAAATTTGTATTCATTCACGGGGTGAAGTAGAAAAGCCCGATCAGATCCACGACAGATTAGGCTCTTTGCCTTTAAAATATGATTCCATGAGGCTGACCAATAATGGGTAAGAATCTATTGCCCGGATTGAACATGTTTGTTTGAAAGATAATATGCGTTCAACCCAGCGATTACCTTTTAGACTTTGCGTGCCCTTGCTTCTTTTTCGCCACAAAACGCCATAACGCAAAGCACGTTCGGCTATATTGTTGGTCGGTTCGATTTCTTCAATATCAAGGAATAACCATAGCGATTCAATCTGCCGGATCAATGATCGAGCTAATGTGCCAACTTCCCCTTTTGAAGTTTGATGATTAAAAATCAAATTCGTGAAGCGGTGATAAAAATCACGCCATTCCTGATCGTCCGGAAACTCTTTGGCCCAATGGCAAAGCAATTGGAGATCCCTGGCTATTTGTTTGCCGAATCGGCTGACAACCGGATCTTTTCTTTCGGCCAGGCCTCTGGCTTTCCTGATCAGATGTGCCAGGCATGTTTGCCGGAGGTTCGCCCATTTTGTATATGTACCATAATTGTCGCTGATCAGAATACCTTCCCAATCCTGGACTAATTCCAAGAAAGCCTGCTTTGACCTGTTTTTATGAATCATAAAATATGCTAGTCTGTCGCTGGCCATTACCCACAACCAGTTGAGCATACCATTCTGAAACCATGATGTTTCATCGATATAATTTGCGGCGCTGTTACGGGCTTCATTTCCTATCTTTTCATGCACAGGTTTCAGCGCTTGCGATGCCCGATCAATGACCTTTTGAATGGCACCTGAAGATATGGAAAAACCAAAAACAGATTGGCAGAATGTGCGCACCGTCTCCCGGCTGTTCCCCTGTATGCCGCTGATTTCAGCAATCAGGGCGCTTAACCTTGGGCCATATCCGGTTCGATGTTCTGTGGGGAGCGTAGCCTTTACAGCACATCCGCACCGGGAACAGATGCCTTGATTGAGTATAAAATGACTGACATCCATTTCAATCTCAGGCAATTCAATCACCTGGTGAACATAAAACGGCCTGATGGTTTTTGGATCGATATCGGCACCACAACCACAGGTATTGGGGAGCAAGTTTATTTCAGATGAAGGTTCCATCATTTTTTGTTGATGACCTTTGTGGCCTTTTTGACCACCTCGTTTGCGTTTGCCTTTTGCTTGTTTTTTTGACGGTTTATTAAACGGAGGATCAGAGGATGGCGGCCTACTTGAGTTTTGTGAATTTTGATTGAGTCGATTTTCAAGATCGGACACCCGCTTTTTTAAATCTTGAGTCTCATTGAAAAGCTTGATGACAATATCCTCAAGCTGGATAATATACTGGCGAACCGGCTCCGGTGTTGCCTGCCAATCTTCCTCTGAAAATGGTCTTTTAAGCTCCATGAAAAGAGCTTAACATATTAAAAAACAAAATTCTAGGTTTTTTTCAATTATTTTAATGAGTTGCACCAATTAAAATTATTATGTGATTTCAATTGGTTACAACAACGCAGTTACCCCGTGAATGGATAC
>JAERTG010000076.1 GCA_016845065.1 Fidelibacterota bacterium | reverse complement strand
AGGAATGGGTGAAATACAGAGGAAAGGAATTGACCTCGATAAATCAACCAAGCCCTGCAAGGAGACAGAAGAAACGGTTTGCGGAAGCCATAGAATCTGCCTCCTTGTGGGCAAGGCGGCCAAAAAATTCAGCTCCCCTATATTAACAAATTCGAGACAATTTGGGAATACAAAGAAGGCTTCTTTTCACATCTGATCGCTTTTGTGGGCTACATTGGTCCCGAATGTCCCATCTGTGGCGATTGTGATTGCTATCAGGAAATTGACCCTTACTGGCGATACGTCATTGAGCTATTTCCGGAATTCAGGAAAGAAGAAGTCCCCATCGCCCGGTTTCTGTGTCGAAAGAATAAAAGCACTTTTTCTTTGTTGCCCATTCAGTTGATCCCCTATTTTCAGTACACGGCCAGTGCAGTGATTGGGACCCTTTTTTGTGGTCTTGCTTGCCGGCAGATGGGCCAAGTGGGCTTTTATGGCGCGGAAGGTTCCGTGGATCCGGATAGCAAGGTCTCGGCATGGCTCGTTTATTGTTGGCTGGTAGTAATGGTAAGGGGGTTTCGGCGCGGCCATCCAGAACTGATGCTCTTGTACGACTTGAGTCGTATCAGAACCTCGGAAACAATAGTGCCGTGGCAGGAATTTTGGGACTATGTGGAGGTGTTCGGTATAGCTTCTGACGCGACATGGAGACCCGGACTTTATATCCTGCTGTACCGATACAGTCAGAGAACCCAGCGATTCCTTTTTGGCACCCCATCTCAAAACCGATCGGGCAGGGCATAGCCTCGCCCTCCTCAGGGTTCCTGAAGACAACATCCTCTCCTCTTTTTTAAATCCTGCCGGCAGCCTCCGCTTTTTCTGCCTTTTTTGTGCTGACCGATTCGATCATACCTCCATCCGGGTCATTTTTGTGTGATTTTTTACAGAGCGTTGCTTTGTATCACGTTTTCAAGAGGTTATCCATGGGCCTCCGACAGCGGTTTTTTGCCGCAATACCCAAAATGAGGAGGATACACACCATGGATAAAGAAATTCGAGAAAAAATCGCCCTGAAACGTTACCAGATCATCAGTCCTGTATTGGCTGAACCCAGGAGAGCTCAAAACGACTACTTTCGAAAGCAGGCAGCTGTCAAACATGATTTTCCCCATTACGGGGTGAAGAAGGTGGCCGTCTCCACCATGAAATCATGGTTGCGAACCTATCGGGGGGAAGGGTTTGCGGGTCTTAAGCCCAACCCCCGGGCCGATAAGGGAAGACCCAGACGATTCAATGAACATATGATGGATGCCGTCTCGGTCATTTGCAAAGCATATCCCGCCTGGACGATCCAAAACCTCTATGAACACCTTCTGGCCCAGGATCTGTTAGGGGATCCGCCTGTCCACTACAACACCCTTCGGAGGGTGGTTAAAGATCATGGACTCCTTCCAAGCAAAGCCCGCGCCGATGCCCGAAAAGCCTATGAAATGGACGTCCTCAATGACCTCTGGGTGTGTGATTTTATGCATGGCCCCCGGGTTCAGGACGGAAAAAAGTCCGTTAAGGCGATCCTGTGCGCCATCATTGATGATCATTCCAGAATGATCGTAGGCCACGCCTTCAATTCCTCTGAAACCATCAGTTCCCTGACCATCGTCCTTAAAGAGGCTTTCATGAGTTATGGCATTCCCAAGAGACTCTATGTGGATAACGGTCCCAGCTTCTCTTCCGATCTCCTGGTTCGGGCCTGTGCCATGGCAGGCATCTCACTCACCCATTCCAAACCCTACGACAGTCCTTCTCGTGGAAAAATCGAAAGATTCTTCAGGACGGTCAGGGATCGGTTTCTCTCCGGAATCCAGAACCGAATTTCTCTCGATGAGATCAATGAGGGCTTCCATTTATGGCTCAAGGAGGACTACCACCATAAGCTCCATTCGGGCATCAAGGAGCGACCCATCGATCGATACCATGTCTCCCTTGAAAAAGCATCCATCCGAAGACTTTCCAAGGCAGAATTAGACGAGGTCTTTCTCGTACGTCACGAACGCGTCGTCAACAACGATTCCACCATCAGCTTTAAGGGCGCCATCTATGAGGTGCCAAGCGCATATATCCGTCAGAGAATCGAGATACGGCATCCCGTCGATGACCCGGAAGACCTCTATCTGTATGACAACAATATCCGGGTCGGCAGCATCAAGTTGGTAAACAAAAGGGAAAATGCGCGGTCATTCCGACCTCAGAACATCCCCACCAGCCTCTCCTTTCACAAAGGGAGGGTTTCATCATGAAAGATATCATCGCGTGGTTCGGCTTCAAGCGTATGCCTTTCGACAAAAACATCAAACCCAAAGACGTTCTTGATACCGACTCATTCAAGGAGTCCAAAGCCCGATTGGATTATATCAAGCGCCGCGGGGGCATCCTACTGCTCACGGGAGACCCCGGCGTCGGAAAAACCCTGACTTTGAGACGCTATGTGGATAGCCTGAACGAGAACCTTTTTAAAACCTGCTACACCCCGCTTTCCACGCTCAGTCGAACCGATCTCCTCTCTCACATCAACCGACTCCTGGGTTTGCCCTCACGCCTGTCCAAAAGCGCGGTCTACGGCCAGATCCAGCAGGCCATCATTGAGTCCAAAGAGCAACAGGGAAAGAGCATCGTGCTCATCATCGATGAAGCCCACATGCTTCAGACCGGCCCCCTGGAGGAACTGAGGCTTTTGACCAACTTCAAAATGGACTCTTATGACCCCTTCATTCTCATCCTCTCCGGACAAACCGACCTCAATCGCATTATGGACTTTGCCGTTATGGAACCTTTCAACCAGCGTATCGCCATGCGATACCACATGCCCCCACTCTCCTGTGAGGAGACTTTTAACTACATCGAGCACCACCTCAGCCTCGCAGGTGCGAAAGAGCCCATTCTTGACCCA
>JAERTG010000075.1 GCA_016845065.1 Fidelibacterota bacterium | reverse complement strand
CCAGTAATGCATCTGACCAGCTAACCCGGAAATCAGCAACAATGCTGGGTTAGATGATCCACCAAACAGCTCATATTCAATCTTTATTCCTTTTGCATCTATATCTGGCATCCTTGTTCTCCCTATCTTTTGATTGCCATTTGAAACTATAGTGGCTTTGTAATTAATTGTTTGTCACCTGTCAATGGATAGGGTGAGCCATGATGGTATGAACTGAACCGCTTCGCGGAAGTTGCACACCCCAGCAGCTAAAATCCAATCAATATTTTCCATTTTATCCAAATAGATTTACAATACCTCCTGCGGCGTTCTGCCGATTTTATTAATTTAAATCAAGGAGGTATCAAAATGGCTAAAAGTCTTAGAACTCAATTTATGGACTACATGGTTCTAAATCGGTTTTCCCCATGGACCATTAAAAATTACATGGATACAATGACAAGGCTTGCAAAATATTATAACAAATCCCCGAATCTGCTCACCCAAAAAGATATTCAAGAGTATCTGCTCTATCTCCTTAACGAGCGCAAACTTTCCTGGGGTACCTGCAATACGCATTTATCCGGTTTGGCATGTTTTTATAGAAATATCCTTAAATGGGATGAGAGAAAATTTAAATTACCGCCACGACCACGAGTTAAAAAACTTCCAAATGTTTTAAGCGTAGAAGAGGTCAAAAAGCTTTTCGAATCAGCTGCTAATATTAAACACCGTGTTTTCCTTAAGACTGTTTACAGTGCCGGTCTCAGGACCGGAGAAGTTGTAAGACTCAAACCCAGGCATATAGAAAGCGATCCATCCAGAATGATGATCAGAGTAGAACAAGGCAAAGGCAGCAAGGATCGTTACACTGTCTTATCTAAACATCTGCTTGATGAACTCAGAATCTACTGGCAAAAATATAAACCCGGTAAGTGGATCTTTCCCGGTTACAATAAAGAAAATCACCTTGGCTATACTGCTGCCAGGGATACTTTCAAAAAAGCAAAAAAAAAGCCGGTATAAAAAGAGGTAAAAGCCTTCATTGCCTCAGGCACAGCTTTGCTACCCATCTTCTTGCCCAGGGGACAGATCTTTACGCCATTAAACAACTCCTTGGTCATTCTTCTTTGAAATCGACAATTATTTACCTTCATTTAGTTCAACAAAAGCCCACAGAGTTCAAAAGCCCTCTTGATGCCATGTATGGAGTACGGGAGGGGCAAAAATGAAAAACAAATATGAGGTTGCAGATATTTTTCGTTCTTATGGCAAGGAGTATCAGGAACAAACAAATCTGCCCTACAAAAAACTTAAGGTCATGCACAAAATTAAAATTTGCCGTACAGCTCAACTTGGCGGCCATGTTGAACAGTGTGATCATTGCAGTTTTGAGCGAATTGCCTATAACTCCTGTAGGGACAGGCACTGTCCCAAATGCCAGACCATGGTTAAGGAAAGATGGCTCAATGATCGAAAGGCAGACCTGCTACCCTGTAATTATTTTCATATGGTATTTACCATCCCCCATGAGCTTAATCCCATTATACTGAATAATCCAAAGGTTATGTTGAATAACCTTTTTGCTGCGGTAAGCCAGACGTTGCAGACGTTTGCCTGTGATCCGCAATGGAAGGTTCAGGGGCAGCTTGGATTTATCTGTGTCCTTCACACCTGGTCGCAAAAACTTACCGATCATTTTCATATTCACTGTCTTGTATCCGGTGGAGCTCTGTCCTTTGATAAGAAATGCTGGACAGCTTCGAATAAAACATTTTTGTTCAGGGTTCAATCCCTGTCGAAAGAATTTAAGAAAAGGTATCTTGGACTTTTTGAAACAGCATATTTGAATAATAACCTGTCTTTATCAGGTAAAAATGCAAAATACAGTTCCAAACAGGAGTTCAACACCTTTGTTCGATCGCTTTTTATGATAAAATGGAACACCTATGCCAAACGACCTTTTGCCGGTCCTGAACAGGTCCTTGAGTATCTTGGCCGGTATACCCATAGGATCGCCATATCAAACAACCGAATCAAATCTATTGATAATGGCCAGATTTGTTTTGAATACAGGGATCGGGCTGACAACAATACAACTAAAACACTGACAGTATCTGCTCATGAATTTATCCGCAGGTTCCTGCTCCATGTACTCCCGCATAAATTTATGAAGATACGTTACTTTGGCTTTTTATCACACAGGAATAAAAAACAGGCGATCAGGCTTATCCGAAAACTGATCGATCCAGATGCCAAAACACCTCAGAAAATTGAAGAGACGTATCTTGAGATGATGCACAGATTGACAGGCCATGACCTTTTATGTTGCCCCAAGTGCGAAAAAGGGAAAATGACAATTATTAAAGAACTGCCAAAACAGCTTTTAGATTCGTCATGATTGAAATCAAAATTAAAGTTTGAATCAGATCGCTGCTCAAGCGATATCGGACCATTGCGTTAAAATCAGAGTTTTGGCAAAAAATAATAGGATAATGAACCTTTTGAAATGTAAATAATGATGACTTGTGCGCTTTATTTTTTGTTTTTGACATTTCTATCCAGAAAAAACCTTCGAAGAAAAATTATACGATCCCCATAGCCGATTCGGCAAATATTACCATCCAGTTCATACATTTTATAGATTTGTTGCCAGTGACTTCTCAGGCTAAATTTAGTTTTATGAAGGCAACAATCGATAAAACGCTCTTCTATCTACCAACGCTCAGAAAGATTAGCTTGAGGACGTTGGTTGAATAGTCCAGTGCTCTGTCCTTCATAGCTCCATGAACTGAACCGCTACGCGGAAAAAAGCCAACAAAAGTTTTCAGCGATACTACCGGAGAACGGGGGGCGGGAACCCGGCAATATTCCTGCCAGTCATGTCATTTGCAAAAAGCGCAAATAAAACGCCTGTCATGAATTTTGCATTGGGCCCGCCCCCCCCCTTATCTCCTGGTGCATTGGACTATCTAAAATTCAAATCCACTTTTTCATTTTACCGGAATAGGTCTACAATACCTTCTGAGGCGAACCCGCCGATTTTATTAATTCTAATTCAGGAGGTAAAAAAAATGGAAAAAAGTCTTAGAACTCAGTTTATCGATTACATGACATTAAATCGTTATTCGCCGTACACCATGAAAAACTATATCAGCACCATGAAACAATTGGCAAAATACCATAACAAATCTCCGGATCTGCTCTCTAATGAGGATATCCAAGAGTTCCTGCTTCACCTTCTACAGGAACGAAAAATCAAATGGGGAAGCTGTAATGTACATTTATCGGGATTGGCTTGTTTTTATAAAAACGTTATGAAATGGGAGGAGCGAAAATTTAAACTGCCACCACGGCCCAGGACCCGAAAACTGCCAAATATTCTGAGCGTGGAAGAGGTCAAAAGGCTGTTTGAAGCAGCGGCTAATCTCAAGCACCGGGTATTGCTAAAAACCGCTTATAGTGCTGGTCTCAGGTTCAAAGAAGTTGTAAAACTCAAACCCAGACATATTGAAAGCGATCCATCCAGGATGATGATCAGAATAGAAAACGGAAAAGGTCGAAACGGTGGAAAAGATCGATATGCAGTTTTATCAAAACATTTGCTTAATGAACTCAGAACATATTGGCAGGAATATAAGCCCGAGGAATGGCTTTTCCCCGGGGGAAATCAGGAAAAGCATTTAGGATACACACAAGCCAGGAGTTATTTTATCAAGGCAAAAAAAAAGCCGGTATAAAAAGAGGCCGGGGGCTTCACAGCCTAAGACACAGCTTTGCGACCCATCTTCTTGCCCAGGGAACCGATCTTTACACCATCAAAAACCTTCTCGGCCACAGATCCCTGAAAACTACCATCGTTTACCTTCACCTGATTCAACAAAAACCTACAGAGTTTATAAGCCCTCTGGATGCCATGTATGACGAGGAGGGACAACCATGAAGAACAAATACGAAGTGGCTGATATTTTTTGTCTTTATGGCAAAACATATCGGGAACAAAATTTCCTGCCATATAAAAAGCTCAAAGTGATGCATAAAATCGAGGTCTGCCGTACGGCTCAATTGGGTGGTCATGTTGAACAATGCGACGAATGCGGTTATGAACGAATAGCTTATAACTCCTGCAGAGACAGACACTGCCCTAAATGCCAGACCATGGTAAAAGAAAAATGGCTCAATGATAGGAAAGCCGATCTGTTACCCTGCAACTATTTTCATATGGTCTTCACCATACCGCATGAGCTGAACCCCATTATATTGACCAATCCCAAAATCATGTTAAGCAATCTATTCACTGCTGTGAGTCAGACATTGCAAGCATTTGCCCGTGATCCACAATGGAAAGTGCAGGGTCAACTTGGGTTCATCTGTGTCCTTCATACCTGGTCACAAAGACTTACAGATCATTTCCATATCCACTGTTTGATTGCCGGTGGCGCTCTCTCATTTGACAAAGAGCGTTGGATACCATCCAACAAATCATATTTGTTCAGGGTTCAATCCTTGTCCAAAGAGTTTAAGAAACAGTATCTTGGACTGCTTGAAAGATCCTATCTGGATAAAGAGCTGTCATTACCAGGCAGGTTGACGAAATTCACCAATAAAAGACAGTTCAATAATTTTATTCAATCTCTTTATAAGGTCAAATGGCTAACCTATGCCAAACGTCCTTTTGCCGGTCCTGAACAGGTTCTTGAGTATCTTGGCCGTTATACTCATCGTGTTGCCATATCAAACAACCGGATAAAATCCATAGATAATGATCAGGTCAGTTTTAAATACAGGGACAGGGCTGACAATAACACGGTCAAAACAATGACTGTCTCTGTCCATGAGTTTATCCGCAGGTTCCTGCTCCACGTACTTCCTGAAAATTTTATGAAGATACGATACTTTGGTTTTTTATCACATCGGAATAAAAAACAGGCCGTCAGGCTGATCCGGCAATTGATTGATCCTGATGCTGAATTACCGAAAAAAATAGAAGAGACTTATCTTGAAATGATGCAAAGACTGACAGGTAAGGATCTGTTATGCTGCCCCAGCTGTAAAAAAGGAAGAATGTCGATTATCAAGGAACTGCCGAATCAGCTTCTCGATTCTTCCTGACACTGCTGAAAATTTGTACCTATTGTTAAATCGCAGTATCGGCGATTTCGGACAGTTACGTCAATCATGATATTTTTCATGAAAAATTATAAAATTTAGGCAGATATCAATCAAAAATTGGTCATTAACTATCGCACCATTCTACTGTTTCAACCTATATACCAGCAATCCATTAAAAAGAAAAACGATACAATCCCCATAGCATCATCAGCAATTATCTAAATTCAGTTCATCCATTTAATCGATTTGTCGCGAATCAAAGTCATCCTTATTTACTGGTGTATACGCGCGACAATCGATTAAACGCTCTTCTATTAATGGTCGCTTTGCTAATACTCATTTTGTGATTGTTTATATCGTGTCTATATTTGAATTTGGTCTATTTTATGTTGAAGGGGTTTGTTTGGTAAAATGCAATTGAAATTTGGGGATATTTTTTGCTTTTATATGGTTTTTAGGGTAGGCTTAGTTTTATACTTTTAATATGTATGAAGGTGTCTTCAAGTTCAGGACTCTTGATTTAGGAATCAAAGTTATTTGCCTCACCATCTAAAAATAACATATCATATCAGTGCGTTGAACTTTACTGATTCAAACTTTATTAGTCATTGAGATTGGAAATAAAATGTGTCACCTTTGTGAAAGAAGATTGAGTAAGTTTTGATACGGAGGTGAGCAATTATGACCCAGTTAATGCTGCCGTTTATTTCTCCTGGCGTTACGAATATAAACCACCTGGTAAGTGTCTGGGAATCAGAAGGACGCTGGACATATTTTTTTGGAATCCATCCGATTTATACACATAAATCTGATGACCAACGAATGTTCCGTTTAACCATAGCCAACCTGATTGAGTCCGGGGCATGCAGGCAAATAGAAATAATATCCGCATTTGGCATATCCAAAATCAGTGTCATCAGGGCACAAAGAAAACTAAGGAAGTATGGCCCGGAAGAATTCTTTATTGAGCGGAGAGGGAGTCGCACCGGTGGAACGATTTTAACACCGGAAGTTCTTGAGCGAGCCCAGAACCTCCTTGATACAGGACTATCGAGAAAAGAAGTTGCTGAAGAACTTCAAGTCAAGTATGACACCCTCCGCAAAGCAATATGTGATGGCCGATTAAAAGATGCATTTCATTCTAAAAGCACCGAAACCAAATCTGAACGTACAGTTATCGATGAACAAGCAGCAGAGGGAATGGGCACTGCCTGTACCCGTGTAGTTGAACGTGTATTTGCAGCATTCGGTGATAGCAGCGGTGCTCCGGTAGCGTTTGAAACCTGCCTTGACGTGCCCAAGGGCGGCGTCTTATGCGCCCTGCCTGCTCTGCTGACCAATGGTTTGCTGGAGGGGGCTGAACAATTTTTAGGCACCTTAAAAGGATATTATAAACTTTTTCATATTCTTTTGCTTCTGGCTTTTATGGCGCTGTGCCGAATCAAAACAGTGGAACAAATACGAGGGCACGCTCCTGGTGAGTTTGGGAAACTGCTGGGCCTCGATCGGATCCCTGAAGTACGCTGCTTAAGACAAAAAATTAAAGCCTTGAGCACTGAGAATACAGCAAAAAGGTGGGCGTCCCATTTAAGCAGGTATTGGATGGATGCTAATACACAAGCAGCGGGAACATTATATATTGATGGTCATGTACGGGTATACCATGGCGGACTAACAAAACCTCCCAGAAGATATGTATCTCGTGAGCGCCTATGCTTACGGGGAACGACGGACTATTGGGTGAATGATGCTATTGGCCAGCCATTTTTTGTAATAGAAAAAGCCATAGATCCCGGTATGCTGAAGACCATTGATAAAGACATTGTCCCAAGATTACTAAATGACATTCCGAATCAGCCTAGCCAAGATGAGTTGATTGCTGCGCCAGAAAAATGCCGGTTTATTATGGTTTTTGACCGGGAAGGTTACAGTCCCGCCTTTTTTCGAAAAATGTGGGAAAAATATCGCATCAGTTGTATGACCTATCACAAACATCCTGGCAGCGACTGGCCTGAAGAGTGGTTTCATGAGTATGAGGTGATGATGCCCAATGGAGAATGTGTAACCATGAAACTGGCAGAAATGGGCAGCAAGGTTGGTACCGGAAAAAACGCTATGTGGATGCGAGAAATCCGTAAGCTTACTCAATCAGGGCATCAGACAAGCCTCATAAGCACGGCTTTTGAACTAAAACGGACCCAGGTAAGTGCCCGAATGTTCAGCCGATGGTGTCAGGAAAACTTTTTTCGATATATGATGGAACACTTTGCTATTGACCTTCTTCAGGAATATGGCACCGAAGAATTTCCCGATACCGAACAGGTTGTCAATCCAGCCTGGAGAATTTTGGAAAGAAAGCGAAATTCCATCCAAAATAAACTTCGATACCGCCAGGCCCGCTTTGGAGAAATGGCTATGCATCCTCAAATCAATGATAATTCCAAAAAATACGCAAAGTGGGTAAATAAAAAAGCCAATCTGTTCGAAGAAGTTGAACAATATGAAGCTGAGCTATCAAAGGTAAAAGTGAAAATAAAAGAGACGTCAAAGCATATCACTTGGGATAACTTGGAAGATCAAGACAAATTTCTGCATCTGCTCCCGGAAAGGAAACGACTTATGGATACTGTTAAAATGATTGCTTATCGGGCTGAGACTTCAATGGCCGGTATTTTGAAAAGTGAGACCATAGATATGCCGGCAGCCCGAAGATTATTACAGGATTTGTATTTAACTGAGGCAGACATCCTGCCCAATCCGAACGATAAAGTGCTGACAGTTAGGGTTCATAATGCATCAAGGCCTGCTGCGAACAAAGCCCTCAACCAACTTTTTAATGAACTGAATTCGGCTAAACTTTGCTATCCCGGAACCGATATGAAAATGAAATATGTACTCGCTCTCTCTGGATCAGGGTAGGCAAAATTTTCGAGTCAAGGTATCAAAAGCGTTTCCCATAGATCAAGAGTCCTGAATATAAGTAAATTCCCCATTAAGATTGACTGTATACATCCCAATAGGAGCATTATCTATGAAAAAACGGTGAATTTTTTCACTCTTACGCAATTCATCTTCGGTTCGTTTTCGGTCAATAGCAATGGCGACTTGATCAGAGATAGATGCTAATATTTCCAAGTCCTCTTTGTTGTATAAATAGGGGTCTGTATAACTCTGTACTGCGA
>JAERTG010000074.1 GCA_016845065.1 Fidelibacterota bacterium | reverse complement strand
TTCGGTGAAGTACGTATTTCCTAAATAGCCTCCGCTTGCTATCTTGTCTTTCATAAAAATTTTAAAGGAGGCAGGAAATATGTCACGGACAAAATCTTCAGCACGCGCGCAGCAAATGCACGCTCTAATCAGCAAATACCTTTCATCCGGCTTAACCCAAAAGCGGTTTTACGAACAGGAAGAACTTCCGCGCAGCACATTTCTATACTGGCTCAATCATTACCGAAAGTATAAAAAGGCAAAAAAGCCCGCATTCATTCCCCTGCCCCTGAAGGAACATCCATCGGGTCCATCAGGCTGCAGCATCATTTTCCCCGATAATATCACAATACGTTTTGACAGGCAGCCGGAAGCGGAACTTCTGCTAAAGCTGATCAATGCCGAAGGCGCCTAAAAATGTTTCCGGTTAGCAGTTCATCACGTTTTTATCTTTACGATGCTCCAACGGATATGCGCAAGAGCTTCGACGGCCTGCAGGGCATTGTTAATAACAGTTTAAACAAAGACGTCCGTTCCGGCGGGGTTTATATTTTTATCAATAAACGGCGCGACCGCATAAAGTTTTTGGTATGGGACCGAAACGGCTTTTGGCTTCTTTATAAACGCTTAGAACAAGGACGTTTTCAAAAGCTGTTATCGGCAGATAAAGAGGGTTTAACTATTTCCTATGATATGCTGGTAATGCTGTTGGAAGGCGTTGATTTAACAAGTGTAAAAAGACGTAAAAGATACCGCTAAATGGTTCATTCCGACTTTCATAAATCATTGTTATTTCGTATATTACAGCTATGCAAAACACGTCAGGAAGAAAGCCTTCATACGAAAAACTGCTGCAGGAAAACCTGTTTCAAAAAAAGCAAATTGAATATCTAAAAGAACAGTTAAACAGCTTACAGCGTATGCTGTTCGGACAGAAACGGGAGCGCTTTGTTCCCGCTTCTAACGGCCAGCTTGCTCTTTTCGGTAACAGCGAAGAAGGCAAAGGCTCAGCGGTTGAAAAAGAAGAGATTGCCTATTCAAGAAATAAAGCTGCTGTGAAAAAACAAACGCCTCATTTCCGTAATCCCATTCCGGAGCATATCCCCCGCAAAGAAATCATTATAGAACCGGAAGACGTTGACACAAGCAGTTTAAAGCGCATCGGCGAGGAGATAACCGAAGAGCTTGAATACGAAGAAGCCAAACTGTATGTAAATAAATTCATCCGGCCTAAATATGCTCTGGCTGCCGATGAAGGCGTTATAATCGCCGAGCTTCCCGGCAGAATCATACCGAAGGGAATTCCGGGCACGGGCCTTCTCTCGCATATAATCGTCAGTAAATTTATAGACCATCTGCCCATCTACCGCATCCGCAGGCAGCTAAAACGTTCTGGCGTCGATTTAGCCGAATCAACCATTAACGACTGGATTAAAGCGGTGGTGGAACTTTTAGAGCCGCTTTATAATATTCAAAGAGCGCGTATCTTAGGCAAAGATTACCTGATGGTTGACGAGACGACGATCCGCGTATTAGATAAGATGAAAAAGGGTAAAAGCCATACCGGTTATCACTGGGTCTATTATGACCCGTTGGGCGAAGAGGTCTTTTTTGAATATCAAAGGGGACGTAATTCAGAATTTCCCGCAGAGACATTAAAGAATTTCAAAGGGCACCTTCAAACGGACGGTTACGCTGGTTACAACGAAGTTGGCCGCAGTCAGAATGTTATTCAGTTAGCCTGTTTCGCCCATGCCAGAAGAAAATTTGAAAATGCTTTAAGCAATGATAAAAAACGCGCTTCCTGGATGTTGAAACACATACGCTATTTATATCTTGTGGAACGCCGCGCCCGGGATGGAAGCTTATCTTATGAAGAGCGTTACGAATTCCGGCAGCGTCATTCTGTGCGTCAGCTAAAAAATATCCGCCAATGGCTTATAAAGAACAAAGCTGAGGTTCTGCCTAAAAGCTCAATTGGAAAGGCCGTTGACTATACTTTAAATTTATGGAGTCGTTTGGCTCGATATGTGGATGACGGCCGTTTTGAGATAGACAACAATTTAGTGGAAAATTCAATCCGTCCCATTGCGCTTGGCCGAAAAAATTATTTATTCGCAGGAAGTCATAACGGGGCAAAGTGGGCGGCAATTCTATATACGCTCCTGGCTGCGGCAGAGCTGAAAGGCCTGGAACCAAAGGCCTATCTTAAAGAACTGTTGAAAAAAATACCTGATTATCCGATGAAAAGGCTGGAAGAACTTCTACCTGGCATCCAGGAAGATAACAACGCAGCATAACTATTTGCAAGATGTACTTTACCGAAGGGATACTTAGATATTACAAAACAGAACATCTTAAAATTAAATGCTAAGCTTGAAAATCCTGTTTGGATAACAAATGGGACAGGAAAAGGTCCAAAGTCAAGAGAAAACAGCATTCCCGTTCGATTTTTTTTAACCGGTTTCTTCTTGACGCTTAATTGTTGTAATACCAATGCTTTAAGTACCCTGGATGGGACGCAGGCATAATCGAGTACTCAATTTACTGTCAAGGCTGCTTAAAAAAAAGATTTTAATAGTTTACACTCTGCTTCGCGATTCTTGTGATGGTTTTCTGCATTCATCTGCAGTCCATTCCCATATTATGGTAAATCCTTTGCACCTCATTGTGAAAGGTTAAAGTGGACCCCTTTGTCAAGACCAATTTTTGATAAAAATAAGGTGTAGTTGTCGTAGTAGTTTTTCTTTCTTTTTTGCTTCTTTTTTCTTTCTTTTTGTGGAAATGTGGATAACGT
>JAERTG010000073.1 GCA_016845065.1 Fidelibacterota bacterium | reverse complement strand
CAGGCTGACCGATCTTTCTCAACCAAAGGACGAGGCCCGTGGGAAGTTCATAAAACCATCCACTTTGAAACAAGATCTGAAGCTATGCGACTGGAAGTAAAACTAAAAAAGATGAAAATCCTTCAAGGATAATGGCATATCTAAAGAGATACTTCGAATAAGCAGAACGAGCGTCCCGACATGTATGTCGGGAAGGTCATCGCTTCGATCGCGTTAGGCTCCACAAACCTTAAAGCCTTAGTATATAGTTACTACGGCTTTCTTATTTATCAGAATATTGAAATACACACTATATATATTAAAAAGTTTAAGCACTGATCGTATGTACATTGGACAGACGAACAACTTTTCGCGTCGACTCAAGCAACACCAGGCTGACCGATCTTTCTCAACCAAAGGACGAGGCCCGTGGGAAGTTCATAAAACCATCCACTTTGAAACAAGATCTGAAGCTATGCGACTGGAAGTAAAACTAAAAAAGATGAAAAATCCTTCAAGGATAATGGCATATCTAAAGAGACACTTCGAATAAGCAGAACGAGCGTCCCGACATGTATGTCGGGAAGGTCATCGGTTTCCCGACAGGCGTGTCGGGATTAGGCTTCACATTTTAAGACCTTCACTCAGTGGTGGCTTTTTTATCAACACAACCACATATACCCCACGACAAATGAACTTCGATTTATTAACATTTATTTCTATTGTCTGGCATTCCCACTTTTGAGAATTACCTTCATCGATATGCTCAAGTACTGGCGCAAACTTTTAGATACCGCACGCTTCTTCCATCTGGGATGGCTGTTACTGGCAAGCTTTAGTGTTATTCTATTTATACTGGGTATCTGGGAGATTCTTGAACAACAAATTTTCAAGGAAACACTTGAAGCTTCAGCCATTATTGGTCTCGTCGTGCGTGGATTTCTGGTCTTCGTTCTCTTGGCAGGCTGGACTATCTGGATCGTCTATCATTTCAGGATTCAACTGGTTGATCAGCTTTCTGTTACTGAGAGCCGCTATAGGAATATTGTCGAAAATTCTGCTGATGCTATTATCACTATTGGTGATGACAATCGGATCCAGAGTTGGAACAAAGGTGCAGAGCGACTATTTGGTTGGTCTTCCAGCGAAGCTATTGGTGAAGGCATTGGTATGATGATTCCTGAAAAATTGCTTCAATCGGGTGAATTGCTTTGTCTTGCATACGGCATTACTAAAGCCAATGAGGTTAAAAACTACCAAACTGAACGCCTGGATAACCGAGGGAGAACCATACCGGTAAACCTGACAGAATCTGCACTACTCTCCAATGGGAAAGTTTTGGGCAGATCTCAGATTGTCAGGGACATTTCCGAACTTCAAACTATCGAGCATCAGATGCGTCAATCAGATAGGCTGGCCACCTTAGGTCAATTGGCTGCAGGTGTTGCTCATGAAATCGGCAACCCATTGACATCTATCTCCTCTCTGGTTCAACTCCTTGAACGGAGAGTGGAGAATGAAGATCATATAGGAAAATTAGCCCGAATTCGGGCCAATATTGAGCGTATCACAAAAATTGTGCATGAGTTGGTGGATTTTACCAGACCCCAGGCCACAGATGTTCAGGCAGTTCAGATCAATGATGTCGTGGAAAATGCTGTTGGTCTTATGTCCTATGATAATCGATCACAAAAAATTAAAATTGATTTAGAACTCGCCCCAAACTTACCACGTATAAAAGCTTCCCCCGACAAATTGCATCAGGTCATCGTTAACCTCTTGGTAAATGCATTTGATGCCATGAAGGAAGGTGGAGATAGCATTTTGATTACTACCTCAGCAAACGCCTCATCTGTGTCAATACATGTGACTGATAATGGAGGTGGAATGAATCCGGAAGTATTAGATAAAATTTTTGAACCCTTTTTTACTACAAAGGATATTGGTAAAGGGACAGGGCTGGGACTCTCTGTCAGTCACGGAATCATTAATAGTATGAATGGATCTTTAAACGTAAACAGCACACCCGGTGAAGGCGCAACCTTTCTCATCGAAATACCGAAGGAATCATAAATATGAGCACATCAATTCTCATCGTAGACGATGAACAGGAAATTAGAGATTCATTATCCGAAGTATTGACTGATGAGGGGTTTTTAACCTACACAGCAGAAAATGGTGCAGTAGCATTGGATATGATGAAGGATTTGCATTATGATATCATCATATCAGATATAAAAATGCCTGAGCTTGATGGGGTAACACTGCTTCAAAAGGTAAAGGAACAAGCTCCAGATACCTTTGTCATTCTAGTTACTTCTTACGGGTCAACTGAGACAGCCATTAATGCAATGCGTTTGGGTGCAATCGACTACATCCTTAAACCAATTGATTTTGATGAGCTCATCTTGAGAATTAAGAATATTGATCTTCATAAAGAGCTCATACGAGAAGTCAGATTCTTGAGACAGGAAATCTCAGCCAAATACAACTATGAACACATCATCGGTGAGAGTACAGCAATGAAGAAAATGTACAAGCTCATCGATAAGGTAGCACCCTCCACATCAACTGTACTGGTTGCCGGTCGCAGTGGAACCGGTAAGGAACTAGTAGCTCGTGCTATCCATGCCCGGTCTGATCGAGCTCACCGCCCCTTTGTTGCCATCAACTGTGGAGCTATCCCAGAGACCCTCTTTGAATCAGAACTATTCGGTTACAAGAAAGGGGCTTTTACCGGAGCTTCCAGAGATAAGGATGGAGTTTTTAAGGCGGCGGCAGGTGGAACACTGTTTCTTGATGAGGTGGGAGAAATTCCATTGCAGGTTCAGGTTAAACTTCTTCGTGTTATAGAAATGCGTGAGATTAAACCCCTGGGCAGCAATACCATAATCCCGGTGAATGTCCGACTTATTGCTGCAACCAATCGAGATCTGGCCAAAGAGGTTGAAAAAGGCACATTTCGTGAAGATTTATATTATAGATTAAATATTATTGAGATTTACCTACCGGCTTTGTCTGAGAGGAAGGATGACATTCCTCTCCTGGTTACTCATTTCGTGAATAAATATAATGATGAGTTGAAGAGAAGAATCATTGGTGTCGATAACGATGCAATGAAAAGTCTGGTAAATTATAACTGGAAGGGTGAAGTCAGAGAGCTTGAGAATATTGTGGAAAGAGCAGTACTTTTAAGTGACGGTGACATGATTTCGGTGGATGATCTACCTAGTCGAACAGTGGAAAGCGCCGGTTCAGGCTATCCAGACAATCTCAAAGAAGCCAGCCGTAGTTTTGAAAGAAAACATATCATACATATGCTAGAAAAATGTGAAAACGACAAAGCAATGGTAGCAGACATTCTTGGTATTGGATTGAGTAGTCTGTATCGAAAAATAGATGAACTTGGAATTGATAGTGAAACTGAATGATTTTGTAACAATCCAGATGTTAGGGTGTCAAAGTATAGGCTAGAAAATAATTACTTTGCTACCACCTCAATAGATGGTGGAGCTTGATAAATTTACGGGAGAGATTATGTCTGAACAAAATCACAAACAGGTCATCATTGTTGGGTCAGGTCCTGCTGGATTAACTGCCGCTATTTATGCTGCTAGAGCGAATCTTGAGCCTATCATTTTTGAAGGGGACCAACCTGGAGGTCAATTGACCACCACCAATGATGTTGAGAATTACCCTGGTTTTGATGAGGGGATTACCGGCCCAGAATTAATGGATGTGATGCGTAAACAAGCCGTGCGCTTTGGGGCGATTTCAAAGTTCGAATATGTCACGGAAGTTGATTTCTCCTCGAAACCACACATAGTCAAAGTTGGTGAAAAAGTATATACTGCTGATGCAGTTATCATTGCAACAGGTGCTTCAGCCAGATATCTGGGACTCCCTTCTGAGCAAAAGCTCAAGGGTTTTGGCGTCTCAGCTTGTGCGACATGTGATGGGTTTTTCTATCGCGACAAGGAAGTATTTGTTGTTGGCGGAGGTGATTCTGCTCTAGAAGAAGCTGGATTTTTAACAAAATTTGCTTCAAAAGTTTACCTGGTACACAGAAGAGATGAGTTCCGAGGATCAAAAATCATGCGTAAGCGTGTCCTTGATAACCCAAAAGTTGAAGTTCTCTGGAATACAACCGTTGAAGAAGTTCTTGGAGAACCTGATCAAGGTGGTGTCGTAGGTGCAATATTGAAGGATACGATTACGGGTGAAACTCGAGAGCAAACCATTGATGGTATATTCATGGCAATCGGTCACACACCCAACACTTCGATATTCAAGGACCAGCTCAAAACTGATGAAACTGGGTATCTAATCACAAAGCCAGATTCAACGGCAACAGAAATTGAAGGTGTTTTCGCAGCAGGTGATGTTCGCGATCACGTCTATCGTCAAGCTATCACTGCTGCAGGCAACGGTTGTATGGCTGCTTTGGAGGCAGAGCGTTACATCACTGAGATGGCCGACTAAAGCGAGATTCATGTTAGCAGTAAAAAAAACGAGGAGTAACATCCTCGTTTTTTTGCTCCAGTTCTATGCTTGGCAAAAAATAGCTTGATTAATCTACGATTTCCTTCAGTAGGACAGTTAAGGTTCCCTCTTCAGTTTCAGACAAATCCTGCTTTAATTCATCAATGAGCATATTGGCCTGGTAGTAGTTTGTTCTTTCAAACACACGTGACCCATAACAGTCCAATAGTAGTTTATCGACTGTCTCTGATGTGAACACGGTCTTGTGGTAGATATCATCTGGATGATTTAGAGGAAAACTTAATATCAATTTTCCTCCAGGCTCTAGACAGGAGATCAGGGCTGACATGCCTTCATGGGGATTATCGAGATGCTCCAGCGTTTCAAAAGAAATAATGACATCAAAATTACCTAGACTGGCTACATTCTGAATGGGTAGTTGCTCAAATCTCCCAGAATAGTTCTGCTGAGCGTATTGGAGAACGGAACCATCAAGATCTATTCCTACATAATCACAATCTTTGAGGAATGCCGAGCCATACCCACTTCCACAGGCAGCATCAAGGACCCTCGATCCAGGTGAAATGAGGTTCCCGGCTAACCGATATCGTTCGATATGTTTTACTGTAATTGGTGATATAAACATCTGTACATCTCGATGGAGGATGTGCTTTCGGAATAGATGATAGAATCTAATGATTGAGTAGCTTA
Organism: Fidelibacterota bacterium; assembly: GCA_016845065.1. Classification (GTDB taxonomy): domain Bacteria; phylum Fidelibacterota; class UBA8477; order UBA8477; family JABMPR01; genus JABMPR01. The sequence continues at coordinate 22,274 of JAERTG010000073.1, read as the reverse complement.
AGGATTTAAGTTTCATAAATGGATTAGCGGAGTACGGCTAGTTTTTGACTCGCCGCTTCCCCTTCATCATTAAACAGGAATAAAATATAGACACCACTTCCAACTTTATCTCCGGCCTCATCACGACCATCCCACTGAGCCTCATAACCCTGGACGTCATCATTGAGATAGGTCAATTCTTTTACCAGAGTGCCCTGAACGGTAAGGATCCTAACTGAAGAATTATCCATCAACCCTTGAATAATTACTTTCTCATGAATATCGGGATTAAAAGGTTGTGGATATATATGCATACTGGAATAGGTCTCTTTTGGCTGCGCAAAAGGTGTGTTCAAAATAGAGATACCCTTGGGAGTTGAAAAATATGTTTGACCTGTCTCTCCATCGAATGCCGCAGAATAAATCTCATTATCCAGGAGTCCTGAGTTGCTGGTATTGTATCCATACCCCCCATTAATCCAGCGTCCATTATCCTGTAAAACATGAACGCCTGCATTGTCGGACAGGAACCAGTGGTTTCCTCTTTGATCTATCTCTATGCTTGTGACATTATAATCTGTTAGCTGCCAATAATAGTAATAATCAGTTTCCTTAGGTGTCATATACAAACTGGCATGGTTACGTAGTTCTGAGCTGGTGAGCCATCTTTCTGGTAGCGACATACTTTGCACTCCAGAGGGAGTTAAAATCCATAAGGTGTTATGCGTATCGACCTCCAGTTGCAGTATTTCATTGGAAGCCAATGGTGAGTCAGTGGATAAATGTGAGACATTTATCTCCATATCCTCTTCCAGAGTGCCTCCAACCAATTCCACGAAGTCGATCCCTCCAGCGGCTTGAAGTTCGGTCCGAACTTGTGAACCTAACCAGATCATATCATTTTCATCAATGGCGATAGACTTGACGGATCTGCTTTCCAGTCCACCCTGATATTGGTAAATGTGATAGACACTATCTTGGGGAGTCATTATACTCAATACCCCGCCCCCCTCTCGAACAAATTTGGTGGTCGCCCAAACATTTTGCTTACTATCGACAGCCATTTGTCCAGGCAATACAAAAACATCACTATCAAAGGTTGGTTCAAAACTACCATCAGAGGCACTAAAATATCGTGATCCGCCGGGTTGCTCATCATCAAGCTTGAAAACACCACGTCCCTGGAGGGCCAGAAATGTATTCCCATTGTCATCTGAAACGATGTCTTCGACGGCTGCGTTCCCGACGAATTCGAGGGTATCAACAATCATTTCATTCCAGTTGTATGAACTCTCATCAAAAGCAGAATTAGAATTTCCGGCTCGAATTGTTCGCCAGCCAAGCGGTGAATAGATGCTAAATCCATTTGGTGAGCCACCCAGGAGCTCCTGGCTGGATATATCTACCATCATTTTATTGAAAATATGATCCTTTGGTCGATTTGGCGAAAACTTCTCATAGAACTGATTTTCATAAACAGCCAAAAAATCATTGGTACTGGCTACCCAGACCTCTTCATCAAATAATTCTATATTTATTATATTGGAATTGCGATGAAATTGATTGCTGGCGGCACTCAGGATATTAAGCGAATCCAGACCTTGATCTGTAGCAAGTATAAGAATATCCCCATTGGTGGACGACTCTTTCATATCGGTAATATCATGAGCTGCAGTGAACACGTCGGAATATCCATTGAAATCATATGAAAAAAGGGAAGTCCCTGCAGCAACAAGAATGGAATTCATATAAGGGAGACTTCTGCCCATGTCAGAAGCACCAGCAGGTAAAGCATCCACGTTCCAATTAACTGGATCTTTTAAATTCCTACCATCTAGTTGAACCCAAACGATCTCACGATTGGTTCTGAAATAAAGTTTGTTATCTACTAGACCTACATCTCCTACAAAACTAAGATCCATTGTACTCTGGTTGGGAAAATTGTTGAATATATCAAGATATTCAATCTCCTCTGCTCCTTTTCGGTACAGTAACAGACCACCTTCCAGACCATCCTGATAGGTTGCGTAAACCGAATCCCTCACTTGCACAAAACTATTTGTAGCATCTAAATCCACAAACTCTACACTGAGAAATTGAGATGTATTCAAATCCAGCACTTCAACTATGGGTCCTGGACTTCTAGCACCTATCCATAACAGGTTATCTGAATCAATAAATGTAACATTGAGATCAAGGTTTTCAGTGGTAGCCCCCTCTATCCCATAGGAGAAAAGACGACTCACTTTGTCAAAATAAAGGAGACCCCCATCACTTGCCATGATGACTTCATCCTCAAACGGTAGCATGGATCTGATTTCTGTGAGAGTAGGTAATTTCTCCCATGTTCCAACCTGTGAATAGGCAGTGAAGCCGGATAAAAGAAAAAATAACAGTCTGATTGAAGTTTGCATCAAATTACTTTTCTACCTATTAAAAGAATCGGTTTGAATCTGGATACATCACCCCAGATACGGAAATTTATACATTCTTACTGACCACACGTTCCCATCTTTATGGTTGGAGGATTGGACGAGCTATTGGAAGCGCTCCCAATGCGCCAATAAGCAACCCATTGTCCCCCCCGTTTAAACAAGGAGAGGTTGGATTCAGGTAGAAGCCTGAAGTAAAACCTGGATCAGAAATAATATTCATGGGGTCGGTTGATTCAGGCTGTTCGATTTCAGGTGGCGGATAAAAACAGTTCCACTTGAAGCGATGATCATCCCTTGTTTTTTGGCGATCGGGAATGGTAGTGTGGAAAAAGATATTGTGGTCCAAAGTGTTCAGCACACCAATAGGGACCTCTATACCACTCATGTTGTGCGCGAATGTATTGCTCTGTATATTGATGTCACCTGATGAAGCCATAGATTTTAGGACACCTCCAGTCTCGGATATCACATTCTGTCTCATCAGTAGAGACTGAGCGTGGGGACCTGTGAGGTCAACTGAGTAGCCATCAATCTGGTTAAACTGATTTGAGAGGATGCTAGCCTCGATATAATTACCCAGTCGTATTCCAGTCCTCGAATGATTTATTGTTGAAAATGATAGACTCAAAGATGAAGAAGCTTCAGCGTTCAGAGTCAACTCGTTGTTATGAAACTCACATTGATTAATTTTAGCCTGACTTCCTTCCCCCAAATCAAATGCCACACCGTTGTGTCCTAAGCTAGCCTTTTCAATTACTCCAGAGCTATTCATCAACTTGAGGCCAATATCTCTACTTGAATCTATCGAGGCTGAATCCATACGGAGAGAGACTTCATTTAAGAGTGCCCCGTTTTTGTTATTGTGAATACGTGCTCCTGAAATGACTACTTCGCTCGCAGAAAATATTTCTAAGCCAGTATCCAGGTTCGATAGCCACTGATCACCAGAGCTGGTCATGGAGCCAATTCTTGAGAAATAGGCACCGCTCTCATTTGATACCCATACATTATTGCTCATTTTCAATGTGGGGACAGATTGGATATCATTCCCTAAGATATTTGATTCCATGCGATTCGAATCGAGATCAACGTACAGAATCTTTTTAATCACTAATCCCTTACTGTTCCCCTTTACTAGATTCTGAGATGCATAAACCTCATCTCCTTCTCTAACTTCCAATGCATTCGTACGATTTGAGCTAAAAAGGCTATGATCTATCACCAAGCTATCAAAAGTTGATGCTAAAAATCCCTGACCATTATTAACCAAGCTTACTTGCTTGATCTCAACACGGTTCAATGAATCCACACTCAAACCGACCAACGGATTTGCTTGAAATGAAGAGTTATTAATCCAGAGCTCACTCCCCTGATCAAAATCGAATCCATCACCCCCATTATGACCTACTCGAATTCCAGCCATTCTGCTTCGTGTGGTGTTTGAGATCACTCCGCCACTTTGGCCGTTTCCAATAAATTCTGAATTGAGAATCCGGAGTGTGTCAATATCATTGAGCTTCATCCCATTCACGAGATTACCCATAGAGGAAAATTTCAGAAGGCCAAGTATCCTGGCATCACGCAAAACAAGACCATGTCGACCGTTTCCCCTTGACAGTACATCATTTATCAGGACAAAATCACAACCGGACACAACGATTCCATCCTGAAAAGAATCGATAATCCTGACCGAATCCAACCAAACTTCATTGACAGAATTGAGCCTCAGTGCTGACCCCATTGTGTTCCTGAGCACAGAGGCATGGATTTCAATCAACTCACCACTACTGGCATAAACCGCAGTATTCCCTACTTGTTCAAAGTGGCTGTCGAAAATCTTTACCTGACCACCGTTCAGGTTAATAGCACCCTCACCTCCAGTACTAAAGTTTACATTTCGGAGTTCAAGAATAGCTCCAGAATCAACCTGAATCGCCCAGAAGTCGCTGGATAGGAAATCACAATTCTCCAATAAGAGGAATCCAGACTTGACTCTTATAAGTGCTGAGTCTTTTGTTGCTCCCATGAAGTTGAAATCTGAGATCTTCACACTTGCACTTTGATTAACCTCGAAACAGCCCTGCGTGTCACCGGTCCAAACTGGACGAGATTCATGACGACCCTGGATGCGTATGTTTTGATTAATCTTTCTGAATGAGATCACTTCAGAACCCGAATACTTAACAATATCTGGAGTGATCTTGAGTGTATCAAGGGCATGCAGATTAGAAAGGGTGAGAGGGTAATTTACCAGGTTTTTGACCCTCATAACCTGACTACAAGATACCATCACCGTGATCGAAATCAGTAGAACTAGTTTTCTGAGAATCTTCATTGGATTTTGATTTGAGATATGATTTTTCATCATGATTGAAATCGGAGAGCTGTTATCACCCTACATTGTATAGCGGGAATGTATAGGAGTCGAACCTATCCGCCGGCTCTCCACCGGCATAACAGCTTTGAAGGCTGCAGTGGCCACCGGACCACATACATTCCCATGTTAATTGTTTGCTACCGGGAAGGATGGAATTCCCAAGGCAGCATCTAGCATATCCGCTACGCTAAGTGCAGCTGTTTTGGATGAATAATCCCCAACCATTATCAAGAAGAGGGTCTTGCCATTTGAAGTTCGTTCTTTTATTCTGGTAGAATATCCGATTGATTCGATTTGATCTGCGAGTCGTTTTGCATTGTCATAACTACCAAATGCTCCAGCCTGTAAGGAGAACTGTCCAAGAGGTATAGTATTTGTCTCGCCTAAATTCTGACCCAGACTTCTTATTGGAGCTGCTTTTGGAATCGTTTTCTGAGGAGGATTCATTGTGGATTGTCTGTGACCTGGTAAACGGGTTAGATCCAACTCCTCAGGGATATCAAATGCCACATTCGGAAATTGATCAAGAATGTTCGCCAAATCTATATAGACACTATCCATTTGTCGGGAGGCGATCCCAGCTCTGAGTGTCAAATTGACTGCATTGATAATTTCTGGATAGTCTGGATGGTATCTGATTAATCGGGAAAAATATTGGCGACTTTGCACATAGAGTCCTTGCGCATAGTAGTATTCACCGAGGTGCATCAAGGCAGGAGCAACATATTCACTTCCGGCATGATTGCGGAGAATATCCTTATAAATACCTGCAGCAACCAGGGCATCATCTTGCATGATAGCTCGGGCATACCTCACACCAGGATGACCTGGATATTTATAACTTAGATCCGTGAGAATTATCTTGGCGGTGTCCATCTTGCCAAGTTGGATGAGAGACAACAATCCAGCCACGTCTTGAGCAGATGTGCTGGAAAGACTTCCGATGAACATAATCACCAGAAGTGATATTTTTATCAGGCGTGTTTTACCCATCCGCATTTGTCGCAAATATATCGAGGCTCATCGCTTATATGGCCACAATCTGGGCATGTGAGAATACGTTTTTGGCGGTCAGACGTAATAAAGTTATCAATAGTAGTTTTGAGCATATCCTTGTGACCAAGTTTTTCCAACATATTCAACTGACCAAGAACAAAACTCAAGTTTGAGTAATCTGGCTCCTTAATGTCTTCCAGGAGCGAAAGAGCATCTCTGTATTCACCTTTTCTTTCAAAGTAATTAGCCAGGCCAATAACTACTTCCAGGTTGTCAGGCTGTTTTTTATGGAGACGTTGATAGAAATTTTCTACCTGTTCAAATTGACCGAGCTCAAAATACATCTTCTCGATCTCTGAAAAGACAATACTCCCGGCAGTGGGATCCAACTCTACAAAACTTGTATAGAAGTCAATAGCATGCTTATAGTTGCCCTCTTCCTGCCTAATTTTACCGAGGTGATAGTATGGCGCTGCACATTTATTGTTGAGTTTGATAGCTTGCTTTAGGAGTGTAGTAGCTTCCGAGGCTTTACCTGCTCGCTTTAGCTGCAGTGCCTCCTGGGTTTTATAGATTGCTGGTAAAAGAGGATCTGCTTTACCTCCCGACGCATTTTCTTTTTGAAAAGCTTTGATAGCATCTGCCCATTTTGCCTGCTTAACTGCATAGCGATGCAGAGCTTTTAAAGCCCAAAGATCCTTCCTTTTAATTTTCAGAATTGTTTCAGCATATTGGACAGCCTGTGGGTACTGTTTCATGGCTTCGTGATCTCTAGCGAGACGTTCAAGTGCCATGAGACGATAGTCCTGGCTGATTCCCTGGCGATTAAGAACATCCTCGTGTACGATGATTGCTTGCTCAGCATTTCCTAACTGTCTGTACAAATCACCTACCTGGAGAAATGCCCCATGATTTGCGGTGTCATTTCGGGCTATTTCGGATAATTGTTGAAGCGCTTGCTTTTTTTCTCCGGCCAAAATATGATTAAGCGCTTTAATTTCAGCACCACGAGCACCAATTTTCTTAGGCTGGCTAAAGAAGAAGTACCTGATGAGCACACCAAAAATAGCAAGTACTAAAACAATAAATAATAATGTGATAAGGTCCATGGTATGTCTTAATCCCTATTAGTTGTTGGGTTCCACATCCTCATCTTTTTCCAGGACTGCCTGTCGACGCTTGTCAACCTCCCCTTGGAGTTTCTCACGCTCACGGTCAATCAACTTCAAACCTTGTCGCAGTTTGATGTTTTGACCAATTGTAATTGAGAATCCAAAAAGAATGCCCAGAATGACAGACCCAAGGATGACAAAATATAGCGGAATGTTTGAATAGACAGCACCCATGAGTTTCAATTCAACTGGCGTGGCATTTTGAGTAAATACCCATACAACGGTAAGTAGTATAGCAACTGTGACAAAGATTTTAATTTCTTTCATCTAATCCCTCAATCTACAATGCGACCAAACAGTGTGATTCCCTGAGCATCAATGATTTCTACATTGACCAGATCACCTGGTTGTTCATTGGCTTTATCAAATATAACAATTTTATTGGAGCGTGTTCTACCTTGATGCTGATTTTCAGATTTTTTTGAATTCTTTTCTACAAGTACTTCGACTGTCTCCCCGATATGATCACGGTTTCTCTGCAGCGTGTGCTCTCTTTGCATGTTGATCATGCGTTGAAGTCGGTCCTGTTTATCATTTTCAGTAACGGTATCCTCAAACTCAGCAGCCTTTGTCCCTGGTCGTGATGAATACTTAAAGGTGAAGGCAGTATCAAATTTCACCTGTTTCATTACATCAAGCGTCTCCTGAAAATCTGCTTCGGTCTCGCCAGGAAAACCGACAATCATATCTGTACTCAGAGCAAGACCTGGGATGTTGTCCTTCATTTTATTCGCTAGATCCAGGAAATGTTGTTTCGAATAGGTCCGATTCATCCTCTCCAACACCTCGTCACTACCAGCTTGTAGTGGGAAGTGGATATGATTGCATATCTTTGGATTGGTTGCATGTACCTGTATTAATTCATCATCAAAGTCTTGCGGATGAGGTGAAGTATAGCGTATTCGCTCAATCCCCTCAATTTGAGAGATTTCATGAAGCAGCTCATGAAACCTGCGACCCTCATGTTGAAAGGAATTCACATTTTGTCCCAATAGAGTGACCTCTTTAAAGCCATCATCCCTGATAAGTTTGACTTCTTCCACAATACTTTCAATTGATCGACTTCGTTCACGTCCTCGGGTAAAGGGAACGATACAAAAGGTGCAAAATTTATCGCAGCCACGCATAATGGATATCCAGGCATTAATCCCCTCCCTTCTCGCAGGGAAAAGGTCATCATAGACTTCCATCCGGCTCAACTTAGTATCTACTATGTTATCCTTGGTATCAATGGGTAGAGATATCATATCCGGTAGCTTACGATAGGAATCGGGACCAAGTATTATATCCACATAAGGTTTAGACTTGAGCAGATCTTCCTTTAGGTTTTGAGCCATACATCCAAGCAGACCAATTTTAACATCAGGATTTCGGTCTTTGAATACTTTCAGATTGCCTAAACGGGCATGAACTTTTTCCTCAGCATGCTCACGGACAGAACAAGTATTAACAAGGATGAGCTGGGCATCATCTGCCACCTCGGTACGCGCATATTCTTCTTTTTCTAAAAGACCTGCTACCAATTCTGAATCATATTCATTCATTTGGCAACCATAGGTCTCGATATAATATTTCTTTGGATTATTAATGATTAAATCTCGCTTTTAATAACATTCAGCCCCCTCATAGCAACGATGAATATATTTTTCCGTCTAGCGACCTACAAGGCTATAAAAGAGCTTATGCAATTCGATTAATTTGCGAAAATAATCGTCCCATCAGTACCTAGGGTGGTGCTGGATTGTGGACGATCTGCTTTTGATAGTGAATCGACTAGATGGCTAAACCTGTGCTCCTTATCAACAAATGGGACACCCCAATACTTTTGCTCAGTAGAAATGAGTTTACCTTTTACCAAATCGCCATTTGTGTCGAATTCGATGTCTAAAACTGCTCCGAAGCGTCGTTCAGCCTGAAGATTGAATCTTCCGTAGGTGGCAAAATTAGCCAGTGAATACACAATTAGTTTCCCTTTGTACAGCTCCATCGCACGTGCAACATGAGGTCCATGACCAACTATAAGATCTGCACCAGCATCAATCATTCGCTGAGAAAACTGGATCATATGCCCCCGATCTTCTCCAAAATAGTATTCTGTACTATCTGGAAGATGCATTGCCGCGAGCCCCTCTGCACCACCGTGCACTGAGACAAGAACAATATCATGATCTATATCCAGATTTGTGACCAGATCCTCAGCCGTTTCCAGGTCAAGTGAACTATTGCAATAACCTCCACTATGAAAGGCGATGAAGGCAATCCTGACTCCTCTCACTATTTTGCTGGCAAAGGTCCCCGGTCTGCCAGACCAGCCAATATCATTAGCATCTAGTACTTCCTCTGTCCTTGTGACACAATCTGGACCAAAATCACCAATATGATTGTTGGCTAGTGAAAGGAAATCAAAACCAGCTAACTCCAGATCCTCGCCATAGACTTCTGGCATGCGAAAGACGTAACAATCCAGGGAATCTGGCTCACATTTATCAGTGGACCCACTATCGCAGAGTGTACCTTCTAAATTTCCAAGGGTAATGTCCGCATCTTTAACTAAAGGTCTGATGTATTTGAGAATACTTCCTTTTTCTTCTGGACGCAGAAAGCCTGAGGGATGGTAGGAGCCCAGCATAATATCACCTACGGCTTTTATCCGAATGGATTGCTCTTCAGCCTCACCTGGAATACTGAATAAAATCAGAAATACCGGTATTATAATTTTTTGTATGACTCTCAAAATGCTCTTTAGAATTTAGATAAAAAAAACGCCCGGAATATCCCGGACGTTAGAAATCCTTATGTTGTCTGTGTCTATAGTTCGATTTTGTCAGTCAAGAAATAATGTCTAGGATTAACCGGTACATTTTTAACGCGAACTTCATAGTGGAGGTGAGGCCCTGTACTTCTACCTGTATTTCCTGAATATGCAATCAAATCACCACGTTTAACTTCATTACCAGGCTTTACTACATATCTGCTTAGATGTGCATAGACTGTTTTTATACCATAGCCATGATCTAGAATAATTGTTTTACCGTACCCAGTCTTCCCATTTCGAGATTTGACAACTCCATCTGCAGGAGCATAAACTGGTGTTCCGGTGAGAACGCCAAAATCCTGACCGTGATGCATTCTACGCTTGCCAGTCCAGGGATCAGGTCGCGATCCAAAGGAAGAGGTAAGATACCCACGATTCACTGGTGAAATTGAAGGTGTTCGGCGTAAGCGTTCTACATCCTGAGAGAGTTTCGAATAAATTTGCTCGTAACTATTAAGCTGCAGAGTGATTTCTCTACCTAGACTAGATAAGTTACTCTCCAGTGAGTTGAGATTCAGATCTGTGTATGGCATGAGATCATTATAATTCTCAGCATAATCATTGACGGCACCACCAGTACCACCAGCACGGACATCTTCATCTACAGAAGGCAGGTCAGCGTAAATTCGTAATGCTTCATCCTGGTCAACGAGCTCGGTTAATTTGACCTCAGCATCATCTAGACGAATTTTCATGTCTTCCATGACACGAACCAGCTCTTTGTTTTGACTCTTGAGGCTCTGAACTTTCAAATCATACTGTGTATTTGATAGACCAGAGAAGATAAAGGCACCCACACTCATAACGGTAAAGGTCACGATGATACTAACGGACAAAACCATCGGTTTGGAGAAAAACAATTCCCGCACGCGATTCTTTTTATCGTTAATAAGGAAAAAGCGAAAGCCATCCGGGGATTTCATTTTTATACTACTTTTCCTTCCGATCATATTACCGTTTTCCGTTCCTAGCTTCTTTGACTGCGAAGTATACTCCGAAGCGTAATTGATAACAAGGATTTTTGAGCACGATATATGGCAATTTAGAGGAGATTTTCAATTTGAAAAAATCCTGTCTATTCCTTGCCCTCACTCTTCTCTTCAATCTCTACCGTTTCGGCCTGAGCCTCTTTCTCTTTGATCTCTACATCAAGGTTCTTAATTGATTGGATTAGAGTCGCATAGCTTTCGTGCTTAGCCAAATCTTTCAGCTTTTTCTCTTCACCTAAATTGAAAACCAGTTCACCCAAATCAGAAAGGTTTTTCGTACGGCTTCGATTAAGCTGATGAATATCCAGTTTAATTTTGCCGAGTTTTGTGAGCTCTTCAGCTTTTTCGCTGGCAATTTTTCCATATTCCTCAGCTTTGTCCAGTGCTGCAGATCCAAAATCACGCAACCCCTTCATCATATCGCCCATCAATTTTGATCCACGATCTGACTTTGCGGTCTCTTGTTCTTGTTCTGGCTGTTTCTCTTCTTCAGTCATCTCGATACCTCTATGGTTTTATCATGGGACAGATAGACAGTCTCTCTCTCCCGTGAACTCAAAAATATTTTAAAAACTGTCACCCCAGAAAATAGCACGTCTTGATGGAAGAAATACTCTTTAATTTCTCTATGATTCCTTCTGAGGGAGCTGAATCACATTTAATCAATGAAAGCGCTGCATCACCGCCTCTGCGACTTAATGAGTATTCAGCAATATTCACAGAATTATCACCAAGCAATGTACCCACTTCCCCAACAACACCAGGAACATCTTCATTTATAATCATTAGCAAAGGACCATCTAGGAGTACATCAATGTGATAATCATTTACTCGAATTAATCTCTTACCCCCATGTTGGTCCACATATCCCAACAATTCCCAGCAAGCACCACCTGCTGATTCCACTTTGACAGCTACAACATCCTGAACTTGGCTGACGTGTGGATCTGATAGCGTGCTTAGTGCTATACCTCTAGATTCGGCGATTGATTTAGCATTGATGAGATTTATTATCCCGTCAAACCGATCATGCATGACTCCCTCAAATGCAGTATAGAGCAAGGGCTTGAGGTGTTCTGAATCACCGTTGTAGCTAAGTCTAAGTGATTTGATACCCGCTTTATGAAGTGGATGTTGAAGACTTCCCAGCTTATAGGCTAATTCCAATGAATGACCAATTGTCTTCAAGATACTCATGTCTGAAATGGGTAAGTTAATGGTGTTGCTTAGATGATCATCGAGGAGGTATTCTTTGAGTTGTGTTGCCACTTGAACAGCAACATTTTCGCCAGCCTCTCGCGTACTGGCACCTAAATGGGGAGTGAGAACAATATTCTTTGCCTTGACTAATGGATTGTCGCCGGCGGGCTCGCTTGTATAAACATCTACGGCTGCACCGGCAATACTACCTTCATTAAGTGCGGTTGCTAAATCAGATTCATTTACCAAGCCACCTCTGGCACAATTGAGCAACATGGAAGTTGATTTCATTTTTTCCAATTCGGGCATACTGATTAAATTCAACGTATCCTCAGTGCGCGGCAAATGAAGGGAAACCACATCAGAAGCCAAGAGGACATCCTCCAGGGCTTTTACCTCAATATCTTTAATAACGAGTTGATCTTGAGAAACATACGGATCATATCCAATCACCTTCATCTGCAAGCCCAAGGCACGTCGAGCAACTTCCTGACCTATTCTTCCCAAGCCAATCAATCCCAGAGTTTTTCCGTTTAGTTCTGTCCCCACGAGTGCCTTGCGATCCCATCTACCAGCTTTCATGGAGCTATCACCTGATGGGATGTTTCGAGCAAGTGACATCATCAGTGCGATGGTATGCTCCGCAGCAGAAACTGTATTACCTCCAGGGGTATTCATGACGACAACACCGTGAGCAGTTGCTGCATCGATATCAATATTGTCAACACCCACTCCAGCTCGTCCGATAGCTTTCAAAGCATTCGCTTTGCTAATCTCTTCAGCGCTAATTTTTGTACCGCTGCGGATAATCCAGCCTTCGACCTCAGGCAAAACTGCAGCTAGTTTGTCACCATCCTGGTCCAGGATTTCTATGACTTCGAGACCTGCATTCTCCAAAACTTCTTTACCTGCAGGTGAAAGCGGATCAGTAATCAGAATTTTCTTAGTCATAATGATTCAACGACCTCATCTAATATGCCAAGTACGTCATCCATATCATCCATATGGAGATCACCCATATGGGCTAGCCTAAAAGTTTTTCCCTTCAAATCACCATAACCACCAGAGATGAGATAATTCCGCGACCTCATTTCAGAAGCTAGGGCAATAAGGTCAATTCCAGATTCATTGGCAAAGCAGGTCAGTGTATCAGATTCATAGCCTGCCTGGGCAAATATACCAAACCTGCCTTTTCCCCATTGGCGTACTCTTTCGGCCATTTCTCTGTGTCTGGCAAATCTGTTTTCCAGCCCTTCAACTTTGATTCTATCAAGTTGTTTGGAGAGACCATACAAATGAGGGATACTGGGTGTGACCATGGTTTCAGACTTTTCACCCGCTTTGTGCATTCGAACAAAGTCAAAATAGAAGCCCTTCTGCGATTCAGGAATCAAACGGCTACGCTCCAGAGCCCTGTCAGAGAGGGATGTAAGTGCGAAACCCGGGGGTAACGCCCATGCTTTTTGTACACTAGCCAATGCCATATCAATTCCCCACTCATCGACTTTTATAGGCGCACCCATCATACCACTTACAGCATCAACCATAAGAAGTACATCTGGATATCTTTTTACTACTTCGCCAATTTCCTGTAGCGGATTCATCACACCTGTTGAAGTCTCATTGAAAACTAATGTCACAAGATCATAGTCGCCTTTAGAGAGAACACTATCTACATAATCTGCAGTAATTGCCTGTCCCCACTCCACCTCGAATACATCCTGATCCAGACCACAGATTTTTGTGATGGCGGCCTGTTTCTTTGAAAAAGCCCCACAAACAAAGTTGGCCACCCTTCGATTGCTCAAATTTCGAACACCCGCCTCCATGAGACCCGTTGCTGAACTAGTAGAAACCAAGACGGATTGATTTGTATACAAACATTCCTTTATTCCTGAAACGACTTTTGACTGCAACTCTCTGTAGTCATCTGTCCGGTGACCAACTGGATATTGAGCCATAGCATCCAGCACTTCCTGGTCCACATGTGTGGGTCCGGGAATAAATAACTTTGGTTTCATGTATTCCTAGTCCTCCAATTCTCTAAAAACAATACCTGTTGGTAGTTTTGGAAAGAAATAGGTACTTTTCTGTGGAAGACGCAAACCACGCCCCCCTATCTCAAACAATATATTATTGTCAGGATAATTCATGATCCATCCAACCTGGCTACCTGAGCGTAAAGCCTCCCAGTAACTATCGATGTCCCTGTGGTATTCGATGTAACGGTGATGTTCAATATCTTCATCAGTCAGTTTCAGGATGCCCTTTAACACTATTTCTTCCAGGATAACTGTGTCCATCTCCGCTAATATGGGATCTACCAGGCGATGACGGAGATCATTGAAGGCTTCATCCTTGAGGCGCAATGCAATGGGCTGTCCTTCTGCATTGGCCATAATAAGTGTGCGGTGGTCATGCCCCAGTTCCAAATCTTCAATATCCATTTTAAGGATATCGAAATAATCAAAAAGTTTGTCCATAAGGATTTGATATGAAAACTCAGGCAACCCCCTGAGTGTTCTGTGGGTTGGATAAACTTTCAACCCTCGGTCTTGCGAGCATGAGAAATAGCCCATGATGTAATTTGCATCGATCTCTGAAAAACCGGTTTCCTCAAGTCGTTGTTTTTGATACTGGCTGTGGGTTTCATATCGATGATGCCCATCAGCAATGAAGACCGGCCTATCCTCCATAAGATCCTGAACCTCAGCAATAACATCCTCGTCTTCAATCAAATAACAGATATTCTCTACGCCCGTGTCCTCATTTCGACCATCGAGTTTGAGCACAGCCTTCGGCAGAGATTCATCAAGCAGATTGATGATCTTATTGTCTGTATCTTGATAGGTAAAAAAGATTTGAGAGAAATTTGTTTTTGTAACTGTGGTCAACCGCAACCTGTCTTTGATTGCCCCAGCATGGGTTTTCTCGTGAGCTCTTACTGTATCTGCCCCATAAGGAACTAGCGGCATAAGTGCTATGAAGCCCTTACGGATATGCTGTTCACCATCAGGTCCTGTAAAAAATTGGTGCAAAAAAAATAGTCCGGGTTGTTCACGTTTGCACAAAGACTCATCTTCGTGCCACTTTTTCATCAGATCCCGAGTTCCTTCATAGAATTCATCCTCGAAATAATCACCACGCTTTTCATCACCCAGAATAAGGCGAGCACAATTGAATCGTGATCGAGACAGAAAAAATCGCCTTTCTTCGGGAGAGATTACATCATAGGGAGGGGCTATTACATCGGATAGATTCGGAAATTTCTCAGGGTTATAAATCGTCCCACAAAAGGGAAGGATTGACATACTATCACCTCTAATAGATAAATACCGACAACATGGCGGAAAATTTAGACGCTCCCTGCCAGTTCACAACGAGGGATTCTACAATTGTTAAAACTTTTAGCAAGACAGAGCCAGTAGCTCAAAATTTTTAACTTCGTTTTTAGAGTTAATAAGCATGGAGCTACCTATCAAAACGTTTCATCGCCATAGGGTACTGAATATATTCACGCGATGAATATTGTAGCAATTACTCCAAAAACACCTGCGGAAGCCATGGGCATCCGAGTGGGTGATAGTTTGTTATCTATAAATGATCGTAATATTTCTGATGAGATTGACTACGCTTTCTATTCAGCCGATGAAGACCTCAAAATTAAAATACTGAGAGCTGGAATTTCTCAAGAAATAAATATCACAAAAAGTCTGGATGAAGAACTTGGAATTGTTGTTGAGCCAATGAAAATCAGGTCATGTGCAAACAATTGCGTCTTTTGTTTTGCCCACCAAAACCCCCCCGGTGTTAGAGAAGCCCTGAATTTTAAGGATGGCGACTTTAGATTTAGTTTTTTACATGGACATTATATCACGATGACAAATATGGGTCCGAAACAATTAGAGCGAGTGGTGGAGCAGCAACTTAGCCCCCTCTATATTAGTGTTCATGTAACCGATCCGGAGACCCGCCGCAAAATGCTCCTCTATGGCAAGGATGACAAACTTGCCGATAAACTTAAATACCTGACTAGCAACCGGATTCAATTGCACACACAAATTGTCCTCTGTCCAGGATGGAATGATGGTGACATTCTCCTGCAAACAATAAATGACCTCATTGGTATGGCTCCAGGTGTACAATCCATTTCAATTGTTCCCGTGGGCTTAACAAAGTACCGTGAAAATGAACCAGATCTCACTTCTTATACACCCGAATCGGCTAAAGCCTTTATTGAATGGTTTGAAATTGAACAGCAAAACTTTAAGGTTGTAGGATTCGAAAATTTTGTACTTCTAAGTGATGAGTTCTTCATTCTGGCTAACTTACCTATTCCAGGCAATGACTACTATGGTGACTTTTCCATGGTTGAAAATGGTGTCGGTCAGTGTCGGGATTTTGCAAATCGTTTTAATGCCAGCATTCCAATGTTGCCCTCAGCATTGGACAAACCAACCCGCTTGGTTTTTGCCACAGGCATTCTAGGCTATCCCTTTCTCAAGGAAACCATCACACCCACATTAGATGAAATTGAAAATCTTGAATTTGAAATTGTACCGATAGCAAATGATTGGTTAGGTGCGGAAACTGTCACTGTTACCGGATTGGTTTCGGCAAGAGATCTGGTCACACAATTAATGGGAAAATCAGATGCTGACGCTGTGTATCTCTCCTATCGAATGTTTAGCGAAGATGGGATTACCCTGGATGACCACACACGTGAAGATATAGAAAAGAAACTGGGTGTACCCGTGTATATCCACCACGAAGATATGCTGGAGATACTAAGCCCATGGAGCTAAGATTACCTATCGTAGCTATTGTTGGACGGCCCAATGTGGGCAAATCCACACTTTTTAATAGAATTATTGGCAAACGTCTATCAATCGTACATGAGCAGGAAGGTGTTACTCGTGACCGGGTTGCCATGGAGACTGATTGGGCAGGGCATTCATTTTTTCTGGTAGACACTGGAGGATATATCCCCAGCAGCTCAGATATCATTGATAAAGAGGTCCGCAAACAGGCTGTCACAGCTATTGATGAGGCAGATGTCATTATGCTGATGGTGGATAGTGTCGTGGGGATCACCTGGGAAGATGAAGAAATTGTTAAAAAAGCCAAACGTTCTAAAAAACCTGTGGTGCTTATTGCCAATAAGGCGGATAATGCGCTCAAGGAAACTGAGGCTCACATTTTTTACCAGTTAGGTATTGGAGAAGTCTTTCCTGTCTCCGCCTTGAATGGTCGTAGTATTGGTGATGCTCTGGATAAGGTAGTTTCCACCTTTGGTGAGATCGATATTCAGGAAACTATTGATGAGAATGTCATCCGCTTTGCTATCGTGGGGATGCCCAATGCGGGGAAATCCAGTTTAACCAATGCCCTTCTCGGTGTGGATAGACAAATTGTGACTGATATTCCTGGTACAACGAGAGATTCAATCAATACCACCTTTAACTATTTCGGGCAATCCTATGAGATGATTGATACCGCTGGATTGCGTCGCAAAGCCAAGGTTAGTGATTCTATTGAGTATTACAGCTCTATCAGGACCCAGCAGGCCATCAAAAGTGCCCATGTTGTCATTGTATTGATTGATGCTGAGAAGGGTTTTGTCTCCCATGATGCCCGCGTCATGGAGGAAGTCCTGGCTGCTGGCAAGGGTCTCATCGTCGGCGTCAATAAATGGGATCTCATAGAAAAAGAAACCAATACGATGCGGGACTTCAAACAAGGTCTCATTGATGACATGTTTGAATTAAGACACTACCCTATTCAGTTTGTTTCAACCCTGGAAAGAAGACGAATTTTCAAATTAGTTGATTTGGTAAAAAAGATTCATGAAGAACAGCAAAAACGCATACAAACCAGGCAACTCAATCTGTTTCTTGAGGATGCTGTAGCAAGACTCCAACCTGCATCGCCCCACGGAAAAGAAATAAAATTGAACTATTGCTCTCAGGTAGCTGTAGAACCACCTGTGATAGTCATTTTTACGAATTTCCCTGATCTGATAAAAACTGCATATAAACGATACATAGAGAATCGCTTCCGAGAGCAGTTTGGCTTTGAAGGAGTACCAATAAGAATCACGTTCCGGAAGAAGTAACCAATGCGATATCTCCTCTTAATCATTTTTATGGTCACTGGTGTCTGGGGACAGAACAATCCTGCCAATAAGTGCGGATTTACTACCTTACCACATGCAGAAACCCGCTCGACACGTAGTGGTGACAGAGATATCCCAGAATTTGATGAATTCCTTCTCGATGAGTCAATTGTGAGTCCCCATGGTCATTTCAGAGTTCATTTTACAAGAAGTGGAGATCATGCTGTAGAGGATCCCGGTGGTTCAGCTACCCCTAACTATGTATTGGAGGCAGCCCTAGCAGCAGATTCTGCTTATACTGTCCTTGTAAACAACCTAGGATTCCTTCCCCCACTTCCAGACAATGGAATAGATGGGGATGAGTTGGATGTATATATCCGAGATTGGCATGGATCATTCTATGGGATGACCTATTTTGGCAATTCAGCACCATCAACAACCTATCTAGTCATTGATAATGACTACACTGAGAGTAGTTATACCACCAGCGGGCTTGCAGCATTACGGGTTACTATCGCACATGAATTTTTCCATATGGTGCAGTTAAGATATGCCTACCCCTTTGAGCCTGTATCCTCAAATGCCTACTGGTACGAACTTTCCAGCACATGGATGGAAGAAAAATGCTATCCTGAAGTTGATGATTACCACGCCTATGTAGAGGATAATTTTAGACAGACCAATTTTCCAAATTTGAATGATGATCGATTCGGATATGCATTTTCTTATGGTCATGGTCTTTTTGGTCAAATATTAGACATAGAATATGGTAGATCTGGAGGAAAACATGTCATGTTGGATATCTGGGAATCCTTATCAGACCGGGAGGCTACAGACAATCTGGATCTGGTGCTGAGTTCATCTTCCTGGAATTCAAGTTTATCTGATGCCCTCGGGAAATATGCACTCTATAATGTCTTTACTGGTTCCAGAGCAGTCGCTAATTTGTACTATCCTGATGCAGCGAAATTGAGTGAAATCGGACTTCATGAATACGCTCTTCCCCTTACATATCCCGCTGAATTCGATTTTTTCATGGATCCATTTGAGATATCGTTTCGTAAATTCACCATCCCCAGTTTCAGTGACTTTTATGTGAGAGGTGATGCCCTTGATGAGGACCAACGAGTTTTTCTTACTAACCACAGTTATGAAGAAGGTTCTTCACTAAAGTCTGCAGTGGGAGATTTTTGGACGCTCTGTGAAAATGTAGGCACTTTGGATTATCTAATTTTTCCAATGGTTAATGGTCATCGTGATGCCGATTTTCTCTATAAACTTACTTTCGAAGGTACAGCACTACCCCTTGAAGATGTTATCCAGAGTATCTGGCCCAATCCCTGTGTACCCAGGCTAGATCCTCCTCAATTAAGCTTTATGCTCGCTAAACCTGGTTTAGTAGATTTGAATGTCTACAATATGCTGGGACAACTGGTTTACAGTGAACGTCAGGATCGCTCCGAAGGAGTCAAGGTGGTTGATCTTCAAGTGCCGTCTTCCAGCCCCGCAGGTTTATATTTTGTTCAAATAGAGACTGCTGATGCAGTGATGACCAGAAAATTCACGGTATTAAGATGAGTGAAACAAGGTGGGTACAGCCCCTCCAAGCTTGCCAGCACCAGACTAAGATTAAAGCTTCCAGATTTATAGCTGATGTGTTTCCTTTGAAAACCGAAGAAGAGGTTTCGCTCCTCCTCGCCGAGGTGAAGAAACGAGAATATACGGCAAATCATCATTGTTTTGCCTGGCGAATCGGTGTTGGAGACGAAGAAATTTGGCGAGTGGCCGATGATGGGGAGCCAGCAGGAACAGCGGGAAAACCTATTTATCAAACTTTGGTTGGGGCAAACCTGACTAATGTTTTAGCAGTAGTGACAAGATATTTTGGCGGCACCAAACTGGGCAAGGGTGGATTGATGCGGGCCTATGGAGGAGTGGTTCATGAGACACTCCCCCTCTTGAAGAAAGGGACCTTTGTCCCCAGAGTTTCATTAGAGTGTGAGTGTGATTTTGAACACGCCAATCTGGTATATCGTCTCATAGAAACTTTCGAAGCTCGCTTGCTGGATCAGGACTATGGTGAAAGTGTTAAAATTAGGTTGCGGATCAAAAAGGATAAGGCAGATGCATTCTCCTGGGATCTTCACGAACTATCACATGGACAAATAAAAGCTCATCCGTTTAATCCAGCTTTAAAAAATACTTAAGATAGATATGGATCAATACACACAAGGCATTTCACTCCTACACACCGACTCCCATGCTCATTGGATGGAGCAGGCATTTAAGGAAGCAGAAAAAGCTTTTAACCAAAAGGAAGTTCCGGTGGGAGCTGTAGTGGTTTTGGATAACCAAATTATCGGTAAAGGCTACAATCAGCGCGAATCATTGAATGATCCCACTGCCCATGCAGAAATTCTTGCTATCACTGCCGCTGCGAATCATATAGAGGATTGGCGTTTGGAGGATGCAACCATTTATGTGACGCTTGAACCCTGTCCCATGTGCGCAGGTGCAATATTAAATGCCAGAATACCAAAGGCTGTATTTGGGGCCGATGATTATGATCATGGTGGTTGTGGTGGGGCTGTTCAACTCTGCTCCGGAAATTTTTTAAATCACAAGGTTGAAATCATAGGTGGGATTCTCGAGCACAGGTGCAAAGGCATCCTGGACAGTTTTTTCAGCGAGGCTCGTAAGTAAAATCTCACCGGACATTCTTATGGCGTTGTTGGGTCTTCCAGCATATTTATATTGAATCGATTGACAAATGGAGAGGTGGCAGAGTCCGGCTGAATGCACTGCACTCGAAATGCAGCGTACCTTCGGGTACCGGGGGTTCGAATCCCTCCCTCTCCGCTTTTATTTCGTAAACTATTATATTGCAATATCTTACACATTTCTTATTTTTAAATAGTTCCCATATCGTTCCACTTTCGTTGCTAACATTTGGGAATTATTCGTAAAGCATGGGGTGTAAAATGGCAGTTCCAAGAGTTTCAATCTATTCCGTAAAGCGGACTAAGGGTCTTAGCTGGGGAATCCGATGGAGAATTGATGGCGAGGATAAGAAGGAGATAATAGGTACCTCTAAAAAACAAGCCGAGCAGGCCGCCATAGTAAAGCAAAATGAGATATTCGAGAATAAGCTAGGTGTCAAAAAAAATGAAGTCATCGATTTGGCTACTCTGATCAAGGAATTCACCAACTCAAAAAGAAACATAAGCGCATCAACAAAATCTCGGTACACAAATTATTTCATAGCTTTCCAAGACTTCATGCAGGAAAATTTTCCCAAGGCCATAAAAAATATTAGAGACATAAAGCGAATTTATGTGGAAGAATTTTCAAATCATAAAGTCAAGACCGATAAATGGGCTCCGAAAACTGTTAATGGGGCCCTCGCCGCTATCAACTCAATGTTTCTGTATGCTGTCAATGAGGAGTATTTGGACAAGGCACCCACCAGATCTATAGAGAAATTTCAACTTGTCGAAAATACTGAAGCAAAGTACTTCACCAAGGAGGAATTAGAGCTGATTTGGAAACACGTCAACCCGTACTGGGGCAAATTTTTAAAGGTCTTGTACTATACCGGTGCTCGAAAAGGTGAATTAATCAATCTGACATGGAAGAATGTCAGTATCGATGATGATCTGCAGTACATAACGATAATTTCAACAAATGAGTACAAAACAAAGACTGGTGAGAAACGTACCATCCCCCTTCACCCAAGAGCAGTGGCAATTTTAAAGGATCAGGTTGGCAAGCATGACAAATATGTATTCCCCAGCCAAGAGGGAAATATAATCCACCCCGATAAGCCATACCGCGCCCTTAAGAAGGCTCTTAAAAAGTCTAACCTGGATGGTACAGTACATAAACTGCGTCATACCTTTGCCAGCCATCTGGTCATGGCTGGAGAGAGTTTATATGCAGTGAAAGAACTTTTGGGTCACAAAGATATCAAGCATACGATGATCTATGCACACTTGAGCCCGAATACAATGCAGGCTGTCGTATCTAAGCTTTATGATTTCTAATCTCTCTCACTAGTGTTTAGCGTGAAAGCATTATGGACATGAAAGGCTAATTTATTAAGAGAGACTTTTGGCTAGTTTGAAAGCTTGAAAGGAGCATTAAATGAGTCAGAAGTCATCAGTAGAAAAACGAGTCAAAGATATACAACGCAACAC
>JAERTG010000072.1 GCA_016845065.1 Fidelibacterota bacterium | reverse complement strand
ATTAAATGTTGACCCTATATTCATTGGGAATCGTTCAAAAATAACTTCACCTAATTTGTTTACAAAACCTCCTGAAAACACTGGATATTTTGCAAACAAAGGGGAACTAAGGCAATGCGCAGCTTTGCCCCTAATTAATTTTTAAGCCGACCCTTAGCCATACCATTTAAATTTTGAATGGTAAAGAGGTTGCCGACGGGCAACCAGGGCTGACGCATGTAAATATTCTGATTTTCCTATAAGTTTGAAAATTATAGATATTATTTTTTTCCTATGACCTTTTCAAGATAGCTGGTTTCCCAACCTGCCATCAGTCGCTTTGTCTTTATGCTTCCTTTAAATGATTTTTCTGCCTTTAACAGATTTAATGCGATGTGACGTAATACTGCAAAATTCTCAGGTGCGTTGTCTTTTCTGATCCGGCTTTCATCTTCCCTGAAGGCAATATCAAGTGTCCAGTGCAGTGAATTTTCAATGCCCCAATGATTACGTACCGCTTTACCAAACGCTTTGGCATCACTATCCAGGCTTGATATAAAAAACCGCCGTTCTTTGCTTGTCTCACCTCCTGTTTGCCGTTCACTTTCAACCATTCCTATGGTTTTTAACCCGTCCCATAACCTTTTACCATAGAGCCAGTTTATATCTGACACGGTCCAGAATTTTCTTGTCTCAATCCGACCGTGATTTCCATCCACTGTCTCATGAAAATCATAGGGAACGTCCTTGAACTTATCTTTCAGACATCCTTCAAAAAACACCTTTACATCATCATGGAGCTCACTGTGGTTGCCTTTAAGTGAAAAAAGATAGTCGGCTCCTTTTTTGATAATGGTTTTAGCGATCTTTTTTTGACACCCCATTGCATCAATGGTGACGATACATCCGGAAAGTTCCAACATCTTAAGCAGTTGAGGAATGGCTGTAATTTCATTTGATTTTTCCTCGGTCTTAATCTGCCCAAGCACAAAACCATTTTCCGAGGCCCATGCACTCACCATATGAATCGCTTTTTTATCAGAACTTGTATCAAATGACCGTCTCAGCGTCTTCCCATCCACTGCGATGGTCTGTCCGCTTAAAACATCTTGTACGGCCTGGACCCAATCGATAAAAGAACGTTGAAAATCTTTTGGGTCAATGGCAGCAAAGATCCTGCCAAATGTGTCATGGGATGGAATCCCGAAGGGCAGTTCCAAAAACCGTTGAAACCATTTGATTTTAGCCTTGCCAAAATCTTCGATCTGCTTGAACGTGTCTGCTCCGCATATGCTTGCACAAATGGCTATAGTCATAATATCTACAAGCTTGTGTTTTTTGTTGTGATACCGGGGATCTGGCAGTCCTTTAAAATGAGCCTCAATCGACGGTGATTTCTTGTCTTTTTTCATACATAACCTATTGAAATATAAATTAATATCTTATAATAGATCATATTATAGAAAAAGGTAAAAGTCTAGGATATTCTATGACTTTGTAAAAAAAAGTTACATGCGATTGCCCTGTCCGTTTATGCCGGGTGTCATTCATCTCCCTTATCCATATTGCTACCGCTGTAGTTTCGGACTGGAATTTCCTAAGTGTGAATTACAATGTGCAAAATATGTGGATTATCTTGTGTTCGACAGTCGTAGGATCATTTTTCAAGATTTTCGTTAAAATCTTCAATAAAATCAAGGCAAATATCGGTCTTGACGCCAAAACCTGTAGGCACACGACTTGGTTATTTTCACTTGACATAGATTGAAATATGTGCTTTTCATATGGGCATGTATGTGCGCACCATAAAACGCAAAAACAAGGATGGGTCAGAGGTTGAGTATGTCCAGTTAGCCCACAATACCAGACACCCAGAAAAAGGTTACTCCCGTGCCGAGGTCGTCTACTCGTTCGGACGGCGGGATCAGTTGGATGAGGCTGCCCTCAAGCGCCTTGTCGGTAGTCTTAGCCGCTTTATAAGCCCCGAAGATATGCAGGATATAGAGGCCCGGGGCACTGGATTCAAATTTGTATCCAGCCAACCAGCCGGCGGGGCGTTGCTACTAAAGGGGTTATGGAAGCGTATCGGGATTGACAGTTGTCTTGCAAAGGCATTGAAGGGTAGAGAATTCAAAGCACCAATAGGAGATGCAATCTTTGCCATGGTGGCCAACAGGGCTCTGTCACCGTCCTCCAAACTTGCAGTTGAAGAGTGGGCTGCCAAGGATGTTCATCTGGATATTGATCAGCCTGTTCAGATACAACATTTTTACCGAAGCATGGATTTTTTGCTTGAACATGAGGTCTCCATCCAGGAGAAAGTTTTTTGGGCTACTGCCCAGTTAATGAATCTTACGGTGGATCTGATTTTCTTTGATACCACGAATACCTATTTTGAAATGGAAGACACCAAAGGTTCAGAGTTGTTGGCATTTGGTAAATCCAAACACAAAAGAGACGACTTACCCCAAATCACCATAGGATTAGCTGTTACACGAGAAGGTATCCCTGTCAGATGCTGGGTATTACCCGGTAACCAGAACGATTCCAAGTGTGTTGACCAGGTACAAAAGGATTTAAACGACTGGAAGCTTGGCAATGTCATATGGGCCATGGACCGGGGTATGACCAGTGAAGAGAACCGGCGGAATCTACAAAGAGCCGGTGGGCAGTATATCCTTGGTGAAAAGCTCAGGGGTCCCAATATTAATGAAGAGGCACTGAACCGTGGCGGTCGATTTAAAGTCATCAAAAAAAACCTTCATATCAAGGAAGTTTTTGTAGGCGAAGGAACCGGTAAACGCAGATTTGTCATTGCATACAATCCAGAGCAGGCCGAACATGACAAACACGTTCGCAAAAGGAATCTGGAGCGTATTGATGCTGAGTTGGCAGCGTTGAGTACACGATCCGGTAAAGCCTTCCTGAAAGCTAAATATGCCCTCCTGGCCCACAGATCCATGGGTCGTTATCTCAAAGAGTTAAAATCAGGCAAGCTGAAAGTGGATAAGGCCAAGGTAAAGCAAGCCGAAAAACTGGATGGCAAATATCTTCTGAGCACCAGCGACAAGAGCTTGTCTGCGGAGGATATCGCCCTTGGCTACAAGCAACTTATGGAAGTTGAACGGGCATTCCGTACCTTGAAATCAACTCTGTCCCTCAGACCGGTGTACCATACCAAAGATGACCGTATCCGCTCCCATGTCATGCTTTGCTGGCTTGCCCTGCTCCTGGTGCGTATTGTGGAATTGGAAACCGGCATGACCTGGCCAAGGGTGCGTGCCGAACTTGAACGCCTTCATTTAGGAAAATTTTGGCATAAAGATGGGCATATACTACAGTACACAGAATTGACCAAAAAACAGCGTAACATCTTTAAAAAATTAAAAATATCGCTGCCAAAGAAATTCAAAACCATCGAATCAACCCCTTAATTTTGTAGGCACTACGCCATTTTACATGGATAGCTGTATCCATTGACTATCAAGCCTTTTCAATTTTTGTATATCTACCACTGTCGAACGGGAGATAAAGGACCAATATGACGGAAAAAGATTTAGTTTTAACGGTGTTTGGGGCAATGCTTGGTGCAATCCTGGGGGCGATCCTCCCTCCATTAATTAGTAAATTTCCTAAGTTTTTATTATTTAAATCTCAACGAAAAATAGCACTTCATCTTGCATTGCAATTTCTTTTAGGAGCAAATGCTGTTTGGGTTTTTGGTGAATTCTTAAAATTGATTTTTGCTTTTGGCAGCCATGATATGAG
>JAERTG010000071.1 GCA_016845065.1 Fidelibacterota bacterium | reverse complement strand
CAGCGGCAAAAAACAAATCCTGCTGGATCTAAACCATTTGATCCAACAGGAAGTCGATTTTCTCAGTGCAGACATGTGTATCAAATTCCATGTGACGACGGCCCTTGATCTTGACCCTAATATTCCCATGATAAATGGCATCGCATCTGATTTCTCCCAAGTTTTTCAAAACATAATGAAAAATGCCTGCGAGGCCATGAAAGAATCTGAAATCCGCCAACTGAATATCTCAACCCAATTTGACGGGGAAAAAATCTCAATCCAGTTCAGGGACACAGGACCAGGGATGCCCCCTTCAATTATACCCAAGTTATTCATTCCTCACCACTCAACAAAAGCCCTCCCAAAAAACCTGGGATCTGGTTATGGGCTCGGTCTTTATATTTCGAAACGGATATTGGAGTCGTATCATGCAACAATCAGTGTCAAGGAAACCGGACCAGAAGGGAGCACAATTTTGGTTGAAATCCCGAATAGCGGCTGATACACTTGTGCTGGTCAAGCATCTGATGAAACAAAGGAGGATACGTATGAAAAAAAATATGAAAGTATTCGGGCTGGCGCTTCTGGTGTTGTATTTATGCACAGTAAACAGCAAATGCTTTGCCGGTAGTGACCTTGAAGCCATTAAAAAAGCACGTGTCCTCAGGCATTTAGGTGTTCCTTATGCCAATTTTGTCACCGGCAGCGGAGATGGTCTTGATGTGGACATAGCCAAACTTTTTGCCCGGCATATAGGTGTCAAATACGAATACGTGGAAACTAACTGGTCTGAAGTCATGGAAGATCTGACTGGCAGGGAAATTAAGGTCCAGAACGGTCAGGTGAGCTTTGGTGCTCGCAAGGATATCCGTGGAGATATTATTGCAAACGGGTTTACGATTCTTGACTGGCGAAAGGACGTGGTAGATTTTTCAGATCCGGTATTCCCGACACAGGTCTGGCTGATATCACGCGCTGACAATCCGCTGAAACCGATAATCCCTTCAGGGGATGTGTTCACCGATATTGCGCAGGTCAAGTCAATGATGATCGGTGTCCGGATTCTCGGTGTAACTGGGACTTGTCTCGATCCTGAGTTGTATGATATTAAAGGTCATGGCGCGTCTGTCAGCCTGTTTTCCGGAAATCTGAACCAGATCGCCCCCGCAGTCATTAAACGGGAAGCGGACAGTGCACTGTTGGACGTACCGGATGCCCTGATCGCGCTCGAAAAATGGCCCGGAATGATCAAAATCATAGGCCCGGTCTCACCCCTCCAGCAAATGGGGGTAGCTTTTAGAAAAGATTCCCCCCTGCTCAGGGCAGAATTCAATCGGTTTCTGGCAGATATACGCTCCAACGGGGTTTACATCAGTCTGGTAAAAAAATACTATCCGGTTGTTTTTGATTATTATCCGGATTTTTTTGCAGCCAGGGAGGCCAACGATTAATGGTGGATATACAAACTGAAGAGATGTCATCATTGCCAGAACCCAATATCATGGTTGTTGATGATGACAGTCATGTCGGCAAATCCATCGGACGACTGCTGACCCTTGAAGGTATTTCGCATGAAATATTTGAGAATCCAAGGGATGCACTGGCTGTTCTTGAAAAAAACCGGACGGTCTTCTGGCTGATTATTTCGGACCAGCGCATGCCGGAAATGAAAGGCACCGTTTTTCTTGAAAAGGCAAAGGCGATCAGCCCTGAAACGGTCTGTTTTCTGATCACGGCATACACGGATATCGGCACGATTATGGATTCTGTCAACAAAGGAGCTGTAACAAAATATATTCTTAAACCCTGGGATGACGGAACACTGTTGCGAAACATAAAATCAGCGCTGAAAAAATTCCAGGCGACCATTGAAAACAAAATCCTGCTAGAAAAAGCCGTAGACCAGACAAAACAGCTATACGGTTTGGGAATAAAATTGATGACCACCATAACGCGACAGAAAAAAATGATAGGCACCCTTACTAAAGAATCGGAGATGCTGTCAGCTGGAATGGAACATTCCCGCTTTTCTACTAATCAACTAAATGAAACCGAGCAGATAATAAAGGGAAAACTGCTGCCGGGAGGGAAAACGGACATGACGGCACTGGTACAAGAATATCGTATTTTTGTGCGGCAGCTATACAGTGAATTTGAAGACCTGGCCGGGCGTAATGGTTTTTCAATACCCGATCTCGGAACCCATGACATCCAAAATTAAATACAGCGTTCTTATTGTCTCTGAAAACAATGAGCTCCGACAGTCCTGCCAAAGACTTCTGACCGGTTCGGGTTGGCGCGTAGTTTGTGCAGAAAATGAGAATGAGGGTCTTAAAAGAGTCAGGGCACAGGTCCCTGAACCGTTTTCGGTGGCAATAAGCGGTCAGACCCTGTCTGATTCAAACAAAGACACATTTCTTAAACAGCTGTTTTCTTTGTCTCCGCTCACCCAAAGAATGATCGTCATTCCATCGGACAAGCCTGAGGCTCTGATTGAAAATATCAACGCAGGATATATTCATGCCTG
>JAERTG010000070.1 GCA_016845065.1 Fidelibacterota bacterium | reverse complement strand
GTTGGCCCTTTGCTGGGTTCATGAAGGTCGTCACTACAATCGTTTGTCTCCGATTGTACCATGCAGTGTTGATGCTCTCAAGGGCTTCAAGACACGTTTCTGGGATTTCTATGGTGATCTTCTGAAATACAAACAGAATCCGAGTTCTGAAAAAGCGGCAAAGTTATCCATCGAGTTCGACGCGCTGTTCTCCACCGAAACGATTTATGATGCATTAAATGATCGTATTGAAAAGACGGGGAAGAAAAAGGACGAACTCTTGTTGGTCCTGAAATATCCCTGGTTGCCACTGCATAACAACGATTCAGAGTTGGGGGCAAGAGTTGAAAAACGCAGGCAGGATGTCAGCCTACATACGATATCCAAAGCAGGAACCACAGCAAAAGATGCCTTCCTCACCATTGTCCAAACCGCCAGGAAATTGGGGGTCAATGCTTTTGAATACATTACAGACAGGGTTTCCAAAAAATTCAATATGACAGCGCTGTCTGATCTGATTATTGAAAGAGCAAAGCTACAGCCCGGCTAACTGTTCTCTTCACCAAACCATTTAGACAAAAGATCTACACCCCATCCTTTGCCGCAATCATATTGCTGCCAGTCGTATGATGTTGTAAGATTGTACCGTCGCTACTCGCCGTTCAAGGTTGCTTCCGAATTTTTCGAAGCCAGTAGGGGGGTGCATAGGATACAGGATTTGCTATTTCACAAACCTTCTCAACATGAAGTCCTCACCACTCTTCACGACGTCAATATGCTGGATTCTTTGTCTATGTAACCGTCCGTTTTTCTGAAGGGCATTGTTTTCATCACCAGAGACATCACGTCAGTTTAGCAGGATTTCCACTCAAATCTGGAGTCTTGGTTAAGGGTTATCGATTCACCAATACGTGCATTAATCTTAACTCCTGTCAACACCAATTTCACGCACGGTTACGTAAATATTCGGCTTGTTTTTGAATCCGCCTTCCAGAGTCAATTTTTCAAGAAAAGTCTGAATCTTTTGGCAAGAGGATACACCCAGATATCTTTAATGGGAACACTTATTTTCCCGGGTGGTCCAAGTTTTCCACGACCCTTAGTTTGTCCGACATTGGTCCAGTTGGCAGCTTTATAGCAAGTGCCGGAAAAACGGGACCCACCAAAATCCCATAGGTTCAGAAATTGAGATTAATTACCCCTTCCATCCGCTATTTGGAACAAAGCTAAAAGTAGTCCGCAATTCTATAGCTAAAAATGGAACGATTTTCTTTGATACACCAAAGGGATTCTGCAAAGAAATTCCAAGCTGGATGACAGAGGAGGGATGTAAGGATTATCATATTTCAAAATTTCCTCATATTAGCCTAAAGGCCATTTTAAAGGCAATCGAACTACTTGAGGCTTCAATAGACGACCTGTTACTCTGAAGTCCTTCAGCTATTAATAGGATTCGCACCTATTCAATAAGGAAAGGGGGGCATGATGAAACAGCTTGGATTTGAATTCATGAAAGAGTTTAACCGGGAAGTCGATATTGAATTAAGTAGTGAGATTGAGGACAAATTGATCGAACAAATGGCTGTGGTACTGTTTCAGGTTAATATAGGAGGGAAATCAGAAAATGATAACCTCACAACAAAATAATAGGATCAATGAAGGCCACTTAAATCGTAAGGCAATTATTTATGTACGCCAGTCGACGGATAGACAAGTTCAAAAAAATAAGGAAAGTCAAAGGCTTCAGTATGGTTTAAAAGATAAAGCCAAAAAATGGGGTTGGAAGGATGTTGAAATTATTGACAGCGATTTAGGCTCAAGTGCGGCTGTAGGTGCCGACGAGCGCCGTGGATTTGAAAGGATAACATCTCTGGTGGCTGTGGGAGGGGCCGGTATCATATTCAGCCGCGAAGCGAGCAGGTTGTCAAGAACAGATAAGGATTGGTGCAGGCTATTGGAAGTATGCAGTGTTTTCGACACCTTAATTAGCGACGGTGACCAGGTTTACGATTGCAATTGTATGGATGATCAGCTAATTTTAGGGATTAAAGGTACAATCAGCAGCGTAGAGCTAAAGAT
Source organism: Fidelibacterota bacterium (assembly GCA_016845065.1). GTDB lineage: Bacteria > Fidelibacterota > UBA8477 > UBA8477 > JABMPR01 > JABMPR01. Next base: position 1,227 of record JAERTG010000070.1, on the reverse strand, counting down.
ATTGCGGACAAGGCTAATCGCCGGCATGGAAGAAAAGGCAAAAAGAGGGAAGTTTAAAAGACAGATTCCACCGGGATATATTTGGGATTCAAGTGGCAACGTCGTCAAAGACCCCAATAAAAGAACTCAGGATACAATTGGGCTAATATTTAAAAAATTTAGAGAGATACAAAGCATAAGGCAAACCTATCTGTGGTTTCAATCCGAAAATATTGAGGTTCCGGTATTAAAGGATATCGCAGGTAAAAAGGAGATTGTTTGGAAACTACCCGAAATTGGCTACTTAACAGCAATGCTAAAGAATCCTTTTTATGCCGGGGTATATGTATGGGGTCGCGAGACCACAAAACTCGATTATCAGGACGGGAAAGTAGTAAAGCGCAAAATACGACTTAGTGATGCAAGAGAAGCAAAAGTGTTTATTGAAGACCATCATGAGGGGTATATTGATTTAGGAACATTTGATGAAAACCAGATGATCATCAAAAGCAATTGTCTCAGCCAAACGCAGGTTGCACGGCGAGGGGCCGCCAGAAATGGACAAGGACTATTAGGCGGCATACTACGCTGTGGGAGATGCGGTAGAAAACTCTATGTTGCCTATTATGGCAAAAGTGGCACTGCGGCCAGGTACATATGTAGAGGAGACTATGAATCAGGAGGTAAGTATTGCTTGGCATTTGGCGGCAGCACAATAGACAAAAAATTTTCTGAAGAACTCTTAAAAGTGCTTTCCTCATATGGCATGAAAGCCAGTATTCAAGCAGAGAAAATATTGTCAAGCAAAGATCACGACAGGGTAAAAGCATTTGAACAGAAGATTAAAGAATTGGAGTATGAAGCCGGTCGGGCATTTGAGCAATACAATGAAGTAGATCCACGTAATCGATTGGTAGCGGCTGAATTGGAGAGAAGGTGGAATGAAAAGCTCGAAGAATTAGAAGATGCGAAAAAGCATTTAAGCACCATAGGAAGTGAAAGACATTGCATTTCAGATGAAGAAAAGGAGCGAATATTATCGTTTGGGGAGAGATTCCCGGAAGCATGGGGAAGCGAAAAATGCTCTAATTCATTAAAGAAAAAAATTATTCGAACGATAATTGAGGAAGTCATTGTGGATTTGGATGAAGAGAATCAGATGCTAAATTTTGTTATCCACTGGAAAGGAGGCTGCCATACCAAATTCGAAATGCTCAAACCAGTCTCGGGTGTTGGACAAAAAACGTC
>JAERTG010000069.1 GCA_016845065.1 Fidelibacterota bacterium | reverse complement strand
GTTATGATCATTTGACTAAAATGTTAATCCTTATTTTTAGGCTTGTCAAGGCGATAACGATCATTTGATCAAAAAATTAAAAAAATAATTACAATCAAATTTCTCAATACAAATAAAACAAAACATTAAATCAAGGAAGGCCTTGATTTTATCGTCAGAATGTAAGCAGGTTTTGTTATGGCCGATCTGGAAATGCCCTACTATCAATGGATTGTCCCTCCAAAGCAACAGGACGCTGTCCTATTGCAAGTTTTCTCATACGCTGGATGAGATCCAGGCGCAAATCTTCCAGTGTGATGTAAGGAAAAATTCGATTTTCTGAATAGCTGCTTTGTTTTCGGGTATAAAGTTCAGCAACCAAGTTGGTGTTGTCCGTGATGTTGCAATCACCATCTCCATTTCTGTCATAAATTTTTTTGATTTGCATAGACTGCATGAACGGCAACATCTGCACCAGGAAACAAAATAAAAAGGTGCCCACCAGGGTGTCCATTTTTACATGGAAAAAAGAATCAACTTTGATTATTTTTCAGATCTGATATCATTTCTTCAATAGTTACCGCAAGCGTTGGTATTTCTTCTTTACAAGTATTCAAAATTTCTTCTGCATCAATGTTGAAATAATCGTGCACGACTATATTTCTCATGCCTTTTATCTCTCGCCAAGGGATTTCAGGATATTTTTTCAAAAGGGACTGATTTGTAATTTTATCAATTCTCTTGACAAGTTCACCGATTACAATTAACGGTGTAATATTATAAATTAAATTGAACCAACCTCCACCTTATTTTTCACATTAAATTGACAAATTTGCGATTTTTTCAAATTATTCTGTCCAGGCTATAATCAGGTTATTTTGGCTAAAATGAAAAGGGCGATAGTTTAGTAGACCCTCGCCCTTTAGATAGTGAGATCGCAAAATCTCAGCAAATTAAAAAAATGATAGTGAAGGTCAAAGCAGATATCAAGCAAATTTTCAAATTGGGCAAAAAATACAAATGGCAAAAACCGGCAAAATGTCATCACTGCAAAGAACCAACCCTTTGGGGGCATGGGTTTGTACTTTCATTCTTTGATGGTTTTGATCAGGGACTGTACCTTAAGCGGTACCGCTGTCCATATTGCCATACAGTTTTCAAATTAAAGCCTTTCGGATATTTCAAGCGTTTCCAGGCAAGTGTTAAACTGATATTTTCAAGCATCCTGAACCGGGTATATAAAGGCCGATACTTGCCGGGGTTGTCGTGGAGCAGGCAGCACTTCTGGTTCACTGCCTTAAAACGCAATATAGCAGCTTATCTGTCCAATAAATGGAGCAAAGGGGTGATAGCAGGTTTTATCGAGCTGGTCAGGATGGGCAAGATCCCGGTTACTCGGTCAATTTAATGATCAGGCGTTTCCGGTTTTGTTACACCCTACCGAATGCTGTGATTTACTGGAAGGTTCAACTGTCATACAAGCCTTGAAACTCAAATTTTAAGGAGGATGTATGACAGAACAGCAGAAAAAAGAGATTGCCGTATTCCGTTTTGGAGTCATTGGCGAATTTGTTACCGGTACAGATCTCGATTACGGAGAAAAGGAACGATTATTACAGCAGAAGAGTGCCCGCAAATGGTCGATCCCCTATTCTGGCAGGACCCGTCTATCCAGAAGTACCATTCTGGGATGGATCAGACATTATAATGGCAGGATAGAATCCCTTTATCCCAAAGATCGGGCTGACCAAGGTAAGTCAAGATCCTTTGATGATGAGACCGCTTCTTTGATTATAAAGCTGCGGCTTGATAAACCGGATGCGACTGTTGACACCCTGATAGAGTCCCTGCAAAAAATCACTTGTAAGACATACAGCTACTCAAGTGTTTACCGTTTTTTACACTCCCGGGGGTTAATGAACAATGCCCGTCCGGAAGACAGAAGGAAATTCGAAGCACAGCATCCCAATGACTTATGGCAGAGCGACGTGATGCACGGCCCCAAAGTGCTGGTTCAAGACAAACAAAGAAAAACCTATTTGATTGCCATTATGGATGACCACTCCAGGTTGATCACCGCAGCCGGTTTTTATCTGTCGGAGAATTTAAAAACATACCTCACGGTACTTGAACAGGCTTTTTTAAGCCGGGGGCTTCCCAGGAAACTGTATGTGGATAATGGCCCGGCGTTCAGATCTCATCATTTAAAATATGTGTCAGCATCTTTATCCATCGCCCTGATCCATGCAAGACCGTACAAGCCCCAGGGAAAAGGTAAAATTGAACGCTGGTTTAGAACCGTGAGATTGCAGTTCCTTCAAAAGTTTACCGGTAAAACCCTTCAGGATTTAAACACCGCTTTTGATAAATGGCTCAACGATTTTTACCACCAGCGTGAACACGGCAGTACAGGTGAAAGCCCGTTTAAAAGATTTACCTCATCCATGGAATGCATCCGGACAGCCCCGCCGGATCTGAAAGACCATTTTCGTAAAACCGCCCGACGAAAAGTAGCCAAAGACCGTACCATCACCCTTAACGGCAGTATGTTCGAAGCGCCGGTTGCCTTAATTGGTAGACATGTAGATGTCAAATACCATGAAAATACGCCTCAAAAGGCTGAAGTGGTTTATAAAAGTAAATCATACGGCTTTTTAACCCCTGTGGACCTGTCTGTTAACTGCCGGGTCAAACGTCACCGGTGGAACGAAAACGATATCCGGATTTTCCCTGAATCTTCTGATTACAAGGGAGGGCAGCTGTTATGAGTGACACATACAGAACCTTTTTTGGTTTATCCAAAGAAGCCTTCCCGGCCCAGATTGATATTGATGAAATCCTGGTGACACCTGAAGTTACCGGTGTCAAAAATAGATTTGATTATGCCGTCCGGTTAGGGTGCAGTGCTGTTGTTACCGGTGATGTGGGCAGCGGCAAATCAACGGCCTTGAGATATGCTGCATCATCGCTGCATGCTTCCGAGTACAAGGTATTTTACGTCACGGCCTCGACCGGTTCCATAATTGAGCTGTACCGCCAGATCGTTGAAGAATTGGGCATTGACAGATCCTCCACATCGAGGGCCGTCATGACCTCCATCATTAAAAATGAGATCCGGGAGTTTGTCCAGGGTAAAAAAATGAAAACCGTTTTAATCATAGATGAGGCGTCTCTTTTACGTATGGAGGTGTTTGCTGAACTCCACACCCTTGTTCAGTTTGAAAAAGACTCCAAGACCTGGCTTCCGGTGATCCTTGCGGGCCAGCCAACGCTCATAGATAAGCTCCAATATCGGACATCCATCCCGTTTGCTTCACGGATCGTGGCTAAAAGCCATCTTGAGGGTTTGGATATCAACGGGATGAGATCCTACCTTACTCACCATTTAAAATTGTGCGGGGTGGATACCAACTTCTTCTCTGATCAGGCAGTAACAGCTATCCATCAAGGATCAGGCGGTCTATTACGGAAAGCCAACAACCTTGCCAGAGGGTCGCTGATTGCGGCTGCCGCAGAAAAATCCATGACAGTATCGGCGGAACACGTCCGCATTGCATCATCAGAAATATTTTAACATCGGGGGCGTTATGACTGAAGAACAGCTTGAAACCAGAATGTCACAGATCGTAGACCAAATGGGATATCTGATGATGGATGTCCTTCTTATGAGTCTTAAAAAAATAAATACTGAAAATCAGCTTCTCCAGGAGTTGCAGGAGATAAGGCTGAATGACCGTAAAGATGAATTTTACAATTTCGGTGAAACGGAGCCGGGCTCTGCTGGGGAGCAACTCGGCAAGGGATAGCCGGAAGCGAGGAGCATTGAAAAATGCATCAGGGGGAAGTGGGTAACACCTGCTTCCCTCAATGCTCTTTGCGCATGCCTTTAAAAACCCAAATCAAAGGAGTGAAGCGACTTTAGAACCAAATTGAAATAAGCCGAAAAGTATTTAATCAGTTCAAAATAATCAGAAAATTTAAGTCAGGATAAATTGAAATTCAACA
>JAERTG010000068.1 GCA_016845065.1 Fidelibacterota bacterium | reverse complement strand
GAATCCTCCATATTAGAGAAGATAATTGATCTGCCTGAAGCCAGTATAAAGTCCTTGAAAATTACCATCACAAGCCCTAAAAAATGCCCGGATTGGCACAGGGGTGCTGGTCAGGATGCCTGGATTTTCATTGATGAAATCGTTATAAACTGATCCTTACATAAAAAAGCATATCATGACTACTTTTCGCTTTCTGTTATTCTTTGCTGCCCTGTTGATACTGTCAGCATGTACACAGCATAAGAGTTTTGAACCACCCAAACGGGTACTGCTCATTGGAATTGATGGAATGAGTACGGATGGATTTCAGCTGGCCCAAACACCCTTCCTCGACAGTCTGGTTAGAAATGGTGTATTGTCGATGAAGACCAGAGGGGTAATGCCCACCGTTAGTGGTCCCAGCTGGGGATCCATACTTCTTGGTGCCGGACCTGAACAACATGGTATTACCAGCAATGGATGGACCACTGAAAACCGAACCATTTTGCCCACAGTTTCTGATGAACAAGGCTATTTTCCATCCATCTTCACTGTATTGAAACAACAGTTTCCCCATCTGAAACTGGGCATGATATACGATTGGAAATCCTTGAATAATTTTTTCAATCCTAAGGATCTGGATTCCCTCATTTATGTGGAAGGCTATCACGATCTGGGTGTAGTTGATGCTGCCAAATCCTATTTGCTGAGAGAGCAGCCTGATTTTAGCTTTTTATATATTGGAAGTCCGGATGAAACAGGACATGCCAGCGGATTTAACAGCAAAGCCTATCACGAATCTTTGGAAGCTGTAGATAGCAAGCTGAGTCAGTTATTTCATTCACTATTAAATGCCGGGCTGCTGCAGGATATGGTAGTGATTGTTGTGACGGATCATGGAGGTATTGGCAAGGGCCATGGGGGTGAGCAAATGATAGAGATTCAGATACCCTGGATTATTTCCGGGAAAGGAATTCGTAAGAATGTCATGCTCGAACAGCCCAACGATTTATTCAATACGGCATCAACCGTGCTTAACTTATTTGGCGGTAAACAACCTGAATGCTGGATTGGCTTGCCAGCTTTTGGATCTTATGAAGCCTTTGCTTCAGACTATCCGGAAAACAATAAGACATACCAGCCCTATCCTGAATTTTCACTAAAACCTGGTTATTATTATGAAACCCAAAAACTGGAGATCTTCGGGGAGGGTGTTAGATATACACTTGATGACAGTGAACCAGATTCCAATGCATTCACTTACGATGGGCCCATAACTATTGATCAGAGTATGACGGTGAAAGCCAAATCTTTCCATAACAAAACCGTAAGCCTGACCAATAGCCTGAAGTTATATTTGCTAAACAGGTACGAATCCATTTTGCTGGAAAAACAAGCCAATAAGAAATATCCTGGAGCAGGTGTTGCCTCACTTTTGGATTCGGAATATGCAGCCATGTCCTATGCAGATAAGAACTGGTTGGGCTTTCAGGGTGATGATCTGGTATTATATCTAGAACTGAAGGAAGAAGAAACTTTATCGAACCTAAGTATCAGTTTCCTTAAAAATGAACCCAATTGGATTTTTGCCCCCAAAACAGTGAAATTATATACTTCAAAAAATGGGCGCAACTATCGAAAGACAGCTTCCAAACGATTCAGCCGAAATCTACTGGAAACAGGAAAAAACGAAGCAGTACTTGAATTTTCAGCTATAAAAACAAAGTTTGTTAAGGTGGTAATCATTAATCAGGAAATCATTCCTGATGGTCATCGTGGCAAAGGTGATCAAGCCTGGTTGTTTGTGGATGAAATAGAAATTGACTAAAAAGAAGCTTTTAGTTGTTGATGACCAGGCTGTCGGTATCTATCGCATAGGCTCCAAAATAACCCAAGGCATTGTTATTGAGGTTGCTAATAGGATTGTATGGCGTACTGCCACCGCCTCCACCGCTTAAGGCATCATTTAATGATCGGAAATATTCGTAGGTGTTAAATCCAATATGATGAAGTTCTACCTTAATCTGATCACCGGGTTTCACTTCCTTGACACGCAAAGTGCGGTGTACTATTTGCCCGTTGTATAATTCATCACTCATCAAATTATAAAAGAAGAAATTCCCATTTACTCTTTCCCCGTTTACATATACAGTAAAGCGATAATAGTTTTCCTGTGCAATTGGGTCAAGAAAAGAACAATACACAATATAGCTTCCTTCCTGAGGTCCTCCCGGACCACCTCCCTCATCTTTTTCCACCGTTAGAGAATCAATGCTGATCTTTTCAGGAAGCTTTTCCGATGCCTCATAGATCGTGTTGTTGTAATTGACTTTAAGCTTATAGGTCCTGTTATATTCGCTTTGTAAGCTTTGGGTTTGGTAGATCCCATTACTCACCTCAATGAGGGTGTCTGAATGTTCCAGATCATCGGTGATAACGATATGGGCACCATTTAATGGCTCAATACCTTCAGAGGTATAATAATCACCCGAACTGCTCACACTTACATAATACGGGCCGTTTTCTGACAAGATATTGCCCTCAATAACGATTCTTGGTTCAGATGTTTTTAGATCCAAATCGATGACCTTTTCGCAAGACATCAAAGCAAGACAGCCAAAAAAGATCAGAGTTATATATTTAAATGTTCTTTTCATGGTTTAGAATTTGAAGTTCCAGGTTACTGAGGGAATGATAGAGAACAATGAAAACTGCACAGCTTCCATGGTGCCAGGAACTGTTTCGCTTTCCTGGAAAGAGATCGAATAGGCATTTTCACGGGCATATGCATTGTATATTGAAAAATTCCAACTCGACTGAAACTTCTTGGTTTGTTTCCCCAGGAGGGTTAAACTTAAATCGAGGCGGTGGTAGTCTGGCATTCGGTATCCATTGCGTTCGGTATAATAGGGTACGATATTGCCATCCACCATATAGCGGCCGCTGGGCATGGTGACAGCATCACCTGTATAATATACCCATGTGGCTGACACGGATAGTTTTTTGTTGATATCATACATGCCCACCAATGAAATATCATGTGTTCTGTCTTGACGGGCAGGTAGCCAATCACCATTATTAATTAGATCAAATTGATGCTCTGTTCTGGAAATGGTATAGCCTACCCAACCTGTAAAACGACCCAGTCGTTTTTTAAAAAGCATCTCAATTCCATAGGAACGTCCCTTACCAAAAACCAGGTCTGATTCCACATGTTCATTGAGGAGCACATCGGCTCCATCTTTATAATCTACAATGTCAGCCATATCCTTGTAATATACTTCCACTGAAGTTTCTACCATGTTCTCAAAGAAATTCCTGAAGTAGCCCACCGAATATTGATTGGCTTTTCCGGGTTTGATAAGACTGCTGCTTGGCATCCAAACATCAGTTGGATTATCGGAGGTGGACGCCGACAATAAGTGAATGTATTGGGCATTACGCTGGAAGGAGGCTTTAAGGGAACTGGCTTCATTCAGTATATAGCTGAAGGCAATTCTGGGCTCAGGTTCCCAATAGGTAGTCATATGATCAAGACTTCCATATTCCTCCTGACCAATGATATCTCCATCCGAATCGTAGGCATAAACAGTTCCCGGACCTACCTCATTGAACATAGATAGGCGAATACCATAATCCAATAGTATTCTCGATCCAATTTTTTGCTCATTAGCCACATAAATGCCACTCTCGAAAGCGTATTTATTATCTACCACCAGATCGTTCAATCCCGATCCATCAGCTGCAACAAAAGCACCTGGTTTAAAGGTATGGTAAATAGCATCAAAACCAAACTTGATGGTGTTGCTGGTGTTGGCAAAGAAGGTGTAATCTTGTTTCAAGTGATAATCTTCAATGCCTGATTTGATGGAAAAATCGGTATTGCCACGATTGACTTTGATCTCGTACTGGTAGCTGCTGTATATAAACGATGTATTGGAAAACAGTCGGTTGTGAAAAATATGGTTCCATCTGATTGTACCCGTTGCATTACCCCAATTGAATCCAAAGTTTTCAGCACCCAGTCTGTCCTGACCAAAATAACCTGAAATGAACAGGCGATCTTTATCTCCTAATTTATAGTTGGCTTTGGCATTTAAGTCATAAAAGTAAAGCGACATATCCCTGTAATCCGGGTCCATTAATCCCAATAGCAAGTCGGCATAAGTCCTGCGACCTGAAACAATAAATGAGCCCTGGTCTTTTACGATAGGACCTTCAACGGTCAATCGAGAAGAAATCAGACCAAGTCCGCCGGAAACCGAATACTTTTTCAGGTTTCCATCTTTCATATGAACATCCAGAACAGATGATAAGCGGCCTCCGAATTGTGCCGGGATGCCTGATTTATATAGTTTAATATCCTTCAGAGCATCCGAATTAAAAACCGAGAAGAATCCCATCAGATGGTTGGCATTATAGACTGGCGCTTCATCCAATAAAATCAGGTTTTGATCGGTATTACCCCCTCGTACATAGAATCCACCTTTTCCTTCACCACCACTACTTACGCCAGGCATAAGTGTCAGTGTTTTTATAATGTCTTGTTCTCCAAATAGCACCGGTATTTTGGTAATTTCCTTTATGTCCATTTTTACCACACCCATATCAGTGGATCGGATGTTTTCATTATCGGCTTCGGCTTTTACAATGACTTCATCCAGAGTGGATTCCTGAACAGCCAATTCCATATTCTGGATAATATCTTTACGGAGTGCGACGCTTATGGTTTTCGATTCATAGCCCACATAACTATAGCGTATGAGGTAGTCACCTTCTGGGATTGTCAGGGAATAAAAACCATACACATTGGTTACACCACCACTAGCCAATTCCTTAATGTATATGGTTGCTCCAATCAGTTCTTCCCCTGAGGATGCATCGCTAATATGACCGCTCAGGGTAAACTTTTCCTGTCCTACAACAACAGTGGTTGACAAGGTGAGAAATAATATGAGTATTGAGTATTTAGACATCTGCTGTTTCTCTTATTTGCCTTTCAGAACGCAAATGTAGTGGCTAGATTGCCTGAGTACCATCAAGTGTTCATAATTAATGTTAAATCAACTATCGAGGTGTAGCTTTGGTATCAAAATGACTGTTTCGAAAATCAAATGTCAAATGTTGAAATATTGAAAGCATACTGACAACCAAATAGGCTGATATATGTCATAATATGATGCGCTCATATTTATTACATTCGCAAACTAACTTATTTATAAGAATATATGATGTTAAAAAGATGGAGTTTGCTGATACTTGTGTTATCACTTTCGCTTGGCTTAAATGCTCAAAACAAAGCTTCAGTTAAGGCTGGTTCCTATTCCGTAGCTGAATATGTGAAGATTATTCCTGCTTTATCGAGCATGGAAAACATTCCTGCTCCTGATCCGGGACATGCAGCGCCCGAAAAGAGAAGAGGGGCCAACAGGGTGGTGCCCGGCAAAGGATATCCAAAAACTGGAGATCCTTTAATGGAACAGCAGAAAATGGTAAATAAGGTTTCAGGCATAACACCCATCCTTAACTTTGATGCCCATAATAGTGGGGTGCTGAACGACCCAACAGGTGCCATCGGTCCCAATCACTATGTGAATGCTTTTAACTCAGGTTTTAGAATATTTGACAGAACAGGTAGTCCGCTCACCAATGAAGCTTCATTAGGAACCTTGTTTCCAGGCGAAACCCTTGGAGATCCCGTTGTGGTTTATGATCGCTTTGCGGATCGCTTCATCATCATGGAGTTTAGTAATACCCCCAATGGAATTCTCGTGGCAGTGGGTCAGGGGCCTGATCCCGTGAATGACGGATGGTTTACCTACCGATTTAATATGAACGCCTTCCCGGATTACGAAAAATTATCCATATGGTCGGATGGCTATTACATAACAGCCAACAAGAGCCAGGGAAGTCCGGGAAACAGTGATGTGGTTTTCGCCCTGGAACGCGATGAAATGCTAGTCGGGAATCCCAATGCACAGATGGTCGGGTTTCCCTTATCAGGGATAAGGATTTCTGGTTTTTACAGCCCTGGTGGATTCAATACCATTGGGCCCGATCTGCCTCCGCTAGGAGATGCTCCCATAATTTATATGGCTGATGATGCCTGGTCTGGAGTGTCAGAAGATCATTTGAAAATCTGGAATATCAATGTGGACTGGAATATACCATCAAATTCAACGATTTCAAGTCCGCAGGAGATTCCTACGGTGCCCTTTGACGGTGTATTTGACGGTGGTTCGTTTTCTAATTTGACCCAGCCCAATGGTAACGATATTGATGCCTTGCAGGCTACCATGATGTATATGACCAATTACCGAAGGTTTGCTGATTACAATGCGGCAGTATTAAATTTTGTAGTTGATTTGGATGGTAACGATGCTTTGGCGGGTATCCGTTGGTTCGAATTACGTCAGGATAATGATGGTGACCCCTGGTATATCTATCAGGAAGGGACTTATGTGCAACCTGATGGTCATAGTGCTTTCTCCGGAAGTATAAGTATGGATGCCCAGGGAAACATAGGACTGGGTTATACTATAGTAAGTACTACCATGTTTCCTTCTATCCGTTGTACAGGTCGCAGGCCAAGTGATCCACTGGGAACTATGCCCATTGCAGAAGCAATATTGGGGGATGGTAACAGCAATGATCCTTCCTACAGATATGGCGACTATTCTCAACTTACCGTTGATCCGGTCGATGATATGGGTTTTTGGCATATCGGTGAATATTTTATCAATAGCAGCCGAACCAGTAGGGTAGGCGCTTTCAAAATCGCCTCGGATTATGCTAACGATATGGCTTTAGCAAGCATGGATGCCCCAGTAGATGGAGAACTCTCCTCATCGGAAATGGTAACAATTACGATTTTAAACTCGGGTAATGATCCACAATCCAATATTCCTGTTAGCTACCAACTTGATAATGGAAGTGTGGTGAACGAAGTGTATACAGAAACACTCGAGGCTGGAGAAACTGCTCAGCATACATTTTCAACACCTGCTGTTATGGATGTGGTGGGACAAACCTATACTATTGTTACAACCACCAGTTTACCAACTGATGAAAATACATCCAATGATACTTTGATTAGTATGGTTACTTACCTCTGGCCTGATGATATTGGTGTAGCCAAGATCACCAGCCCGGTATCAGGAACTAACTTAACTGATAATGAAGCGGTAACAGTGGTAATCCAAAATTTTGGAACTGCCACACAAAGTAATTTCGATGCATCCTATGAACTAGATGGAACCATTGTGACAGAAAATGTGAACGGACCTCTTGACGAGGGCGAATCCCTCAATTACACATTTAACCAGGGTGCTGATTTTTCAGAAATAGGTGTCTATGAGTTAACCTCCTATACTGATCTAACTAGTGATGCTGTTCTGACCAATGATACTACAACTTCTATTGTAATGAACAGAAGCTGTGAACCAGGCGCAGACTGTTCCTTTGGTGGTGGTTTTTGGTTGTTCCAACTGGGCAGCATCATTAATGAAACCGAATGTGCTGAGAATGGTTATGGCGATTATACCGATCAAATGACCCTGCTGGAAAGAAATATGACTCATGAATTGGTAGTAGAAACAGGATTTGGTAGTCAATACGTAAGGGTATGGATCGATTTCAATGACAATTTTGTATTTGAAGTGGAAGAATTGGTAGTTGATAATTATGAGATAGCCCCCGGACAAGGTGGCGGTACCTATACAGAAAATATACCCCTTCATATCCCTGGAAATGCTTCATTGGGACAACATATGATGCGAGCGAAAACCAATTTGGGGGCCCCTGTACCAGATGATGCCTGTGAGGAAACCCTATATGGTGAAACAGAAGATTATATGGCAGAGGTAGTTTTATATACTCAAATTGAGGATCTAGCATTCAGCCAAACTGAAATGCTTGTAGCCAATCTGGGTTTTAATAAATTTAATGTGGTTTTGAAATCCGATGAAATTACTGAGACTTTGGTGTTGAACGTACACAATGTACTTGGCCAGAAACTGGTTGAAAATCGTGTACCACATTATAATGGTGCCTATACCTACCCATTGGATATGTCGTACGCAAAACCAGGTGTTTATATCATCCGCCTGGGCAATTCATCCTACGGAAAAGTGAAACGTATCGTAGTGGAGTAGAATTTAGAATAGTATAGCTGTTTACATTAATCAAGTGATTATAATTAAGCCCCTTTGGCAACTAAGTCTTGCTGAAAGGGCTTTTCTTTTCTTACATTTGGTAGCTATTAATCATTACACCCATGAAACAACTTTTGTCTATAGCAATATTGATGAGCATCCTCCTGATAACCCACCCCTTGATTGGCCAGCAGGACAAGCCTGTTAAGGAGAATCATATGCAGTGGTTTGCTGATGCCAAACTGGGTATTTTTATTCATTGGGGCATTTATGCCGTGAATGGCATAGATGAGAGCTGGTCGTTTTTCAATGGCTATATATCTCATGAGGATTATATGGCCCAAAGGCATGGTTTTACTGCTGAAAATTACGATCCAAAATTTTGGGCCAAACTCATTAAGTCAAGTGGTGCCCGTTATGCAGTGCTGACTGCAAAACACCATGATGGAATGGCTCTGTGGGATACCAAAGAGAGCTCGTTAAATGTTCTTGAAAGCACCCCTGCTAAAAGGGATCTTGTGAAGCCTTTTGTGAAGGCCTTGCGTAAGAATAAACTGAAAGTGGGCCTGTATTTTTCGCAACTGGATTGGTCGCATCCCGACTACCCCATAAAAACCAGAACGGAAAAACGCTATGAAAATGACAGCATCAGATGGCAAAAATTCCTGGATTTCAGGTTTAATCAGATCAAGGAGCTTTCCGATGGGTTTAAACCTGATCTGCTCTGGTTTGATGGTGATTGGGAATTGAAAGCCCCCATGTGGGAGTCCAGGAGTTTGAGAGATAGTTTGAAAAGCTGGCAAACTGGAGTCATCTTGAATTCACGCATCAATGGATATGGAGATTATGCCACACCGGAACAAGGGGTGCCTTTACATCGTCCTGATGAGAAGTATTGGGAGCTGTGTATGACCATGAACGATTCATGGGGCTATCAACCTTCGGATACCCACTATAAAAGTCTGGATGAGATCATCAGGATATTTTCAGATATGATAAGCATGGGCGGAAATCTATTGCTGGATATTGGCCCAAAAGCTGATGGAAGCATTCCGGATGAACAGATTCAGATATTGGAAGGGCTGGGCAGGTGGACCAACAAGCATGAATCGGCCATATTCGGCACACAGGCAGGTCTGCCACCGGGCTATTTTTCAGGCCCCTCAACACTTTCAGCTGACAGTACCATATTATACCTCTTCCTGCCCTGGAATTCAGAAGGTCCCTTCCAACTCAAGGGTGTTAAAAATGAGATCAACCGGATGTGGGTGGTTGGCAATGGTGGACGGATTACACACAGAACCTATGGCAAAATGTATTGGAGTGAAAAACCGGGAACTGTCTTTTTCGATGTACCCGAGGAAAACCTAGATAAGAATATGACAGTGGTAGCTGTCCTTTTAAAAGGCGCCCTGGATCTGGATAAATAGCATCTGCATTCCTTCATCAATACATTCTCTTACTGCTGAATCAACCATTCGCATTCACAAAAAAATGAAAGCCAGTAGATAGATTCTAAATCACTCAATTCCTCATGATTGTCTAAAGGACTTGTGCTTGTTTTAGTAAATTTGGCCGACGATAATAATTATGATATCCTAAGCATATACCTATGAAATTGCAGCTTTATTCATTTGTGCCCTTTAGCTTTTATCTGCTGTCAGCAGCTATAGTACTCACATTGTCTTCATGTTCTCATGAGGGACCCAAAACAGCCTATGAGCATATCAAACCTGTAATCGGCACTGGGGGTCACGGACATACTTATCCAGGGGCGACTGTACCCTTCGGTATGGTGCAGCTCAGTCCCGATACAAGAAAGGATAATTGGGATGCCTGTTCTGGATACCATTATTCCGATGAGGTGATCTTTGGGTTTTCGCACACCCATTTAAGCGGTACTGGAGTAGCTGATTACGGGGATTTCAGATTTATGCCTACGCTGGGGAAAGTACAAACCAATCCAGGAACGGCAGATGAGCCGGAGAGTGGCTACGCTTCACATTTCAGCCATGCCCGTGAAACTTCCCAGGCAGGCTACTATGCTGTATATTTAAATGATTATGATATCTATGTAGGACTTACCGCCAGCGAGCGTGTGGGATTTCATCAATATATGTTTCCCAAAACCGATAGCGCCAATATTATCATCGACCTTAAGGAGAGTGTACTCACAGAAAAAATACTCGAATCCGAATTCAAGATTACCAATAGTACCACAGTCATGGGTTACAGACGCACCAAAGCCTGGGCAAGTGATCAGTATCTGTATTTCTATGCAGAGTTCTCCAAACCTTTTTCTACCTATGGTATAGTGAATGATGGGGAAGTAAGGGCATATAAACGGCGTGATGATGGTGAAAACCTACAAGCTTATTTCAACTTCACTACGCAAGACCGGGAACCCATTTATGTGAAAGTGGGGATATCAGCCGTGAGTTATGAAGGAGCAAGAAACAACCTGAAAAAAGAAATCCCTCATTGGGATTTTCAAGTGGTCAAAAAACAGGCAAGGGAGAAATGGGAAGCTAAAACAGATAAAATCAAAGTAGTTGGTGGGTCAGAGGAGCAGAAAACCACCTTTTATACCGCTTTGTATCATAGTATGCTAGCTCCCAATGTTTACTCAGATTTGGATGGAAGGTATCGAGGACATGATCTAAATGTTCATCAAACAGATGATTACCAAATGCATACGGTATTCTCACTCTGGGATACTTTCAGGGCCTTACATCCCTTATTCACCATCATTGAGCGAGAAAAAACCAATGAACTGGTGCAATCCATGCTGGATATGTACACACATGATAGCTTGCTGGCAGTGTGGGAATTGGCTGCCAATGAAACCAACTGTATGATTGGATACCATTCCGTACCGGTGATTGTTGATGCATGGAAAAAAGGCATCCGGGATTTTGATGAGAGGGCAGCTTTGGAAGCTATGGTGAAAACTGCAGAAGCTGACCAATTTGGCTTAAAGTACTATATGACAAAAGGCTATATCCCGGCGGATAAGGAGGGTGAATCAGTTTCTAAAACACTGGAGTATGCTTATGATGACTGGTGTATTGCCGAAATGGCCAGAGGCCTGGGAGAGATGGAAATCTATGAGAGATTCATAAAGAGAGCTCAATATTATAAAAATCTATATGATAAGGAAAGTGGATTTTTCAGGGGACGTGTGAACGGCGGTTTTGCAGAACCCTTTGACCCAACTCAGGTGAATTTTATGTTAACAGAAGCCAACACCTGGCAGTACAATTTCTTTGTGCCACAAGATGTCAATACTATGATTGATATGCATGGTGGTGATGCAGGTTTTGAAATGAAACTGGATGAACTGTTTACCACCGACGCTGAACTGAGCGGACGTCATCAGTCGGATATTACTGGTTTGATTGGACAGTATGCCCATGGTAACGAACCCAGCCACCATATGGCCTATTTGTATAATTATATTGGAAAGCCCTGGAAAACACAGCAACTCATCCATCGCATTATGGATGAAATGTATTCGGATCAGCCCGATGGCCTGAGCGGCAATGAGGACTGCGGTCAAATGTCTGCCTGGTATGTCATGAGTGCGATGGGTTTGTATTCAGTAACTCCCGGTACAGACAGGTATATACTGAGCAGCCCGCTTTTCGATAGTATTTCTCTAAACCTGGAGAATGGAAAACAATTTCATCTGGTGGCTAACAGAACTTCGTCTGAAGATATTTATATTCAATCAGTAAGCTATAATGGCCAGCGCTATTCAAAATCTTATATTACACATGATATGATTATGGCAGGTGGAAGCCTGGTTTTTGAGCTGGGACCAGAACCCAATGAAGCCTGGGGTGCGAAAATAGAAGACAGACCAGTTCAAAGGATTGAAGACCACCTCATTGTTTCTCAACCCTATTTCATAGCCCCTTCCAAAACTTTCGAAAATAATATGGCCATAGAAATCGATAATATGGACCCGGATAACAATTTAAGTTATAAGCAGGACGATAAATCGTATAAGGCATATAGTGAAACTCTCAATATTTCAGCTACCACCGCAATTTCGGCTATGGCAGAAAAGGATGGCGTCACCAGCTTTGTAGAAACAGCTATCTATAATAAAATTCCTGCAGGGCGTAAGGCGGAAATTAAACATGCCTACAGCGATCAGTATACAGCCGGTGGTGATGGAGCTGTTATTAATACGTTGAGAGGTGGTGATGATTTCAGAACAGGTAACTGGCAGGGTTATTATGGAGTCGACTTTGATGCCACCATTGATCTGGGTGGTGTCTACGACATTGAAAAACTGGGTGCTGGT
>JAERTG010000067.1:0-62500 GCA_016845065.1 Fidelibacterota bacterium | reverse complement strand
ACCTCACCAACTAGCTAATCAGACGCAGACCCATCCAAAGACGGTAGCCGAAGCCACCTTTGATCACAAAGACCGAGGTCAAAGTGATATTATTCGGTATTAGCACCAATTTCTCGGTGTTATCCCAAATCTCTGGGCAAGTTGTCTACGCGTTACTCACCCGTTCGCCAGTTTAATAAAATTCCGAAGAATTCGTTCTCCTTAGACTTGCATGTGTTAAGCACGCCGCCAGCGTTCGTCCTGAGCCAGGATCAAACTCTCCATTGTAGTTTGTTTATGACTCTATTTCATTTTACTATTTTTAACTCATTGTAATTGTCGGTATCGTCAAATGAGATACCTCATATTGACCTAGACCGTGCATACCCAATTTTCAAATATCAAGGAGAAATATTTGCTTTCTCCGCTCTCATTTTCGAAAGCTCGCAAATATACTTGAGTACCTATGCCTCAACAACACTAAAGTTCAACTTTTATTAAAAAAATTGAGGCTGTTTTGCCACCTGATACCCGTCTCCTGTCATAAAGCGGCGCGATAATAATCTGCATACCACCTCTTCACAACAATTATTTGTAAATTATCTCAAAATAATCACTAATACTTCTCCATCCCTGACATCCAACCCTGAAACAACAAGACTCACATACATCATAATATATTGAAAACTATATGCTTATATGGTTTTTAAATGTAGCTAATACCGTTGAATGTAAATTGCCTCAAACGGCATATAGTCATTTCACGACCATTACAGGGCAATATCCTATTCACAATGACCCCCTTGTACATGAAATCTATTCATCCCAGTATTAGTAGGGATAAGAATAATTACTGCCTTCTTAAGACAGCAGAATGAGGACCGATAGAGTCTTTGTTAATACCAAGCAATATCCAGCTCAAATCCCGATCTATATACAACAAAAGGGGAGCCTGAATCCAGACTCCCCTTTTAGTCATATTGTGCCAATATTATCTGGCAGGATTGCTCGCTATTTCAGAAGGGTCATCTTTCGAACGAGAACACTATTCTGAGTCGTCAGACGGTAGAAGTATACTCCTGCATCAGCAGGTCTTCCTCGTAGCTCTCCATCCCATTTCACACGATAGTTTCCGCTAGTCATCCTATCTGAAATCAACTCGTCCACCACCCTGCCCCTGATATCAAGGATCTGAAGTGAAACGTAGGTAGATTCACCAATGTCAAAGGAAATTGATGTTGAAGGGTTGAAAGGATTGGGAAAGTTAGCATAGAGGGTATGTACGGTAGGCAAACTACGATAATCCTCAATATCCACTGTAATAAGCTCAACTCCCGTCCTATGTAAATTGCCTCGGTGTGTGGGCCAATAGGTGGCGGTTTCACCACTACTTGAAATATCCATCACCAACAGGTTGTCGTCTGAACCTACAACAATTTCCATATCACCGTCACCATCCAAGTCAGCTACTGTTGGGTTACCCTGAATATTACCACTATTCTCCACGGGGAACCCACCTATACTCGTACCATCCAGATTGAGTCCGTAGAGGTAACGATCATTCGAGCCTATAAACACTTCTGCGAGACCGTCGCCATCTATATCCGCAATAGCAGGTGAGCTATATATGGCACCACCAGTACCCACAGGCCAACCTTCAAGAAATGTACCGGTATGATCGACAGCATAGATCAGTCGGTCTAATCCACCAACAATGATCTCCAGGTCTCCATCTCCATCCATATCAGTAACAGATGGATCGGCCTGGATATTCTGTGCGGAACTACTGACAAACCACATTTCATTACCACCACCATCATAGGCATGCAGCTTATTATCATCACTTCCAAAGAGAATTTCAAGTGAACCATCAGTGCTACCATCAATATTGGCCAGGATGGGTGCCGATCTCACTCTGTCTGGGATGATTACAGGGAATCCGGCCACCTCAGTACCATCAAGGTTAATGGCATGGAGACGATCACCCCAAGTACCTACAACGATATTGACACTACCGTCACCATCGATATCACCTATGGCGGCACCTACAGTCATGTTCCCATCCAGCGTCATTGGAAAATTTGCTAATGCTGTACCATCATGATGCATGACTGCTAATTCATCATTATAAGAAACAGTGACGATTTCAAGATCACCGTCACCATCAAAATCATATAAACTTGCTGGTGCAAGCATGAAGCCTGGAGCTTCGTAAATGGTTTCAGCACTACCATCATGCTGAACGACATAAAGGTTTCTATCAAGGCCACCAACTACTACCTCAAGATCACCATCATTGTCGATATCGCCAACTGAAGGAGTTGCCTCAGCTAAATATCCAAGCGATACCGGGAAGCCATTTATCTCACTTCCATTAGCGTTTATGGCATGAAGAAGACTATCATAGGCAGAATAAATAATTTCATTACTACCGTCACCATCAAGGTCTACAACAGCATTGCCACCCTTAATAATGCTGGATGCGATAGGGAAATTGGTCTGCCAGATACTCACATCCAAACTAAATTCTAAAGTGACGCTATAGGGGTCATTCGAACCCAGGTCAGAACTTACCACGAGTTCCATTGGCAGCAGTCCCGAGGGTGAATCCTCAGCGACAGAAAAAGCATATCGATCCTGAATGTTCACACCGATATTGCCATTATTAATGTCGCCATAACTGGCAGTACTATCCGTGACTGTTACGTATTCGGTGCCACTACGAAGCACGGCAGTCACACCTATTGCATCGAGCCAACCTGTACTATTGAACAGGTTTATTCGCATCAGTGCCGATTCACCAGGTGAAAGTAGCCCATCTCCATTGTCATTTGTCAGTGACAAACTATATGAATTGTAGGACAATTGTGGAGAGGTTAGACGAGCGATGGAGGCAAAAATATTGACCCGTCCAGTTCCTAACTGACCTACATAGTTTGGATTAACATGATCTATTGTGTCTGTACTTGAAAGGAGGTTGTCAACTAGCCAATCATTTGATGCTTCTGGGTGGGTTGCTTTTAGCAGCCCAATGCAGGAGGCTACAATCGGGGAAGCCATTGAGGTTCCTGGCCATGACTGGTAGGAACCAGCAGTTGTATAAACAGTACTAAGTATATTCACACCAGGCGCACTGATATCTATGGTAGAACCGTAGTTAGAAAAACTAGCCTTTAGATCATTAGATGTTGTGGCTGCTACAGAAACAACATTATCATAGCCTGAAGGATAAAAATTATCACTGCTATTATCATTTCCAGCTGAGGAAACCAGCACTGCACCATATGTGTCATATGAAAGGTTCATTGCAGCCTGATCAGTACCACTATAGCCCATGCCACCATAGGACATATTGATAACATCTGCACCAGCTTTGGCAGCGTACAAAACAGCAGTCGTGGAATTATGTACCAACCCCTCTTCATCGTTATCTACAAGGCATTTAACTGACATAAT
Source organism: Fidelibacterota bacterium (assembly GCA_016845065.1). Classification (GTDB taxonomy): domain Bacteria; phylum Fidelibacterota; class UBA8477; order UBA8477; family JABMPR01; genus JABMPR01. The sequence goes on along the minus strand of JAERTG010000067.1, from coordinate 59,065 downwards.
TGATCCGTTAAATATGACACTGGCCATGCCTGTTGCATTGTTTGTCTGAGCAGCTAAAACCCCTGCAACGTGTGTTCCATGCATTTTAGAATCAGAGGACATTGGACCAGTAGTATTGCCAATGGGATTATTGTCCGGATCGGGACCAGTTGTAGCACCTGCGACATCCCAGCCTAGCAAATCATCTATATAAGTTCCGCTGTTATTATCCCAATCATCTCCATCGACACCATCCATAAATGGAGATGTGACATGCAGGGCATCTTGAAGGTTTGTGGTACCATTGCCATCATAGTCTGTCAGATAAGCAGTTACTTCTTCAACAGTAACCACTCCATCAGAGTTTGAATCTACTGCTGCAAATATGGCAGGAGGAACTTCAGCCTGATTGATCCAAATCCGATTCTTCAGGTCAGGATGCGTATACTGAACACCTGTATCAACACTTGCCAGTACAACATTTCTACTGCCTGGCAAATCTCCACCGGCAATATCAAACAATTCCCAGGCATCCGGGGCACTTATCTTGGGAAGATACCACTGATTTCCGAATCGTGAATCATTGGGAGTATATTGAAGACGATATATCACCTCACGCTCCGCATACAGTACATTCGGATCAGCATGAAAGTTGGTAATTATTTGGTCAAGGTCACTTCGTCCTGAAACCAGGGTCAACCGATATACGTTTGACAGAATGATATCTCCATCCATATCGTCAGGTGTGGAGCCGGGAATGTATTGTTCCATGACCACAACTTCCCGTAACGATAGAAGTCTATCCAAGCTTGATATTCCAGTTACTGGGACATCACCCTTAGAATCGATCTGGTCGATGGCAATATCTGGTTGCAGACAGATAAGAAAACGATCTCCATAATAAGCTGCCTTTTCAGGGGATGCCGCAAAAACCAGCGATACCATGAGTAGTAAATTAGTGATTATAAATTTTTTCATGCTTTTCCTTATCCCCCAATAAACAAAACGAGCTGAAATTCCGATCCTGGATCTTCAGCTCGTTTCATCTTTGACTATATTTTACTATTTGAGCAAGATCATCTTTCTTGTGAGATGTACATTGCCGGTATTCAAAGTGTAAATGTAAATACCTGAGCTCATATGAGATCCATCAATATTGAGTCTATATGAACCTGCGTTCTGGTGTTCTTGTACCAGAACATCCACCTGCTTACCGCTGAGATCGAAAACCTTTAACTCAACATTCCCAGATTCAGGAAGCGTATAGGAAATCTCAGTACTGGGATTGAAGGGGTTGGGATAATTCTGTTCCAGACTATAAGTAGTTGGCAGAACACCCTGACTAAATTCTTCAATTCCAACCTGGATAAAGGCAGTATCAACATCCATCCTGAACATCAAGTTATATTCAAGACCTAATCCAGACATATTGTCCCAGGTGATAGTCCCATCGTCCTCAGTAAGACCATAGTAAGAGTTGCCAGCATAGCCACCATCAGTATCTGCACCGATTGAAGCTGTTCCAGGCAATTCTTTGATACCGAAGTAGACTGATCCACCGGTAATCCAGATAGAATCTGCAGTGACATCCATTGAATTCCAACCTGGTACAGGGAAACTCCAGCCATAAAGTGCCATTTCTGTATTAGGGGTTTCACCAGCACCATTATCATCCCATACCTTGGCGATGAATGGTGAAGCTTCCGTATCATTAATGAAAACCTTGATACGTTTTAGAAGTGTTGGATATCCTGGGGGTGTGAATTTAACAGCCTGGTAGTTTCCAGAGTTGATGTTAAATCCAAATTCGGCTGTGCCATCATCATAAGCGATTTCGATAACAGACTGTGATTCAGGCATTGCTGTTACTTCATCAGAAAGAGGTCCTTCCATACCATCAGAAATAGCGGAGACGGCATAGTAATACATAACACCATTTTCAGCAGTATTGTCAGTGTACATGGGCACACTGAGCGGAGCTGCGTTCAGGGGCAAGCCAAAGGAACCTCCAGCAGTCCTACGATATACATTATACGTAAAACCACCTTCTGAAGTTGTAATTCCAGTTGCATAGAGGGCATAATTTCCATCCATACCAGTGCCTGTTAGCGAAAGCATGGTACCTTCAGGATGCCATCCATAGGCTTCACCTTCGTATTCACTATCTGAATCAAGCGCTACAAAAGGTGCTAGAGTGTCTGTATAAGCCCATCCAACATAAAATCCACCTTGGACAGTAATATTGGCAGCACTCAGGTCAAAGACCTGTAGTTCATCCATTGCTGCAGCGGTAACTGGATCACTCTCATATATAATTTGTGAAGCACCATCCCAGACCGTAACAATAATTGGTAATATTGAACCAGGATTGGTATCATTTCCGCTACTCAGGATATAAGAGAAAGTTGTCAAGGTTGTTGTTTGAGCTGCATTGTAGTGAGATGCCCAGGCAGAACCAACAACTTCACCACCAATCCATGGTACTGAACTTGAGATAAAGGATTCCATGGTCTCATCACCCCAGGCAAAGGTAATTTCCTGTGATTCATTGAGATCAGCCCATGATACTGTTACCTGTGAATCTCCTGCATCAGTAGCCAAACCACCAGGAACAGGTAGGGAGCCTACAAAAGCCAGATGCCACAGATCACCAGCAATTGGCACATTGGAAGCTGCAACCCAACCTTCGCTGGTTTCACCATCATTAAGGACAACACCAGCAATATCGATATTGTCAATGATCCAACCAAACATACCAGCGCTCTGAGCGGTGCTATATGAAGGATCTGATGCAAAAGCAAATCGAATAATTACTTCAAGATTCTGATAACTAGGGGGAATCGTAACGGTTACATCTTCCCAACCAGCAGAAGCTCCACCCCAACCTCCCATACCGGGACCTTCACCAAACTCAGAACCAAAACTATATAATGAAGAAGCATTGTAAGCTGGAGTAACATCGTTCAATACTTCCCAGGTACCGCCACCATCAGATGAAATTCTGACATTCATACCATCCCAACCATCGTATGGAGTGGTTGCACCTGCAGGATCTTCAACATTTCTATTCTGCTTGAAAGTGACCGTATTAACCTGTTCAACAGGCAAGGTCAGTGGTGGTGAATCCAACACTTGATACCAATGGTCCTCATATCCACCAGCTGTACCAAGGTCAGGATCATTCATAGCCCAGGATTGACCTTCAAAGGCACCTACAGTGGTTTGGTGAAAGTGAGCAGGTTCTGCGGTACCATCAACGGATACCCAACCTGTTAAATCTTCATCTTCAAAATCAGCAAAGAAAACAGATGCGCCATCTACATCAACGCTGATGTCATCAATGAAGATTCCCTCTCCACTTGGCGTATCACCATCTGTTTGCATATACCAGCGAAACTGCACGTCGTTACCTGCATAATCATTCAAAAGTCCATCAACAGTATAGCTTTGTACAAAACTACTCCAATCGCCAGGAGCATCTGTATATACATAATTGCTACCATTTGGATCGCCATAAGGATTAGAAATGGCAAACCAGGTTGTCCCACCATCTGGTGAAACCTCGCAACCCCAATAATCCACATCTGGGAAAGCATCGGGATCGGTGAAATTTCCACGGATAAAAAAGTCAAAGAATACTGTATTTCCTGCAGGAAGTGTAATCACTGGAGAATACATGTAATTCAACATATTTGTAATAAGACTCTGGTTTTCATCTTGACAGGCCAGAGCAAAATCACCATTTCTAAGATCTCTCAATGCACCGGGTTCATGATCTTGAATTGCACCAATTGCATCATGATGAGTGCCCTGAATCATTAACTGATTGTTTGTGTGATTGAGTCCTTCAATGGTACCAGCAAATGCTGACCAGGCCAGGATGGTAATCATTAAAACTTTAACTAGCGATTTCATCTTTTTTCCCTTTTTTTTCCTATATTTCTGATCAATCTAAATACAATTCTTCTCTTTAGCACTCTCTAAAAACCAAATCCAACTGATACTTGCTGGACCATGCCTAATATACCATAGTTTGAATAAGAATAGTCAAATAACAATTCCGTACCATACATATTATAATTTAGACCTGCACCAATAGAGAATCGTCTCAATGAATACTTATCTGCTCCATAATAACTATCCCAACTGGTTGCGGTGAATTCAGCAGTTTTGACTGCCAATCCATCTTCATAGTCTTCATTTGCATCTCGTACGCCATTATCATTCCAGTCGATATAGGGTTCACCCACATCATACTCACCATTGGTTACGTATTCAAATTCCTCATATTCAACGGGCCATTCATATTTCAGCTTATATCCACCCCTGAGAAAGAGCATGTCGTCATAGCTATACTCAAATCCAATTGCACCTCTTAAAACAGCATCAAATGGATCATTGGCATCAGCTAATAGACTTAAGCGATGAACAGGTGTTGGCAGCCATGGGCTTTTGCCACCCAGGACGTCCATGCGTAAGCCAGCTCTAAATACGAGGGGGAGCGGCCATTCTTCAGTGAGTAGTCGTGTGGTGAGCTCAGGACTACTTTGAAACTCATCATTCACATCTAATGGTTGATTCAAGTCTGGTCCATCAAATCGACTTCCAACTCCAAAGTTCTGAATGGACATTCCCAGGACCATCCCGTAAATACCCAGGTCAAAATTAGATCCGATATCAAAGGCGAAGGTGCTGGCTGACTCACGATAGATTGTCTCGCGAATCATTTTTGCCGAGACACCTACAGAAAGTCGATCTGTGAGACGACGGGCAAAAGCCATTCCCAGAGCCAGACCGGTGGCCTGAAACTGTTCTCCCGTTCCATCAGGGAAGTCCAAGGTAGTAACTTCCATATCACCTGAGTTCATATACTGGGCCACAATACCAAGCGTATTGCCTCCCCCAAGTGGTATGGTAAAACCTAGAAAGCTGTTAGTAATACCAGCATAGAGCTCATTATTACTCATATAGAGCTCCGGTCCCATGGTGGTTGTAATTCCAGCTGGATTCCAAGCCATAGCTTGAGGTCCATGGGCAAGAGCGGTATATGCACCACCAAGGGCGGCACCCGCAGCACCATATTCCAGTTTCAGAAATTGACCTATTGAAGTAGCCACCTTAGAAAAGTCATCTCCAGGGTAAACAGTATTCAATGAGTCCTGTCTGGTATCCTGAGCATTAATCAGGTTTGGAACCAACAACATTAAGATGAGGATCAGCTTGAATGAGTTTTTCATTTTTGCAGTCCTTGCAGGAGTGTATAAAATGTTTGATTTCATTATCATACCCTCCTTATCTGATTACGGCAAATTTGCCGACTTGTTTTTCATGGTTGGGTGTCTCAACAACATAGACATAAAGTCCTGGTGCAACCTCCTGTCGGTTCATTGACCGAAGATTCCATTCTTCCTGGCCTGAGAAAATGTCATCGTGAAGAATGGTATAAACCAACTCCCCTGTTAACGTGAATATCTTGATCACGCATTCATCAGGTAAATGGGTGAAGTGAAGGCTCTTGTGATTGATATCCGTTTCCCAATCAGCGGTAACGATATATGGATTTGGAACCACCATGACCTGTTTCAGTGTTGATTGAGTGACCTCACTCATTTCAGTCACAGTCTCAGCTCTGAAAGTGAACATATCACCATCTTCGTATGGTTTATCAATACTCAAATGTGTGACATCACCGGTTTCAGCGTGTCTGATAGTTGGATTTCCAGAAAATGTCCTGGTAGTATCCCAACTCATGCTCAAGAACCAGGTCTGAGTGTTGACAGCGCTGGAATCATAGCCTTCGACCGTAGTCTCCATAAAGGCGATCTTTTCATTGGAGCGGAATGAAGGATAATTTGGATCAGGTGAGGTTCCGGGGATACCTGCACCAAACACAAACAACTTCACCTCACGATATGGATCCAGAGTCCCATTGCTGTTGATATCCTCACCGGCATCAAGAATATCGTTATGGTTCAAATCCTCACCAAAGCTGGTATTTACAACCCTGAACGGTAAATCCGTTCCAGGAACAAAGACCATATCGGAATTTGGATTTTCCCAATCCCATCGAATCTCATAATCACAGGCAAACTCATGAGCATTTGAACCCATTTGCAGCCTGTACTGAGGAGCTTCATCACTCCCCTTGTTCTGCCAGTAAAGCGTATCTACTGCAGGTATTGGCATATTTTCCAGATAGAACTGAAAACCACCCCAAACCTCGGAGAACATCGTGGATGTACCTACTTCCCAATCTGTAAGAATCGTATCACCTGTTGCACTATCAACAACTGTATAGGTGGGATTCAGGTGATAATAAGGATTATTACAGTCTGGTGTAAAACACTCTGGTTCAGCATTAATTGTAATGAAGTAAGTGTTCGTGTTTACTTCAACCTCGCTGGGATTGGTGGGAATAACCTCAACCTCTCCTGTCCCAACTGTCCAAGGCGCTGATTCCAATCCCCACGATTCTGGAGCATTGGATGGCCGTGCATCTGGCGTGACATTCACAAATTGTGGCAGAAAAGGGCTATTTCCTCTGAAATTCTCAAGAGATTCAAGGGGATCCCATTCGCCGGTTGGGTTGGTATATGAACCTGAAAGTGTATCCATACCAATGTCATAGGCAACTACAGAATATGAATAGGTAACACCGTTAATGACATCCTCGTCTACATAGCGGTGTTCCAGGCCAGTATTTTCTCCAAGACTAAACCAGGGGGCAACAGGATCAGGACCGGAATATTCCAGACCGTAGCGAGCTTCATCTTCCTCGGCAGTCAAATCGAACTGTGCCAGAGGTTTCCACCCAACAGCCTGCCCATCTGTGTTATAGATAACATCCGTGTGCGGATTACCCCATGTTGATCCTGCATCTGTGGATCGGTAGATCTTGTAACCTGCAAAATCTTCGATTCCAGTAACAATATCTTTTGAAGATTCAGCTTTTGAATCCCAGTACAGAGTAACCCGACCATCGTCTGCGACTGCAGATACGGTGGGAGCATCAGGTGGGGAGAAACCCTGGTACTGCAAGTCATACATGATTTGCGCCATCTCGGCGTTTTTTGCCAAATCAGGAGGTGTCTCAAAGTTTTCAGTATCGTTGGGTGGATCTCCCATAATCACTGCAAATGAGAAGTATGTCGTGTCACCTGCTGCGAGATCAAAAGGTCCCGCAGACATGATAAAAACACAATCCAGTCCCTCTTCACCATCTTCAGCACTGATTTCCAGCAATCCTTCCAGAGAGTCGAAGTGAGGGTTGAGTGTTCCATCAATACTTGGATGGAAATACCAGTCACTATATGAGCTATTCAATGGATTGGGAGTGTTACCGGCAATACCGCGCCATTCCCAATCTTTATAATTCCTGTTTTCAAGGCCTACATAAGAAGTATCACCAGCCATAAGAGCAAACATAATGTTTTCTTTATCCAGGGCTCCAGGGCAACCACCTGCTCCAGCATAACCATCGGAACAACTTGGACCACCACCCTCGTCTTTTAAAACACCAGGACGCTTATACCAGTCAAACCAGTGCCAATCTGTAAGACCCAGGGGTTGACCCTGAGGTATATCAACAACCCCATCACCATTAATATCCACATTTTTTGAGGCAAGAGGTGTATCCAGAAGCTTCAGGGCAGAGTAGGCCAGGTCAGTGGCTGATGTACTACGATCATCCCAATCCCAGATAAATGCCATATCGTAGGTGGTATCAAAGGCCATCATATCATCATCGTTGGTTCGACCGGTATATTGACCATTTTCAAGGCGTGAGTATGAATCTACATCAAAATAGAATCCACCATATGCACCCTCATAGTCGAAACCATGTACATCAGGATTTCCAACAAAATTTCTATCCATTAGATCGTAGGTAACTGTACCATCATCGTCCGTAGTGGGTACCCATACAACATCGGCAACATTATCACCATTGGTATCCATGGGGAAACCTTTATAGGATTCATTCACGATTTCAACCGTAAAAAATGCTATATCCTCTGCGTAGGAACGTCCATAGGAGTGGGCGTTTACAGTAACGTGCATGCCCATGGAATATCCCTGGGTCATATCTTCGTCCCGTGAGGCAAGCCTGTCATCAAACTCCATATAGATATCCTGATCACCAATATGGCGACCGATAATCTCCTCACCTTTGGTGGGGCCCTCTGTCTGGACAGCCCAATCTCCTGGCCAGGTTCTTTCTTCAAGACCTGTTAAGTCGTTGATACGCATGGGCCATGAGTCTGGGATATCACTTGAAGCCAACAATGGGTATGGATCACCACTATCAGTGTAAATGCCACCATAAATTTCACCGGCCATGACATCACCACTGTGGAGGTAACCATAATGCGACTCTACGGACTCCCAATCGACCTGTTTTTTATCCTGCACACGATCAAACCAGGATTCAGATACTGTTGATCCCCAGTAGACCAGGGTATCAGTTGTATAATGATCAAGCCCAGGAACGTATGGTGGGCGTAATGCCCAGGGAGTTATGCTTCCAGTTGAGTCTCTTCCGGGAACACCAAGAATAAAGGAAACATCAGAAATATACTGATAACCCTTATATAGTCCTGAGGGTGAGCTTTTATCATCAAATTCAATAAAGCTACCATAGTTGTGAGTAGCAAACTGCAGTTCGCCTTTGCTCATATATCCTCGAGCACGGTTAAGAACCGGATCAAAGGCAGATGTTTTACCCAGACCGGGAGCAGGTCGGATATTCGGCTCAGCTGCGTTGCTCTCTTGGGGCATCACGAGAACAGCCAGCAGTATTAAAACCAAATAAAACAATGGAGACAAAGGAGTGATTATTTTTTTCATCATATCACCTAGAAATTCACTTTAACGGTCAGATCAACCTGACGGGGTGCAGAATAATAATAAGGTCTATCATAGAAGGTCAGGGAGCTACTTCCATTCGCTATAGCAATCGTAGAATTACGACCAGGATCGGTAGCACTGCCAGTTTCCTCATATATATCTATAATATTTTCACGATTAAGCAGATTGCGTACAATGAGGCCCATTGATAAATTCAATCCACCATAATTGATTGTTTTCCTGATAGCCATATTTGTTTCGATGAACCAGGGCATACGTTCAGAATTTGTGGCACCATTACGGTTCAGGTTAATATCAAACGGCGTGTAGGGCGCTCCTGATATTCCGACCACCGTGACGTGTACATCAGCCTTATTCAGAGGATAAACTCCAAAGATGCGAGGAGAGTTCTTCTTGTTAAACTGATACCCACCCGTCATGGTGAGGTTGTGAGTACGATCATATGGCATCAACACTTCCTTTTTGGGCATGGATTCAGGTGTGTCTGATGACCGATAACCCTGCCAAGGATCAGCACGGTTGGCTGTGGCCTGGGAAAGTGTGTACTGAATATCTGTTGACCAGGCAGTCCCACCACGTTTGATGAGACGTAAATCAAGACCTCGTGCCGAGGCATAGTCATAATTAACAACCACGGAATAGCTATAGGGGAAAGCCTGGACTCGCTCTGTGGAGCCAAGATCGGAATAATCCTTTGACCACCCTACGACACCCAGTTTCCAGAACTCCACAAACTCCCAGTTCAGGCCAAACTCATAGGCTGTAGATCCTTGAGCTTGAACGTGGCTGTTTCCTACAATGGGAAGGGCTGTGGTCAAATCATTGGCATCGTTAAGATAGATATTGCGATAATCCAAATTCTGATAATACCGGCCATATCCAAAAGTAAAAGTAGCCTTATCAGTGATAACGTGAGAGATACTTAAGCGTGGTGACCATAAGATATTCCAATCCGTAGGTACGGATCCAGATGTCTTCTCGCGGGGATCAATCCATGAGCTATCCAGAGAATTTTGAACATCAAAGCGGATACCCGCATTAATCGTCATCCAGGGATACTCAATCTTGTCCTGGACATAGGCACTGACCTCAATTGGAGATTTCTCCCCTGTCCCATAGATAAACTCTTCCAGGAATCCATCACGCTCAATGGAATCAGGTAATCCATAAGTTTCACCATAAGGAGGATTCAACCAGGGTAGTTGTGTTTCATCAAAGGTGATGAGATGTCGTTTCAGATCTACCCCACCTCGAAGTTGATGATGTTTATTCACACGACTCGTGATATCAAATTTGATCTCATCCGTGACACTCTTGGTGTGATGACGATAGCGATCTGCACCACCTGAACCATATTCATAGTACATGATGTAGTAGAGTGAATCCCGCATGGCAGCGAATTCCGCTGCACTCATACCAGCAGGTGAGGAGTATAGTTCATATGTTGAATCAGGGTAATACATGAACTGGAAGGGGGTATATTGACCTTCAGCGAGATGCTCGTTGAGATCATCACCAAGACGCCAGGTATGGATTTCACCATATTTATCCGCATACTCAAGGGAATCTAAGGGATCAATAAGATTTCCATTTGAGAGTCTTCGAGACGAAATCAATGTTCCTGCATCATTAAAATTTTCTTCGAGGAAGATATCTTCAATTTTGATCCTGTCGTAAGGTCCAATCGCGATTTGCTCACCGTGCTCCAGAACAATATGTAACTTCGTCGAATCATAGCTGGCGCTACCGATATGGCTTGCCTGCCGCCAGTAATAGGTAATCATGGTTCTCAAGCAACCAGGTCCCCAGGATTCATAATAGATTGTCTTGTCCTCATCATTGGCAATAGAAACTCCAGGACCATATTTCTGATCATTCTCATAAGGGATGTCGCAATCTCCCTGATAATCGACTCCGTTATGGAGACCGCGAGCCTCAGTACCAATTTTGTACTCGACCCAATCGGGATAGCCATCACCGTCCATATCGCCATCTTCAACATCGATTTCCATCTCCTGAGTAAAGCGGGATGCGCTGAGTGTGTAATAGGTCTTCTCATTGAGCTGGTGACGAAATTCCAGATGAAATCTTTCTGAGAACTTGTGATTCACATTCTTGTTCTCTTCATAAAACTGATTCCAGGGACCAAAGGTCTTGAATTTTGAATCAACCATCCAATGTGAAAAGTTCAGGAATTTGTAGGAATCAATTTTCCAATGCAGCTTAGTGAAAATATCAAAAGTCTTATCATACCCGAATGCTCTCCAACCAGCATAACGATCTAACCAATGCACTTTGTTGGCCTGGTTGATTCGATTGCCTGGATCACCTTCGATATACACTTTATCATCAAAGTTGTACACTGCATAAGAGCTGCTTGAGTAATCAGCTGCTACATGAAATGTAAGATTACTATGTCCCGGGATGAGTGGACCGGATAAAGATCCAATAAATTCTTTATAGTCTCTGAGCCGATCCTGCTCAGAACTCACAGGTCCGAGATTACTACCCTTCCACTCGAAGGTTCCCTCATAGCGATCGCCACCTGTGGCAGTAATAATATTCACAATTTGAGACATGGCATCACCATACTCAGCGTTGAAAACACCTGTTTGGGAAATAAGATCCTGGACGGCATGTGTTCCGAGCCGTGTACCCCTTCCAAAACCTCCACCATAAATGGGATTCTCAATGTACATACCATCAATGGTATAACCAATCTCACCGGAACGGCCACCACGGACGTGTATTTGCTCAATTCCACGATCAGCAAAACCTGGAATACCATTTTCAGCACTTTTTATCTGGATGACACCACTCTGGAGGGTCAGCATTTCAGTTAAATCACGAGCCGGTAGGTTTTGAATCTCTTCAGCGGTACGGACCAGTTTTTTTACGGTTACATCTTTCTCAACCAGGGGTCGATCTGCAACTACCGTTACTTCCTGACCTGCAATGACTTCTTCTTCAAGAGCAACATTGAGGGGGGTTGTCTGATCCATCACCACACCAACATCACTATATGTGACCTTGGCATACCCAATCATCCATACTTGCACACTGTGGACACCAACCGGTACATTCTGAATATAAAATTCACCTTCGAAATCGGTGGAGCCTCCCAGACCCAATGCCGAAATCATCACCTGGGCTCCAATAATGGGCTCCCCTGTGCTGCCATCTGTAATTCGTCCTGAAATAGTTCCTACAGTAGCCGACCAGGCCATGGTAACACTTAACAAAACCAGACTGAATTTTAACCAAACTCTTCTCATGAAATCTCCCTGCAGCAATGACGCTTTCTTCACATGCATTTTATGGGCTCAGCATGGTAGAGCCAGTAAACAAAAAGAGGCCAGCTATGAAGCGACCTCATCTTGATCGGTATAAAGGGATGTTTCGATTTTTCTAAAACATCCCTTCAAACACTTAGATGACCTCTTTGTCAATTCAGAGCAATTATTTAACGAGGAGCATCTTTTTAACATCCTGAAATCCCTGAGATTTCAGAGCATAAAAATATGCACCACTGGCCAGATCATTTCCGGCAAATGTATACTGGTGATTTCCAGCAGTAAGGAAACCCTGATGCAGGGTTTGTACTGCACGGCCAGTTATATCATATACTGTCAGTTCAACCATTCCAGCTGTTGGAATGCTGAAGCCAATAGTCGTTGATGGATTGAAAGGATTCGGATAGTTTTCTTCCAACTCAAAGTTAGTAGGTCGTACGCCCTCATCATCCACACTCACACCGGATGATGGAGCTAATCTAGCTTTCAAAAAGTAGATATTATTTAGATAAGCTGCGAAGGTTTCATCATCTGCAACCGTCTGCTGGTTATAATCAGGCATTTGATACATAATGTATACTTCACCATCCACACCAAACTTGTTCATGTGGGGATAAGTCTCATCCATATCGGGGTCAAAAGTAAGTGTCTGATTTACAGGTTCACCCCAGGTCGCACCATTATCATTCGAGACTGAAGCCATGACATCGTAGTAGGAGAAAAACGATTCGCCGATTGTAATCGTATCAGAGACGGTGTAGAAAGCCATATAGAGTCTATCTTCGACATCAAGATCGGTAGCCATGGTTACACCATTTGCCTGCCAACCGCCGTCTCCATATATCTGCCATCCCAGTTGCATACTGGCTATGAAACCAATGCTTACATCAATTCCTCCACTACCGAGAGCAAAAGCTGCATCTTCAGCATGAAAATGATAAATACCATTTTCTTCTGCCCAATAAGGATACACACCGTCTGGATCAGAAGGAAGCACAGGAGCTATTACGTGGAGACCACCATCATCATCCGTGGTAACTTCTGTATCATATCCGATAAACGGAGTCCAACCTTCTTCAAGGTGTGCCCAACCGCCATCACCATCTTCGATACTATCTGGAAATACGTCCCAGAAATAATCATTGAGAGTATTATCAGCGATATAATACCAATCGCTCCAGCTTGCGCCAAAGTCAGTAGTTCTTTTTATAAAAATAGTGTGATTGCCAATTTCAGCTTCATTACCCCAAAAAGAAGTTAAGGCATAATATCCAACACCATCGTCATTGATATCCATGTTGCCATTTGAGGTGTAGTTGGCATCAGCTTCAAACCTGAAATCCAGAGAGTTTTCTGCGATAAGGGTTGGAGCAGACATGGGTAGGGCAGTTCCCTGCCAGGGGCCATTTGATTGTCCGCGAAAATGAATGCGATCATTGTTTCCAGACCAATCAGAGGCAACTACGTTCATGACGTAGTTTCCATCAAAATCTACATTCTGTGTGGGAACGAGAACCCAGGTGTCATGTGAAAGGGGGCTATTGTGAATATCTACACCAGGAAACCAGAATCCACCACCATAACCAAAGAGGTCAAAGGTATAATAAGAACGTCCACCATATTCACCACCACCGCTGGCACTGGTGTTAAGACCATATTCGTTCCAGACAACTACAGGATAGTCTTCAGAAGCCAGGGCCGATGGATAACGACCAGCATCAGCCAGACCAAAATTCAAATTTGAATAAGTCGACCAGGTCTCACCACCATCATCTGAGGAAGCCATTCCAATCGAGCCAGAAGCTGTTCCATCAGTATACTGACGATATCCCATGATAATTTTATCATGGTCGTAGGGGTTTACAGATATTGGATTGGTCTCAGAAGCAACCATACCATAGCCATTTTGAGAAGAGTCAACGAGGACAGAATTGCCTTCCCGAAGACCTGTTGTAGTGCCTGCCTGACCTGGTGTAAGACTAATTCCTTCACCCTCAGGTTCAACCATATTAATAAATGCTGCTGATACTACCTTGTCAGGTCTGGGCATGTTTGCACCAAATAATCCTATGGAAAATGCGCCTATCAGGACTATTGTAACTAACTTTCTCATGTTGCTTCCTTTCACTTACATCTCACTCATTTCAATTTATCGCATCGACTATCATCATAGTTTCCCCCCCTCCCTATTGCAAGATCAATTCGGGGAAGAAACGATTACAAAAATAACACAGGCTTCAGGGTTTAGCCAAATACCATTTGCGTAACAACCACGGCGGCAATGATTCCTGCTAGATCAGCTAACAGAGCCGATGGGAGTGCGTGCCTGGTTTTTTTGACACCAACAGAACCAAAATATACAGCCAGGATATAAAAGGTCGTTTCAGTAGAACCCTCCATAATGGCGGCCATTCGAGCTATCAGAGAATCGGCCCCATAGGTATTGATTAATTCAGAAACGATGCCCATTGCTCCACTCCCGCTTAAGGGACGCATAAGCGCCATGGGAATCACTTCTCCAGGCATCCCAATCCAGGATGTCAGGGGACTTAACAACCCAGTAATGAGATCCAGGGCACCTGAAGCCCGAAAGGCACCGATAGCCACCAGAATAGCTACCAGAAATGGAATAATGCGAACTGCTACATTAAATCCCTCTTTGGCACCTTCTGTGAACACTTCATAAACTTTAACCTTCTTGTACCAGCCGTGTCCAACAATGGCCAATATGAGTAGGGGGATGGCGATGGCTGATACACCATTGATAACTCCTTGAAACATATCAGACCTCCTTCCCTTCTGGTTCTACTGCCGGCATTCGGTACCTGGGAAGTTTCTGCAAGGTCTTGATGGCAATAATCGCCACAGTTGTAGACACCCCTGTGGCAAGAATGACTGGACCGATAATTTCAGCTGGATTGGAGGCATTGGCTGCTGCCCGGATGCCAATAACGGTAGCAGGTATAAACGTCACTGAAGATGTGTTGAGAGCCATAAACGTTGCCATGGCGTTGGTAGCAGTATCCTTGACCTTGTTAAGGGATTGTAATTCCTGCATGGCTTTGAGACCCAGAGGTGTAGCTGCATTACCCAGGCCCAACATATTTGCGGCAATATTCATTACCATGGCACCCATGGCAGGATGTTCAGGTGGAACATCTGGAAATAGTTTCACCATTACAGGTCGTACAGCTTTTGCGAAGAGTTTGACTAAACCAGACTCCTCAGCAATTTTCATCAGCCCCAACCAGAGGGCCATAATGCCAATGAGGCCCATGGCCAGGTTAACGGAAGCCTTGGCGGAATCAAAAAGACCCTTTGTCAGATCTGTGAGTGGAACAAAGCTGGGATTCATCATCAACCCCTCTGCACTGCTATAATCCAGCCCCAGGCATTGAAACCCTGCCACCAGGATTCCACCTGCCATTAACACAATCCAGATGGTATTAATCATTTTGATTTCCTTTATCAGACTTAGAAATTTTTGACTCAAATTTTTCTGTATATTTTGCCATCATCTGTTTCCGCTTTATGCGAAAAATGAAGGCAAAAATCATGATGCCAATGGCATAGCCAATTGCAGCGGCGAGTGACATATTTCTCTCCTATTGGCGCTTAAACTAATTGATTCGAGGATGAATAAAATCAGTTAATGAATCGTGAGTAAAAAAGGTTGGGAAAGTCTTTCCCAGGTAGAGCTGGGCAGTATTTCTAAAAGTTCTATAGGTGACTCTTTATGTCAGGTAATTAGTTGCCACCTGCAGGTCATTAATGGATCAAGGGGGACACTAATTATCAGGTTGTAGAATCGCCAGTTTCAGGATTTTATTTCCTAATTCTGGCACCTCGATATGGAGGATATAAACCCCGCTGGCTACTGGATAGCGATGATCATTGAGCAGATCCCAATATTCGTAGGTACCGACCTCATGATCAAAACGTCGGACCAATTGACCACCCAGGCTATAGATACGGATTGTGCATTCTTGCTCGGGTAGATTACTTATGGTAACAAATGGTTCTGAGAAGCTGGATTGTTCCGATTGATAACCAAAGTAGGGGTTGGGAAAGACCTGTATGGATTCCAGTGCATCTTCATCATAGGTCACCCCTGCCACATGTGTACTCCATCTGAAAACATCTACTGCAGGATCCACTGGATTAAGAAATTGGATTGCGACCACATCACCGATTGAGAATTTGGAATCCTCATTGAACTGCCAACACCAGCCTGAGTAAGGATTGTTGAAGAGTGAATCCACTTCTATGCCATATACGCTATAATCACGATCAAAGACAATCACCCAATCCCCATCTAGTGTGTTTTCCCAATCTTCCAGCGTTGTATCCTGAATACTGCCACTATGATTGTGGTCATTAATACCAACACTGAGCTGAATGTTCCTTTCAATATCCCAGATTTCAAACGGAACATTAACAATTGTGGGGACAAAAGCATTTGTAGTTGAATAAAGAGATGCATTCTGGCCCTGTTCAGTGAAACGAATCTCCAGGTCAGATTGGAGAAATTCAGGATCATTTGAACCACCCCCAATACCGGGTATGTCAGCGAGACGATCACCACCCTGGCCTCCAAATTTGGATGCAAAGCCCTGGATATGGACATCATGAGTATTTGCACGGTACAAAATGAAATAGGTACCATCGCTCCGTTCTTCAATTTCGTAATAATCCCAATAGTAATCTGGTCCAAAAAGTGTGTCAAGATGAACCAATTGACTCCCCATGACATCATAACCTAAAGAATCAACTCCACCATCTGAAAGCGCTCTTAAAGTTAGTGTCTCAACCGCGGTACCTTCAATATTGATGATCTGTTCCCAATTGCTCTTGTATGCAGGGGGGGCAAATGATACATCTCCCAGGGACAGTTCGAATCCATCGACATAATGTTGTTCAGCAATTTGGAGGTTATACTCATCAAACCATGGACTTACGAGCAGTGTATCCTGAGATGCCAAGCTTGGGTTGATTAGATGCCACTGCCCCAATGATTGAACCGAATCAAAATTAAACCCAAGCTCATAGTCCAATCCCTTCAATTTACTGGGATCCAAGACCACAATGGATAGGCTAATTTCGGCATCTCCCTCATGCGATGTTTCGAGCAATTCACCAACATCTGCAGAATCAAATTGTTTATGAGGTCGTACTGAAATGACTCGCATTTCGCTTTCAATTACTCGAGGCAGAGCAGAACTGGAGTACGCATAGGCATCCACAGCAAAATAATATGCTTTGTTATTGACGAGAGGTTCTCCATCATTCAAGTAGTCCTCTTTTATTGAGATGACATGCTCAAGGCCTGTATCGTCTCCAAACTGAACTGGAATGTTCTGTAAAAAGCCATGTTCATCAAAACTTTGTTCTAGTATAACCCCGACGCCATTGACAACATCAAATGTTGTGAGTAATGTCCAGGGTCCAGAATTGGATTCACCCTGAAACAAATTGTAGCCCTCAAATTCATAAGAGCCCCCGATATTTGCCTCATAAATGTCGGCATCATCAAACCAGTTGAGTACGATTTCCTGGTCAGCTGATCCGACTGATATTTCGGGACTCTCCATATGAGAACTAGCGAAACTGTTGTTAAATCTGTACCGGGTATATTCTGCAACGATTCGTAAGTTTGTGATAGCATCCACGTTATTTAAACCACTCTTTATAATAAGAGCTGCTTCAATAACCTGGACACCAGGTTCACCAAAGTCTGCTCTGCCATTACCGTTGAGGTCATCCCAGGGCTCCATATCGAAGGGACCAGTACTCATAATTCCCCTTTTATCACCAACCCAGTACTGTTCTGCAGCTGTCCATTCATCACCGGCAACAGGATCACCTGAGATATGATAAGGCGTGGGCTCTCCCCAGGGATCAAGAATTGGATCACCATTGTGCTGTAGACCCTGCATATAATAATATGCCTCTTCTGCGTTAACGGGATCTCCTAATATGTTAGAACTTTTTAAAAACATTATCGAGGAGGTCATACCCAGGATGCGGCGATCGGGAAATGAGTCACTATGTATCCAAGCTGTATCACCAACAGATTCTACTAGAGGACCTTGCATGAATGTGTATCCAACGGCTGGTGCGGTTAATCCATAAGTTCTATCCTGAGTCAGGCCATTATAATAATATGCCATTGCCAAACTAGTATCACAGCCACCCAGATCATCAGTAGCATCCCCTATATCAGGATCCGTCCAATAGGTAAAGTATGTCGAGTCGATTTGCGCTCCACCTTTGTTGACGAGCTTTATACTGTGAAATTGCACATTTTCCAGAATTGGGTCATTCGAGCGTGTATATACTAGAACATGTGCTTCTACACCGAGAGGGGGTGTATTCCAGTTGCTTCCCTGTGTCAGAACGTCCCAATCATTCATGACCCACCAGGCTTGTGTATCACCTACAAATCTCGGTGGATCATCCCCCGTGACCAATAGACCATCAGGCTCATCATAATTGCTATTGTTATTAAAGTCTTCAAAACTCTCCCCCAGGTCCCAGCTACCATTGCCGTTCAGGTCAGTGAAATACTCGCCATCGTGGGCTGGTGCCCCATCAGAAGCTGGCCAGGTCGCATACTCACGATTATAGTGTTGAGATGATAGATTAGAGGAATTGCCCTTTTGAATATAGTAGACCTGATGATCAGTTGTGTTTAGTGGCGTGGCACTCGTGGGCAGTTTGGTTTCGGTATCATAATGAATGGTGCCAGGCGTCCAATCTGAGGAGTATTCAGCTGTTGCTCCACGGATTACACCATCAACTTGTCCAAGCACCCAGATGCCTGACGCAAAAATGGTTGTTTTGCCAGATCCAGCGGGCCATTCACATCCAGAATCACCTGTAGGAACATGACTAGCGAGATGTCCCTGATTCCCGATCCAGCTGCTGATAGTATTGCTGGAAAACAACTCAAATTCAACGGTGGCGGGCTTTGGCAGAGATGAGCGGTTGGTGTCTTTAGAGAAACCTGAAGAGCAAAGCACGAATGAGATAAGAAAGCATTGCGTAATGTATCTTGAATAGTTTGACATGATTTCCCCGCCCCTCAATCTTGTGTGAAGGGTAAAGATATGAAAACAAGGGGCTTACCCTAGAAGATTATTGAACGATTTTTTCGTCAAGTTCAACTTATTCATGCACTTCCAGGATAAAAAAAGGCCTCGCCAATGGCGAGGCCTTTTTTGTAACGCTATGTAAGCAGGATTATTTGAGCAACATCATTTTCTGAGTTGCGGTGAATCCTTCTGTCTGCATTGTGTAGAAATAGAGACCTGATGGTACTGAATGACCAACAGCGTCTAAACCATTCCACTGTACAGTATAGCTACCTGCAGTCTGGAAACCAGCTACGAGGTTAGTAACTTCTTGTCCTAGCATGTTGTAAACAGTGATGTTTACATCAGAAGCATTTGCTAATTGATATTCAATGCTTGTTGTAGGATTGAAGGGGTTAGGATAAGCAGCACTCAATGATGAGTTCTCAGGAACTGTTACATCGTCTGCTGAAACTGCCCAAAGACCAAACCATTCTAATGACTGGGTCTGTGCAGATTCTACAGAGAATCCCCACCATGTGTATGGTGAAGCATTGATACTGATAGGATCAAAACCAAGCACGACGATATGATCATCACCGGACATTCTATTCAGACCAATTGGCATTCCATCAGCCAGGGTAACCATGTTTTCTGAACCAGCATCAACAAGGTCAAATCCGTCTAACCAGTTTACACCACCAACTTCATATACAGGATCATACATAAGTGTATCACCCAGTGCCATATGAGCAGTATAGAGTTCACCAGTTAAAACGTTACCTTCAACAGCTTCAACAGGAGTAACATCTGCTGAAGATGCAACGATATCGTTATGGATAGCAGCAACACCAAGAACATCATATTCGAAGTCGCCAGCTGCATAAGATTGGTCAACCCAACCTGTCCATGCACCGAAGAACTCGTCACCGAACATTCCATAATTCTTAGCACCAGTTTCTAACCAAGCTGCGATAACTTCTCTGTTGTCCCATGCAGGACCATTACCATAATGAGAAATCTCATAGATGGTTGTGTAGGCTGCGGCTAATTCTTCAAGAATTGGACCATCCCAAACATCATGTGGGAAACCTGCAGTAGCATAAGTAGTGAAATCACTGATTCCAAAGTAGTATGCATATGGATAGCCACCAGTTGCGCCACCATTAAATACTACCAATGTTGGAGCGGAAGGTACGAATACACTATAGGATTGTACCAAAGTGCTATTTGTATTTCCTTCAACATCAGTTGCTTCAAAATAGTAATCAACATCACCACCGGCTATTCCAGGGATGTCTGCACTAAAAGTATCAACTTCGGCAGTCATTGCCACAGATACATAATCAGCGCCATCAATGGAATACATTAGGTTAGCACTGGCTACACCAGCAGCTCCACCAGATGGGTTATCATCAGTGATGATACAAGTAGCTGTACGAGCATCTTGACTTAAGGTTACACCAAGTTCGTTCCAACCAGTAAGAACTGGAGCACGATCACTTGTCAGTGTAACATTTACACCCCAATCCCAAACGTAGGAGCGGATGTACCAACCCCAGTCATCATTACCAAGACGACCGTCAGGACTTGAGATTGTACCATAAAATTTCTGTGAAGGCTGTGGATCAACATGCAGTGTTGCGGATAGGAAACCTGCCTGATAGTCACCATCATCACCCTGTTCTTCAAAACCATTGAAGCGGATAACGACAACGAACTCATCTCCAGCGAGGAAAGGATGATTTGTACCCATGGCAGTAACCAGGTCAAAGTTTACAACGCCACCATCATCAGCATTTGGTTCTAGGGAAATAGAACCTGAACCGAAGGCAGGCCATACCTGTGCACCGAGGGGATCGTAATCCATGTCAAGGGCACCTTCAAGATCATTCACACCACCACGGACCCAGTTGGTTCCTGTGGTTTCGAAACCTGAAGTCTCATCATAGTATCCGAGCCATGCATCACCAGAAACGTCAGCGATAGCTTCAGAATCAATTTCTGGCCATGGATATGCAGATTCATAAATCCAGATTGACATTCCACCACCTGAGAATTCAAACAGGTTTGAGAAATTGAAATCGATTGAGTTGATATAACCATCAGCAGGAGCAACATAATATTCCATGAAATAGTCATTAGTTGATCCAACGAAGTTGGTGTTAGGTGTGATTCCATCCAGCCACGTCAGTGTAGCGTCTGTATCACGGGTATCCGTGTCCCGGGTATCCAGGGGTTGAACATTCCCATAATAGGGAAGGGCGTCCGACTTGCCATTACCTTCAATAATAGCAAAGAGACTTGTTGACAACACCAATATAGTTGCCATTACTAGTAGCGTTTTTACGCGGTACATACACGTCCTCCTTTTGGTTGTGTTTGTGTATTTTTATTCATTTTTAGAAACCTACTCTAAAGCTAAGCCATGAGTTTGTTGAGAATAAATATGAAGGTCTCATAGCATAATCAATTTTAAAGTTGGTTGAACCCATATTAAGCTTTAAACCAAGACCAAGTCCAGTACTCCACAGGAATTCCTCATTACCTGAATAGAATTCATGTGTCTCAGGATCTTCGGCTACTGCGTATGATCCACGGAGATAAACCATATCCATGAATTCAATTTCAGCGCCTAAGGTGTACTGGTCAAGTGAAAAGTTATCATTCAGGAAGGCACCACCAACCGTCACTTTTGTACCACCAGTATTCAATAATCCGTATGCTATGGCTATTTCTAACTGTGTGGGCAACTCAAAAGATGACAGTGGAATGCGCCATGGTTCATCACGTGTACCAGGTTCAGTCCCTGGAGGTGTGATGGTCTGTTCCAGATCAGCACCAGTAAAAAGCATGTCGGTACCAAGGTTTCTAAGGGCAACGCCCATCATGAAACCATCTTCTGAAGTACGATATTGTACACCAGCATTAAAAGCAGCACCAGAAGCACTAACACGCATGATTTGCTCAGATATCAGATTGAGTTTCATACCGAAGTTAATCCGGTCTGTCATAACTTTGGAGAATAGTACACCAATCGTCATATAGCGAGGCGAGTATAATTCACCAGTTCCATCAGGATGATCAGTTGTGGTTACTGGTATTTCACCAAAATCAATGGTTTTCAGGGTTGCCCCCAAGACACCTAATGACCCTACGCGACTGGCGATACCTGCATACTCAACGTTGATATCGGCTATATAATTCATGTGCGAAAAAATAGCTTCACCATTACCTTCCAATATGGCCACTCCAGCTGGATTCCAATAGGCTGCCTCAATACCTGAGATAACCGCGCTATAAGAACCGCCCATAGCAGTACCCACTGAACCAACAGGAATTAATAGTTCCTGAGCTCCAGCCGTACCACGACGTTTGTCACTTCCTGCAAATACAATGCTCATCGTGATTGTAGCAACCAGGAGGAACATAAGTACTTTTGAGGTTCTTGTTCTTCTATTCATAATAGTTTCCTCTGCTCTAATCTTAATAAACATCAAGACGTTCTTCTGGTTGGAAGACCGCTAGTTTCAAAATTTTATCTCCCACTCCATCAACTTCGATGTGGGCGATATACATTCCACTTGCAACCGGGATACCAGCATTGTTGGTCAAGTCCCACTGCTCAAAGGATGTTCCAGAGAATCCTGTACTACCATCATTATGTGTGATGGATCGCACAAAATGACCACCTAATGAATAGATTCTTATTGTCGCTTCTACATCTTCATTATCTGGTAGATGTGTAAAGGTGACGAACCTATTCAGCGGCTGTCTTTCTTCAACATTGAAAGCGAAGTATGGATTGGGAAAGACTTGAATCTCTTCCAGTTGTTCCTTCTCTTGCGCTGCCGTTGCCTCTGAAAGTACGGATGGCTTGATTAACCAGCGATCTCCGTCGCTCTCAGGAACATACAATTCCCCGGCGGGATTGATGACATAACCAGGTTTTACAGGGTTCAAGAAGGTAATCTGTACTGCATCTCCAACGGTAAATTTGGAAGCAGAATTAAATTGCCAGCACCATCCAGAATTTGGATTGTTAAAGAGCACATTGGTAGAATCTCCATACTCAGCATAATCCTGATAGAAAACAACAACCCAGTCAAGATCAAGTGTGGTTTCCCAGTTTTCTGCTGTAGTATCCTGATTTCCACCACTTCTATTGTTATCATTGATACCAACACAAAGTTGAATATTGCGCTCTATATCCCAGACTTCATATGGGATATGTATAAGTGTGGGGACATAACCTGCCGCTGCAGCGTAGAGTGAAGCATTTTGACCTTCTTCAGTAAATCGTATTTCAAGATCTGCTTGAAGGGTTTCAATATCTTCATTTCCACCGCCAATACCTGGAATATCAGCCAATCTATCACCACCCTGGCCTCCAAACTTGGAAGCAAATCCCTGGATCAAAACATCGTGCTGAATTTCCTTGACTAAATCAAAATAGGTATCCAAACCTACATCTCTGACTTCGAAGTAATCGTAGTAATAATTAGCTCCATATAGCGTATCGAGATGGATAGTATCAGTCATGGTTTCATCTGCCCAGGCCAAAGAATCCACACCGCCTGGAGAGATAGCGAGGAAAGATGCACTCTCAGTTTGTGTTCCAACCTGATTAACAGTTTGCATCCATGCTGTTTTGTATTTTGGAGCTTCAAAAGAAACATCCGCAACAGTAAGGGCGAACCCATCAATAAGATCTGATTCATAGGAGCCAAGCTCTGATGAAAAAATAATGGGGTTGTCATAGTCAAGCAGTTCATCATTGGCATCAGTTTTACCAAACATCCAGTAACCAGTTTCATCCGTAGAGTCCATGAGGAAATCTATGGCATAAGTCTCACCAGTTAACTGTAATGGGTCAAATACTTCAGCACTAATACTTGCCTCAGCAATACCAATATGGTTATAAGCCACACTGTCTCCTGTGGCCGCTTCCAGAACTAATCCGAGAGCGGGTGCATGTGGTCTAACAGTGATTGGTCGTTTGGAACTTTCTACCGTTTTCGGTGCCTTCGTATCACTATAGGCATATGAAGAAACGGCATAATAGTATTTACGACCATTGACAAGATCAATATTTCCGCGAACATAATCACGACGTAAATCGATGAGAATTTCAATACCGGTGTCATTTCCAAACTGAACGGGTGCTTCAAGGATCAAGCCATTCTCAGGGTTGAAACTTTTATCCAGAATCGTTGTTACGGTATTTTCAACATCATATGTTGCTACGAGAGTCCAGGGGCCATTCTCAGATTCACCCTGATAAACATTGTAGCCTTCAAATGCATATTCTAATTCTGCAAAAGCTTCTACTTCTTCACGGCCTTCATCCCAGGAAAGGATAATTTGTTCATCTAATTCACTTACCAAAACATTTGGCTGTAATGGACTAGGTAATACAAACTGTGCATCGTAGGCACCTTGAGCAAATTGGTCGAAGAATTTCATGGCGTCGATGGCGTTGGTATTATTTGTACCGGCACCTATAATTATGGCAGATACAACTTCCTGTACACCCGGCTCACCAACTTGAGGAAATCCATCACCATCTGTATCAATCCAAGTGGCCATGTCAAATGGTCCTGAATTCATCAGACTGCGTCGATCACCCACTGGGTTATCATCGAATTCTGTCCAACCACTACGTGTGTTAGGATCTCCAGGATATAGGAAATTAGTAATAGGTTGAGCTGCATCTAATCCTTCATGCCAGAATTCACCCTGTGCGGTCAAACCCTGCATGTAATTGTATGCTTCTTCAGCTGTTTCAGGATCATAGAGGAGCCCGTCACCATTGATATACATAACAAAGGAGGTCATAGGTAGATTTCTATAATCTGGAATTTCAGTTCCAGAAACCAGGGCTGTATCCCCAGCAGAAGGTACGATGGGACCCTGGAAGAAGTCATAACCCACTGCAGGTGGTCTTGATCCATAATCACGATCTGACTGATTACCGTTGTAGAAGTAACCAACTGAAAGTGTAGTATCACAACCTACATAATCATCGGTAGCATCACCGAGATCAGCATCTGACCAGATAGAGAGATACATATCGTCAATGTCGCCACCACTTTTATTGATAACCAACCATTTGATAAACATGACGTTGCCAAGAGGGTCGGCTCGATCAAAACCAAACACTGTGGTCTGAACTTCAATACCCAGTGGCTGTGTTGACCATAGGTTACTATGTGTATTTGGCTCAGCATCATTGATCACAAACCAATGCATCTGGTCACCAATCATATCTGGGGGATCCTCCCCACTGACCATGACGCCATCTGGGGCATCGTACATGCCATCAACATCAAAGTCATCATAGTCTTCACCAACATCCCAAACACCATTACCATTGGCATCTGTGAAATACTCACCATCATGTGCTGGAGCACCGTCGGCAGCTGGCCAGGTGGCATACTCACGATTAAAGTTTTCACTATTCACATCACCGTTGTCAGTCTTATTAATTGAGCTAACCTGAAAACGTGCATCATTTGGGGAATCTGGACCAGAAGAAACACCATTTACTTCATCATAAATGATGATTCCAGGCTGAAACTCTGAGGTGTACTCAGCAGCAGCTGATCTAATCTCACCATCAACCATACCAGCAACCCAGAGACCAGATGCAAAAACAGCTGCATTTCCAGATCCTGTTGGCCATTCCAATCCAGAGTCTCCAGTTGGAATATGACTCACAATGTGACCATTATTCCCAACCCAGGAACGAATCTGGTTTGCGTCATAAAGAATAAATTCGAGCGTGTTAGCCTTTGTTAATCCAGAGCTATTTTCAAGCCTTCTCACATCAGCATTCAATGAGGTTGCTAGAAAAAGGATGGTTAACACAAGTGCAATGTATTTTTTCATATATCTACTTTCAGCGTTCATTATATCCCCTTTACCTATCTACCCATGAAGAAACGGACACCCAATAAGAAGGTTCTTGGGTTTTCATAATTGAAAGGATGAACCATACGTAGGCGATATAATTCCTCAGAATTGGACTCATCAGCCAACCAGGCTTTACCTTCATCAGTTGTAAGCCAACCATCGTTATCTGCCTCTCCAGTTCCATCCTCAACATCACGGACATTTGAGCGGTCCAGAACATTCTTAATCCACAGATAGGTATTGACTTTAAACATACCAACTTGAAAATTCTTATCGAATTTCATATCCATCTGGTAGAACCAGGGCATCACACCAGAGTTCAGACCAGCCACTGGGGTGTCTGAAGTACCTGGGAATACTGCGCTCTTGATGGCCATTGGTGTATAGCGACGACCACTTCCAAATGTGAACAGCAGATTTGCACCTGCTTCAGGAAATCTATCCTTAGATGTAGTGCGGAAGTCAACATTAACAGAACCAGTATGACGTTGATCAAAATCAAGCGGACTGACAAATGAGGGATAGTTCCCTGACTGCCAGGCAATCTTGTACTGGCCAGCACCGGTTGAACCAGTTCCACCAGCATATTGTAGCGTGTAGTTTACCATTGCCTGAACGTATCCAGTACGTCTCAGGTTAAAGGAGGCTGACAAACCCTTAATGCTACCGTAATCACCATTTACGTAACTTGCGTATACAACAGGTGATGCGTCCTGAACGTTTCTAATCTGAACATAACCAGTCATCTGCTTATAGAAAACTGTCATGTCGATGCTGGCAGCATCGCCAAGAGCCTGCTGAAAACCAATTTCGTATGAAGTTGTTTTTACAGGATCTAGTTCTGGATTACCAGATGTAGTATAGTTACCCTGGCTTAAGTTAGATGCAAATCGTGTATAACTGAGAAACAGACGATTTAGCTGTGGTTGTTGCACATATTTTCCATATTGAGCATGGAATACTGTTCTATCAGTTACAGGAAATGCAAGTCCAAGTCTAGGACTGATTAGGTGAACTGGTTTACGCTCTGTAAGCTGTGCAGTACCTGTTGCGTCTACTGAATTTCCATCCAGATCAAAGGTTGGCTCGTAACTACTGTAGTCACCATCTTGATCCATAAAAACCTGGGAAGAAATTGCACCTGTTTCATCCAGGACAATATTTGCAGGATCCCGGAATTGGAAATTGTTTGCTGCGATGTAATCATAACGCAAACCAAGGTTCATGACGAGATCATTCATCTCAATCTTGTCCTGGAGATATACACCACCAACAGTGGGACGACGTGGTCCATCTCGATCATCAGCCAATTGACTATTCACTAGGTCAGATCCATCAATCGTATAACCCATATTTTCAGCAAAAGCATTCTTATAGGCCTGGAACCAATAGTTATCAATATATGCTTGGTAATCAGTGTAGTCACCCAGGGAAAGATCATTGTTTGCCAACAGGGTATCAAAAGCTACCTGATTATGCGGTGTATTATTAAAGAATGTTGAAGCTAGACGCTCAGGTGATCCCAGACGATAATAGCGAATAAGATATTGTCTTAATTCACCACCGATTTTCAATTCGTGGACACCCCTCTGCATCTTGAGGTCTGTATTCATACCCCAATAGCTTGTCTGATTCTTAACGTAAGATCCAAAAATAGTTCCAGGAGCCATAAAGTCGGCATACGCTGCGGAAGTTATTGGGTCTGTACCATTCTGACGAAGTTCAGGCTGATAAACCAGATTGCCGTCTACTTCTTCAAATTCGTCTTGATGATCCATAATATATTTAATTGGATCATATTCATTTCCAAGCATTTGCTGGAGATCAGCATCACTTAAACCCTCAAGGGCTTCCAAATCTTCAATTGGGAATTCTTTAAGACCATAATAGAAATAATCATCCCAATGTTCCTTATGACCAGTATCATAGCCATCTGTAAAACTTGACACCTGAAAGTCCCACAAGGTTTTAGAATTGATAGTCCAGGTACCTCGGGCATATCCAGCTTTAGTCAAACTCTCCCAATATGGAATAGATTCACCAGCGAATGCTGCCTTGTCGTAGGATGCGATAGTCGTTGCGTAAGAATACCAGTTAGTTTGGGAAATATTTCCACCAACTTTAACTCTGACATTTTTCTTAGCATAAAGGATATTTCCCGTAGCCAACAATTTAGTCTCAGAGTTATTTGGAAGTGGACCGTATGCAGCAACAACATCATAATCTGCATAGGACTTAACCCCATTTGAGTCTACATCACCCATGTAAGTTGCTTCAGGGTGTGCACCAGAGGTGGTTCTTCTATCGTAATTATATTGATATTCCATGTTTGCATAGAATGTCAAATCTTTCATAAGTGGGCCATTTATTGAAAGATTGTAAATATTTTGTCCGTATGAATACGTGTCCAGCAATCCTGGATCATCTTTACTCAAGAACTCGTCGGTTGCAATTTCACCGGCGATATTCAATTTTCTGCCACCAGTTTTGGTAGACATATTAATTAAACCAGCAGTGGCTGATCCATATTCTGCATCAAATCCACCTGCCTGAAAAGATAACTCTTCCAGAGCCTGGCTTGAGACTTCAGCAGCATTCGGTCTGGCAACACGACTGTAGTCATTAACCTGGTATACACCATCTACATAGTAGGCGACTTCTTCAAGACGTCCACCACGAATGTGCAGGTTGTTTCCAACTTTTACTGCACCGGTCTGGAGAGCAACGATTTCGTCAGCATCACGTACAGGAAGATTATCAATATCTTCACTGCGGATGGTACGACGTTCGTTAGTAGATTTTTGATCAACCAAAGGACGTGTTTCCACAACCACAATGCTCTGTCCCTGCAAGGCTTCAACCTGCATGGCAATATTTGTCGTAGTTGTCATATCAACAACAACACGTACTTCCTGAATTGTCATTCTGGCATAACCAATGAATGAAGCATCCACGGAGACAATACCGGGAGGAACATTCAGGATATAATACGCACCCGAGAGATCGGTTGCGGTTCCGTAATTGGTGCCTTGAATTATGACATTCACACCGGGAAGTGGTTCGCCGGTTACAGCATCTGTTACAACACCGGATACTTTTCCAGTGGTTCCAGCAAAAACGAGCTGCACTGCCATTATGAATATGACTAGCCCAGTCATCAAGTGACGATATTTCATTCTAATTTCCTCCACTAACATTTCTTTAACGCATCGACACCAAGAATAGTCTAAAATAAATGGCCTTGCAAGTTTTTTGTGGAACTCTAGAAAGCCTTATTTGTCAACGGTTTTTGTAAATATTTACTACCACCAATCAATTCCAAAACGCTGTAAACCTAAGCATAGTGGGAATTGAGTCCTTTCTGGAGAATTGGATATATGAGCATATATGTAATATTTATATAGTGTATCAGCGCTATGAAATTTGCTGTTTCCGGGTGAGTTTGGTAAATCGAAAGAAACAAACCTCGTAGCGACGAAAAGAGCCTACCAGACCCAAATTCTAGTCGTTTCAGCTCTCTTTCAGTGCAATTGCAAAAGGAAATAAAGCGGGTATCTGGGTATGATCAGGAAATGAATATGTCAGAAAACCAGATCAGTAAGGCGGTGAAAGCTTAGCTAAGACGAGGTTGCTTCCCATTAGTAACTACAGCCTTGGAAATGACGCATTTTTTGATCTTATCCCAATCTGGCAAGTCAAACATAATATCCTGCATCACCTTTTCCATGGATCTGCGTAGCGCTCTGGCACCAGTACCAACTCGCTGGGCATCATCAATAATGGCAGCCAGGGCCTTTTCTTCGAAGACCAACTCCACTCCCTCCAATTCAAACAATTTCTGATATTGTTTGACCAGGGCATTTCGAGGCTCCAACAATATAGAGTGTAAGGCTTCTCGCGTAAGATCCTCTAATGCAGCCACGACAGGTAACCTACCAATAAGCTCAGGAATTAGTCCGTATTGCAGCAGATCTTCAGGTTCAACAACTTCCAGTAAGTCAGCACCCTTTAAACGCGCCTCCTCCTCCTCAAAACTGGAGAAGCCCAACAAGGTCTTTTTACGTCGGCGTGCAATAATCTCCTCGATGCCTTCAAACGCACCTCCGACAATAAACAGAATATTTTTGGTATTTATAGATACCAGGGGTTGCTCGGGGTGTTTACGTCCCCCCTTTGGTGGGACCTGAGCCACCGTGCCTTCCAATATCTTCAGCAAGGCCTGTTGAACACCCTCACCTGAAACATCCCTGGTGATTGATGCATTGGCTGATCGTCGAGATATTTTATCTATCTCATCCACATAGATAATTCCAGCTTCTGTAGCCTCTACATCATAATCTGCAGACTGCAGTAGCCTGACCAAAATATTTTCGACATCCTCACCCACATAACCAGCTTCGGTAAGAACGGTTGCATCAGCAATAGCAAATGGAACGTCCAGAAAACTTGCTAGTGCGCGTGCCAGGAGAGTTTTACCCGTACCAGTTGGCCCCATGAGCAAAATATTACTTTTCTCAAGATCAATATCTTGAACATCCTCTTGAACCATGATACGCTTATAATGATTATACACGGCGACAGAAACTGCACGTTTCGCATGCTCCTGTCCTATAACGTATGCATCAAGATGAGATTTAATTTCAACTGGTTTGGGTATTTCCTCAAGGGATGAAAACAAACTAAAAGATTGGCTTTCACCAGGAGATTCATCTTTAACTATCTGTTGTGCCTGATCAATACATCGACCACATATATTTGAACCTGTGGGACTGGCGATAAGCATGCCAGTTTCTTCCTGGGGTCTTCCACAAAAGGAACAAGATTTCCCCTGCTTTTCTTTTGCCAAATACCTATCCCCGTTTTTCGAATATTTCGTCTACGATGCCGTATTCAACTGCTTCCTGGGCAGACATGAAATAGTTCCTGTCAGCATCCTTCTCAACTTGAGATACGCGCTTGCCGCAAAACTTAGCCAACATTTTGTTAAGTTTATGTTTGGTCTTCTGAATTTCCTCAGCAGCTATAACAATATCAGAGGCTTGACCCTCTGTACCACCCAATGGCTGGTGAATCATAATCCTTGAATTAGGAAGCGTATAGCGTTTACCCTTGGCCCCTGCTCCAAGCAGGAGAGCACCCATACTTGATGCCTGTCCCACTACAATGGTAGATACATCAGGTTTAATAAAATTCATGGTGTCCAGAATAGCCATCCCTGATGTAATAATTCCACCAGGAGAGTTTATATAAAGATTAATATCCTTCTCACTATCCTCAGCTTCTAAAAACAACAACTGCGCAACAATCAGTGATGCGACATTGTCATCTATAGGGGTACTAAGAAAGATAATACGTTCTTTAAGTAGACGGCTGTATATATCATAGGCACGTTCAGAACGACCTGTCTGTTCTACAACCATGGGTACGAGTTGATTAGTGAGCGTGTGCATGGTAGCCTCCGATTTCTTTGCTCGTGGCTTTCTTAACTTTTACTTTTGCAAAAGATTCGATATGTGCAAATATCTTTTTCTCCAGGATATCATCTTTAATCTGAGGAAGATATTGTTTATCTCTATAGAGCATCTTCATTTTTTCTGCATCACCTGGCATTTGTGCGACCAATTCATCAAGTTTTAATTCCACGTCTTCATCAGTAACCTCAATTTTCTCCGCAGCAATGAGCTTTTTGCGAATGAGATACCAGGATAATTCCCAAATTGCTCGCTCCTTATTCTGCTCACGAACTTCTTCCTCGTTCACATCGGCACCACGTTCCTGACGAACCCGCTCAACCAACTTATTGAGGTAGTCCTCAATCATGACTTCAGGGACATCCAACTTGGTTTCTTCAACCAGTTTATTGGCCAGGTTCTGATCTTGAGCTTTCAGGACATCAAAATCTAACTGCTTCTGAATATCTTCACGGCTGCTTTCCTTGAGAGCATCCAGAGTTTCAAATTTTGGATCAACCTGTTTTGCAAAATCATCAGTTAATTCTGGTAGAATGTGAGTCTCAACTGCCTTGACCTGCATACGGATGTGGAGATCCTCTGCATCCTTGGTTTGGGCAGGAATATCAAAGGTTACCTCATCACCCACAACTGAACCAATGAGCTTCTCTCCAACTTTATCACCGAAAACACCATCACCAATTTTTATGTATCGATCGGCAACCTGACTGCCTTCAATGAGTTGACCCTCTGCATCAAGGTACTGGAGATCACCTTTTAGCAAGTCCCCATCTACAGCACCATCATCTCGAACCTCTACTTCGGCAAATCTTTCCTGCAAATGTTCCAGAGCATGAGCAATATCTTCATCAGTGGCAGTGTATTCAGTCTTTGTGATTTTAAATCCACTTTTGTAATCGAACATCTCAAAATCTGGTTCCACTTGAAGTTTCAATGAAAAGGAAAGATCCTTACCAATATCAAATTCAGACATGTCCTCAATACTACCCTGATCAATAGGAGATAATTCATTGTCCATTATTCCCTTGTAGTAGGCAGCTTGAACGGTTTCATCCAGGATCTCAGCTAGTACACTATGGCCGTATGACTGCAACATAATTTTTCTGGGAATTTTCCCAGGTCTGAATCCAGGTCGATTAACCTGCTTATTTAGCTTGGTTATTTTCTTCTCGAAACCGGGTTCCATTTCGGACCATTCCACCTGAACTTTCAATGTTCTTTCGTGAGGTTTCCCAACTTCAATTTTGATTTCCACAAATCTCTCCCATTCAATCTATATTCAAGCCAGATCATATTTTGGTTGCTGGCATCATTCTAAAATAGCGAGGCAAGATAGTTGGGAACCTATGTAAGTGGAATGAAAATCCGCATTGCCCTTTTTGGGGGAATTCCCACCTATAAATCCTCCAGGTACATGGTTTGGAATATTGATTTGCACCTCAAATAAATGCAGTTTCCAGGATGATGATGAGTGACACTCGAAAACAGATTAAAATCCTTGGACTTATGACAGGAAGCTCAGCTGATGGTTTGGATCTCTGCCTGGTCAGATTTTCCGGTCAGAGTCGTTCTCCAAATTTTGATGTGCTGTTTAGTCATGAGATTGCATATCCAATATCCTTTCAAAAGAGTTTCAGGAATCCTCTGGAATTAAGTGATGTGGAAATTGCCCAACTTGATGTTGAGTTAGGAATCTGGTTTGCATCAGAAATTTCAAAGCTCGAACTTGACTTTGATTATGTCGCATCTCATGGACAAACAATAAAACATGAACCACCACAATTCACATTGCAAATCGGTGATCCAAATGCAATGGTAAACAAATTTAATCGTCCTGTAATTTATGACTTCAGGACTGCTGATGTTAATGAGGGTGGACAGGGTGCGCCATTGATACCTGTGGTTGATCAGTATCTCCTCCAAAGAGACAGCACTGATGTGCTGGCACTCAATATTGGTGGTATCGCGAATATCACCATTGTGCCAGGTTTACATAATCCTGCTCCCTTGCTGGCCTGGGACACTGGTCCAGGCAATACACTCATGGATAAAGCGGTTCGATTGTTTACTCGAGGCGAAATGGGTTACGATGAAAGCGGTGAGCTAGCAGCTCAAGGGATATTAAACCGCCCTCTCCTCCATGAATTACTTAAACACGAGTTTTATCAATTGCAACCACCACGTTCTGCAGGGCAAGAGCAATTCGGAGATAAATACTTTCAGCAAATACTGAAACAGTTTTATCCAGCGAATGACCAGGAGTTTAAAGATTTAATTCACACGCTTACAGTTTTAACTGCTAAAACTATCAGTCAAAGCATTAACTCCCTGGCTTCAGATTACTCACCATCTTCCTTGAACATTGGTGGAGGCGGTGCATATAATAAAACATTAATAAATTTACTGAAGGCAGAATTATCAGGGATTGATATTCATGAAATGAACAAGCAGGGTGTGAACCAAAGCAATAAAGAAGCTTTTGGATTTGCTTACCTCGGTTATCTATTTTTAAATAATTTTACAGCAAACTTACCCAGCGTAACCGGCGCTCGAAAGGCAGTCATGCTGGGAAAGATGTGTATTCCACAAAATGATTATTCTGAAGCGGGAGTTTCTTCTAGATAGAGATCAGTAAGTTGTTTGGTCAAATACTCAAAAGCTTCATCGACACTATCTGTTCGATAACATAGATCAAGATCAGAATGACTGATTGTTCCAAAATCCGCCAGACCTTGCAGATCAATCATCTTTTCCCAGAATCTATTTCCAAATAGCATGACCGGCATCTGCTTACTGGTTTTTTTAGTTTGGATTAATGTCAAGGTTTCAAACAATTCATCAAAGGTTCCAAATCCACCAGGAAAGGCAACCAAAGCTTTGGCTAAATAAACAAACCAGTATTTCCTCATAAAGAAATAGTGAAACTCCATTTCTAACTCGCGACTGATATAAGGATTACCTGATTGTTCAAAAGGCAGGGAGATGTTTAATCCCACTGAAAGACCCTTAGCTTCTGCAGCACCCCGATTAGCAGCCTCCATAATTCCTGGACCACCACCTGTAGCAACAATGAAGCGTCTTTTACTTTGTTTTAATTTTTTGGACCAGACTGTCATTTTATAAGCCAGTTCCCGAGCGTCTTCATAATATCTGGACATCCCCAGATCCCGTTCCAACTGTTCCAGCTTTTCAACGCTGCTACCATCGGCTTTGGCTTTTTCAATCGCTTGTGATACTATATGTTCTGGTTGAGTTCTGGCTGAACCAAAAAATACGATAGTATCTTGAATCTTATTCTTTCTAAACACTTCCTCTGGTCCAACATATTCGCTCATGATGCGCAAGATGCGTCCTCTGGGACTGTGTATGAGTTCTTGGTTGTCGTAAAATTTTTCTGTACGTTTTTTCATCTTCTTTCCTAAACTACTTCTATAGGTTCTTGTCTACTTTTTTTAAGGACACGAAAATAGTCTCGGAATGTTCAATACCTAGTTGAAATGAAGAAAATGTAAATTCATATACTCATTGGGTTTCCCTGGATAGATTAATAAACCCCAAGCTTTGAAGATAACCTGGGGTATTATTGGGAAGGAGGACCCGGCAATTCTGTCTGAAATTACCGGGTTGTGATCGTGTTAATCGGCGTTTGGCAGACTCTCCGTGGAGGCAAAACCTGCTGCTAGATCATCATCCGTGGGACGATAGTCGGTTAAGTTTCCTGCGAAGTAGGCATCATAGGCTGACATATCAAAATGTCCATGTCCACTTAGATTAAATAGAATTGTTTTCTCCTGACCAGCTTCACGAGCTTCTACTGCAGCATCCACCGCACCCTTGATAGCATGTGCAGATTCCGGAGCTGGGATGATTCCCTCCGTTCTAGCAAATAGAGCAGCTGAATCAAATACTTCGATCTGTGGAAAGGCATAGGCATCCACCAACCCTTCTTTCACCACATGGGATAGCATGGGTGCCATTCCATGATAACGAAGTCCGCCAGCATGAATGCCTGGTGGCATGAAGGTATGACCAAGTGTATGCATGGATACCAGTGGTGTCATTTGGGCCATATCGCCAAAATCATAGGTGAAATTTCCTCTCGTGAGCGTCGGACAGGCACTTGGTTCTATCGCTCGGAAGTCAATTTCTGCACCGTTGATTTTGTCACGCAGATACGGGAAGGCCAATCCGGCAAAATTACTTCCACCACCAACACACCCGATAACAATGTCTGGTTTGTCACCCGCTATTTCCATCTGTTTCTTGGCTTCCAGACCAATTATCGTCTGGTGTAGAAGCACATGATTTAATACTGACCCTAAAGCGTATTTTGTGTTGTCCTTGGTTGCTGCATCTTCAACAGCCTCAGAGATAGCGATTCCCAGTGATCCCGTATTGTCAGGATCTTCCGCCAGGATTTTCTGACCGAACTGAGTGTCCTTACTTGGACTGGAGACAATTTTTGCTCCCCAGCTTTCCATCATGGATCGACGATAGGGTTTTTGATTATAACTGACCTTTACCATATAGACTTTCACTTCCAGGCCAAAAATCTGGCCTGCGAGAGCCATGGAACTGCCCCATTGTCCAGCGCCAGTTTCTGTAGCAATACGTTTCACTCCCTCCTGCTTATTGTAGTAGGCTTGAGCAATGGCTGTATTGGGTTTGTGGCTACCTGCTGGGCTCACACCTTCGTATTTAAAATAAATTTTGGCTGGTGTTTTCAGGGCTGCCTCTAGACCAGTGGCCCTGATAAGGGGTGATGGTCTATACATTCGCAATCCTTCGATGACTGGATCAGGAATGGCAATTTCACGCTCCATACTCATTTCCTGTTCAATCAGCGCCATGGGAAAAAGGGGAGCCAGATCATCTGGACCCAGAGGTTGCAAGGTTCCGGGGTGCAGGGGTGGTAAGGGGGCCGATGTCAGATCTGCGGCAATATTATACCAGGTTTTGGGCAAATCATTTTCTGAAAGAAATATCTTCTTCACGTTAACTCCTTGGGTTCTTTTCTAGTAATTAGTTTTTTTTAGCGAAAGGGAACCCGGCTAACATGCCAGGTCCACCATAGTGAGCGTTTTGAGGATAGTATCATTGATCGGTTTTCCCGTCCAATGATTCAAGTAACTGCATGAAACCATTGTGACCATACTTCAATTCCCGAGCACCACGTGATACAGTACCGATGGCAACCCCGAGCTCCTTGGCGATCTCTCTTTGAGGCAATCCTTTATGGAGCAACTTGATAATCTCCCACCTCAGGACCAGGTCTTCCAGTTCCTGAGGTGTGAGAAAGGCCTGAAGTAATCTACCCATCTGCTTTTCATCATTTAAGGAGGTAAGTATATGTGCCAATTCAGTATGAGCAAATTCTTGTTTCATTGCACTGATACATTAGAACATTATTTCCACGATGCAAGCCTTTTTGATTCAGAATCAAAATGAATTTTTCACCTTAGCAAAATTTCGTTTAAGTTGAATCATGGGAAAATCCGCTGCTATTATTACTGCTAAAAATCTCACCAAAGAATACAGATCGCTCAAAGCGGTTAATGATGTGAGTTTTGAAATTCAGCCTGGATCCTGTTTTGGTTTTCTCGGACCCAATGGCGCAGGTAAAACAACAGTGATGCGAATGATCTATTGCGTTACACCCCTGACTTCAGGCCTGCTCACAGTGAATGGTGAGAATGTCATCGAAAACATGAGCGCTGTGAAAAGAGGCATTGGTGTTGTTACCCAGGATGATAGTCTTGATTACGATTTAAATGTCATCAATAATCTTCTGGTATATGCACGCTATTACGATCTTACCCGCGAGAAGGCTGTCCAGAGAGCCAATGAATTGATTGAGTTTTTCCAACTGGAGGATAAACGTAATGAGAATGTCCGCACCCTGAGTGGTGGTATGAAACGACGACTCCAAATAGCCAGGGCACTTATCAATAATCCCAGCATTCTCATACTGGATGAACCCTCAACCGGTCTGGATCCTCAGGCCAGGCATCAGGTCTGGGCTAAATGTCATGAGCTAATCGAACAGGGAGTCACCTTGCTCCTCACCACTCACTATATGGATGAGGCTGAACAACTCTGTGATAAAATTGCCGTCATGGACCGTGGAAGCATCATTACAGAAGCATCACCCTGGGATTTGATTAAATCAGAAGTTTCACCTTATGTGGTGGAAATTCGTGGCGAGGAAAAGAGCCGCAAACAGATTCTAGCTGCAGTCTTTGACCAGATTGATTTCCATGAAGCACTCTCTGATCGTCTTCTCCTGTACACACCGGATGCTACTCCCCTTCACACTCAAATTCAGGATATGAATATTCCGGTTAAAACCCTGCTGAGTCGTCGCTCATCCCTGGAAGACGTCTTTCTCAAATTAACTGGAAGGGAGCTCTTAGATTGAGAGTGAAAGCTCCTAAAGTCAGAATCTTGGCTGCCCTGAGGGTCTGGCAAAGAAATGCTACCGTGTACAAAAGAACTTGGAAATTGAACATACTCCCCAATTTTTTTGAACCCTTCCTCTACCTCCTTGGTATGGGATTAGGATTGGGCGCGTACATCGCAGAAATGGAAGGTCTACCCTACATCAACTTTATTGCTCCAGGTCTTTTGATCTCGAGCATCATGTGGGGTGCCACCCTGGAAACGACCTACAATGTCTTCGTCAAAATGAATTTTGATAGAATATATGATGGCATCCTTTCTACGCCCATCAATCCCAAGGATCTGGCATTTGGAGAATTACTCTGGGGAGCTACCAGAGGAACCATCTATGGTGGTGCCTTTTTGTCCATCCTGTTTGTCTTTGGGATGGGACTCCACTGGGGCATTTTATTCATTTTCCCGCTCATATTCATCATTGGGTTCATGTTTGCTACTATTGGACTTCTATTCACTTCAATGATCAAGGAAATTGAACTATTTAACTACTTCTTCACCTTGTTTCTAACACCTCTGTTCTTATTCTCCGGTATCTTTTTTCCCATGAACCAATTGCCCCAGACTGTTCAAATCATTGCCTGGTTTACGCCCCTTTATCATGGGGTGGAATTAAGCCGTGGAATTTTTAATCAGGTTTGGAGTGTGGAATTATTTGAGCATCTCGCCTGGATGCTCGTCGTTACCCTCATCAACACCACTGTTGTGTTGAGGGCCATTCATAAACGACTGTATAGCTGAATCAGCGACAAAATCGCTCAAAAAAACATTTCGATGTGGATTCGTTTTCAATTGATCCTTCGAGAGACCGAGGGTCACGATCAATAATTGAGTTGTGAGAAGGTTAGATTTCTCGGCGGAGGCGGGCTACAGGGATGTTGAGTTGCTCCCGATACTTTGCCACAGTACGTCTGGCAATGGGAAAACCGTCACCTTGTAAAACTTTGGAGATGGCTTCATCAGAAATCGGATGCGACTTGTCCTCTTCATCGATAATGACCTTAAGTCGCTCCTTGATACGGCGGGTCGAGATATTTTCTCCATCTTCGGCTTCAATTCCTTCACTAAAGAAATATCTCAGTTCAAATGTACCCCAGTCAGTCTGGGCATATTTGCCACTGGTGACACGGCTGATGGTGGAAATATCCATGCTGATATCTTCAGCAATATCTCTCAATACCATGGGCTTTAAATGTTCTGATCCCATCAGAAAGAAACCCTTCTGACGTTCAATTATGGCATTAATCACTTTTAGCATGGTTATTCGACGCATCTGAATGGAATTGATAAACCACTTTGCAGACTCTACTTTTTTCTTCAGGAATAGTTTGGTATCAGTATCCAGTTTTTTCTGATTGGATAACATGTTCTTGTAGCTACCGGAAATTCGTAGCTCAGGAATAAAGGAATCATTCAAAGTGACCACAAACTCCCCATCCTGCTCGCT
This sequence comes from Fidelibacterota bacterium, assembly GCA_016845065.1. Lineage (GTDB taxonomy): Bacteria > Fidelibacterota > UBA8477 > UBA8477 > JABMPR01 > JABMPR01. The sequence continues at coordinate 19,569 of JAERTG010000067.1, read as the reverse complement.
GATATAGAAATCTGGTGTCACGTAATTGTTTTTGGGATCGATGTAACCATCGCCAGGTTTTGGATTAAGATGAGAGATCAATTCTTCAGCATCCCTCAAATCACTCTTTGTAAGGTGTAACTTCCTTAGGATTCTCTCGAATCGCTTATTTGCGAATTCCTCAAAATAATCTCTAATGATATAGTGAGCCGGTGTATCAGGGTGAATTTTCTCTACCTGGATCAAGAGGCATTCTTGTAGTGATCGAGAGCCAATACCCAGGGGTTCAAGCTGAGTGAGTTGTTTGTGCAGTTTCTCCATAAGACTCATATCAACTTCAAACTTTTCAGCCATGAATTCCAGTTCGACAATGAGATATCCGCGTTCGTCAATACTCCAGATCATCTCTTCCAGGATGGCACGTTCATCTTCTGGGATAAGTAGTGTCGCTATCTGCTCTAACAGTTCTTCAGATAAGCTGGGCAAATAAGGATTTTGTATTTCCACCTCTTCTGCGCTCTTATCATAATATTCCTTGGCTTCGTACCCATCATTGGAGAAATAATCATCAAGATCGATATCAGGCTCTTCTGTATCAGCCTCTTCTTCAGGATTATCCAACTCTTCAAAATCTTCCTGCAATTCCAGCAGCGGATTTATTTCTAGCTCAGTTTTAATCCTGAGCTCAAGCGCCATTGAAGGCAACTGCAGCAGTGTCGACAGCAGAATCTGCTGCGGTGTTAGCGTTTGTTTTAGCTCAAGATTTTGTGATAGTTCCACAGTTCTTATCGATCCAGTTTGAAATTGCTTCCGAGATAGAGTTTTCTTGCCTGCTCATCATTTGCTAGAAATTCTGCATTACCTGATAATAATATTTTACCCTGAAATAACAAATAACTACGATCCGTAATAGAGAGGGTTTCATGGACATTGTGGTCGGTAATTAAAACACCTATGCCCTTGGTTTTCAACGCCAGCACGATTTGTTGGATATCTTCCACCGCAATGGGATCTACACCAGCAAAAGGTTCATCCAACAATATAAAATTCGGGTCCGTAACCAGAGCCCGGGCGATTTCTGTACGACGCCTCTCCCCACCACTCAATTGGTGACCTTTATTTTTCCTGACATGGCCAATTGATAATTCATTCAGCAGATATTCCAGCTTCTCTTCCTGGGCCTCTTTATCAACGTCCAGGGTTTCACACACCAGCCTCAAATTATCTTCAACACTCAGCTTCCTGAATATGCTGGCTTCTTGTGGCAAGTAGCCTATACCTGCTCTGGCCCGCTGATACATGGGAGATCGTGTGATCTCTTTATTCCCAAGAAAGACAGATCCTGAATTCGGTCTGATCATACCAGTAACCATATAAAAAGTAGTGGTTTTTCCAGCTCCATTAGGACCCAAAAGTCCAACCACTTCACCAGTCTTCACTTCAACAGAGGCATCACTAACGACGGTTCGTTTACCGTATTGCTTGAACAGATTCCTACCGCTCAATGTGGTTTCAGTCATCGCCAAACTCACGATAGGTCACACCAGTAGGCTGCTTGATGGTCCAGTTCTGTAAATTGGCATCAGACTCAAATCCAACTCCATAAAGTGTATCAGTCAGAGTTGTAAGAATAATGGGCTGATCCGTATAAATGGACTCTTCAATTTCATGCCAGTACAGGATGTTGGTTGAGAGGGTCATCCCAGAATCTGATTCTACAAAGACATTTCCCCGCGCTGTGAATAGTTGTTTTCGTTCATCAATATTGCCAGTATCTGCAGTCATGATAGAGCTATGCTCACCATCTAGATCAAAAAAGTCTAATCTGACCTTCCCGATGAATAAAATTTCACGAGGATCATCATAGTGAGCCGAATACGCTGCACGGGCTTGAACATTTTCTTTGCCAACAGAATTTATCCGAATAACCGGGTTCCAACTTTCCTGGCTCGGAGTACGACCTTCTGGCGTCTTTTCACCGTCCAGTGACTGCCCGACGGGGTCACAGGCCAGGAGGAAAATCCCTATAAAAACCATCAAAATGCTTTGATACATCATGGAGCCAATCTAAACAAGTCTTGAAACAAAGTCAGGAAAAAAGCTGGCAAATCGATTATTTTGGCATAGTCTTAGATTAGATGCAAAAAATGCACCATTAGGAGAAGTAGCTTGAAAAATTTCCGTCAGAGTCTAGCAGATAAAGTCCTTGTTTTTGATGGAGCTATGGGCACAAGCATTCAACGTCTGAACCTCACCCCCGATGATTTCTGGGGTAAAGAAGGCTGTAATGAACTCCTGGTTTTATCCAAACCAGAAGCAATCCAGTCCATTCACTCAGGATTTCTCGAAGTTGGTTGTGATGTTATTGAGACCGATACATTTGGCGGCACGAATGTTGTCCTTGGTGACTACGACCTTACCGATAAAGTTTATGAATTAAATTTGAAAGCAGCTCAACTTGCCCGCTCGGTGGCCGATGATTTTTCGACACCTGCTCATCCCAGATATGTGTCAGGATCCATGGGTCCTGGCACCAGATTGCCTTCTTTGGGTCATATTTCCTATCACGAGTTGTACCTGGCTTACCGAGAACAGGCTGCCGGACTTATTGATGGTGGAGTCCATGTCCTTACGGTGGAAACTGTTCAGGATCCCTTGCAGGCTAAAGCAGCATTGAATGCCGTATTCCATACATTGAGAGAGAAACAAATTGATTTACCTGTTATGGCTTCAGTCACCATGGAAACAATGGGGACGATGTTATTGGGTACTGATATGTTGGGAGCGCTTACCACGCTGGAACCTTATCCCCTTGATGTAGTTGGTCTCAACTGTGGGACCGGTCCTAAGGCCATGAGTGAACATCTCCATTCCCTCGCAGCCCATTCACACTTTCCGATTTCAGTTATTCCCAACGCTGGCTTACCACATAACATTGATGGTGAAATGGTTTATGATCTCACAGCCCCTGAATTAGCCCATGATCTCAGCCATTTTATTAGTGATATGGGTGTCAGTGTAGTAGGTGGTTGTTGTGGAACAACGTATGAACACTTAAAGGAAGTTGTGGATCAGGCTGGTCAACTCAATCCTGCAAAGCGAGAGCCAGTGTTTACCGCAGGTGCCTCATCACTCTACTCTGTATCTTCATTCAAACAGGAGCCCGCTCCACTCATCATTGGGGAACGTACCAATGCAAATGGTTCCAAAAAATTCCGGGAAATGCTTCTGGCAGGAGATCTTGATGGCATGGTAGGTATGGCACGCGATCAGGTTGCTGAAGGTGCACATATATTAGATGTTTGTGTGGCATATGTAGGCCGCGACGAAGCTGCTGATATGGATGAGTATATCAATAGACTCAATAGTCAGATATCCATACCTATCATGATTGATTCCACAGAAGTTGCCGCAATCCGTACTGCTCTGGAGTGTATCACAGGTCGAGCCATCGTGAATTCAATTAACCTTGAAGATGGTGATGAAAAAGCAGAGGAAGTCATAAAGCTCTGTCGTGAATTTGGGGCTGGTCTGGTATGTCTTACTATCGATGAAGATGGTATGGCTAAAAGTGCTGAAAAAAAACTTGAAGTGGCTCAGCGCATCTATGATTTAGCAGTTACTAAACACGGTCTTCGTGAAAGTGATCTCTTTTTTGATCCTCTCACTTTTACATTGGCTTCTGGTGATGAAGAGTTTCGTAAATCTGCCATTGCTACCCTGGATGGTATTCGTCTTATTAAAAAGGCCTTTCCAGACGCGTATACGAGTCTTGGAGTTTCCAATGTTTCCTTTGGTTTAAAACCAGCTACTCGACATTTGCTTAACTCTGTCTTCTTGAATATGGCCATCGAAGCTGGTCTGGATGCAGCCATCCTGCATGCCGGACGCATTCAACCCTTCTTTCAGATTAAGGAAGCCGACCGTAAAGTCTGTGAAGATCTCATACTCGATAAGCGAGAAGGTGACTACGATCCCCTGGTGAGTTTGTTGGAGCTGCACACCGATCTGGTTGCTGCTGCCAAAAGCAAGGTGGATCTCTCTTCTCTACCCCTAAAAGAACGGTTGATTGCACGTATTATCGATGGCAACCGTTCAGGCCTTGAGTCTGACCTTGCTGCTGGCCTAAAGGAGTATTCTGCTCTTGATATCGTCAATAACATCTTGTTGGATGGAATGAAGGAAGTCGGAGAACTCTTTGGAGCAGGCAAAATGCAGCTCCCCTTTGTCCTCCAATCTGCTGAGACCATGAAGGCGGCTGTGAGCTATCTTGAACCTTTTATGGAAAAAATAGATGCCACTGCCAAAGGTAAAATCATCCTGGCAACGGTTAAGGGTGATGTTCATGATATTGGAAAAAACCTGGTCGATATCATTCTCAGCAATAACGGCTTCAATGTGGTTAATCTGGGTATCAAAGTATCGGTGGAAGCCATGCTTAAGAGTTTCCAGGACGAGCAGGCTGATGCCATTGGTATGAGCGGCCTCCTGGTTAAATCCACCATCATTATGAAAGACAATCTTGAAATTCTGACAGAGCATGGTGTTACGCCTCCAATCATCCTGGGAGGGGCAGCACTCACGCGAGCCTACGTTGAACAGGACTTGCGAAAAGAATATGCAGGATCCCTGGCATATGCCCGGGACGCTTTTGATGGATTAAAGTTTATGCAGCAAATAGAGGCCGGTACCCTGGAGCAAGATCTTGCTGCTGCACAAGCAGTGAAAAAGAGCCGGACTAAGAAAGCTACCTCCAAGGAATTCGAAATACTGAAACCTACCGACACTATCCCTGAGCCTCCCTTTTGGGGTCGCAAGGTGATGGATAATGTCAGTCTTCAAACCATTTTCCCTTATATCAATCAGTCCGCACTCTTCCGGGGGCAGTGGGGTTTCAAGCGGGGCAAAGTCAGTTCTGAGGAATATGTCCGACTAGAGCAGGAAACCATTTTTCCAACCTTCAATAAACTGTCCAAGCAGGTGGTTGATGGGAAACTGCTATCTCCCAAAGTAGTTTATGGGTATTATGCTTGTCAATCGGAGGGCAACAGACTCTGGATTTATGCCAATCCCCATGACACAGAGCCTCAACATTATATTGATTTCCCTAGACAGAGTGAAGCACCAGGCAGATCCATTCCTGATTATTATGCAAGTGTGAAATCAGGAAAGCGCGATGTGATGGCCTTCCAGCTAGTGACAGTTGGGGAAAAAGCGACTGAATATGCTCAACAATTGTACAATGATAATGCCTACACTGATTACTTGTACTTCCACGGGTTTGCTGTAGAGACAGCTGAAGCCCTCGCAGAATACTGGCATATGCAGGTTAGAACTGAATTAGGCATCTCAGGTGATGATGGGAAAACTGCAAAAGAACTATTCAGGCAGAAGTATCAGGGTAGCCGCTATTCATTTGGCTATCCAGCCTGTCCCGACCTGAAAGACCAAGCGCTCATTTTCGAATTACTAGACGCAGAATCAGAAGGCATCACTCTGACTGAGGAGTTTCAGATCGTACCTGAGCAGAGTACATCAGCCATCGTTGTGCATCATCCCGCAGCCAAGTACTTTTCAGTCTAAAATAAAATCAGATGTATTAGAGTAGAATTCCAGGATGAGAGGATGACCTACCTGTCACCCTCTTCATTTGTTGCTTAGCTAAAATAGAGGCATCCAACTTACTCGATTCTGTTTTCAATGGAATTTTAAGCCTGAAAATTGATCCTCCAGGCGTTGAATCAAGTAGTTCAAGAGCAATGTTGTTGATTGCCAGATAACGTTTTGCCAGAGCTAGTCCCAGACCAATTCCCTGAAAATCTTTTGTAAAACCCTCACTTCCCTGTGAAAATGGTTCATATAGTCTTTCCCTGAACTCATAGGAAATTCCAATTCCCGTATCTCGAATGTCCAACAGGATTAAACCAGGGGCGTTTTGCATACTTATCCAGACACCCCCTCTCTCCGTAAATTTAATGGCGTTCTCAATGAGGTTGAATAGTGCCTGGGATACTGCGTTTGCGTCAATCTCCACCAGGTCAGATTCAAGATTTATATCTACTTTAAATGTGAGAAGTTTTTCAAAGGCGGCTGTTTCAAATCTGGAGCAAACCTCCTGAACCAGCTTTTCCATATGGTGTTCTCCAGTCTCCTTCAGGTACAATCCAGATTCAATGGATGAGATATCTACAATTTCATCCAGTGTATTCTGTAGTCTATCACTCCCCTTGTAGATCAAATCAAGAAATCCCTGCTCCTCCTCATCAAGATGCTTTTCCAACTTCAATTCAAGCAGTTGAGCATACCCGATAATCGATGTGAGAGGGGTTCGGATCTCGTGGGAGATATTTGCAATGAAGACAGTTTTTAGATGATTGGCTTTTTCAGCGTCTTCCCTCGCTTTTATCAGTTCAAGCTCGGCCTGCTTCAGGCTAGTAATATCAGTGGCGAACAGGTGAAATTTCTGAGTATCAGGATTAATGCTCCCATTCCAGAGTAGTACCTTTTCATCCACATTCACAATTCTGGGTGGAAATTTACTTTCTGGATCGAATTGTTGAGTGACAAAATTGCTTCCGATTAGGTGGGCGATTTTATCTGCATCAGATAAACTTTTATCCAATAACCTTTCCGCAGCTGGATTGATGTATGTAATCCGGAAATTAAAATCGAGCTCCAGGACGGGTTGTGGGTTGAGAGAAGGAAACGCCTTCAGGACACTGGCTTCCCGCTCATCTATGATAGATCGACTTATCCTGCCAATCCAAAGTGGCAGTGTAAATGGAATCAGAATTTTAATTGAGCTTGAGAAGGGGTTCATTTGGAGCTCATCGAACATCACTATGAGGTGATTCGCATCCATGAAGAGCCATGAACTGAGCTGAATGATGAAATGCAGTCCAAAACCTACCAGTAAAGACAGCAGATATGGTTTAGCAAAAATATACTTGATTAAAACCCACAGTTTTTCTCTCATCATACACCCCACTCCAATTCAGCCAATCTGATAGCGATTGTACCTGAGGTATTTTACACGCCAAAGCTAGCCACTTCTGTCCGATGAGTGACAGTTGGTCGATTCTAGGGGAGGATTGGTAAACTATTATTATTCAGGAAGCATGAGCCAAGAATTCTACAGTTACTCACTATTGTGGACTCTTTTCTAAGAGTATGATTTTCATTGATAGAACGCACTTTAACAAGCCCAGAGTGACACCTCAGTATGACCATACCGAGAGTCCTCACAAATGCCTTACCACCAACTCAAAAACTCACTCTGGCTCCAAAAAAAGGTAACATTGGCAGCATGTAGGAAGTGAATCTGGTTTCATAATCATCAGACCAGTAGTACTCATAAATATTCTTGTTGTCCAGGGCATTGATCAACTCCAAATACCATTCAATCTTGTAATCACCAAACAGATCTCCCAGCATTGACATGCGCAGATCCAATCTTTCATAGTGAGGGTAACGCGCTGAGTTTTTTTCCTTAAAGATTATTTCTCCATCTGCATCTCGAAGCACATGACCTTGAGCATCAAATTCAGGAGGTGTCCAGGCGAAGCCACTGCCATAGCTATATTGGATGTCCAGATACATGTTATTAAAAACATTGTATCGTCCCACTATGGACAAAGTATGGCGTTGGTCAAATTCACGATAATAATAGTAGGGCTTTTCTCCTTTTTCTTTGGACACGCTGTATGAATAGCTGAGCCATCCCGATAGTCGTGAATTTTGCAGATCACGTTTCTGTAAAAATAATTCTGCCCCATAGGCGAAGCCCTCACCAGAATTATCGGGGATGAAATTGTAAGTTGAATCACGTTGAACCACCAGGTTCTTTAAATCCTTGTAATAGCCTTCCAGCTTGGTCACATATTTCTCAGAAGGATGATATTCGATTCCAAGTAAATTATGTTCGGCCTTCTCAGTACGTAGGTTGATAGTCTCAAACAGATTCCACTCTATGGATCGTTCAAAGCGTTCAAAAAGCGAGACAAAATTAGGTGCTTGATAGTAGTGCCCCCAACCTGCATGAACTGATGTCTGATAATTCAAATTGTAGGTGGCTGATAAACGCGGGCTATACACCCATTCTTGAGTATAGGTTGAATAATCCCCTCTAAGTCCAGCTTGAACTGTAAGCACTGGTGGAATCATAAGCCATTGATCCTGAACGTACATCCCAGTCATTGAGCTAGCATTCTGCAATCGAAGATCACGATGGAGAATCGCTTCATCATCCTCCCGTCTATCTTCAGGATTTTGATCATAATAGGAGCTAGAGTCCATGGTCATGGAAATACCAATATCAGTTATTAAATCAGAAACCGTTATACCAGTCTTCAGAGTATGCCTTGGAGTTAGAATATGTGTGAGATCTTCCCTGATTTCCATTTTGCGCATATCGATAACAGGTGAATAATGATAATCACCAGCCTTGAGGTTCATTGTCCAGGTATCATTAAAGCGAGACAAAGTCAGGTTTGACAGTGAGACATCACTGAAGGCATTCATCCAGCCTACACTTGACAGCCGACTATCAATATTATTGCTTAATGTAAAGAAATCTTCATCCTCGAATAGATCAAGGTCTTCGCCCTCACCCTCGATTTCAAGCTCAGTGAGAATCATCTCTTCTCTGGAGTCAGAAAAATTTAGGCGAATCTTCTGCTCAGGTGAAAGATCATAAACGATTTTTCCTTGAACATCTTTAAAATTCGGAAAAACTGTCCCTGTAGGAACATCGGCCATACGATCCAGGAGCACATCATAATAAGTGCGACGACCTGATAAAAGCCAGGAACCCTCCTCACCTGATCCCGGAAGAGGACCCTCAGCAAGCATGCGGACATCTATGAGACTTATGCTGGTCTTCCCGAGATTCTCAAAGCGAGAACCCTCTCTATTGCGGGCAATGAGAACAGAGGAAAGCTTATCACCATACTGTGCAGCAAAGCCACCCGGTAAAAGTTCGACGTATTCAACCACATCTGGATTAAACATACTAATGGGACCGCCCAGAGCTTTGAGTCGGTATGGATTGAATACGGGAACATCATCCACGATAATCAGATTCTGGTCAGGGGTTCCGCCGCGGACATAAAACTGTGCAGATGCATCGGACCGGGCAATGACCCCGGGCATGGTGGTAATCCCTCGGAAAATATCTTCACCTCCACCAGCCAGTGTCATGATTTCCCGAGGTTCCAGCTCCCGTTGGCTGGGATTCAGCCGTTCCCCTGCTCCATCCCGTTTTCCACGGGTTACGGTGACTGCACCCATCTCAATGGAAATAGCTTCCAGTTCTATCTGCAACTCGGTTTTTTGATCTGCAGCAACGAAAACCTGTCTCAAGATTTTCGCTTTGTAACCAACCATCCTGATATGGAGACGATATTCACCAACTGGAACATCCTGGATAATGAAATAACCATCTTTGTCTGCCGCAGCTCCCAAGCGTGTACCATCAATGACAACATTGACTCCAGGGAGTGTCTCAAGCGTTTTGGAATCTATAATTCTTCCAGAAACCTCACCAGTACCAATAGCCAAAACCCTGGAATGACCTGCAAGTACGAGGAGGAGTTGGATAAGGAGAATAGTTTTTTTCACAATGTGAAAATTTGAGATTTACAAACAGATTAACAATGGAATATTTAGTGAGATTATATTTTTATTCATTAATATGAAACCGTGTTATTACTTTGCCTAACATCCATTTTCTCATAACGAGGTCTGCATAAATGAAAAAGCTAGGGACATTTGCCGGTGTCTTCACCCCCACCATTTTAACCATACTGGGAGTGATAATGTATCTGCGGCTTGGTTGGGTTGTAGGTAATGCCGGTTTCGGTGGAGCTTTGATCATCATCCTCCTGGCGAAAATGATTACTGTAACCACTGGTTTATCGATTGCAGCCATTGCCACTAACACCCGTGTTGGAGCAGGTGGGTCCTATGCCCTGATTTCAAGATCACTAGGCCTTGAGGCTGGCAGCGCAGTAGGCATACCCCTCTACCTATCTCAGACATTAGGTGGTGCGATGTATATCTCTGGTTTTACTGAAGCCTGGATTGCCCTCTTCCCTGTGCATGATCCTATTCTCGTAGGGGTATCAGTACTGGTAATGGTATTGATTGTGAGTCTTCTAGGTGCCCAATTTGCCATGCGGACTCAATACTTAATCATGTTTGTGATAGTTGTTTCGTTGATCTCTTTCTTCGCGGCTGATGGAGGAAGCACTCCTCAAATTGTTGTCTGGGGTGATTTCCCACAAGCCTCATTCTGGGTGGTCTTTGCCATATTCTTCCCGGCAGTAACTGGCATTGAAGCCGGGGCAGCCATGTCGGGTGATTTAAAGGATTCCAAAAAGTCCTTACCCCTGGGGATGCTCTCAGCTATTGCAGTTTCATTTGTAGTTTATGTGGTAGTGGCCTATTACCTGGATCATCTAGCAGATTCTTCTGCCCTGGTTTCCAATAACACTATCATGATGGATATCTCACGCTGGAAATTAGCTGTGGCAGCTGGTGTCCTGGGAGCTACCCTTTCATCAGCTTTGGGTTCAGTTGTCGGTGCACCACGTACACTCATGGCCATGGGTTCAGACAAAGTCATCCCATTCTTCAGGATTTTCGCCAAACGCAGTAAAGCTGGAGAACCTGTCTACTCAATTATCTTCACGGCTCTGGCCATACTGGTGAGTCTCATCCTTGGCGATCTCAACACCATTGCCCCACTTCTCACTATGTTTTTTCTGATTACCTATGCTACAATCAATATTGCCGTAGCACTTCAACTAGGTATCGGTATACCCTCGTTTAGACCCCTTTTCCGGGTCCATATCAGCATACCCATTATCGGTTTCCTGTGGGCGGTAATAGTCATGTTTATGGTCAATCCCATCTTTGCGATTGTGGCCTGGTTACTCATTATCACAGCATACCTGGTGCAGGTCAAACGTGGCCTTCAGGCTCCCTGGGGTGATGTTCGGGCAGGTATGTTTATGGCAATGGCAGAATGGTCTGCACGCCAATCTGAAAAACTTAAATCGCACCCAAAAACCTGGAAACCCAATATCATGGTTCCTGTCGAGGATCCGCAGACCTGGAAACATCGTATGGGATTTCTCAGAGATATTGTCTTCCCCAGTGGCACCCTGCGTCTTTTCTCAGTAAAAATTGCTGAGGAGAGTATGAATTCTATCATTCGTTCTCTCAGCAACAGACTTTTTAGAAAAGGTCCTGAAGTAAAGGTTGATTCAGAAGAACATAATGATAAGGAACGTCAGCTTAGTGAATTAGCGGAGCCGTTAAAAGCAGAGGATTTGCTTGTAACCAGCTCCCTCATTGAATGTCGACATTTTCTAGAGGGTATCAGCATCACAGCCCAGGTTATGGGGAGTATGTATTTTGCACCCAATATCATGTTTTTGAGCATGAGCCGTGATCGTTCCAAGGATGAAAGATTGGAAGACATGATTGCTGTTGCTGTCAGGGAAAAAATGGGTATTGCCGTGTACTCACAACATCCAAAAAATGAATTAGGTGAGAGGGAAACCTTGAATGTTTGGCTGAGACGTTCCAGCCCAAATAAAGACCTGGCAATTCTTATGTCAATTCAATTGAACCGCAACTGGAACGGTCAACTCAGATTTATTACCGCCGTAGCGAATGAAGAGGATGTTGAGCGCGCCAAAGCTGCCCAGGAAAGACTATTCGATCGAGCGAGACTTCCGGTTTCTTCCCAGGCAGTAGTACTTGTGGGAGACTTCAAGGAAGTCCTGCCTAATGCGCCTGTAGCAGATTTGAACATTTTTGGTATATCCAATGAATTGGATGGAGATACTATGCATACTCTGGCTGAGGCAGTGAACACTTCCTGCCTATTCGTAAAAGACAGTGGTGGCGAGAGTATGGTGGTCTAATAATTCAAACTGGGGAGGATACATGGAATCAAACGAAGCGAAGTCACAAAGAGATATCAAGAATATCATTCAGGCCGCAATAGGCATCCTTGGGGTAATCGGTTTACTCATCTTTGGATGGCCTTCACCGGATTCCCGTCCAAAGATTTATGAGCTATATCTAGCAGGTGTATGGTCCCTGATTGCAATTTCCGGGAGTTCATCCTACTGGAACTGGAAAGAATCAACCTGGGCCAATAAAATCATGGCTATCGCAGCGCCCATAGCGGCTTTGTTGTATCTTCAGAAATATTTCATGGGTTAGAAAATCCAGATGAAGTGTAATCTGTCTGGAGCAATTATGTTTAATTCGGACTATATACTCCGATTATGGTTGCATCTCATACAACGACCAATTATTATCCGAGAAGAGTGAATGATGACTGTCCTATTTTCTAGAAAATGTGAATATGCCCTTCAGGGAATACTATACCTGGCTGAGAATCAATTTAAAGGCAACATTTCTGCGGAGCAGATAGCCACTGATCTGGATATCTCACGAGATTTCATATCTAAGACACTGCAAAGTTTAGTTAAGGACGATATCATTCAATCCCATCGCGGCAAATCAGGTGGTTTCACCTTGGCAAAAGATCCTGATTCTATGTCATTGTTGGATATTGTTCTAATTATTGATGGCAATTCCGTGTTCGAAAGCTGTGTCCTTGGTTTACCTACTTGCGGTGCTGATTCACCCTGCCCCGTTCATGATAAATGGGGTCCCATCCGGGAAGCATCCCGGAAAATGCTGGAAAACACAACAGTTGCTCAATTTCAACCAATCACTGGGAGTGAATACTAAGTGAACGATACAATTAGTCTAGACAAGGGTTTACAGCCTGGACAAATTCAAGATTTAATCAATGACATCCAGGTGAATCCTGGAGCTATTGTGAGTAAGACATTAAGAAAATCCCCAAATATGAATTTAACACTTTTTGGGTTTGATGCTGGACAGGCCTTAAGTGGTCACTCAAGCCCTATGGATGCCTATGTGCAGATCCTGACAGGCAAAATGGATATTACAATAGCTGAGACAACCCAGACCGTTGGGGTCGGCCAATTGATACTTATGCCCGCTGGAATCAATCATGCGCTGGAAGCTCTTGAACCTACGAAAATGTTGCTCACAATGGTGAGTGTTTAAAAGATGAATGAGGTAAAAATGAATACTATACATGGTCACGAAGTTATGCATATGATGGTGAATTCAGGTAAATCATACAGTCGGGATTCTCTGCGTTCAGCCATCCATGAACAATTCGGGGAAGACACCCGCTTCTTCACCTGTTCTGCCCAGGGTATGACGGCAGATGAGTTAATCCTCTTCTTGGAAAACAAGGGTAAATTTCATCCTGTTGAAGGTGGTTTTACGACTGCACCCGAGCGTATTTGTAATCACTGATTATTCTCTCCACATGAGAAATCATGAGGAGTATTTGTAACATTATGATTGTGGCTGAAAGGGATTCCCAGCTGAGCTCCCCAATTGTGCCACTCCCATACCCACTTCACCGATATGCTCATAGCTTTGTGAGTAGCTTACAAATTTTGAATCATTCTCTAAACCTAGATTTTTCAAGGCAGTATCTTTAGCAAGTAGATAGGAATTGATTCCAGTCTTTTCGGGAACATCATTTTTCATCATACGATGTGCTGTGATTACATCAGAGCCAATAATTTCATCACTGTCCCCCACAGTTTTCACCAGATATTCCCCATAGTGCATAAACATTTTTAAATCCAGCATGGTAATATTTGCACAGGCGTTACACCCGCAAGGTGGATCAATTTGCATCTCTACGATTTTAGCCGAGAATGCATCATAAATAGCGTCAACTTGCTGCATAAGATGGTCACCCTTCCCCACTGTTTCTTCAGGAACGTGGCATAAGATGGCATCCCCTTGAAAATTCGAGATCTGCAATGGAGCACCGATTACATCAAGCTGTGATTCAAAAAGGGCATGAATGATATGGTGGGCATGATCCAACTCGGATTCGGTGAGAAAAATGGTGTACCCAGTAATATCTGTGATGATGAAGTAGCCTTTTTTGATCATTCCATCACTCGTTAGTCATTTCAAAAGAGATCTGAAAACGGGATCGAAGTTTTTCAAGAATAACTTTTTCCTCCTCTACGAGACCATCAGCTTTGGCGAGTTCAACAGCCATGACATAAGCCTGAAATTTCTGATCTGCATTCAGCATGGCACCAGCTGAGGTGATAACTTCATCAATTGCTGGCGGTGCGAGACAGAAACCATTATTGTCAAGACTGGAAAATAATTTTGTTCGTGTAGAAGCCAGTAGAGCGCAAAACTCATCTCGTGACATCCCGGTAAAATCCTGAGAATTTCTTACATGGGCATGCAGGAAATCTCTTTCTTCAGCTGACCCAACATCGTCAGCGCTACATATTAACCAGGTGATAGCTGCCATTGCCTCTACAGGTCTATCGAATTGAACACTCATCATGTTTCCTCCCTCAACTCATTGCTCATTTGAAATTATATGTGACTATATTAGTCTTTTATTGCCCTGAGTCAATATTTATCAAAAGCTTAGATTGGATCAGGTTGTTTCCAGCAAGTAATTGAGAGCGTTATTGTGCTGAAGCTACCCTTTCAACCTCAGCAAAAACGCGGAGTAAATTTCCACTCCATATTTTTCGGATATCTGACTTACTGTAGCCACGCTTAAAAAGCTCTATGGTGATGTTGGGTAGCTCACTTACATCATAGCAATCTGATAGCGCTGCCCCGCCGTCAAAATCAGTTCCAATACCCACATGATCGATACCCACCAAGTTCACCATGTGATCGATATGATCTACCGCATCAGAAACACTCGGTAATTCCCTGGGATAATTTCGATTTAACTCGCTCCACTCCAGACGATATGCTTCTCGATTTGCGGCAGTGTGGCGATCAATACCCTTCCACTTCTGTTTTAATGCAGCCCGAGCTGAATCTCTGACATCCTGGGGTGGATCCGGTGTTATATAATCGCTGAGCAGACACATCTGCACCACACCACCCTTAGCAGCAATACTTGTTAGCAGACTATCACTTAAATTTCGGGGACTATCTCGTAAGGCCTTGGAGCAGGAGTGTGAAGCAATTACTGGGGCCCGAGATATTGCTACCGCCTGCGCAACAGTGGCCTCACTGGTGTGGGATATGTCAACCATCATTCCCAATTGATTCATCCGCTTGATTAACTCTACACCGAAGGGACTCAAACCAGCATACTCAGTGGTGTCATTGGATGAGTCACAAATGTCATTATTGGTCATATGACATAAAGTGATATATCGAATACCTCTCTTATAAAACAAATCGATGTTCTGTAAATCCGTGCCAATAGGATACCCATTTTCTAAACCCAGGTAAATGGCATGTTTTCCTTCTTCATGAAGTCTGCTGGCATCTTGAGAATTGGTCGCAATTTCAGCGAACTGGGGCAAGTTATTAATTGTTGATTCGGTTAAATCAAGCATCTCCAGGGCATGTCGCTTTATAGCAGAATGACCTGAGTCTGTACGAGCTCCCTGGGGAGTCCAGATGGCAAAGAAGACAGCATCAAGTCCGCCTTGGGCCATGCGGGGAAAGTCCAGCTTGCTGTTGTAAGCATGAGGATCATGATGTTGACTCAGATCAATCCCTTCATATTTGAGGCGAAGGGGAGTATCTACATGAGTATCAATGGTCAGGATTTGCTGGTGAAATGCCAGTATATCAGATTCTGTCATTGGCATTAACTCTTTTGTGCTGGTGCAATTCATGAGACATGCTGTGATCAGGAGGATAAATGGTCCTGAACCGGTCAGTGGTTTAGGCAACAATTGGATCATAGCTTTGGCTGTCTGCGATCTCCACCTGTTCTTCTATCCAGAGCTTTACGTCTCTCTACCTTTACAGGTATATCTTTTTTCCGTCGATCCCCATCACGTCGATCACTTTTCTGACGATTTACTGATTTATCCGTCATCACTTATATCCCCTTTATTCCTGGTTGGTTTTGTGTCATGATGCACACATAAACTAAAATATATGCCCCTGCATCCTAACTCATATAGAAAATGTGCTACATGAATTTCACCAGGAGCGCCTCCATGTTTTGGGAGGCACAAAAATAAAAGGGCTGGTGATTCACCAGCCCTTTTTGGTTTAACCATAATTATTACCTATTTCAAGTAAAGCATCTTGATAGTTTGGCTAAAATCACCTGCAGTTAATTTGCAAAAATACAACCCCGTATTTACCACTTCTCCATTATGATCACGTGCATCCCATTCAAGCGTGTAACGGCCTGCCATTTTATATCCAGCATCTAGAGTTGTAACAGCCTGTCCTTGAATATTGTAGATGACCAGCGTGACATCCTGGGATTCTGGAATATGATATTGGAGGGTGGTTTGAGGGTTGAAAGGATTCGGATAGTTCTGATCTAATCCGTGGGAGGTAGGCAATACAGGGTCGATTGAAACCGGATAGAGATTTTGTAGATACTGGATTGTGACAGCATAACTCCAATCAAAATTACCCAGAAGCATATAGTGAGAGCTGCCTGTCACCCAGACAGTTCCCCGGGAATCAACTACAATGTCAGAAGGATCATCGTAAGAATAACCGGATCCTGTGTGGTGCTTCTCCCAGAGTTGTTCACCACTTTCTGAATACTTCAATGTAGTATAATCAAAGCTTCCGGATTCCGACAATGATTGACCCAAGACATAAATATCTCCTGTACCATCCCTGGTCATCGATTGTATCTGGTCATCTCCGTGTCCGGGACCATCAAAAATATTGGTCCATTGCAATTCACCGAAGGAATTATATCTCATTGTTACAAAATCTTTGCCTCCTGCAAAGCCATAGGTAGAACCACTCACAACAACACCACCCCGGTTATCAACCTGGAGGTGAGTTGCCATGTCGTCAAAATTCGCCTCACCATCGAAATCTCTGACCCAGAGTTCTTCTCCAGCGGATGTATACTTGATGGTGGTGATATCATGATTTATAGCGGAACTAACCGTATATCCAGTGACATAAATGTTTCCCTGGGTATCAAGATCAATAGCCGTGGCAAAATCATCGGAGTTCACTGGTCCGTTATAACGCACGACCCATTCCTCAGATCCGAACATATCGTATTTGACGGTTGTATAGTCGATATTCATGCCCAATCGATAACTGCCACCAGTGACATAAATATTCTCATCTTCATCCAGCACAAGATCTACGGCAACATCGCTTCCATAATTAGGTCCAACATATCTTGCGACCCAGGTTTCGTTTCCAGATGCATCGTACTTTACAGTTGTATAATCATAGTTCGTCAGATTGCCGCTACTATAACCGGTTACATAGGTATGGCCATTGTTGTCTATCAGTAGTTTGGTGGCTTCATCATCGTTATTCCCCGGACCATCATATGTCACGACCCATACCTGGTCACCCTCGGCAGTATACTTCAACGTGACCATGTCCCGATCACCCAGGGCAGTTTCAGTATATCCTGTCACGATAACATTTCCTTCTGGATCGGTCATAATATCATTTGGCACATCATGTCTATTAGCGGTTCCATTGAATTCCCTGGACCATTCCAAAACACCCGTCGTATCATACTTTACAATTGAAATATCCGCGCCATTCGTTGGGCTAACGATGATTCCGGCAACGTAGGCATTACTGGAACCGTCTGTGGTCAACGTCACACCGAGATCCAGACTATTGCCTGGTCCATCATATTCAGCATTCCAACTATCCGTACCATCTGCCTGATATTTAAAAATGGAATAGTTCTCAAGATTTAACGTTGATATAGCTCTGGCGCCCACGATTACTGCATCAGTGCTATCTATACCTAGATAAAAAGCTGCATCATCGACGCCCTCCCCACCATCAAACAGATGAGTCCAAACTTCAACACCGCCATTATCATATTTAACGGTGACCACATCAGTAGTCTGGTTATCAGATTCTGTCACACCGGTTACTATAACATTGTTCTCACTATCCAATATCAGTGCGGTGGCTTCGTCATACCCACCAAATAGATTGTTGGTATGGCTGGCAACCCAGGATTCTGTTCCTGCTGAATCCCACTGAACTGTGACATAGTCAAAACCAAATTGGCCACCATAACTCACTCCGGTCACGATCACATTCAGGCTATCATCAACAGCGATATCAGAAGCCCAGCTATCACCATCCCCAGATACACCCCAACGAATTCCCCATACTTCAGTTCCGGCTGAGTCAAGTTTCAATGTGTAGTAGTCAATGTATTCATCATAGTGTTGGCTAATACCAGTCACATAGGTATGTCCCAGCGTATCAATAGCAATGCTGGTTGCCCAATCGGTGGCCATAATGCCGTCAAACTGCGTATTCCACATTTCTGTACCATCTGATGCATACTTGATGATACCATAATCATCATTGCTGGTCTCCCCTGCAGTGATTCCAGCAACATAGACATTGCCACTATCATCAAGGGCTATATCTGTGATCCAATCATCAGCATAAGCGCTGCCATTAAAAAGTACATCCCAAAGCAGATTGCCATCATTATCAAATTTTAGAGTGGCAAAATCAGCATCCACAGTGACACTATAGCTATACCCTCCTATAAAGATGTTTCCTTCAGCATCCAACTCCATGTCATTGGGGAAATCGTTGTTCAGTCCAACCCCGGCATACTCGGCCACCCACTGCTGTTCGCCTGAAGGATCATACTTGATAAGCAGAATATCAGAATCAATAAAGGGACCCCAGCGATAGCCCGTGACATACACATTCCCTTCAGCATCTACCTGGATATCGTCACCATAAGTGTCTGTTATTCCAGCTTCAGAGTATGTTTGGCTCCATATCAGGGCTCCAGAGGCATCATATTTCATGGTGAGCCATTCAAAATCACTGTTTCCTGTAACGTAGACATTTCCAGCAGCATCGGTAGTCAGACCCGTCAACACATCTGTGCTGGGCATGGTATTCGAACCAAACTCCTGCACCCAACCAAAGTCAACACTGTCTGTCCTGAGATTAGAATACTGCCAACTCGGATCAGGTGGATAGTGAAGTCCTAGACCTGGTGTCGCTGCCGCCTCTTGGTACTCATTGATGAGTGAAGCCGGAGTCAAATCAATCAACTTTCCTAATCTGGGATTTGAACGATTCTGAAAGAGATCAACAGCTTCTGCTGCATGTCGAGCCCGCCCCATACCGGTGGTGAGCAGTAAAATTGTTAAAATGAAAAAGGATACAGGATTCAGTTTCGAACGCATCGGAGTCTCCAATTAGGATATTAATTCTCTGCCCTGAAGTATGGCCTAGAAGCCTACAAATTCAAAAATATTTCAGTATTCAGATTCATCACATTTTGACTGCAACTCTGAATAAGGGGATATGTTTATCTATACAAAAACACCCTTCACAATGGAAGGGTGTTTTTATGAATGAGTAAGTCCTGAGTTACCTCACACAGCGGAAACCAATAGTGTTATATGCTGCGGTGGGCACACCCTCACTGCGATACCAGACCTTGAGATTGTCTGTATAATTGGACCAGCTACCTCCACGAATAACGTAGGAATCATTGGC
>JAERTG010000066.1 GCA_016845065.1 Fidelibacterota bacterium | reverse complement strand
CACGGCTTACGGCTTACGGTTCACAGCTCACGGCTTACGGCTTACGGTTCACGGCTCACTGTTTACGGCTCACGGTTCACATCTTCCCCTTTCACTTTTGAGCTCCAATAACGACAATAAGGCAGGCCTGTCCCTTATGTTGCGAGTTTCCCTAACAGCTTAAATATATTGACATTTCTAGGTTTTATTCGGGAGTCGATGAAGTCTTTGCAATATCAACATGTTACCTCATACTATAGCTTTTCTGGAAAGTATTTCGCAACATAATAATAGATGAAAAGCGGTGATGTTCAGATCTGGAGATCCGTTTTCAGATCATCAAACAGCGATCCATATTCGATCTGTACGCGCCGGGCATTGCTGCGCATTAATTCTCAAAAGATTGACTGTAGTTCCTACAGGGTATCCAGCCAGGCCAGGGTTTTTTCCTTCGCTTCCCAGTCGATTAGGGTTTCTACCTTATTATCAAAAGCGATTCTGGAAGCCGTAAATTGCATGAAGGTTTTCTGCAGATCTGCTTTAGCATTCAGGTCCAACCGTAAATAGCCCATAGTTGTTTGAAGATTTTCATGTCCAAGTCGATTTTTGATTTCGGTGAGGTCTTTTCCCTGCAATAGCATGTTTACGGCACAGGAATGCCGGAAGCTGTGGGCGGGGCTCAGTGTTTTGAGCCGTTTTTCCGGCAATGCCATAGTGAGATACTTTTTGCATATTCGGTGAATGCCGTGGCGTGTTAATGCTTGTGCGCGCTGATTGATGAATAGGCAGTGCTGATAAAGGGGTCTGGGTTTCAGGCGATACCTTTCGATATAAAGGGTTATCAATTCCACGGTCTTTGGAAGAAGCCTGATTTGGCGATAGCGGTTTCCTTTTCCGAGTATAGCAAGGGTTCGGTCTTGCGGATCAAAATAGTCCAGCTTTAAACTGGCGATTTCTCCCGCCCTGGTCCCTGAGTCCACCATGAGATGAAGGATGGCGTAATCTCTCACGCCCCCTGGCTTTTTCAGGTCGACCGCTTCAAAGACTTTGAGGATTTCATCCGGGGTAAGATATCCAATGAGCTTTTTCTGAGCGCGTTTCTGAGGAATGTTGCGTATGACCTGTGCGATATCTTTATGTTCGGGGTATATGAGCATGATCATTTTGGCAAAGGACTTAATGGTGGCGAGGCGCTGATTACGAGTTCTGGGACTGTTACGCCTTCGATCCTCAATGTGGTTCAGAAAGGAAACAATCGTGTCAAATGAAAGATGTTCCACCTTAAGATGCTGGATCGGGATATGATGATATCCGGCCGCGAAAGGAAGAAGTAAGGTAAACGCATCCCGATAGGAAGTGATGGTCTGCTGACTGACCCCTTGGAGATGGGGTAGATAATGATCAAAAAATTGGTGTAGGGCGTCTGAGATGTTCATATATCGTGAAGTCCCTTCATGCTGAAGTCGAGGAGTTGCTGCCGCTGATCGGCATCGGTGAATTTGAGATAAACGGCCGTGTATCGATATTTCCGGTGACCCATATAGGCGGAAAGGATGGGCAAAGCAGACTGAGGATCCTCGCCCCGGCCACGTATATTCTGGAGAGTGTTCACTGCGAAAGAATGCCTTAGGCTATGGGGTGTGGGCGCGCCAAATACCGTATTTCCAATGAGGCGTCTTTTGCGTTTGAGGTAGATGTCGTCCAGAGCCTGATGGAATGCATCATATATGCGATTGTGGCGCAATCTCCCGCCCTTTGGTGCGGGCAGAAGCCACTGGCTTTCATTTTGAAGTTCCTGTTTTACAGACAGGTAATTATCCATATGCTGAATTACGGTGGAAGAAAGGGCGATGAGCCGGTCTTTTCTGAACTTTGTTTTTTCGATATATAGTGTGCCATCGTCTTTTCGGTAGTGGTGATGTTTCAACCGGAGAGGCTCGGAGATTCTCATGCCGCATTGGGCCAAAAGAAAGACGGCTGTGTAAACCGTGAGATCGTTAAAGAAGTATTTGGGGCTTTGTCTGATTTTTCGGTATATGGCTCTCAGCATGCGCTGGACCTGTAAGGGAGAAAAAATGAAGGGAACAAATGCGTGTTCTCTCTGGTAAGGAAAATCTCCGATTGGATTATCCTCAACCATTTCGATGCGAATGAGATAGTCGAAAAACCCCCGTGCGGCCATGATGATACTATTAACGGATCGGGGTTCCAGTTTGACAGATTTTTTGAATTTGAGAAAATCGAGAGGGCTGATCCGTTGTATGCTGAGGCCCGTTTCTTCCATGAAAAGATCGAAAGGTCGCAGGGTGCTTCGAAGATTTTTATCTGTAAAACCCAGGCCCCTGCGATACACCACATATGCTTCCAGTTGTTCTGAGATACCGCTTTTAAAGTGTTTCATGGAACAGTCTCTTTCGCATCAATTGGGTGTGGATATGGATATAGCGCTGCGTTGTCTGAATGCGGTCATGGCCCAGCATCTCTTTGACTTGAAAAATGGAAGCCCCCGCTTCCAGCAGGTTCTGGGCGTAGGTATGTCTGAGACAGTAAGCGGATTCGGATATGCCTGCATTGTGTAGACATGCGGAGATGTCACGGCTGACGATGGCCGGGTGAATGGGACGATAGGGCGCTCTCAGGTTTATAAAGAGAGCCCTGTGTTTAATTTGAGGGCGTGCATGTTTCACATAAGCAACAACGGCCTTGAGCGCTTCATCGGGAAAAGGGAGATGCAATGGGACGGTATTCTTTCGATTGGGAATTCTGATTTCCTTTTTAGCAAACGAGATGTCATCCAATGTTAACAGACTGATTTCTTTGGGTCTGAGTCCAAGTGTATATGCCAGATAGATCATGGCATTGCACCGGATATCCTTGGGTTGTTCCCAGGATAGACTGGAAAAAAGATGATCAAGGTCCTTCGGCCGGAGAAACCTTGGCGGTTTGGCCTGAGCATAGAGAGGCGGGCCCGACAACAAGGTCGACAGGTCCTTTTGAAGGATGTTTCTCGGGCAATAAAGATATTGCAGAAAACCGCGCAGGCACCCCCTGTGGGTGCAATGGGATTTGGGGTTGTATCCGGCGTTATACTGTTTGAGAAATGCATCAATTTTCTCGATGGTAAGGTTTTTGAGATGATCA
Source organism: Fidelibacterota bacterium (assembly GCA_016845065.1). Lineage (GTDB taxonomy): Bacteria > Fidelibacterota > UBA8477 > UBA8477 > JABMPR01 > JABMPR01. Next base: position 596 of record JAERTG010000066.1, on the reverse strand, counting down.
TTATGCAGGTATCGATGAAGTCCTGAAAAAACGCGCCGACAGGTACGGACCCTTTCCGCGGCCACATTGCGAGTGTCTTTGTAATGGGCCAGATATTCTTCGTAGATATCGGGTAATGCTTCAGTGGGTTTACGCACGGGCTCTATGAGCTGATGATTTTCATACAGGTACTGAGAAAGCCCCATGATCGGTGCCAGGGAAACGTGTTTAAGTTGGGATTCACGCTGAAAGGTTTTGAGATTTTCGTATTTAAACACATCGTTGAAACCCATGCCCGCGGCATGGGCAAACGCAACCCAGTGTTTCAAAATCGACTGATAGAATCGGATTGTGTGGGGACTGTACTGCCGGGAAGACATCCACTGCAGATATGCATCGATTTGCGGATTCAGATCATTTAGTTGCCGGTATTTCATTTGGACCCCTCCCGGAAAACATAAAGGTTTAATGGGCAGCCGGTTTAAACTGCTTCCGGTATGCTTTAAGGGCATTGACGGTTTCCACAAAAGAGCTGTTTTCGCATGTCATGACCATGTCGATGGTGTTGAAGTTTTTTCCGCAAAGAAAGCATCTGGCCAGGTTGGTTTTCGGATTTG
>JAERTG010000065.1 GCA_016845065.1 Fidelibacterota bacterium | reverse complement strand
TTCACAAGTGTACCAAACCGAGTGTTTCAAGATGCTGATACCATGTTACCCCCGATGGTAGATAGTAGGGGCGCTGGCTCCGACGTCCAAGGTGCTTGATGATCTTTAACTGAACATAAAAGTTCAGCTTCCGAAACTGCTTGCGAGGATAGCCCTTACTGAAATAACCTTTCCAACCCTTCAATTCCTGGTTGAGACGAGTAATTAACTCAATAATGGGTACATGGCTTGTTTTCTTGCAAAACAACTTGCCAATCTTCACACGTCGTCTCTGACAAGACCCATCACTTACAAATACATTCAAATACCGATTATTACGACCATGGAGGTCTTTGTCATAACGAAAACTATAGCCAAGAAAATCAAGCCGGGTTTTCGTTTGCGACAAATCGTACTGGCTGGTCTTCTGACGATTAATTGTCAGGCCCAGCCAACCCTCTACTGTCGATTCCAGCCAATCTGTTATCCTTGGCCCAATATAGCGAGCAAGAATTACAAAGTCATCAGCATACCGTATCAGTTTTGCATTTGCAAAGCTCCCAGGACCACTTTTCATCGAGAACCGTTTATCCAACCAATGTAAATAAATATTAGCCAGAAGGGGAGATATAACACCTCCCTGTGGAGTTCCTGTCTTATCCCGTTTCCTTACAGGTGGGTCTTGCCCATTCTGTGAAGGTACATTAAGCCACATACGGATCAATTTCAGTACACTCCTGTCACTGACGCGCATCTCAACGCATTTCATCAGTTTATCATGGGGTATACTGTCAAAGTATCCTTGGAGATCGGCATCAAATACAGCCGTCTTGCCTTCTTTCAAGCCTTGAGTAATTGAGTCAAGAGCTTGGTGGGCATTACGCCTGGGCCGAAATCCAAATGAGCAGTCCAGAAAATCTGCCTCAAATATAGGCTCAAGTATTAACAGAGCAGCAGTCTGCGCCACTCGGTCTCGAATAGTGGGCACGGTCAAAGTCAACTGCACTAAACCACAGTAACCTTTCGGGATCTTTAACGATTACCCATCCATTCCACCCATTTCGTGGAAAAAAATTTCAAATCCTCAAATTCAAATGTATTTCTGGTATTGAGACAATAATTGTTAAGCACCAAAAAAGAGGTAGTTTTTCGGTCCCACGCGAATGGACTGATTTATCAGAACCAGATATTCCAAACACTTTGCATGATCCATTGCCTATCCTTAGTTTTAGACATTTGCTGGATCTTGTTGATCTAGTAGAAAATATCAAACCAAAAAGAGGTTGACAAATGTTGGAAAAAAGATTCAAATCGGACAAGTTAAATAACAGGTCAGGTAAATATGAAAGAGAAAACATTAAGCTATTTAAGAAGGAGAAGAACGATTTTAACCAACCGGTTACCTTCGTTAGTTCCATCAATACTACGGGGATCGATTGTGGAACAATACAAACCATGTGGAAAGCCAAACTGCAAGTGTGTAAATGGGAAGGGGCATGGACCAAAGTATTATTTATCAATGAGCTTTCCCAAAAGCCGACCACAAATGGATTATGTTCCTTTAGCATACCACGATCAGGTGGTCGATTATTTGGGGAATTTTCAAGAAGTGAAACGGATACTGGAAGAGATTTGCATGATAAATCGAGAACTTCTTCGGAGAAGAGAGAAACTCTAATATTGAAGGAAAAACATGGGTGGAGTCTCAGCATCATCACAGCCAAAGATTACTTTCGATATAGATTTAGCCGGTATTATCGTCGCCAATATGGTTGAGGATTTTTTAAAGGCGGAAACCGATATGGAATTAATTGAGGATGATATTGAAGAATTGTCTAATGATCCTGAGATTTTAAATTGTTTTGAAATGGATAAACAAACTGAAACCGGAGGAGAAAATGTTATCGAAAATTCAAAACCATCACAAAGAGAAAAAAGCCTATGTATATATTCGTCAATCAACAATGGGGCAAGTTCGTTTCAACCAGGAAAGCACAGAGCGTCAATACGCGTTGAAAGAAAAAGCGCTACAGTTGGGGTGGACTCAAAATGCGATAAGGATACTGGACCAGGATTTGGGAAAGTCGGGAGCACAAAGTTCCGACAGACAAGACTTCAAACTACTGGTAGCGGATGTTTCAATGAACAAGGTTGGAGCGATATTATCTCTGGAAGCCTCACGCCTTTCAAGATCCAATACAGATTGGCACAGACTTTTGGAATTATGTGCATTGACCGAAACCCTAATTATCGACGAAGACGGATGCTACAATCCATCAGATTTCAACGATCAACTCTTATTGGGAATGAAAGGGACTATGTCGCAAGCGGAACTTCATTTTATTCGCGCCCGCCTCCTGGGAGGCAAACTAAATAAAGCAAAAAAAGGAGAATTGCGTTTTCCTCTCCCTGTCGGATTATGCTACGACGATGAGAATCGGATTGTGCCAGATCCGGATGAAGAAGTTAGAAATGCGATTACGCTATTATTTTCTTTTTTCGATGAGACGGGAAGTGCTTACGGCGTGGTAAAAAAATTTGGCAACTCTGGCCTTTCATTTCCAAAGCGATCTTACGGCGGTATATGGAACGGTAAACTGATTTGGGGGCATCTATCTCACAATCGTGTTCTACAAGTGTTAAAGAATCCCTCTTACGCTGGAGTTTATACGTTTGGTCGCTATCAGGCAAAAAAAACAATCACTCGAAACGGTGATGTTCAAAGCCGGTCTGTTAAAATGCCGATGGATGAGTGGAAAGTCAAAATCATGGAACACCATAAAGGATATATTTCATGGGAAACCTTTTTGAAAAATCAGGAGATATTGAAAAAAAACCAGACAAATGGTGAAGAAATCTTAACGAGCAGTGCCGCCAGAGAAGGAAAAGCAATCCTACAAGGCTTACTTCTATGCGGAAAATGTGGTCGCAAAATCAGTGTAAGATATAAAGGTAATGGTGGTAACCATGCGATGTATGAGTGCAATCATATGAAGCGTGAAGGCTTAAGTGGAAACGCTTGCCTATCAATAAGAGCTGATATTCCAGATGCAGGCATCTCAAACAGAATACTTGAAATCATCAAAACCGATCAAATTCAAATCGCATTAAAGGCCTTTGAAAATTTAGCAGAACGGGAAAATCTAATTGATCGACAATGGAAAATGAAAATTGAAAAAGCCGAGTATGAAGCACAACTCGCTGGGAGACGCTATGAAGAAGTCGATCCGTCTAATCGTCTTGTAGCAGAAACTCTCGAAAAACGGTGGGAAACAACTTTAAATAAAGTAGAGGAGGCCAAAAAGCAGTTTGATATTCATCAGCAGAAACACTCAATTCAAATAAGCAAGGAACAGAGATTAAAGATTGTTGCACTGGCCAAAAATATTCCTCGACTTTGGAGTTGTTCCACAACGAAGGAAAAAGATCGCAAACGCATACTACGTTTGCTAATAAAGGACATTACAGTGGATAAGTTATCCAAGGAAAAAAAGGTCGTTTTACATATCCGGTGGCAAGGGGGAGCAATTGAAGATATGTCACTAAAACTCCCTCCGCGATATTATGACAAGCTACGATATTCAACGGAAATGATCAATCATGTTCGTGAACTTGCCAAATCTTCAACAGATGACGAAATTGCTGAGATATTCAATAGAAAAAAAATGTTAAGTTCAACAAATAGACCCTTTACAAAAAAAATGATCTCCTGGATCAGGCACAAGCATTCTATTCCTGCTCCCAAATTAAAACATCCTGATGAATGCAGTGTAAAACAATTATGTGACAAATTTGGGATCAGTAAAAATGTGGTTTACTATTGGATTGAACGAGGTATTATCAATGCTCGCAAGATCAACAATGGATCTCCTTATTGGATAACACTTAACCCAGAAAAAGAAATAGAGTTGAACACTTGGGTAAAAACATCAAAAAGAATAAAAACAACAACTAACTCCAGCACAAATTCCTAAACCATATTGAAAGAGGTGTATTATGAAAACTGTATCGGAAT
>JAERTG010000064.1 GCA_016845065.1 Fidelibacterota bacterium | reverse complement strand
GGTTAATGAGTGATTCCTGCAATTCAAGCTCCAGAAATACTTCTTTACCTGTACCAACAGTAATGTTAGGAATGAAGTTGGTTTCATAACCCAGGCAGCTCAGTCGCAGACTGATGCGGCCCACCTGGACATTTTCAATTTTAAAATATCCTTCAAAATCTGTAGAGGCTCCCATGGGAGGGTCAGTGTCCATGATCAATATATTGACGCCGATTAATGGTAATTTCGTATCCTGATCAACCACACGCCCCCTTACAGTTTGTGAGTAGTTCTCGGCGAAAACTTGAAATACCAGGGACAAAATAAGTAAACCTAATATTGTTATTTTTTTCATTTTCTTTTGTATTCGTTATTAGTTTTTATGCATGGCGGTGCCCTTACAGTCTTATACACTGTTCAAAGCATTCACCATACAGTTTGGGTTCATTTTGCTGCTTCAGATAAGCTTGCGGCAGCACTAATTTGCTTTCAACTATACAGACAGAAGAAAAAACCAAGGGTTGTAATTTTCTAAATATTTTTATGCATTTGCATGGTTTTCAACTCTTTTACCAAATGTCATTTTCGGCATCCCAAAAACTATGATAAAAATTGCAGGTCATATCTTTTATAAAAGGTATTTCATATATTTGCAAAAGTTATTTTATTTATATTTTTAAAATGACAGATGTATTATCCACCCTGGAGCATCTATCAGGAGCTTCAAGGTTCAGGCGAGTAAGCGAAAAACTCTATGTGGATGGCGATCAGATATATCAGGACGCTGGCATTAGCTTTAAGGCCAGTTGGTTCTCCGTTTATTATGTGTTGGCAAAAAGTGACACTCCGCTAACCGTAACAACTATTGCTAGCCGGATAGGCTTTACTCATATTACGGTAAAAAACGTATTTCGGGAGCTCGAATCAGAAGAACTAATTATTATTAAACCCAATCCTTTGGATAAACGTTCGAAAATTGCCGGTTTATCCATCAAGGGTCTACAGCTTCTTGATGAACTTGAACCCATATGGCAAGCTTTTTCTGATGCCCTCGGGTCGGTATTTGAAGCTGCACATCCGAATTTCGTCAATATGATGAACCGTATTGATGATGAAATCCATAGCTTACCCATATATGAGCGTATAAAACAGGGAGTGCCCCTATCGATTCAAATTTTAGATTACCGCCCTGAGTTTAAAAAACACTTCTATACACTTGCCGGGAAGTGCTTACTGGGCGTTCTGGATGGCCAGTTGGAAACTGAGGATAAATTCAGCCTGCGAAACCCTGTTAAGGCCTATCTTTCAACAGGTGGCTTTGTCTTTTTTGCTCATTACAAAAATGAAGTAGTGGGATGTGTGGCACTAAAACGTCTTGATGATAAAAGCTTTGAGTTTGACAAGCTATTCATCAAACCTAACTATCGTGGATTAGGTATTGCCACAAGATTAATCGAAAGATGCATCAGTCGTTGTAAAGAAAACCTGGCAAAAGAACTATGGTTACAATCAACACTAAGCATGCCTCAGGCCCACCGATTATACCTAAAGCTCGGATTTAATGACCGTCAGGACCCTCCCCAAATGTTAGTTTATGACAGAACAGAGCGAATCATGTGTTTGGATTTATAATACATCTAATTGATTATGCAGCATTCATTACATATCAGAAAGGCAAAAGCTAGTGATTACGATCAAATTTGGGTCATCATTCAAGAGGTAATTGCCCATGGTGATACCTATGTGTTTGATCCCAATACCAACAAAAATACCATGTTAGCTTTTTGGTGTGGCCCAGACAAATACACCTATGTGGCTGAGGCCAACGGTAAAGTTGTGGGAAGCTTTTTCATTAAAGCCAATCAGCCTGATCTGGGATCCCATGTGGCCAATGCCGGATATATGACGCTAGCTTCTCATTCTGGTCAAGGCATAGGAAAAGCCATGTGTGAGCATTCGTTGGAAGAGGCCAGAAAACTGGGTTTCGACTCCATGCAGTTTAATATGGTTATCAAGAACAACAAGGCAGCCATCCATCTCTGGCAAAAACTGGGGTTTGAGATAGTTGGTGAAATCCCACGTGCCCTAAAACACTCCACCCATGAGTATCTGGATGCCTATATCATGTGGCGAAAGCTGTAAGGTTTAAATACTAGTCTTGACGAGTATATGTCAGTTTTTGTCCTGGTCGCCAGGTTTTTCCCTGATCAGAAGAGCGCTGGATTTCCATGATAAAGTCATCTTCTGACATATCCGACAACTGGATTTTCACAAAATTTGGTGGCTGAATGGAATCGGAAACCAATCGTGTTTTATACACACTGAAGGTCGAATCCGTAAAACCTCCTTCATACAAATTCATATCAGAAGAAAATCCATTATACAGAAACACCTGGTAGGCATTGGCATGTTCATTATAGGTATAATGAATCACTTTTGGCATGGCATACCCATTGTCGTAGGTAATATTCTCTTGTAAGAGGTTGGTTGCCTTAAAGGATATACATGAGGTGGATGTATCCCTGGGATACCAGCTTCCTCTGCGTGTCCATACGGCAACGGCCACATCCCATTCTCCTTCCAGGAATGCCAGTTTATCCATGGCTTCGGATCGTGGCATGGCAAACAATTGGCAAGGCACTTCCACATTGAAGTTAATTTCTTCGATTAGTGTGATGCGGTCGCGTTGCCAAAAAGTACGTTCGATGAAAAAGGGTAAAACCAGGCCATTTACTTCCTGAAAGTCATCAAAATAAGATTCTGCCGGAACTCCCACTGAGAAATCAACCCAGGGGGAAACACTTTTATACTCCAGATATGTATCCGTATTCAGATACCAGGTTTCGCTTTTCCCATCGGCACGGGTAAGTTCTAGCACATACATTTCCATGCCGTCAAGTTTTTCAGTTCCCTTATATCTTACGGTGGAACCCTTCTCTTTGTATTTATAAAAGGGTGTGAAGAATTCTGCTTTTTGCTTAAAAACATTGACTTCATTCTTATTCAGATCCCTTGGAAAGGTAAAATCGTGCCAGGGATCGATGGTCCATCCTTTACAAGCATCAAATGCTTCTATCACTTCAAATTGTCCCAGTTGAAGCTTACTGTAATACTTGCCATCATTGGTTTTAACGGCATAAAAGTCATCCTCCTCGCTGAAGGCAGTGAAGCGTGCTTTCACCTCCATGGATTGTATTTTTTCCCAGGCTTCACAACCGCCATGGGCTTCAATATGTTTACTCACAATCTCATCCACATCCTGAGCCCAAACCAGGGTACTTATTCCCAGGAAAGCCAGCATGACAAAGTATTTTATGTTAAATGTTTTCATCGGATTTTGGGTTTTAGGTTAGGAATTACAATTGGTAACAAGCCATTTCTGTGAGGTTTCTCAGGTAAACTTTGTCAGCATTAAAGCCTGGGGCTGTCCAGGACTTTCCTTTGATAGCAGCCACAGAAGATTTTTCTGTAAAGGCCTCAGACGTAGCTTCTACAATGATCATTTGACCTTTGTCGGAAAGCACCACCAAATGATCATCAACCAGTATCAGGCTTCCTTTACCATAACCTCGTTTGGTCCATTGGGTCTCTCCGGTTTCAGCAGAAATACATCGTAAAGCGGCCACATGGAAACCATAGATATATCCCTCATAATACACACATGAGCTGAAATCATTTTTCATG
>JAERTG010000063.1 GCA_016845065.1 Fidelibacterota bacterium | reverse complement strand
CCAGATAGGTAGGGGTCACCACTGCTGCAAGGATACCAACTATGGAGATGGTAACAATCACTTCCAGGAGCGTAAATCCTCGACTCGTCTTCCCCTCTCGACTTTTCCGAAGTGTTGAATCCATATGCTAAGCTCATGTTTAGGAGTGGGCTATATTAATACCGATGCCCTCTTGCTGAATAAGAGGGCATCACGTATGTCTCAAGATTGTATATAATCGATGAAAATTATCATCGAGAACTAATCTAGTTTATCTGCTGGCCTCAGCACTCAAGATGAACTTAACACTGTCGTTAGCACTTGCAACTCCAGCTGCATCTGCTGTCTTGTAGACATAAACTTTCCAGTTATTGTCACCCTCATCATAAAGAATAGAATCCGTTCCTGCAGCACCTGGTACAATACTCCAGTTTTCTGGGACTTCATCTAAAATACTAGAGAGAGCCATAGGGGCTTTTGGGAAAGTTTTTGTGCCAGTAGTCACAATTTTATTTGCTGAAAATAGCTGCAACCCAGATTTGATATTACCAACAACTGATGCCTTATTCTTGGTTTGGGCCTGAGATGTGAGATCAAAGAATTTTGGTACTGCGACTGCAGCCAGAATTCCAAGGATTACGATTACCATGATCAACTCGATTAGGGTAAAACCTTTGTTATTGTTCGTTTTCATTTCATATCCTCCTGATACGTTTGTTATTCTAATAAATTCTTAAAGTGTGTATTCAGCTAAGACCAAGGGCTGATTTTTATCACGTATTTTGAACATGGGAACACTTGTGATAATCAGCTCAGGTGGATCTCCAGCCCAACTGGCAGCACCAGTGGAGTCATCATGCACATAAATTTGCCATCCTGAACCAAAGGGTGATTTCGGCACACCATCCTTGAATAGGTCGGTTGTAACTACATTCACCTCTCCGGCACCGCGATCGTATTTAATAATAACCGTTGCGTCCTGTAAGTCAGTCCAAGCACTACCTGTCGTGTTGAGCTGAGCCAAAGCGCTACTTCCAATACCATAATGAGCGACTGAAGTATATTTGTTTACAATCGCTGAACCTATGGTATTCATGGTTTCCAGGGCTTTATTGGCTTTACCATTCTGCTGTGCGTCCAGATATGCTGGCACAGCAAATGCAGCTAACGTGCCAATAATGGCTACAGTAACAACTAGCTCCATTAATGTAAAGCCTTTAGTATTCCTGTTCATTTCGTTTCTCCTGATATGCGTTTCATCAAACATGCTATATGCTAACGCAAAGGCTGTGCCAAATGATAAGTGCTTGTTTTTTATGATCTATCAATTTTAAAGTGAATTCACTTTGTAACGTTCCGTTACAACAACTGTTTCTGAATGCTACATTTATACCACGAGAAAAAATTCTATCCATATATATATAGCAGCTGCAAAAAGGACCATTACCACAGAATATAACCAGGTGGGATAAGTTCTCTGGAAGAACTGATATCGAAAGCCCTTTTTAGATTCAGTAGTATTCATTTATAAAACCTCCTACTTAACAGCACCATACATATTCCACATGGGAAGAAAAATACCCAATGCCATAAACAATAAGGCACCACCCATAAAGACGGTCATCAAGGGCTCAATGGCACCGCTCAGACCCTCTATTTTAACATCTACTTCCGTATCATATTGGGCAGCAACATTTGCCATCATATCATCCATGGCACCTGACTTCTCACCTACAGCAATCATTTTGACAGTCATTTTAGGAAAGTAGCTACTTTTCCCAAGGGCAGCCGCCAGGCTGACCCCCTTTTCAACTTCTTTGCGGGCATTGGCTATCTCTTTTCCAATAACGACATTTCCCACTGTCTTCTCAACTGTCTCCAGTGCTTTTATAATCTGAATCCCCCCACGGCTCAAGGTTTCAAGCATGTGAGCAAACCGAGCTATATTGGTTTTTAAGAATATCTCTTTAAAGATGGGTAGCTTTAGTTTAAAACCGTCGATGGCAAATCTACCCTTTTCTGTTTTCCCAAAGGATTTCAGTGCGAAAATGCTGCCCACAAATCCAAGAATCACTACGGGCCAAAACTGGATCAAAAAATCGCTGGCTGCGATCATAATCACTGTGGGCGTAGGCAAATCCATGCCTTTTGACTGAAACATTGTAGAAAACTTTGGGACGATAAAGATCATTGCACCAATAAAGGCCAGTCCCAGGGCACTTGTGACAATCATCGGGTAACGGAGCGCAGACTTCACATTGCGAACAACTTCCTGATCATGTTTGATAAAAGTACCGAGACGTTCAAGGATTTGCTCCATCACACCGGCCGCCTCGCCGGCTCTGATCATATTTACGTAAAGGAGTGAAAACACACCGGGGTAGTCCTCCATAGCCTGGGATAGCGCCTTACCTCCACTCACCCCTTGGATAAGACCCTTGACAACCGAACGCATGGAATCAGTTTCGGCCTGTTCCTCCAGAGCTTCCAGAGCTCCAATGAGTGGTATACCAGATCGAAACATAATGGCCAATTGGACTGTAAAATTCTCTATCTCGTTTGGTTTGACCTTTTTTCCCTTTTTAAAGATGGATCCACCTGATAGAGCACCTGGCTTATGCTCCTTTACTGATAAGAGCATTTCTCCTCGTTCATCAGCCTGTGTAAAAACCTCAACTTTCGACTCGGCAGTTACAACCCGCTCTTCAACCGTTCCGGAATCGCTCATGATGCGGCAGACAAAATCAGGCATCTTCACTCCCTTTGGTGCCTGATTTATCAGAGAAGTTCAGATCATATTTCTTAATTTTTCGGTATATCGCAGTTCTGGATATCTGAAGTCGGGTGGCTGCATGACTGATGTTACCGTTTAGTTGGGTGAGCGTGTATTGCAGCGCTTCCTTCTCAATTTCCCATAAGGGTCGAATAGAGGTCGGTTCCCTGGATTCGGATTCCTCAACTGTGCTCTTGGGTTCAACAATCTCATCGTGGAGAAGAGAGCTGGGTAACAAGGTGGGACCATCTGATTGGAAGACACTTCGAGTCAGCATATTCTCCAATTCTCTTACATTTCCGTGCAGATCCATTTCCGATAGAGATTCTATCAGATCCCAACTCACTCTTTTAATCGTTTGATCCTCGCCACGTAACAATTTCTCCAAAAAGAAAATCACCAGGAGTGGTAAATCAGCTGATCTGGATCTAAGGGGGGGTAATTTGAGAGGAATCACATTCAACCGATAGTGCAGGTCCTCACGAAAGAGACCTTTCGTAATTTGGTCAGGCAAATTTTTGTGGGTAGCTGTCACCAATCTGATGTCTACGGATTTCTCCTTCACGCTCCCTAGTGGCTGAATCTTTCCATCCTCGAGTACACGGAGCAATTTTACCTGGAGTTCAAGAGGCATGTCCCCAATTTCGTCCAGAAATAGAGTGCCTTCATGTGCGAGTTCAAATTTACCGGCTTTGGACTGATTCGCTCCGGTGAAAGCTCCTTTTTCATAACCAAATAACTCACTCTCAAGGAGATTACCCGGAATAGCAGCACAGTTTATACTTACAAAGGGTTTTGTCCGCCGCTCACTGAGCTCATGCATGGTCCTGGCAACCAGTTCTTTACCAGAACCACTTTCACCCTGTATGAGCACCGTGTATTCACTGGTGGCGACCCGTGTGAGTTGTCGGTACACATCCAGCATGGGTAGAGAGTTTCCTACAAAATCACCAAATCCACCCGGTCTGAGTAGCTTTTTTGAAACCTTGCTTCCCAGACTCTCAGCAAAATCTGTATATTTATCTAAGCGTTCAAGAATGACTGTCAATGAAGTTTCGAGATCATTAATTCGAACCACACCGAAAAGTTTAGAGGTTTCCTTGGCGACCCGTGTGTCAAAAACTGGCTTGGTACTATATAGGATAATGGCCTGGTGAGGATGTACCCGACGTAAATCTTTTCTCCAGATATGATATTCATCTGCAAAAGCTGCACATGATATAAAAATGGCTGAATACTTGTGAATGCTCATATAGTTGAAGAGAGAAACCCAATCACTGGTCTGGGTAACCTGACCATGCAATTTTAAGGCATTCAGAAGTGCAATTTCCGGTTGGGGATCCTTCCTTCTCCGGGGGTTGAGCATAAGAAATTCGTGCTGGACTGCCATTATAATGTCACCCGCATAACTTCTTCAACTGAAGTCTCTCCAAGGAGTACTTTCTCTTTGGCTGCCTGATTGAGAGAATACATACCGCTACGGATTGCAGCTGCTTCAATTTCATCTGAATCCGCTCCCTTTATTATCAGGTCTTTGACTTCCTGATTAGGTATCAGTAGCTCAAATATACCTGATCTGCCCACGTAGCCAGAATTTCGACAGTGTATACAACCTACAGGCTCATGAATTGCAGTATATTCGGGCCACTTATCTACCTTGATAACCTTCTTCAATTCATTTGATTTGTCGACTGGCTTTTTGCATCTGGGGCAAAGCAGACGGATGAGTCGTTGAGCCAGAATAGCTCGCACTGTTGAACTCACCAGGTAAGTGTCCACACCCATATCAGTGAGTCTAGTAAAGGTGGATGAAGCATCATTCGTGTGTAGAGTGGAAAATACAAGATGACCGGTTAGGGCTGCTCGAATGGCTAACTCAATGGTTTCTGTATCACGCATCTCACCAACCAGGATAATATCTGGATCCTGACGCATCATCGTCTTCAATGCGACTGAAAAGGACAGACCAGCTTTATTGTTTACCTGACTCTGGTTGATGTTATCCAATGAATACTCTATTGGATCTTCGATGGTCATGATATTTACTGCAACTGAATTAAGTGTGTTCAAAGTTGCATAGAGTGTGGTCGTTTTACCACTACCGGTTGGACCTGTTACAAGTAAAATACCATTTGCGATTTTAATAGTCTTGCGCCACTCCTTCAGTATATCCTCATCGAAACCCAATTTATGCAGATCAATTTTCCCCTTTGACTCATCCAGAATACGCATTACCACCTTTTCACCGTTAGGAGTAGGAAAAGTCGAACATCTCAGATCAACTGCCACACTCTTCTGGGCAAAGTGGAAACGACCATCCTGTGGGCGGCGGGATTCAGCAATATCCATGTCAGCCAGAATTTTTAACCTGGAAATCATGGGTGAAACGGATTCATGCGGAATGGAATAGTATTGCTGTAGGACACCATCAACACGGTAGCGAATACGGGCATCGTTTTTGCGTGGCTCGATGTGTATATCACTGGCACCCATATTGACGGCTTCAAATAGGAGCATATCCACAACCTGGACAATCTCAGTATCCTCATGTATCTCACGTGATACGACCCTGACGCCATCTCCAGCAGCCTCAGTATCCAGAAGTGAAGTGGTTGAGCGATAATAGAGATCGATGGATCGTTCAATATCCATTTCACTGGATAATACCAGCATGATTTCGAATCCTGTATCCCGAGTGAGTTGATCGATGACATCAATGTTCAGGGGATCCGCTGTAGCAATGGTTAGCGTCTCTTCAATGAGGAAAAGCGGTATAATTGAATGCTCACGGGCAAAATCTTCACTCACAGCACCCAGAGCTTCATCCTGAATGCTGTATTTAGTAATGTCAAGACTTGGAAGTCCTAAGTGGTCTCCGAGAATTTTTAAGAGATCACTCTCTTGAACCAGACCCATACCGACCACAGCCTTACCAAAAACCAGGTTGTGTTCCCGTTGGTAAGTGAGTACGTCATTCACTTGATTTTCTGAAAGGAGTCCAGACTCAAGCAGCAGTTGACCTAATTGTTTTTTCTCGGTAGCCACGTGCCTTATACGCCCAGAAAGAGAGTTAGATACCAGTCAATGATTTCACGACCTCCCAGGAGACCCAACCAGATGCCAATACAAATAAAAGGACCAAATGGAACCTGTTGCTTGCGACTAATTACTCCTGTCGGGATGAGTACAGCGAATAAAAGGGTTGCAGATAGGAATGCCAAGAACATGGATACGAGCCCGATATCCCATCCGAGAACCCAGCCTGCCATGGCAGCGAATTTCACATCACCAAAGCCCATGGCCTCCTTCTTAAAGGCGATTTCACCAAAATATCTTATCGCCCAAAAGATTGCTCCCAGACCAACAAGTCCAAAAAATTGTGTGGTCAGTATGTGACTATTTCCACCGAGCCATAGATAGAAACCCGGTAATAGACCTATAAGCACCATGGAATCTGGTATAATCAGATGATCAATATCGATGAAAGCAATAGCGATTAGAATCGCTCCGAATAAGGCGAAAACCGGGAGATCCCAGGTGAGACCAAATTTTATATAGGTAACATAAAACACGATGGCAGTCAGAGCTTCCACCAAAGGATAACGCCAGGCAATTTGTGTTTTACAGGAGGAGCATTTCCCACCTAAAAACAAGTAACTGATGAGAGGAATATTTTCCCAGGGTTTGATCTTATGGTCGCAACTGGTGCAATGAGAAGGTGGGAAAGCAATAGACTCTCCTATAGGAAATCGGTAGATAACTACATTTAGGAAACTACCTATGAGTAGACCAAAAAGTATAACAAAGAATGAGATCATAGAGGCAATCTACAGCAGAGCTTCCAGCTCAGCTGGGAAAGTTTGATAGTTAAGCGGTTTCACGAGGTAGAGTTCCGCACCACTCTGGGTCCCCACTTCTCGATCACGTTCACCATCTTTAGCGGAAACGATGATCACAGGTATGTCTCTGAACTGTTCATCAAATTTCAAAAGGCGACAAACCTGGTAACCGTTCATTCCAGGCAACATCAAATCCAGCATAATAAGGTCAGGCTTTACTTCGCGGGCTTGAGAAAGTCCTGAAATACCATCCAAAGCTTCATACACTTCATAATCCAGACTTTCTAGAAGGCGGCGGACAGGTTCAATAAAAAATTTCTCATCATCTACTATTAGAATACGTTTCTTAGCCATCATCAATCCTTTTGTGATTCGTTATCATCATCCAACAGATTTATTTCCTGGGTAGGTTCTCTCTGCTCAGTGGATGAGATCATTAGTTTCAAGTCCGTGGGATGATCAGCAGAATCGATTGCTGTCATTTCACTAATTTTCTTTTCCTTATACAGTTTGTACAAAGCCTGGTCAAAGAGCTGCATAGATTCAGAAGCTCCTGACTTTATTGCTACCGGGATTAAGTCTATACTACCCTTTTGGATTAAATCCTTGATGCGGGCAGTGGATACCAGTATTTCAAGTGCAGCGGTTAATTTACCATTTTCCATGGGGATCAAACGCTGAGCTACGATGGCCAGAAGATTCTGACTTAATTGCATTTGAGCCAGATCTTGCTCTGCTCTATCATAAAAACTAAGAATACGGTCAATGGTTTGCGAAGTATTTGTAGCATGCAGTGTACTGAAGACCAGGTGCCCTGTCTCGGAAAAATTCAAAGCAGATTCCATGGCTTCCCTGTCACGTATTTCCCCCACGAGAAGTACTGAGGGAGCTTCCCGAAGCGCAGATTTTAAAGCTTTGTGAAAGGAGAGTGTATCGTGACCCACTTCGCGCTGGTTCACCAGACTTTTTTTGTGGGGATGGAGAAATTCAATTGGATCTTCCAGCGTAAGGATGTGACCTGATTTATTTGCATTGCGATGATCGATCATAGCTGCCAGTGTTGTAGATTTACCTGAACCAGTAGAACCTACAACCAGGACCAGCCCGCGCTCCTTCAGGGCGAGTTCCGCCAAAACAGGTGGTAAATCCAAATCGCTTAAAGTTTTAATTTCAGAAACTATCTGCCTTACCACAAAGCTATCAGTTCCACGCTGGCGGAAGAAATTCACTCTGAATCGCCCTACTCCAGCCAGGCTTAGGGTGTAATCCAACTCCTTATTGGTAGTATACTCGTCGAGTTGTTCCTCGTTAAGCATTTCAGTCTTCAAGCTCTCTAAATTGTCAGCAGTGAGTTGTTCTTTTTCGATGGGGTACACCTCTCCAGAAATCTTCAACATGGGGAAGGCACCAACGGAGACATAGAGATCAGAAGCATCGGCCTCAGACATCACTGAAAGCAAATCTTGTAAGGAATACATTATTAGCCTCCCACCAATTTCTCAAGATCCTCAGGAAAAGCAGCTACCTGCCGCGCCGCTTCCAGATCAACAAGTCCGTCCTTGACCAGGGCTCCCAAAGATTGCTCAAGCGTCATCATACCCTGGGCAGCACCCATCTGCAATATGGACCGGAGCTGGAATGTTTTTGCTTCACGAATCAGGTTGCCGACTGCCGGCGTCCCAGATAGCACTTCAAACGCTGCAACACGCCCTCCCCCTTTTTTCTTGAGCAGCATTTGTGAGAGAATGGTTACAATGGTATCGCTAATCATTACACGAATCTGGTCCTGCTGATTCGCTGGAAACTGATCAATAATTCGATCCAGGGTTTTTGTAGTATTCACTGTATGAAGGGTACCAAAAACCAGGTGACCTGTTTCAGCTGCGGTGACTGCCAGAGCAGTTGTCTCCGGATCACGCATCTCACCAACAACAATCACATCAGGATCTTCACGAAGGGCAGATCTAAGCGCTTGAGCAAAACCATGTGTCGTTGTACCCACCTCACGTTGCGTAATCAAGGACTGTTGGCTGGTATGTGTGAATTCAACTGGATCTTCGATGGTGATAATATGTTTTTTCTGGGTTCGATTTATATAATCAACGATGGTATTCAGGGTTGTTGATTTTCCGCTTCCAGTTGGCCCCGTCACCAAAAATAGACCTTTATCCTTATGTGCCATATCTTTGAGACCCACAGGCAAGCCAAGGTCTTCAAATGAAAACACCTTTTCGTTGATACCTCTGAGAACGGCTGAATCACCATGAATACTCTTAAAGACATTTACTCTGAATCGTCCGATTCCCTTAAAGTCAGCAGCGAAATCAAGCTCAAAATCTTCCTCAAATGTTTTCCGTTGGGCTTCGGTCATGATACCATAGATCAAAATATGCAAATCTTCAGGAAGCATGGGAGGAATATCCGTCTTCCGCATTTCACCATCTACGCGGACGATTGGTCTGGAATAGGGATGTAAATGAAGATCAGAAGCACCAGACTCCCTCATGAAAATCAACAGATCCAGTATATCCAGTTCCATGGCATTTCTCTCTATTTGTTAATGATGTTTGGTGTGATAAAGACGAGTAATTCCCGCTGTTCGGTCGAGGTGCGTGTATGCGTAAAAAATCTCTTTAACAATGGGATACTTCCGATTACCGGTGGTGATGTAGTAGATTCATTCACCTGATCAAATATCAACCCACCGATTAGGAGTGTCTCACCATTACCAACCATGACCCGTGTCGTGGTTGACCTGTCTGAAACAATGGGTCGATCAGAATTCGGTCCAGCAAAACCTACCAGGGCCTGAACAGTCGCACTCAGGTTCAGACTTACGAATCTATCTTCGTTTATGCGTGGTGTCACACTAAGGGAAACATTTATTTCCACATCTTCAAATTGGTATGTTTCAGCACCAAATGCTGTTGCATCAGAACCTGGTATGAGTACCGGGTAGGAAGTTCCAATAGCAATTTCAGCTGTCGTATTCTCAAAGGTTGTAACCTGGGGTTCCTGCAGGAGTCGTGTATCAGCATCTGACCCCATCAACTCCATGAGGGATGAGAACATGGGGATGCTCAATGTTGCCAGTCTAAGCTGACTTCCACTGCTTAAAATAGTCGTTCCAAGCTCGATTAAATTTTCCACGGTTCCGGCATCAGCCTGGATACTGGGACCAGACAAACTGGTTCTTAAATCCCAATTTATTCCAAGACGCTCATCATCGGTAAGCTTGGTTTCAATAAATTTGACTGAAATATTGATCTGGGGAATCTTTTTATCTAATTCACTGATAATACTTTGGATGCGGTCAAAGTTTTGTGACAGGTCGGTTATTACGATATGATCGTATACGGGTCCTGCAC
>JAERTG010000062.1 GCA_016845065.1 Fidelibacterota bacterium | reverse complement strand
GGTCAAAAAGCGGGTAATATATTCAAGTCTGAAAAATTTCCAGTACTGATATATCTATTCGATATTACGACGCTTTATGTCGTTCAGTGGGTGGACATACACAGCTATTGCCGCCAGCTCGATAGAAACCGTCGACGTTTTTTTGCTTTTCAATCGCGGCAGCAGCGAGAATTCAGAAATGTCCTTTCCACCTTTCAAAAAGAAGAATAAGATCAGCATCCTTCTGTATGCTGAACCCGAAAAATGGGTGTAAACATAGGACTCTTTCAATCGAGTTGTAGGTCAAAAACTCGGGCCCTGATAATACTTGCTTCATTGAAAACGGCATAAAAAATGTCTCTAATAACCTTTGTCTGAATCCTACCGGTACAGACCTCGTTAAGACCGGAACGGCTTTTCGGCAGGAAAGCCGTATTTTCAGGTATTTATACTACACCTAATCCAGAATTGGACAGTTGAAAATACAAAATATTAATATAATTGTCTAAATATTATAAATTGTAAAAATAAATTGACACTTCTGTCAGGATGGAATATTCTCGTTTCTGCAAACAATGAAGCGAGGCAATCATGTCCCAAGGACTACTGTTTGATGGTGTATCGAACGAAAACAACGCGGCTAAATTCATCGGCCGGCGGCTCTATTTGAAATTCAAAGACGACATCGAAACGCACGTCACACTTTATCATAATGACGTTTTGGTGAAGACAGCAGACCTCACTGATAAGGTGGCCAAGAGATTTTTTGTCATCGAAGCTGTAGAGCTTGGCGCTACAAAAACCCGTCTTGCAGATGTGCTTAACATCAGCCGTCAGACCATTCATAACTACCTGGAAATAAAGAAGCATTTTGGCATTGAAGGCCTTATCCGTAATTATACGCCTTCAAAAGGTAAGAGCTTGCGCCAGAACCGTGAAGCCCATGCTGATAAAGGTCTTAAAGGGAACAAAGCCAGGCAACTGGAGCAAATGCGAAAAGAGGAAAGAGCGCGCTTGGATACACAAGCTGAACTTCCTTTTGGCGATCGCAATCTTGACCCGGAAGA
The DNA here is from genome assembly GCA_016845065.1 of Fidelibacterota bacterium. Lineage (GTDB taxonomy): Bacteria > Fidelibacterota > UBA8477 > UBA8477 > JABMPR01 > JABMPR01. The sequence goes on along the minus strand of JAERTG010000062.1, from coordinate 1,649 downwards.
TCAACCCTTCAGCGAAAAGCATGGATGGAAATTAACGCGGTACGCAGGCGTTTTCACCTACCTGATTACCTTGATCCACCTCAATAACTGGGTACGGATGGTATCATCCTTTTTGGGAAGTAAGCATAAGTTATTGTTTACTTTTATTTTGATGATTGCAAAGAATACCCGCTCCATTGAGCAACTTAAAAATCTTCATGGACGCGAAGCAGGTCTCATCCTTGGCATCCGGAATTTGCCAAGCAAAACAAAGGCGCGCGAATGGCTTTATGCTGCCTGCAAGTTGGATGCAGCGCACCAGATGCTGTCTCATTTTACCCTCCAGCAAATTCGTTCCGGGATCGTTGGTACATGGCAGTGGTTTGTAGACGGTCATTTGTTGCCTTATACCGGGAAAAATAAAGTGCATCAAGCCTTCAATACGCAGCGGAGCATGATGGTTCCGGGTCGCAACAATATCGTTGCTTGTGATTCAAGCGGCAGGGTTGTTGACTTTGAGATTCAGGAGGGAAAAGGCGACATTCGTAATTATCTTATTAATTTAGGGCTAAAATGGCAAACAGAAGTTACGCCAGGACCGGTAATGGTATTTGATCGTGAAGGGTATGGGGGCAATTTTTTTTATGAAATGAACCTGGCGGGAGTCGGCTTTGTAACCTGGGAAAAGAATGTTGACACCAACAAGCTCAAGGCGTTGGATGAAGCGTTGTTCACAGTAGAGTTCAGCTTCAATGGCAAATTATATCGGATATTTGAAGGGGAGAAATCGTTTACCTGTGACGTAGATAAAGAGAAAACTGAAATTCTAACGCTTCGACGCATTTACATATGGAATGTTTCCAGTAATCGCCGGACCTGTGCTTTGTCGAATGTTCCAGAGAATGGGATGAGCAGTGAGCAATGCGCAATGGCTATCCTCAACCGTTGGGGAGCCTCTGAAAACACTTTCAAACATTTGGGAGACAAACATCCCCTTAACTATCAACCGGGATATTCGTTTACTGAAAGTCAGAATCAGGAAATCGCCAATCCTGAAGTCAAAGAGATCAAGACGAAGGTTTCCAGAGTTAAAGCAAAGCTTTTAGCGTTATATAAAAAACTATCAAAGAGCAAAGAAGCTCTCAATAAGGATGGCAGTCCTCGAAAAAATAGTGTCCGCCAAAATATCCTCTCGCAGATCAAAGAAAAGGAGACTGAGGTCGAAATATTGAAAGGAAAAGCAAAGCAACTCCCTGAAAGAGTGGATGTTTCATGGCTTGAGAATTACACTTGTTTTCAGCGTATTTGTGATGAAAGCAAGTACTTGTTTGACCTTGTGACCGCAAGCGTGTGGAATGCTCGCAAGCAAATGGTAGAGTGGCTTCTGCCTCTTTACGGAAACAAAAATGAGTATGTTGATCTATTCTACGCCATTACCAATTGCCATGGCTGGGTAAGGAGCGATAGCAAGAAAGTCACAGTACGGCTTGAGACCCTCCAACAGCCCAGTCGTCTTGCCGCTCAGAAACAGTTTTGTCGGAAACTAAGTGAGCTGAGGGTAGTTACCCCCGCTGGAAAATTACTCCAGATTGAAGTCGGAGACTCGCCCCTCAAATAGCAGGGTGTCCAAAAGTCGGGGGGTAAAATCGCCTCTCGTAACGAGGTCTGAA
>JAERTG010000061.1 GCA_016845065.1 Fidelibacterota bacterium | reverse complement strand
AATGATGTATAGCCAACGGTTGCTGTTTCTGGGGGCATGAGCATTTACTTCAGGTGGTGGAGCTTCCATGGGATTCAGTGTTTGAATGGCAAAATTAATGACAATGCCGGCCAAAACCAAACGAGATCAGGTTTTCTAGGTTATAGGTAGGCCGAAATACTGTTGTTTCTTATAAAAACGGGGGAAATGCTTGTATTATTGTAGCGTTTGTGGCAATAGGATAAATAGATTAGCTTGTCTGATGGGGCAGTAAGATTAATGGATAAATCATCAAGTTCTTCGTTCTCAAGCCTGTCCTGACAAGCTTTGTTTCGTCAGGGTTGTCATGTTTATAATTATAGTAACATTAACGACTTAGCACAAATTGCATGTAAAATAAGAACCGTTCAAAGCTAAAAAACATAAGCAACTTTACAACCCGACAACTGGACAACTGGACAACCGGATAATTAGAGAACCCAACAACTTGACTGATCCAATAAGCCCTCAGTCCCCTATCCTATATTTTTCTCCTTGTTCTTTAGTAATAAATTCCAGCCACTCATCCGGATATCCTATGGATTGAATACGCATATTGGAATCCTTAACATAACCATCATTATATTTGGTAACCAGATAATCACCCAGATCCACCCACTTTTCATGGACCAATACCCCCATATTATTTGAATATTGGCTCAGGAATTCAATGCGCTTGTTTTTGGTCATATCTTGTGCCATCCGTTCAATAGAGTCTTGCTGCTGAATAAACAGGTTTTCCAGTCCCTGTTGTACATATACAATATCCTTTACCATATCCTTATATCTGATCATGGCGTAATTGGCGGCAAAATTAAATGCCCACCAGGCAGACGTTCTGCTGTAATGGTTGATATCACCACCGGAAAAAGGTTTTGGAATAGAAGTGTTGTTACAATAGATCGGGAAGTAACATGAGGTATAGGTATCATCCACACCAAACCAGGCAACTCCTCCAATTTCATTGGGAAGGTAATTTCTAAGCTGTGCCACATAGGAAAAAGCGGTATTGTAGGTTGATACCGGTCTCTCCCATGAAAAATCAATTCTGTCGTGTGTCCATTTCAAAGGACGTGGCCTGTTTGGATTGCCAAATGGACCTGCTGTAATTCCTTTTGTCATATCAAGCGCAGTCCCTTCATAATGGTCACGAACCAGATCAAAAACATCCTGCAAATCCAGTTTCTCATCGGGTATAACGAATAGCGGATAGGCTTGGCTATTTTCCCGACCTCTGTTATAATCCAGGGAAAGTCCCAAAGAGGGTGCTGCCCTGTTATAAATGCTCCACACCCTTGTTTCGGTATATTTTAAATGCTCAGGATTGGGTGGGTCGTAGGTATCATTGAAATGAAAAGGCTCTCCACTTTCGGGATTATAAAAACCCTTTTCAATGGCAAAGGAAATAACGTTTTCACTATACAAGCAGTTTTCCGGATCGTCCAAAGGGAAGGTGCTTATTCGGGCATGGTTGGCATGAGCGGCGACCATACCATCCGGTATTTTTTTAGCCACCCACACAGCACCACCCTCACCACCGGTACCAATAATTTCCAGGAGCCAAGCTTCATTTGGATCTGCAATTGAAATGGATTCCCCCTCACTTCCATAGCCATAAGTCGCTACCAGGGATGTGATGACCTCAATGGCTTCTCTTGCCGTTTTTGCTCTGAGCAAGGCCAATCTCATAAGCTCCCAATACTTCAAGGGCTTGTCTTTGTCCCAAAGTTCCTCCCTTCCTAAAAAGGTTGACTCCCCGATTGCAAGCTGATGTTCATTCATCAGGAAGCCAATGATGGCATGGGTGTGTGCTACCTGATGGATTTTGTATGAAATACCACTCATACTTGTATAAACAAGCGAATCTCCGGTATGATGATCCATAGCTGGTGTTTGATCCAGATGGTAGAGCCATTCTCCATCATTTAAATACACAAGATAAGTAGCACCGTCCGCAGATGCACCCTTGGTGACAATCAGGTTGGTACAGGCGAAAGAGTAGCTCAACAAACAAAAGAATAAGATTGAAAAAGCACTTTTTATCATAGTCAATTATTTTGATGCAAGATAAGGAAATGTGGAGGGAGTATGAGTTATAAATGATGTATTATGGTCTATGGAAAATGGAATTTGACCAGAATACGGAAACCTAGCTATTGCCTATGAGCTTTTGTTGTGGTTGGTTTTTATTTAATCTTTAATCCTATTTTCAATGTCCATTCTCTGGTGTAGGATTCTTATTATTTCAACGATATCATTTTCTGTTGTTCGGTAAATGACCATATGAGATTTCACGATTGAGGCCCTATATCCAGTTTTAATATGTTCTATGGATTTTCCTGTCATGAAATGATTCGAGATATACTCAAACTCATTAATTAGCAGCTTATAATATCGGTCAGCCTGTTCTAATGACCATTTTGATTTTGTATATATCCAAATGTCGTTTAAATCTTTAATAGCCTTTTTACTTATTCTGTATTTTTGAGTCTTCATGTTTTGTTCCGATGAAGTTCCTTTAAATTTCTTTCTGGATCAAAATTCTCGACTATCCCACTTTTCTCACCAATTTCAATTTCCTCCCTCAATTTAACAGTCTTTCTCTCTTCAATTTCTAATAGTCTTAAGGCTGTTCTTATCACATCACTTGCGGAATTATATCTTCCAGTAGAAATCGCGTTCTTTATGAAATCCTCAAAATGATTTCCTAGTAGAATTGATGTGTTCTTTCCCATGATATACAAAGTTTTGTACAAATATACCAATAATTGGTATTTGTCTGACCAGATACACAAGGCGACAGGAAGCACAATAAGATGCGGATTGCTTTTCAGAAGGTCTTATTCCTATGGCTATCGGGCTTTCCCATCCACAATTAATTAAGAAAAAAAGGAGGGCCCTGACTCAAGAAGCCAATTCAATTTAATCCTCCTACGCATCCGCTTCGACGGACAGGGAAGATTATGGTCGAATCCCCCGAACCTCTGGATTGGAAGCAACTGCATTTTTCTTTATGATACCCGACAGCTCTGCTTCGGGCTTGTTCATTTATTAGGGTTCTCTGTTCTCAAGTTGTCATGTTTATAATTATAGTAACATTAAAGACTTACCACAAATTGTATGTAAAAGAAGAGCCGTTCAAAG
>JAERTG010000060.1 GCA_016845065.1 Fidelibacterota bacterium | reverse complement strand
TTTGGCCATCCCGGCCTACTCGAGTTGAATGATGTTCTGAATGGATTTAGGGATGTGAGGTGGTTTCAACTCCAAACCATTTCTGAACTGGTTAGTGATTTTAACGATGAATGAAAGTGCCCGTTTTAGCAACAACGTGATGCCAGCCATCTGCCCGAGGATATTGGATCTGAACCCGTTCAATACCCTTGGTTTCTCAAGAATTTTGATGTCTTCTTTAATGGTGCTGTTGGCCCGTTCAGCAGCGGACCGCAATTTTTTGATGGTGTCGTAACGCTTCGTCCCTCTCGGAATTTCATTGACCAGACGCGGATACTCCTTGATAGACATGTGTTTTGCAAAACCGGTTCGATTAAGGATATGAGGACATTGGGAGATATTGTAGCTGTCCTGAAGGTTTTTCAATGCGGTCTTCCTGAGTTTGAAACACTGCTTGAAACAACAAAAGGTCAACCGCTGATGCACTTGATCAAATCCATTGGGTCGTGTCAAAAGTCCGCAAGGAGCAAAGGGCCATCCGTTCTGATCGTATCCCCGGTTTTGAATGGCGGTTTTGGATAAATCTTCGTTTCTTCGATTGTAGTCAATAATGGGAATAGAGCCCATTTCCCGAATATACTGGTAGTTCTTGATAATGTCGTACTTCGCATCCGCAATATCAATTTTAACATCGGCCTCATGATGATTGTGCAACTGCTCTTTGTTTTCAATAATCTGACTCCCCTCTTCAGCATTGCCAGCGATATTGGTGACCGCAACGGGCAGTTCAAGCTTGAGCTGGAGTTCGACAGATGTTGACAGAACCAGATTATAACCGAAGATTTTCTCTTTCTTATCCGGGTTTTGGGGATTGCGCCGAACCCCGATCCGGGCATCCGTATCTTTTGGCAGCTTTGGGCATCTGATAGTGACGGAGTCTTCGACAGCATTGACATGGGTGACATTGGTACGGAGGGTTTTTATACAAAGGTCCTGCTTTTCAAGTTCCTCATTTACCCCAAATAAAATGGCTGTGTTCCTTTGTTCTAGCGGTATATCGCCATCAGAAAAGGCCAATTTGCAGGCAAAAAGCTCAACCTTGGGCCGCTTAATTTCCTTACCCTTCCTGTTTTTTTCAGGGAACCTTTCAGAAGGACAGGAGGTATAGACTCTGATTTCAGAACCGAGGTTATTTTCATCAATCTTATTAAGGCGGCTCAGAATGCGATTTTTGACCTTCTTACGAATACCTTCGACCGTGATGGCCTTACAATCATGACAGAAATACGTGCATCCTTTGTAACGTGCCCAGGTGGGATAAAGGGTTCCATCGTGGGCCAGAATATTGAAGGTGATCATTTGAAGCCGATGGAAAATATTGACCAGCACATGAAAGATGGCCCTGTAATGGCTTTCTCCCAGCCTGGCCCGGAAATTGGAAAAGGTTCCTTCACAAGGGATTCTGTCAGAAAATCCGGCATAATCCCGATAAGCCGCTCCCCGTTTTTCATCCCGAACGACCTTCAAAAACTGACTCATATACTGAAAGCCATCCATGTAGCGGAACAAATCGGTGAGAAAGATACTCGGTGGATCGTAGCAGGGCGGTGCTTTAATTGAATAACAATCCGCAACCAAAGACCGAATGAAAGAAAAATCAATCAGTGAGGTAATCATTCTGGCGTAGCCGCCCTCTATATCCCCATTGGGCAGAATTTTGAAAGGGCGTTTTTTGAACATATAATGTGATAGGAGTAAAAGATTCGGAAAAGGCTGGTAGTGAGACAATGAAATTTCAGGGTTGATTTCATTGAGCTCCTGGGAGATATTGTCGATGGTGAATTCTTTGTGGGGGTTCACCATAAGCCTCATGGTTCGGGTAGAAGTGGCAGCTTCTACCCGGACTAACCCGTCAGTTTTTTCCTGAAGTCTTTCCTTAATGGATACAGATAAACATCCTTGATTTTTCCGTGGAACAAATGATCATGACCCCGTTTAGCTGTTCCCTTGGTCTGACCCACCCGGACCCAGTTGGCAGCTTTGTAGCAGGTTCCTTTATAGCGATTTTGTTCTATGAAGGTCTCGAGTAAATAAACCTGATGGTTGTAAACCTTGAACCAGTCCTCAGAAATTCTCTTGGCATTCAGTGCCAGAACTTTTGAGGCTAAAAATTTTATTTCGATCCAAGGCAAAATGAGGAATCGCGTGTTATTGGCCACCAGATGGAGGTTATTTTCCTTGGTCGGCTTGTCCCATTGGATGAAGGATTCTCGGGATTTGACGGACCATGCAGCAGACCCCCATCCCAAACACGCGACAGGCTGCTCATCAATGAACGCCATGTATTTAAGATGATTGCCGACAATCTGCCGATAACCCAGGTAATGGTGTTGTTGAATCAGACTGTTATAGAGTGGTTCAAGGGAGGTATTGCGGACCAGTTGCAGTTTAATGGGAGGGAATTGTGAGGGTTTTCCCTGCAAAGGGGTTTTATCGGTTTGGACAAGGGGGATGGAGCGGTTGCGCAGTTCATTTTTGCCGTTGTGCCGCCCTGGGGGCAAAGAAATGATCCCTTTCCGTTTCAGGGTAAGAAGGACCTCTCTGCAGGCCATGTCTTTCAATCGACCATTGGGCTGGCGCCAGTTCCATTTCTCACAAAGGACTCTGGAAATATGGGTTCTGCCCTTCTCCCAATGGCTGTAGACGGTGGCTTTAATAGAAGGGATATCTTCTTCAGTAATAGTCCTTTTTCTGACGGTAATGGGCAACATGTCCATCGTATATCAGAAAGGTTCAGCGGACGCCAGCAAAAA
>JAERTG010000059.1 GCA_016845065.1 Fidelibacterota bacterium | reverse complement strand
ACGAGGGAGATACGCTCTCTCTTGAGCGAGTTAGAGGGAGAGGGATAGATATTGGAGAGGGGACGGAGGGCGGAAGTCCCGGTGGGCATGGAGGTCAGAGGACAGGATGGATGATTAGGAGGGTGTAAATCAAGGCTGTTGGAGAAAATGACAAATTTAGAGAATGTACGAGAAATTCTGATCTCCCTCTCGTTCCCACTCAGAGCGTGGGAACGAGGGCGTGTATTGCGTAAGAACGAGGATTCTCTCCAACGGTCGTGATTTACACCCTTACAAAGGCAGGTGACACCATGAATATTCTGAAACCATTCACCAAGGAACCCGCGTTCGTGAACCGGGAGGATGAACTGGCCTATCTGGAAACCTGGATCAGCGCCAGGCCGGAGAATATCCTGTTTCTCTACGGTCCGAAGTCCAGCGGCAAGACCACGTTGATCTATCGCTTTATTGATCGAAATCTCTCCAAAGGCGGGTATGACATCAAACATTTCAATCTGCGTGAGTTGCTTCTTGTTAATTACGAGAGTTTTTTGCAGGCCTTTTTTGAGATTAAAGAGCGAGAACAGGTCAAGGAAGCCAGGCAGTACGATCTGAAAGTGTTCAAACTCGGCGTGGAAACTCTCAAAGGCCTTGAGTCGAGAGAACTGGATCCCTTTGTTGTTATGAAAAAGGAGCTGGAGAAGAGCAACAAGAAGGGTATCCGACCGGTGATCATCATTGACGAGCTGCAGGCGCTGGACGAGATCTATTTTAATGGTGGGCGTGAGTTGGCCAACGAGATGGTTAATTTCTTTGTGGCCATGACCAAGGAGTCGCACCTGTGCCATGTGATCATCGCCAGTTCCGACGGGTACTTCATCGAGCGCATCTATCAGGACAGCAAGCTGAAAAAGACCAGCGAATTCATGGAGGTTGAATATCTTCATCAGACAGACGTCATGGATTGGTTGAACAATCTTGATCGGTACAGCAAGATTGACCGGTTTGTATTGAATAATTGTCAAAGTGAGGCAATATGGAATTTTTTCGGTGGGTCGTGCTGGGAGATTTCAAATTTTCTGGGCAATCTTTTGAATATTGCGAAGGATGGCCGGATTTTGGACGACGAATTTAACGGGCTGCTTGAAAAAAAATTGATTTTCTTTCGGTCCATGTTTGTGGAGTACGCCACCATCGAGCCGGAAAAGGAACAGTTACTGTTTAAGATAGCGGGGTTGATCAGTGACCATCCGGCCAAGGGGTTTACGTTCAATGAACTCCGCTCACTCGTGGAGGATGATGTCTGGTCGATTTCCGCGTTAAGAACCGAGTTGAACAGGCTGGTGCGAAAAAACTTTCTGAGTTACGCTCCGCCCCGGGCTGAATATGCTTTGCAGGGTCGGAGCATGGAGCTGGGTCTTGATGCATATGTGAAGATGATTGGGGATGGGAAGGGACGGATGTCGAATATTTAGAGGATGATAAAATGAGTTGGCGGTTTCATTTTGCGCGGTAAAACGGAGTTTTTAGGGGAGGCCAGGATGGCCCGGTTTAAGATAGATGTTGCCTTCATAAACAGAGAGAATGAGATGGCCGAATTGAGTAACTACCTGGAAGGTCGGCCTAATGCCATCCTCTTTTTGTATGGTCCAAAGTCATCCGGAAAAACCACCCTGATGTATCGACTGTTTGAGCAGATGGAGGCCGAAAAGAGGTATGAAATCAATTTCCTCAATCTGCGAAAAGTTTTTTTGACATCATATGATGATTTTATTGAAGTATTTTTTAAATCAAGCAACTCGGAAAAGGGCTTGAAGACCGGCACCAAAAGGCAGTACAGCCTCTTTGGCCTTTTTAAGCTTGACGCCTTTACCGAGAAGATGCTCAAGAAACGTCAGGAAGACCCCTTTCTGATTATGGAACGGGAATTTCAGCGTCTGGTAAAAAAGGGTATCCGGCCGGTGGTCATAATCGACGAATTTCACAAGCTTGACGGCCTTTATCTGCCGGATAAGCAGAAAAGGCTGATGGTGGAATTAATGAATTTCTTTGTGGCCATGACCAAAGAAAGTCACCTCTGCCATGTGATCATCGCCTCATCGGATGCCTTTTTCATTGAACAGGTTTATGTGGACAGCAAGCTCCGCAAGACCAGTGAGTTCATGAAACTGGATTATCTTGAAAAAGAGGATGCCTTTGTTTGGCTTCGGGATATAAAGAAATACAATCAGGTACAGGAATACACGCTTGATGAGAAACAGATCAAGATCATATGGGAAACGGTAGGCGGCAGTGCTTGGGAAATTCACTATATACTGGGAAAACTGTTTCAATATCCCCTGGATGCCGTCATATCAAAAATCAAGCGGGAAAAAGTGGCTATGATCTCTGATTGGGCGTTTAATGATGAGGCTCGTAATGGCCTTCTGCGCCACTTTAGAAAACAACCGATCCGCAAACTCGTAGAACTTGCGGGAACCGACAAGGCTATTATGGGGCAGGCAGTCAAAGACAATATCCTGTTTTATGACCCGGTTGACGGTATTTACGGCATTCAGGGTAAAAGCCTGGAATGGGGAATCAGAGGATATTTCGAGGAAATGAAAATGCTGCGGGGGCAATGAGCAATTCCGCTTTGAGACGGCAACAGGTTGTCTTCATAAAGACTGCGAGATTGTCAAAGAGCAGGCATTCGTAATCAAACGCACCGGCAGAGGAAAAGATGGTGTAATAGACCCATTCTTTGAGGAATTTCTGCGAAGAAATCGATAGTACTCATGGTGTATGATACGTATAGCGTATGAACAGGTTGTTGAATATCGTTTGATTGTCGAATATCAAATCAACGAATGGTCAAGGCGGGTTAAGGAGAGATGAGAATTGAAAGCATTGTCCAATAGTTTGTTTTCTGGCATGTCGTAAAATGGTAAGGGCTAATTTGCGACATGCAAGAAAATGGTCTTGACAGGTTGTGGGCGATGCTTTATGAAACAGCAATGAAGAGAATTTATTCTGAGATAATTCAAGAGCATCTCCATGGGAATCGGCAGATGATTTTTATCGCCGGTCCAAGGCAGGTGGGCAAGACCACCGTGGCACGTCAGGCCCAGGGCGAGCGGGGGTGTTATGTAAATTGGGATAATTTGGCTGACCGCAAAATCATCCTGAAAGGGCCGGATGCAATGGCAACTCATTGCGATCTTGCTTTACTGAGGGAGGAAAGGGGCCTCATAGTTTTTGATGAAATCCATAAATATGCAAAGTGGAAGTCCTTTTTGAAGGGCTTTTTTGATGTTTATGGTGATCAATGCAGGATCATTGTTACCGGCAGTGGCCGGCTTGATATTTACAAAAAAGGGGGAGATAGTCTGTCGGGACGATATTTCCTGTATCGGATGCATCCTCAGTCGGTGGCTGAGATTCTTGATCAGGTTCTATCGGAAACGGAGATCCGCCCGCCAAGCGCAATTCCAACCGGGGATTTTGATACTCTTTTGCAATATGGTGGTTTCCCTGAACCGTATCTTGCAAACAATAAAAGATTCTATAATCGTTGGGAACGGTTGCGGCTGGATTTGCTCTTTCGTGAAGAGCTGCGTGATTTAACAAGGATACAGGAGGTTGGCCAGGTTCAGGTCATGGCAAAAATATTACAATACCAGGCCGGCCGGCTTGTCAACTATAGTAACCTTGCAAATGAGGTTAATGTTAGTGTTGATACTGTGCGTCGTTGGGTTGCCACGCTTGAATCCCTCTATTACTGTTTTTCTATTCGTCCATGGCTTCGAAATATTCCAAAATCACTTCGCAAACAGCCAAAAATTTTCTTGTGGGATTGGAGTGTTATTAAAAATGCTGGATCCAGGCATGAAAATTTTGTGGCAAGCCATCTCTTGAAGGCTGTGCATTGGTGGACTGACATTGGTCTTGGGGAGTATAACCTCTATTATTTACGAGATAAGGGGAAGCGGGAGGTTGATTTTCTGGTAACCCGGGATGATGCTCCCTGGTTTCTCGTGGAGGTTAAGACGTCCGGCAGGCAAAGCCTTAATAAAAACCTTTTCTATTTCCAGGAAAAGACAGAGGCCCAACATGCCTTTCAGGTTGCCTTTGATCTTGAATACATAGCGCAAGATTGTTTCTCTGTAATTACCCCTGTTATTGTTCCGGCATCAACGTTCCTCTCCCAGCTTGTTTGAAAACATACGGTCGGACGATACTCTTGGCAACTCCATTTTGCACGGTGTAATTGAAGCATGATTCGGCATCCTTCATGAAGACACAAAAGTAGTTTACACTTTTTTGTTTCGCTTGGTTTTCCTCGTTCCTACGCTCTGCGTGGGAATGCACTTTGGGCGCTCTGCGCCCAAGGACGCGGAGCGTCCTAGACAACGTTCCCACGCAGAGCGTGGGAACGAGAGGTCATTCGCCAACCAAAGTGTAAACCAGAAAATGAAGGATGCC
>JAERTG010000058.1 GCA_016845065.1 Fidelibacterota bacterium | reverse complement strand
GTGGGGAGGGGCCCCATATCTTATTATTGCGCGCTCATTTATTAATGAGCCACTTTTGAAAAGTGGGCCAGGTAGCTCAGTCGGTAGAGCAGGGGACTGAAAATCCCCGTGTCGGCGGTTCAATTCCGTCCCTGGCCACCAAAAGAAATAGGTCCACGGTAGTGGGCCTTTTTGTTTTGGTGCAAGTGGGGTGAATTTATCTAGCTAATGAGCCCTTCGACAAGCTCAGGACAGGCTCCACGAATGCGGTTCATCCGAAGCGCAGCGCAGGAAGGCGAGCGAATCATGAAGTGCGGAGGCTCAGCCAATTCCGCCTGTCTCGGCGAAGTCCGAAGGACGTAGACGGATCCCTGGCCACCAAAAGAAATAGACCCACGGTAGTGGGCCTTTTTGTTTTGGTGCAAGTGGGGTGAATTTATCTAGCTAGCGAAGTTTGCCGAGCGCGGTTCCCCGCCCGTCTGACGACTGTCGGACCGGCCTGCCATACAATAGCAAATTTTAGCAAAATTTTTGGTACCAGATTGACCAAAAAGGACGAGGTCTCCCTCCCCGTCTTTTGAGTATCCATGGATGATTTAAAACGTGTGTGGTAATTATCCACCGAGATACATGATATTATTTATCATTATTCATTAGGACATATATGGGTGTTGTTTAATTTAGTAAACACTAATAAAACCATATCCTAAGAAAGTAGACCAAATAGCTAATACTTGATCCTGGAGGGAAAGGCTACATTGAATATCTACCACCGAGGTTTAACATACATCATATTGATAAGCTTCTGCTCCATATCTGGGATTGCTCAGAGTCAAGTTTCTTTTATTCGGAGTGGTAAACCTCTATTATCTACAACAAATATTGCGAAAGAGGAAAAACAGCTAAGCCCCAATCAGGAATACAGAATATATTTTAGCTCAAAAAAAATTATGGGCAACATGCGCATAATTTCCGTCTCTGACCAATATCTGAAAGTACAGCAAAGGCACTCCCCAGATAGTATTCGCATTGAACTTCACTCTCTCACCGGAATCAGGGACGAGTATTATTTACAGAAAAAGCGATCTAACCTTGCACAATCAATAGGCATATTTGCTGTTCCTACTGCAGTAGTCGCAGGTGTTATAGGTATCATAATCAATTTAGGATTTGAGGGGGAGGTATATTTTGAAACTGTTGTCGCCCTCACTGCTATTGGAGCTGGTGGAGGGGCAGTTGTGGGTCTTGGCGTTGGAACACTTTGGAACACAATCAGATATTACAATCAAAGTGTTCTGTTCAGGCGCTTCGACAGGTATACGAACGAGGAGAAGCAGGCCATTATTCAAACCCATGTCATTAACAATTCTAAGCCGTAGGATCAATACATTATGCTTCTCATTTCAAAGCATGGAGCGACTGCGATACTCCTCACGTATGTTAAAATACTTTTTTATTATCTAAGCTTTATAAATACCACCAGGAAATAGGATATGCATGAATTGATCTCAATAGAAAGGCTTCAGATTACCCGGTATCTGCGATATTTTTTTCATATTCTCTTCATGCTATCCCTCTCCAACTTTGGCTACGCTCAAAATCAGCTTATGGATACAACTAGTGCTCATCATGTATTAACTAATATGGACATTGAGTTAAATAGAAAACAACTAAGTCCCGATCAGGAATACAGAATATTCTTGAGTCCAAAAACTTTTATGACCAACATGAGAATAATTTCCGTCTCAAGCTACTATCTGACCGTCCAGGGAGATCACTCCCCAGATAGCTTTCGTTTATGACTCGGATCTGTGACCGGAATCAAAGACGAGTATTATTTACAACAACAACGAGGCAACCTTGCACGAAGAGTAAAATTCTTTACTATCTCTGGAGCTACGTTCTATCTCGGGAGCATATTATTTATAGGAGCTTCGGAGGGAGTGGATCCTGCGGCTTACTTAATATTCCCTATTATAGGATCCGGAGTGGGGATACTTGCGGGGTGGGTAGTTGGATCACTTGAGAACACAATCAGATATCGCAATCCAAGTGTTCTGTTCAGGCGCTTTGGCAGGTATACCAACGAGGAGAAGCGGGCCATTATTCAAGCCCATATCCTTGACAAACAAGATCCATAGTCCCCGATTAATTAAAATTACTTAAAAGGAGTATCGATGAGTGCTTTCCCTTAAACATCTTAGTACAACCTTATCGTTTGCTCTACTTATTATTCCCCTATCAGCAGAGAGTTTTATTAAAACCTCAAATCCACATAGAATGATGAAGAAGGATTATTTGGCAATGGCAGATGTTTCGCTTGATGCCAGAGCAGACACCATCCTAACAATAACTGATATTCCTCCAACAGTTGCACGGGTTGGCGAGTCAGGCGAAAAGCTACTATCCCCCAATCATTCAGAGACAAAGGATGCCAATGAAAAATCAAAATCCAGCAAGGGGAAGGAATCAATCCCTGACACTATTAGAACGAAAAACGAAACAATTATTGGCGTCGTTTTAGACTTCGCCCCATCTGGTACAGCGAAACCGACCACTCTTGTCTACTGGAGCAGTGTAGATGAGAAAACATTGTCTATTCCTTTAAAAAAGATAGTTGATATCATTGATGGCCAGAGTGGACAAATAATTAATCCGTACCAGAAACAAGAACTGGCGCTGCAGGAATTAAACCCCAATCAGGAGTACAGATTATTTTTGGACTCAAAACCCATTCTGCGTAATATGCGCATCATATCCGTATCCGACCAATATCTGACCACCCTGGAAAGCAGCTCAACCGATACCCTGATAATTGGACTTGGATCTCTCACCGGCATGAAAGATGAATATTATTTACAGCAAAAACGAGTCAAGCTTGCACGACTAATGAAATTATTTGCTATGCCGGCAGCATTGGCAACCGGGGGTGGGTTGGTTATAACCAGCATGATGTTTGGGGGCGACTTTAGCATACTCCTTGCTGCCATTGGAGGTGGAGTCGGAGCTGTAGGAGGAGCAGCTGTGGGTCTTGGCGTTGGAACACTTTGGAACACAATCAGATATCGTGATCAGCAGGCTGTATTCATCCTCTTTGATAAGTACACGAATGAACAGAAACGGCTCCTGATCCAGACAAATATCATTGATAAATACAAGCCGTAGACCGAGAATATCTATCAATGTAATATTCTTTATTTCTAAGGGTATCCTTGCTAATTACGCTTCTTGTGATGCCCCTCTCAGCAGATAATCAGAATAGTATCCCAAATAGAAACAGAACGGTAGAGAAGAGTTCTTTGGCTATGGCAGATGTCCCGCACGATGCAATACCAGATACCATCTGGACCAAAAACGAGATGATCATAGGTGTCATTATCGGTTTTTTTCCAAAATCCCCAATAGCAGAGCCCCGGCTTAAGTACAGGGCAGTAGAGTCTGGAAGGATTAAGAAAATACACTTGTCAAAATTAGTGCAGGTTTCTGATGGCCAATCGGGAAGACTGATAGACCTTCCTGGCTTTTTTGAGCGTCATGAAACTCCCATTGTTGGAGGCGTGTTGCTATTGAGCTGCATAGGAATCCCGATTCTCTATTTGATACTATTTCCACCTCAATTCGGATTTTAGCACTCCAACGCCGGTAACAATTATTTAGCAAATAAAACCCGCTAGCCCTTACTATGTAGGGGGCTGCATACTACTGAAAAACGAAATAAGGCGAGGGAATCCCGCAGGGGTGACGCTCAGTCAATCCCCATGTCCCGACACCTTGTGTTTGCCTTCGGCGGGATAATTTTCGGCGGTTCACCACGTTAAAACAGGCTTGCAGTAGTCGATATCTGCTGGGGTTCACCCATAAACGATGTTCCAGCTTGATAAATATCGATAGTACCTTATTTTTGCTTGGTGAAAACGATGATGATTGGCTTCCAGAC
>JAERTG010000057.1 GCA_016845065.1 Fidelibacterota bacterium | reverse complement strand
TATCTGCAATGGGATAGCGGTCAGCCCCCTGAAGGGTAAGGCATAGGTCCAAAGGGTATCGCCATCAACATTATATGACCAAAGGGTGCTTCCATTCAAAAATAGAAACTGATCCTCACCCTCGATATTGATGGTCATTGGCGAACTATACCCGGCAGCACCCTGTCCGGATGCCCACAAAGTTTCACCATTGCTTTTGTTGAAAGCTACAAATGCTTTTCCGTCATTACCTCCCACCTCAGCGATGAGTTGATCCTTGAAAACCAAAGGAGAAGAGGAAAAACCCCATCGCGGCCGCATGCTTTCAAATTCTTTCACCAGGTCGCGTTGCCAGTGTTGCTTGCCATTTTTAGTGTTGCTGGCAGTTAATTTGCCATTGGCACTTAAACTGTAGATCAAAGATCCATCCACAACAGGTGTTGAACGAGAGCCATCTCCCCAACCATCCACGTCGATGAAGATGGAATCGAGGATTACCTTCCATAGCTGTTCTCCGCTTAAAGCATTGCAGGCCACCAGGTATTCAAATCCACTCAGGCTATCGATTTTTTCTGCCATGGTTGTATAGAGAATATCTCCCTTTACGACTACTTCAGAAAATCCTGAGCCTATGTTTTTCTTCCACAGAAGCTGTGGGGTGTTGCTTGCCCAATCTGCATCCGGGTTCTGGGTGGTATAGGCTCCATCACGTTGCATTCCCCGGAATTGAGCATCAATACCACTTTCACTTTGTGCCACTAGTGATAGACTAATGGCTGACATAAACAGGCTTACAGCCCACTTAGAAATCATTTTTACTTTCATAATATTACATTATTCATTCAACAGCAAACACTTCGAATAGGTGGGCCTCTATTCTTCAACCGGGTTTGAGGGGCCTGCCGGACAGGTCCATAGCCCGCGTTAATGTTTTCCTTTCAAAGAATTTGAATAGGTTCAAAAAATGCAAATAAAACCCAAGGGTCTCATTTTACGTGCATAAAATTAAAAAAAATGCCTGTGATACAGAAGGCCTTAGTAGAATATAATCATTCTAATATATGAATGGCTTAACAGGCTCTACCAATCGCAGCACTCAGCATACGAATGCTCCGACATTCATTAAAAATTATAATTTGCTCGAAAGGTGATAATCCGGGCAATGCCCTATTTTTACCATAAAAACAGAATCATGCATAGTTTTATTGGCCAACTGCTTTCTCTGCTGTTCTTAAGCCTTAGTTTGCAGGTATCAGCTCAGTTGTTTATACATCCAGGCAATCCTATGCCCATTTATTTTGATGATTGGATTGATCTTAATAAAAACGGAAACAAGGATGTTTATGAAGATCAGGCGCAGTCGCTGGAGGCAAGGATTAATGACTTGCTGGCCCGGATGACGATTGATGAAAAAACAGCTCAGATGGCCACCTTATATGGATATAAGAGGGTAAGCCAGGATGCTCTACCCCAAGAATCCTGGAAAAATGGGATGCTGAAGGATGGCATTGGGAATATCGATGAACATCTGAATTCTTTGGCTTACCATGACCAAGCTCAATCCCCCTATTCATGGCCTCCTTCTACTCATGCCAGAGCTATCAATGAAGTTCAACGTTTTTTTGTGGAAGAAACCCGTTTGGGCATCCCCGTAGACTTTACCAACGAAGGAATCCGTGGTTTATGTCACAAAGGGGCTACAAGTTTTCCTGCCCAAATAGGTGTTGGCAGTACCTGGAATACAGATTTGGTTTCATCAATCGGTCATATTACAGGTTCCGAAGCTAAAAGTTTGGGATACACCAATATCTATTCACCTATTCTTGACCTGGCCAGAGATCCTCGTTGGGGAAGAACCGTGGAATGTTACGGTGAAGATCCCTTTATGGCAGCTTCCTACGGGCTTAAGATGGTCGAAGCATTACAATCGGAAGGTGTAGCTTCCACCGCCAAACATTATGCAGTGTATAGCATACCCAAAGGCGGACGAGATGGGGAGGTGAGAACTGATCCCCATATCGGAGAACGTGCCATGCACGAGTTGCTGTTGGAACCCTTTCGAAAGGTTGTTTCAGATGCCGGTATTCTCGGAGTGATGAGCTCTTATAATGACTACAACGGCATACCTGTGAGTGGTAGTCATTATTTCCTGACTGAATTACTCAGAGAAAGATGGGGTTTTCAGGGCTATGTGGTATCCGATAGCTGGGCCGTAGGTGGTCTTGAAGGACGTCATTATGTGGCTGAAAACTTTAAGGAAAGTGTTTATCAGTCTGTTATGGCTGGCTTGAACATCAGAACCAATTTTTCGCCACCTGAAGATTTTGTAATCCCCTTAAGGGAACTGGTGGCAGAAGGACACATACCTATGCATATTATTGATGCAAGGGTAAGGGATATTCTAAGGGTGAAATTTATTTTGGGTTTATTTGATGAACCTTATATTGACAACCCTGAATTGGCTGATGGTCTGGTCCACAGCAAATCATCTGAAGCCATTTCATTACAGGCATCCAGAGAATCCATTGTACTCTTAAAAAATGAGAACAAAACCCTCCCCATACAAGCTGAAAACATCCATACTATATTGGTATGTGGCCCCAATGCCAAGTCCATCAATCACTCCATTAGCCGTTATGGGCCTTCCCATATTGATGTGGTATCCGTATTAGAAGGCATACAAAACCATGTCGGCCATCAGATGGAAGTTATTTATGCCAAGGGTTGCGACCACTACGATGAGTTTTGGCCGGAAAATGAGTTGTATGAGATGGCTCCTGCCGAAGACCAACAGGCCATAATCGATGAGGCTGTAAAAAAAGCAAAGGCGGTAGATTTAGTACTCATCGCCCTGGGTGATAATGAAGAAACTGTTGGTGAATCCAAATCCCGAACCTCCCTGCAATTGCCCGGAAACCAACTGCAACTCATTCAGGCAGTTTATGAAACCGGCACACCCGTAGTCGCTGTTTTAATCAATGGCAGACCGCTGAGTATCAACTGGATGGATGCACATATTCCAGCCATTGTTGAAGCCTGGTTCCCAGGAGAATATGGAGGTACTGCTGTAGCCGAAGTATTGTTCGGTTCCTACAATCCCGGTGGAAAGTTGCCCATCACCTTTCCGAGAACTGTAGGTCAGATTCCCATGAATTTTCCTCACAAAAGAAGCTCACAGAAAGGCCAGGGTGGAGAGCAGCCCATTGGAAGAACAAGAATCAACAGTCCCTTATACCCCTTTGGTTATGGTTTAAGCTATACCAGTTTTTCCTATGAAGATCTACAACTTATACCCAAGACCTTAAGCGTCGATTTCGATAGTATTGGTATAAGCTTCCTGCTGGAGAATACCGGAGAAATAGCAGGAGATGAAGTGGTGCAATTGTATATTCGGGATGATTATGCTTCAGTGGTCAGTTACGAAAAGCTGTTGAGAGGCTTTAAAAGAGTTCATTTGGAAGCCGGAGAGCGTAAAGAGATCCATTTCAGCTTGCTGCCACAACATCTGGAAATACTGGATAAAAATATGAAACGACGTATTGAACCCGGCAGTTTCACCATTTATATCGGATCCTCTTCGGAAGATATCCGCCTGACAGATCAGGTCGTACTTGATTAAATCAATAGGCTTTTGGACCTTATCCTTTACTTCTTCAGTAAGGTATAAACCCTGGCTTTCTGACCTGAAATGGTTTTCACATAATACTGCCCACTTGCAAGTCCTTTAAGATCAATTTTAATTTTTTCAGCTTTCCTGGCTGCCGTATTAAGTGTTCTGACGGTATGGCCTGTAGCTGATAAGAGATGCAGCTGATCCCAGTCATAGGTAGTTTCTAAGCATACATAATCAGAAGCCGGATTTGGATAAAGCTTGCCTGATGGCTCTACCTCATCTTTGATGGAGACAGTGCCTACACTGATATAATCTTCCATGAGCAGGGTATCACTGCTGTAGCTATTGGAGACTATGAGTTGTACATCATAAGCACCGGCCGTTGGATACACTATGTCAGCGGGATGCTGATCGGTGGATGTGGCAGGGATAGCTCCTTCAAAGCTCCATTCCCAGGTCATCGGTTGGTAACTGGATAAATCCATGAAGTTGATTGATTCATTGGTATAGATATAGGTCAGATCAGCCACAAAACTGGCTTCCACCTCTGGTTGTAATTCGAAATCCCATACCCCTCTGCCATAGGTAGCAAAACGAACTAACTGAAGGGTATCGATGAAATCAACCGACCAAAAGGTCTGATCAGGAATCACATCATCCGCAAGTGCATACCATTGGGCTTCCCAGGTTTTACACACAAAAGCTCCAACTTCCGTTGCTGCGAAAAGCAGGCTGTCGTTAGTATTCAAGACTATTCTGAACACCATGGTGCTGGGCAATCCTTCTGCAAAGGCTTCAAAGCTTTGGCCACCATCCGTACTTCTAAAAACGCCCGGACTGGAATAACCTGAGCCACCCACATAAACCAGATCGGTTTGATTGGCTGATGGAGCAATGCTGGCACCATAAAAATAATGGGATCCCGGACCTTCAAAACCATTGGTCATGGTCCAGGTATCACCTCCGTCAGTGGATCTGAAA
>JAERTG010000056.1 GCA_016845065.1 Fidelibacterota bacterium | reverse complement strand
GACATTGAATTTTCTATGATTGGCTATAAGGTTGTTCTTAAAACCAATACCATCGTCACCATAGCTGAGCCAGCCTTTGTGGAAATCGAGCTGGAGCAAACCACCCTGGCCCTGGGTCAGGAAGTGGTTGTTGAGGGTGAACGACCTCTATTTGAAATCGATCAAACTGCTTCCAGTGTCCGGCTCACATCTGATGACCTGAAAATGAATATTGTGGAAAATGTTGGAGATGTCCTTGCTGAGCAGGCAGGTATTACTTCCCAGGATAACGAAATACATATCAGGGGTGGTCGTGTTGACGAATCCATGTTTATTGTAGATGGGATGTCGGTAAAAGATCCACTCTCAGGAAGTGCCAACAACCTTTACTTGAATGTTGATGCCATCGATGAACTCGAGGTAATAACAGGTGGATTTAATGCAGAATATGGTCAGGCCATGTCCGGTATTATCAATATTCGGATCAAGGAAGGGTCCGAGGACTACCATGGGACATTCTCATATTCCAGTGATCATTTTGGTTTGCAGGAGTTACCCTGGGAGGCATACACAAAGGACAGAGTTGAATTTACCCTAAGTGGTCCAGAAGTGTTCACCCGAGCCTTGCATGCTATTGGCCTAAAGTTACCGGGTCAGTTTAGTTTTTTCCTCAATGGCTATATGCACCTCAATGATTCATATCTGCCAACAGCTGATAATTTAGCCCCTTCACAATCGTGGATGGAAGACCTGGCAACTCGACAACATAATGATTGGCATGGTCTCTACAAACTGACCTGGCGTATAAATAGTCAGAAGAAACTGAGTATCTCATATGATTATTCGCTAAACATCAACCAGGGCTGGGGTTTCCCATACAGATATCAAAACATTCTGAACAATTTCAACACCATTACCAAGGAGTCCATCCTTAGCTCGCTGCTGTATACCCATACACTCTCACCAAAACTCTTTTATGAAATCACTATCGGTCGTTTTTTTACAAATAATCATTCTGCTGTTCAAAACAAACACTGGACAGAATATCAGCAGACGACGGATACAGAACCCATCAATTATTATCTGCTGGGAATTGATGGTGAGATCGATATTTCTTATGGAGACGAGTTCTGGGATTATGGTGATGCTGCAGACTGGTACGATTACTATTCAGACAACCTGTCTATTGATGGGGATATCAACTATCAACCATCCAAACGTCACAGCTTTAAAGCTGGATTTGATCACAAGCAATCCGAGCTGCAGGTCATCGATATTGATTCACCCTGGTTAGGAGAATCTGGTCTCGGTCGTAATTATGACTTCTTTAATGTGACGACTGATTATGGTTCTTTCTATTTGCAGGATCGTATCACCTTTGATGGAATGATCGCCAATCTGGGTATTCGCTACGATTATTGGTTTCCAGGAAAATACCTGGAAGAGGCTGTAGCTGATAGCTCTGTTTTAACAATAACGGATGCAGCGAGAGCAAAGTTTTATGCTGAGACATTTGAATTTGCAGATGCTAGAGCTAAGGGACATTTAAGTCCGCGATTGGGAATATCTCACCCGGTTACAGACTCTGATGTCCTGTATTTCAACTATGGTCATTTTTCACAACTACCGACCTTTAATTATGTTTACGCAAAGCTGCGTTCCTCGGCTGAAGCAACCTACCAGCTATTTGGTAATCCCAATCTTTCTCCCAAAACTACAGTAGCATATGAGATTGGTGTAAAGCATAAATTCGATGCCAATCAGGTCTTGGAGATCAAAGCCTTTTATAAGGATATGTTTGATTACGAAACCAGCCAGCGAGTCACCCTTTTCAATCCTCGTTATGGTCATCTCTCTTATCTCATCTACATTAATATGGATTATGCCCGTTCACGCGGAATTGAAGTAAAATTTAAGCGACGTTTTGCCAAGTTTTTCTCTGCCGATGCTAATATGAGTTATAGTTTTACGACTGGTAAAAGTTCTACTCCTCTGGACAACCTCCTTGTGGAAGCTGGGCGCCTTGATGAAAAACCTCTTGGTGAGAATTATTTGAGATGGGATCAGCCATTTAGCATCTTCACCAATCTACATTTTAATGTTGGCAGGAAGGACGAGCTCCACCTGTTTGGACTTCGACTACCCAAAGATTGGGGTGTTTCAGCGCGTATTGAGTACCAGGCTGGGCGCCGCTATACTGGCATGGAAAACATCACGATAAGAGAAGAGGACGGAAAGTTCTATTACGAGGGTCAGTCTAAGAGCGACACACCCTACTCTGAAACTGCCGATCCCTTTACAACTGTTGATCTGAAATTAAATAAATATTTTCAAATGAGTAATCTCCAGTTAAAAGCCTACTGTACCATAGAAAATCTTTTCAATGTGAAACGCCCAAATAGTATTAACCCATTTACTGGGAAAGGGTACGATCCGGGTGAAATTTATTCTTATAGTTTTATAAACAGACCTGATCCGAATTATAACCCCGGCCGCTATTCCATCCCCAGAACTGTGGAATTAGGGATGAGTGTGAGATTTTAATGCGCCGTGGACTCATCATATTAACTCTGCTCTTATCAGCCCAGTTTTTGGGTGCTCAGGGGAATCTATTCCCTAGCCTGGGTGGACAACGTGCTGGTACATCCTCCTTTTCATTCCTGAAAATAGGTATTGGGGCCAGGGCACATGGAATGGCAGGGGCTTATACAGCCATTGCCAATGATGCTTCCAGTCTTTTCTGGAATCCTGCAGGGGCTGCTCAAGTTGATGAAACCATAAATATTTTAGTAGATCAGAGTCAGTGGATCGCAGATTTTCAGTTAAGTACCTTTGCTGGTGTATGGAAATTTGGGCGTGTGCATCATATTGGCTTAAGCGCTCTGGCCCTGTATGCCCCACCAACTGAAATCACTACTGAGTACCAACCTGACGGAACCGGTGAGTATTTTAATTATGGTGACATGCAATTGGGTCTCACCTACGCTCTGAGAATGACGGACCGCTTTTCATTTGGGCTCACTACCAAGCTTGTAGAGGAACAGTTGGCTGACTTGAGTATGCGGAGTGTGCTTGTGGATGTGGGGACTTACTATCGGACTGGTTATAAAGATTTACGCTTTGCAGTCTCCTTGTTAAACTTTGGATCCCCTGCAGGTCCAGATGGAAAGTATGCAGACACGGATTCAACCGAAGCAGATTACGAATCCTTTGCACCACCTACCATTTTTCGTCTTGGTGTTGCCCATGAGTGGCTTCAATCGCCAAACCAGGAATTGACCAGCTCCATTCAACTCAATCACCCCGTAGACAATGCTGAAAACATCTCGCTTGGAATTGAATATGGATTCTATGGTATGCTATTTTTGAGAGGCGGTTACCACTTTAGTGATGAAGTCCGATCCTGGACAGCTGGTCTTGGTATCGAATGGTCTGGTTTCAAGTTCGGTTATTCATATGCAGATATGTCCGATTTAAATCGTTCTGAACATATCAGTCTGGGTTGGTCATTCTAATGCGGTCCCTGAAACAATATTTGTCTTTCTGCCTGCTGGTCATTGCCATCACAGCATGTGGGGTTAAGGTGGATTTGCCGACTGAAACCGTTGAATTTGATCCAGTATTTGGTGCAGGGGACACATCTTATATCCGCATCAGCCCCGATTGGGATGCAGCGAATGGTTACGCCTTCTCCAGTCCCTGGGATATTGTTATAGGGACAGATGGCTATGTCTTCGTCGCTGATCATGACCAACCCTCAATCCACGTCCTTAGTACCTCTGGAACTGAAATTAGCGCCGATGATTATGGGAACGATTTCGGAGCACTGGCAAACCTTGTAGATGAATCGGGTAGTGATGTTTATCCCTATGCCATTCATCAGGACGATCGACTCAACCTCTTCATTGCAGATAGCAGCAATCGACTCATGGTATGGAACCAATACCTGAACAATGTTGGCGTGGATTCTATGGCGACCAGCGTTAGACTTGAATCACCAGACGGAACTCTTCTTTGGGTGGTTGGTTTTGATTCCATCAATGCCCTGCAAGATGAAAACTGGACGATAGATTCTATTGGCTGGTCTGATGATAATCTTGACTACTGGTTGTCACCCCGGCTTTTTTGGGATGCCAGAGATAGTCTAGAAGCCATTGAGATCGCTCGTCATTTTATCGATCCGGTCAACGTCCAACTTACTGGGATCAGTAGCACTGGAGATAAGTGCTTCGTTGCTGATGCTAATTCAAATGCGATCCTGGAACTTCAGTATGTACCAGTGGCTCTCCTATTGACTGGAGAGGGTGACCAAATTTTGGTTCATAGTGGCAGAATTAGTAGCCGGGCTGTTTCACCGGGAACAGGTAATGGGACCGTGAATGATCCTCGCGGTATGACTCGTGGAAAAGATGATGCCTTATTTTATACACAGTGGGGTGAAAATTTCAGTGTCCATAAAGTTGGTGGTAGTTCTGGGTTTGAATACGGTGAAGATGAGATTATGGAAATTGAACGTTATGAGATGGCATCTGATGTGAGTCTTGATGTTCTGGGAAATATTTACATCGCTGACACAGGTCATGACCGCATTCAACAGTTTAATCCCTCTGGAAAATTCACCTTCAACATTGGGATGAATCGTGTCCTGGTGGACTCTACTTTTCTTGATTCCATACTGATTGGATCCGACTATGAATACATCGATAGAGATACGACCTATCAGGTAGAGGTGGCCGATATTCTGAATGGACCTCGCAGCGTTGCTGTGGATGGTACTGGTGTCGTCTACATTGCAGATACGAAGCATCATCGGGTCATGAGATACCGACTTTCCACTGAGCTGGATTATACGACTGAGGAATAGACTTAATCAATGTGTGGAAGTATCTGGGGGTAATCTATGAAAACCGTCAAACCAATATTAGTCATCCTGATTCTGATTATGGTCATCATCTCCATTTTCTCTCTGTTGGGAAAATCCCAGCAGATGACGGTTGTGCATGAGGGTAATTCGAATAAGGAATTCGTTACGATGATTTCAGGTAAATTTCAGTGTAGTGAATGCGGAATGCTCATCAATGATTTGAATTTTGCTTCCCAGGTTGTAGCAGCTGATGGTAAAACCTGGTTTTTTGATGATCATGGATGTATGGCTGCCTGGTTAAGTGCAAGACCCTTCAAGGATGAGGCAAGCATTTGGGTAGTGGATTTACCCTCTGGCGAGTGGATTGATGGAAGGCTTGCATGGTATAGCCGTACGGATCAAACCCCCATGTCGTACGGATTTGGGGCCTATAGGACACATCGGGAGGATCTCATCGTTTTTGGTGACATGCAGCAAGCCATGTTAAAGGGTGAGACCATGGCAAATTTGAATTTCCGTAAGCAGCTCGTGGGGCAATAGTGGAAACCGTCAATCTTATATCCATTATCACTATCGCTTTTATGGGATCTTTTGGGCATTGTATAGGCATGTGCGGTGGGATTGTCATCGCCTATTCAACGGCTTCACTTGAAAAAGAACGGAACAAGACAGCCCAGGCTATCTCACATTTGCTCTATTCCCTGGGTAGGGTCACCACATATTCTGTGCTGGGAGCTGTATTTGGAATCCTTGGTGGAGTAGTTGTTTTCAATAATACAACCAACGGTATTTTGTGGATTGTGGCAGGGGTAGCCATGGTTATTGCTGGTCTTTCCCTTCTGGGAAAACTACATGTGCTTAAGTTGTTTGAGACTTCGTTTGCAAGTTCTCGTTGGTATCAGACAACATTTAAGAGCCTTCTGAAAAGTGAATCTCTTCTGGGATTTTATCTATTGGGGATGCTCAATGGCTTGTTGCCTTGTGGATTCGTCTATTTCTTTGCTATCACTGCCGCCAGTACAGCCAGCCCCATCTATGGTGCGCTTGTGATGTTCATTTTTGGACTAAGCACTATTCCCGCACTTTTCAGTCTGGGCTTTTTTGTGGGGCTCTTTAAAAAAC
The DNA here is from genome assembly GCA_016845065.1 of Fidelibacterota bacterium. Lineage (GTDB taxonomy): Bacteria > Fidelibacterota > UBA8477 > UBA8477 > JABMPR01 > JABMPR01. The sequence goes on along the minus strand of JAERTG010000056.1, from coordinate 3,928 downwards.
TAAAATTCCGTCATATCATGACACAGCTCGCAGCACTATCTGTCATCATCTATGGCCTCTACACTCTTTACAATGGGTATCGATACCTCACGGAACCTGCGCGCACCATTCTGGAGTGTCATTAAGCAAAGCCTCCAGGTTCTTAGATCGAGTTCAATATACTGAAATAAATAACATCCCTGCGCATAGTCAAAATAGCTAATGCAGACCCACCCAGGCAGATGGTAGATAGGTTTTTACTTCACTCCTTGCTTCTATTAATGTATTGCATTATTCAATTAACAAGTTTCAGATCAAATCTCGAACTGTTCTCTTCAAGTATTCGACTTTCCGCGAGTCGCAATATACTTTAGCCCCATAATACAAAAAAATCCGCACGAGCGGATATTCATATTTCCAATTGTGAGTTGATTTTACTTGAAGAGTGCTTTTAATGATCCCCAGGTTCGTGGTACTACATCAAGAGTTGATTGAATAGTGATGACATCACTTAGCTGAGAGCTACCACTCATGTCCTTGATTTTAAGCCTGTAGAAATAGTTACGTCCTGCCACCTTAGCAATAATGGAGTCATCAATGAAGGTGTAACCACTTCCCTGGCCCTGGGCATGCAAGAATCCGATTTCGAAAAATGTATGACCATCAGTACTGCGCTGAATTTCAAACCCATCAAGACCATGTTCTGCAGAAGTGTTCCACTGAATAATGATACGCGATGCATCGGAGTAACCGCTAAAGCTACTCAATGTAGCATTGCCAAAGCTGCTGGTTACCAGGATCATCATCACAAGTATGGTGCTGAAATATTTCACGGAGCGAAGGTAGTTACCAGGCCAGAACAAACCAATCCCTTTTTGCTAATCATCTATGACTATTTGATTTGGATCAAGAAACAGAAAACATGATGTATAGGCGAATTAGTCTAGCTTCAAATACGATTCGTATTCAAGCCTCCCCAAAATACAAACAGCCCCGAGAAGGGGCTGTTTGCAGTTTATCGGAGAGATGTATTTTATTTCAGATACATCATCTTCATGGTTTTCACATAGCTGTCAGTTTCTAAGCGGTATACATAGATACCTGAAGATACTGGCAAACCTGCGTCTGATAGACCATTCCATGCTAATGTGTAACGACTTGGGTTTTGGAAACCATTAACAAGTACGCTTACTGGTTGTCCTACAAGGTTGTAGACAACAAGTCTCACATCAGAGGCTTCTGGTATATCATAGGTTATTGTAGTAACCGGGTTGAAGGGGTTCGGATAGTTCTGATAGAGAGCGAATACATCTGGAATAAATGTATCGTCTGTACCTACTGTTGTACCGATAGTGAGATTGAATGGTCCATTTAATGACCAGGTATCATACATTTCAGTATAAGCAACAATATCCCAGGTTCCAGTTACACCGGTGGTGCCTGTAAACTCAAAGGCAGCACTAAGAACTGAATAAGGAATCAGAACTTCAGTTGCAGATGTATCGAAAGGAATGATTACACTTCCAAGTGTACCAGTCAATTCAACACCATACATCATATCATCACCAGCAGATTCCCAGGCAAAAAGCAGTGAACCAGTGGCAACGTTAGCAGATGTAATTACAACATTATCATCGTTAGCAGGTGACAGAAGACTGAAATCTCCTGGACCTGGGTAAACATCTGACTCAACCATGATGTCATCAATCCACAGATTATCCATGGTAAATGATGTGGCACCCTCAACAGTGAATCGCAGTTGCCATCCAGCTGTTCCAGCAGCTACATCGGAAACATTGAAGATCATATAGTCATCAATATTACCAAAAATGGAATCATTATGAGCCAGGAGAACGGTCTCAGTTACAAAGCCATCATTTGAGATAGAGGCTGAGAAGTCTAAGGTACCATTATCACCATCATCATAATCATCAAAGTTGAGATAGAATGAGATTCTAGCAGCTGTAGCACCAGTAAAGTCAGCGTCTGGTGATGTCACAGTCTGATAGAAATCAGTGGCAGTTGGTGACCAGCTGAAATGCAACATTTCTTGGGTTATGCCCCAGTTAGCAGCGGCATTTCCGGCGCCATCATCGGAGACAAAGCCAATATCCGCGAGAGGTGTTGCATCTGGATACATGAAGTCTTCGTAGTGATGCAGATATAGTGGTGACCAAAAAGTAAAGGCATCCACGTTTGAATAATCTGATTCACCAAGATCGTATACAGCACTTACAGCATAGAAGTACTGGGTATCGAATTCGAAGTCATCATCATTGAACATTTCACCAGCAACGTTTGCATAAGCATCACCAAAAGCCATTGGATCCAGTGATCTAAACACGTTGTAGTTGAGCAGTTCACGACCAACCGTTGTAATCGTAGGACCTTCAACGCTTCCTGCAGTAACAATATCCTGTTTAACACTGAGTTCTCTTGGAGCACCAAGTTTCTCAACGTTCACAGTTTCAGAACCATGGAGGACGACGGAACGACCTGTACTAGGTTCAGCGAGGTAAGCGTGAATTGCAAATGTACCTGGATCCATAATCCATGCAGGTGCACCTGATGTATCGGCAGCATTGGACCAGATTGAGTTTCCTATGAACGTGTCATCATCATGACCGATATAGGGACCAAACTCATTTCCAATAGGCCATTCGATAACAACCCAGAAATCATGTTCAGCTGGTGTTACACCAACTGGATAGAAATCCCAGGCAGCTTCAGGATACAGAGCTGCGACCTCACCAGCAGATGTCCATAGAACATCGTCAAAGTCTGGTAGACCCATTTCATCAGATCCCATTACTGAGATACTTTCAAATGCTGATTCAGCACCAGTTGCTGTAGACAGAACAGAGACCTCATTGATCGCATATCCTGGACTAATAGCAGCTTTGAAGTGAGCAGCAAAGAAGTTGTCAGCAGTGGAAGGACTTACTGGAGTTACGAAACCTTCATAGGATCCATCATCATAGGCAACCCGACCCATTGGAAGCGGTGGTGCCCACATAAGACCGATTGTCGTATCAGCCATTTCGGGATAAGCCATGAGGTTCTGAGGTTCTGGCAGATACATTTCCAGAACAAAGTCCAGAGTTGTTGCAGCACCTTCAGCAACAGCTACCATCTCAGCATATGCTGAATGATAATTGACGCGCATAACTTCAACGTCATATTCACCGGCAGGAACAGTAATTGTGTAAACACCTGCTGCGTCTGTCATTGCGCCTTCACTGGCGAACAGACCCATGGCGTGTACATCAGCATGATCGATGGCGTTACCATCGATATCTGTTACTGTACCCGTGATGGTTCCAGGTAGTGGTGCTTCTTCAACAGTAATGTTGTCAACACCCATACCATAAGCCCAAAAGCCACCATCATCATAATGGAAACCAAAACGGACGACATCTCCCGCATACTCGCCAAGGTTGAATAGAACACCTGACCATTCAGCTGGTGAATCTTCCAGTGGGTAAACTACAGCTTCATCACCGTCAAAGACGAGGAATGCTCCACCGTTGCCACCCTGAACTGTATAGTTGAATTGAATCTGAGGATTCACGGCAGTAGCGAAATCTACCCATGGTGTCCACAGGATTTCGTTACCATTTACACCAGAACCCCAACCATCATCATCAATACCTGCAAACTGGCTTCCACCTGGTGGTGACCAGTAATTGTAGGAGTTTCCTTCAAAGTATGTGCTATCTCCAACTTCCCATTGACCGCCATCTGGTTCGCCAATTTCTTCAACTAGATAACCAAATGGAAGGAGGTTGTCCATCACAGCTTCAAAGTCTTCTGTGAATGGGAATGGATAGAATACAGGAGCCCAAGGAGTTGCAGAAACAGACTCGGATGGGATTGTTTCACTTAAGTCTTCCAATATCTGAGTGATATAGTATGTATATTCAACATCTGCAGTCACGGCTTCATCGAT
>JAERTG010000055.1 GCA_016845065.1 Fidelibacterota bacterium | reverse complement strand
CGTTATCCAAACCTAAATAAAATCCAAACCTTTTTTGTAAACGACTGATATTAAATGGTTTAGGGCATGAAAGGTTTGGATTTTATTTTACTTTCTTATTGTCTTAACTCCACAGAATTCAGCAAGACCACCTTTTGCATTTTTCCATTTCTTTGATACCTTTTTGTCGTTTTCATCTTCAAGTGTTGCAAGGGCTTTTAATTCCTGTTCCATGGTAACGTCCATATAAACCATCGTTGTCTGTAACTGTTCATGCCCTAAAAGAAATGAAATCTGTACGATATTCATCCCGTCTTCCAGCCAGTGGGAGGCTTTGGCGTGCCTTAGCTGATGCGCATGTAGATTCAGGGGCACTTCACCACATATTTCATGTGCGGCTCTGGCATGTTTTTTCAGTTGCTTATTTACAGCGGTCTGACTCATTTTTCCAAGTGCTCCGGTATTCCTTGAATAAAAAACATAAGCTTCCTGAGTTGGGGTATCACCATGGAATTCTTTCAGATATTTATTTAAATGTGCAACTGCCTTAGGCAGCAGATACAGGGTTCTAATTTTATTTCCTTTTCCAATGACTGTGACATTCGGTTTTTCCGCACCCAAATGAAGTTGTTTTATTTTTAATGACAGGATTTCATCCATTCTGGCGGCACTGGAGTATATGAGAATCATAAGTGCTAGATCTCTTCGCCCTGTTTTCGTGGATAAATCCGGAGTTGATAATAATGCCTGTATTGCTTTTTTGCTCATCCCCTTTATTTTTTTGCGTACTTCCTTTTTCCGTGGAATTCTCGTTGCATCCTCAGAAAGATACAGCAAAAGGATTTCCCTACTCCCCAGGTACTTTAAAAATGCCCTTAAAGATGCCAAGCGGTTGTTACAGGTTTCTGGACTGCAGCCACGCAGTTCCATCAACGATTGCAGCCATTCCTCTATCATTATTCTGCTAAAACATTCACCACACAGTCTTTCTGTACTTATTCCTTTTTCTGTCTCCAGAAAACCAATATATAAAGCCAGTGCATATTGATAGGATTTCAGTGTATGGTTGCTGCGGCTTTTCTGGGAAGGGACATATTCATTCAAAAAAGTGTTGATATGGCGTGCAATTATAACGGATTCATTTGTCGCTTTCTTCATAATCCACCTCCGGTACAATGCTTTCGAAATCCATTCCTGTTTTTTCTTCCAGGATGTCAGCCATTCCAGGGACAAGGGAATAATAATATTTTGTGCTTTCCAGTGTACTGTGTCCCATGCTTTTACTGAGATAAAGCAGTTTTGCGTCAAATCCAAATCCTTCATCTGTCCAGCGGTTTATGTTTTCTATGGCATAGTGGTGTCTGAGTTCATATGCAGTAGCATGAGAACTGTTATATTTATCCCACAATTCCCGGAAGTTTGTCTGCACCCATTGCCTTGTATGGAAATTGTTACCCCTTGCAGGAAAAAAATAAGCCCTGTGGTGGTACTGTTTCCGTATTGCGACATCATATATTTTCAAAAGTTCAAGCATGGAGTCGTGCAGGGCTACATAGTGTTGGGCATGACCTTTGGAATAACGGATGTTCATAATCCCATGGCACAAGTCGACATCCTCAACCCTCAGCATCCTTGCCTCATAGGTTCGTATTCCACTACTGTAAAGAAGACGGAAAAACACAGGAATAGTTATTTTCCTGGAGCGCTGTTCAGGAGTGTGGGAGACGGAAGGCAGGCTATCACAGGCATGGAAAAAATTTTCCAACTCAACATCTGTAAAAGAATGGGGAATATATGTGCATCGCTCCTTTCTTGGAATTTCAGGCTCCATAACATCTGTTTTTCCGCGCTTTCTCAAGTATCGTATAAAACTTACAACAACATTGATTCTTGATCTGCATGAATTGTTGGATTCAGTGTCACGTTGATGGCACCATCCAGCCACCATTTCCTGAGATAGAAGTGTAGCACCCGGATGTTGTTTCTTGCAATATCGATCAAACAGGATGAGGTTTTCTTTATAAGAGGAGGCTTCACTCCAACGACCAGATGATTTTTGGTAGAAAGCATATGCCTGCATGAGCGGCGCAAGAAAAGAAGTGAATTTATTCATGAAAAAACACCTCCTTTGGCACAGGAAAATGTTCTATGCTGATGGCACATTCCTTCAACTGCGGGAAATCTGCTCTTAGATATGACTCAAGGGAGTCTGGCGAAGTATGACCAAGTACCCTGCTGATAACAGGCTGAGGAACCCCATTCCCCAAAAGCGTTGTGGCCAGGTGGTGGCGAAAGATATGAAATCCTTTCCGGTCACCTTTTGACTGCCGGATGGTTGCAGCTTTCATGATCCGGACTGCCACGTTGCCAATGCTTCTGTTTTTCAGTTGTTCATATGGTTTAAGTTGGGAAACAAAAAGATATCTGCTTTCTGTGTAGGGACGCTCAAATGTCAGATAGTCATAAATGGCATTTCCTACAACTGCTGTTAAAGGAAGTTCAATAGGAATCTCAGTTTTCTGCTGTCTGATATAAATGAAATCCCTGTCCCAGGCAATGCAGTCAAGCGTTAATCCCGCAATATCGCAGCCACGAAGTCCGGTGTGATACGCAAGCGTTCCAATAGCTCTATCACGGCGCGTAAGTAGATTTTCACTATCAGCAAGTGCACCCTTAACTTTCTTGATTTCCTCCAATGTAAGATACTGTATATTTTTTCTGGTTTCTCGTAAAGCAGGAAGAAAGGCCAAAAGTCGAGGGCATATTTCTGGATGATAAGGAATACACGCCTTCAGTACTGCAGCAATATTTTTTTTGTAAGAACAGCTCCTGAGCTGTGTTTCATCTGGAGACATAAATATAGAAAGCACAGTTTTTTCTGTAATCTTTTGCAAGCTGGTAATTCCCTTTTTCTGGAGGGATAGGAAAAATGTGGATGCATTATGAGATTCTGTGTAGATGGTAGTAGGTTTTTTGCCTTGTTTCTTTCCTGCTTCACAGTAAAAATCGATGATGGATTTGAATTCCGATGATAATAAGGGATAGGACCCCCTTTCGAAAAGTTCATGCCTGCGTCTTCCATCCGGGTATCTGCTGTAAACATCAAACTGCTCAATGGCTCCAATGATAGTTCGTTTATTACGAAGATAGTCATAAGAATAAGACGTTTTGGTATACTCAAGATATACATCTTTATAGCATGACCATCCCTTTGAATCCGTCGATAAAAGTTTAATTATCTCTCGTTTGAACCGGTCAATGTATATTTTTGAGTAACCGTTGATTTCCATGTAGGAAATGAGTTTAGGATAATTATCCCGTAAGTTTTGTATATTCATGTGTATAACCTCCTTATCGTTTGATAAAAAGATCATATGTATGAGAAAAAAATCACAACCTTTTATTTTTATATTTCTTAAATATCAGGCACTTACAAAAAAGGTTTGGATTTTATTTAGGTTTGGATAACGTAGGAAATCCAAACGTTCGGATTTTCTTCGGCACAGTTTTTGTGTCCATTGTCTGAAAAAAATGCAGACTCAAGGAATAGACCTATATGCTGCCCTTCCTCTCCTATCAAAATATGTCGGCCATGCATCAATTAAAGAAACGCAGCACTATTTGAGATTAACTGCAGA
>JAERTG010000054.1 GCA_016845065.1 Fidelibacterota bacterium | reverse complement strand
TACAAAGCCTCCAGGGCAACTTGGGGGTTCCACTACCATCTTCTACCCAATGGGATATCATCATAAGTTCCCTTGACAGCTTCAAGCCCGCATACAAAAAGATGATAGAACTGGCAGCTCAGGGAAAAATCTTTCACAATGACGATACCAATATAAAAATCCAGAGTCTGATTAAAGAAAATAAAAATGAAACTCCTGAACGAACGGGTATGTTTACCACTTCCATTGTCTCAATTCTTGATGACAGGAAAATAGTTCTATTTTTCTCAGGACGTAAGCATGCCGGTGAGAATCTAGGCAGACTGTTGTCAAACAGGGACACTTCTTTGCAAACCCCATTGCAGATGTGTGATGCCCTGAGCAGGAATACACCCACCGAGTTCGACACCATTTTGATTCATTGTCTTGTGCACGCCAGAAGTAATGAGAAGTCAGCCGTAATGGGAAGTTGACTAAAAAAAACAACCACCGATGCTATATTGTCCCTTATCAACTTCCCATTATTATTTACCCAAGGCTATTTAACCATGCCAACAGTTTTTTATCCGATTGCCATATCGGCTCTTGAATTGCCGGTGTAATATTCATGCTTTTTTCCAACGCTTTCCGTTTCATTTCGCTGTCAATTCTTGCATAAATTTCTGTGGTTTTCACATCCACATGGCCCAGCAAATCACGAATATATATTAAATCAACTCCCGACTGAAGAAGATGCATACTTTTGCTGTGTCTCAAGCAGTGTGGAGATATCTTTTTCGGAAATAATCCCGGGTTTGTTTTTTGAGCTTGAGAAAAATACCTTTCCAATATGTATGCAACTCCCTTTCGAGTAAGTTTTTTTCCACTGCTGTTTGAAAAAAGAGGCAAACTACTTTTTTCAGGAGACAGCAGTCCAAACTCTTTCAGGTATTGTTTCAGCAACTTTGCCATCGAATCCATGACAGGGATAATTCTTGTTTTATTCGCTTTTCCAGTGACTTTAATAGTAGCTGGTTTCTCAAGCCGTATATCTGCAACAGTCAAGTCACAAAGTTCCTGTACTCTACAGCCCGAGTCATACATTGTACTAAGGAGAGTTGCATTTCTTCTGCCATTTTTTGTGCCAATATCAGGTAGAGAAAGAAGAAGTGTCATAGCTTCCATGCTGATAAATTCCGGAGATTTCTTTTGACACTTTTTGAATGGGATTGACTGTATTTTCAGCATCTCATATATGCAGTCAGGGTAAACTTTTGCAAGATATTTGGCAAAGGCATGAATTGCAGCCAACCGTACATTACGAGTAGATGTTGAATTGCCGCGCTGCTTTTCAAGCCACTCAAGAAATCTAACCATTCGAAGCTCGGTAAAATCTGTGAGCGTAATTTTTTCCGGCTTTATGGCAACCACAGTCTCATAAAAGGTGATCATCAAAGTGAACATATCTCTGTATGAAGAAATTGTGTTAACACTGAGTCCCAGTATCCCAGGAAGATACTTTGCCAAATAATTCGTCAAGTGGTAGGAAAAATCAGTGGGTTTCATTTTCGTTCACCTCCACTGATGGTATAATCCCTTGACACTTCTTATTAATTTGATCCAGTATGTCGGGAAAGAATTCTGCAGTTAATCTCAAATAGTGCTGCGTTTCTTTAATTGATGCATGGCCGACATATTTTGATAGGAGAGGAAGGGCAGCATATAGGTCTATTCCTTGAGTCTGCATTTTTTTCAGACAATGGACACAAAAACTGTGCCGTAGGAAATCCAAACGTTTGGATTTCCTACGTTATCCAAACCTAAATAAAATCCAAACCTTTTTTGTAGATGCTTGATAATTATTGGTTTGGATAATAAAAGGTATGGATTTTATTTTTACTTTCTTATTGACTTAACACCACAGAATTTAGCAAGGCCACCTTTTGCATTTTTCCACTTCTTTGATACCTTTTTGTCCTTTTCATCTTCAAGTGTTGCAAGGGCTTTTAATTCCTGTTCTATGGTAATGTTCATATATACCATCGTTGTCTGTAACTGTTCATGCCCTAAAAGAAATGAAATCTGTACGATATTCATGCCGTCTTCCAGCCAGTGGGAGGCTTTGGCGTGCCTTAGCTGATGCGCATGAAGATCCAGTGGCACTTCATTACATATTTCATGTGCGGCTCTGGCATGTTTTTTCAGTTGCTTGTTTACTGCAGCCTGACTCATTTTTCCAAGTACTCCGGTATTCCTTGAGTAAAAAACATAAGCTTCCTGAGTTGGGGTATCACCATGGAATTCTTTCAGATATTTTTTTAAATGTGCAACTGCTCTAGGCAGCAGATACAGGGTTCTTATTTTATTTCTTTTTCCAATGACGGTGACATTCGGTTTTTCCGCACCCAAATGAAGTTGTTATATTTTTAAAGACAGGATTTCATCCATTCTGGCGGCAGTGGAGTATATGAGAATTATAAGTGCCAGATCTCTGCGTCCTGCTTTTGTGGATAAATCCGGAACTGCTAACAATGCTTTTACTGCTTTTTTGCTCATCCCCTTTATCTTTTTGCGTACTTCCTTTTTCCGTGGAATTCTTGTTGCATCCTCAGAAAGATACAGTAGGAGGATTTCCCTGTATCCCAGGTACTTTAAAAATACCCTCAATGATGCCAAGCGGTTGTTACAGGTTTCCGGGCTGCAACCACGCAGTTCCATCAACCATTGCAGCCATTCCTCGATTATTATCCTGCTAAAACATCCGCCACATAGCCTTTCTGCACTTACTCCCTTTTCTGTTTCAAGAAAGCGGATATATAAGGCCAGTGCATACTGATAGGATTTCAGTGTATGGCTGCTGCGGCTTTTTTGGGAAGGGACATAATCATTCAAAAAGGTATTGATATGGCGTGCGATTATAACGGATTCATTCGTAGCTTTTTTCATAATCAACCTCCGGCAAAATGCTATCGAAATCCCTTCCTGTTTTTTCTTCCAAGATGTCAGCCATTCCAGGAACAAGGGAATAATAATATTTTGTGCTTTCCACTGTGCTGTGTCCCATACTTTTGCTGAGATAGAACAGTTTCGCACCAAATCCAAAGCCTTCATCTGTCCAGCGGTTTATGTTTTCTATGGCATAATGGTGTCTTAACTCATATGCAGTAGCATGAGAACTGTTGTATTTATCCCACAATTCCCGGAAGTTTGTATATACCCATTGCCTTGTATGGAAAGTGTCACCTCTTGCAGGGAAAAAATAAGTCCTGTGAGGGTACTGCTCCTGTATTGCGGTATCGTATATTTTCAAAAGTTCAAGCATGGAGTCGTGCAGTACCACATAGTGTTGGACATGACCTTTGGAATAACGGATATTCATAATCCCATGGCACAAGTCGATATCCTCAACCCTCAGCATTCTTGCCTCATAGGTTCGTATTCCACTACTGTAAAGAAGACGGAAAAACACAGGAATAGTTATTTTCCTGGAACGTTGATCAGGGGTGTGGGATACGGAAGGCAGGCTATCACAGGCATAGAAAAAATTTTCCAGCTCAATATCTGTAAAAGAATGGGGAATATATGTGGATCGCTCCTTTCTTGGAATTTCTGGCTCAAAAACATCTGTTTTTCCGCGCTTTCTCAGGTATCGTATAAAACTTACAATAACATTGATTCTTGATCTGCATGAATTGTTGGATTCAGTGTCGCGTTGATTGCACCATCCATCCACCATTTCCTGAGACAGAAGTGTTGCTTCCGGATATTGTTTCTTGCAATATCGATCAAACAGAATGAGGTTTGCTTTATAAGACGAGTCTTCACTCCAACGGTCGGATGATTTTTGGTAGAAAGCATATGCCTGCATGAGCGGCGCAAGAAAAGAAGTGAATTTATTCATGAAAAAACACCTCCTTTGGTACAGGAAAATGTTCTATGCTGATGGAGCATTCCTTCAACTGCGGGAAATCTGCACTTAGATATGGGTCAAGGGAGTCTGGCGAAGTATGGCCAAGTACCCTGCTGATAACAGGCTGAGGTACTCCATTCCCCAAAAGCGTTGTGGCCAGGTGATGGCGAAAGATATGAAATCCTTTCCTGTCACCTTTTGACTGCCGGATGGTTGCAGCTTTCATGATCCGAACTGCCACGTTGCCAATGCTTCTGTTTTTCAGTCGTTCATATGGTTTAAGTTCAGAACTCTTTACTTCTGGGAAGTTCAGGTGACACCTAAAGCATCTTCCTACCAAACACCTCCCCCCATCTCATACACAACCCGCATATCGGTACCAGGATAAATTATTTTGGATTCATTGAGCTGATCGAAGAGGTTT
>JAERTG010000053.1 GCA_016845065.1 Fidelibacterota bacterium | reverse complement strand
TACTAGCACAGGGCTCGCTCGACGACACAACACCGCTTGAAACAGAGCTTGGCACACTACATACCCTTCAGAAAGAGAAAGCTGCTTTCCGAGAATCACTGGTAAAGGAGATCTCTCATAAAGAATCGCCTAAACCTAACTCAGATACCCTGATGTCTATCTACAAGGAATTCGATGAACTTTGGGACACTTTTTCAAAAACTGACCGGCGAACAGTGCTAAATTTGTTAATCGATGGGATTGAAATCAACCATCCAAAGGATAGTGATAAGGGCGAGATAATACTATACTTATACCACGAACCCCCGATAAAATCATTACATGCAATTACCGAGGGTTCGCATCTTTACCTCTGTAAGCTCCGGAGGAGAGATTTGAACTCCCAACCTAGTGATTAACAGTCACCCGCTCTACCATTGAGCTACTCCGGAATCTCTAAAAAGCTCGCGAATATAAACTTCGCCCTATCGGCTGTCAACTGCTTACAAGCTGATTTTTTCAAAATGTGGTTTTAGGACATCGTAGGACTCTTTCAACCCTTGTACCAGGACCTTGGCGTGCCCAGTCACTGGCATAAAATTCGTATCACCTGCCCAACGTGGTACGATATGAAAATGAATGTGTTCAGCGATGCCCGCTCCTGCAATTGTACCTTCATTCAAACCAAGGTTAAAGCCCTCAGCTTTGAACTCCTCACGGAGAATCTTCATACTCTCCTGAGCCAGTTGTATGATTTCGGTCAAAGTATTGACAGGTAAAGATTCCATAAGGTGAGAATGTTCATACGGAGCAATCATTATATGTCCGTTGTTGTACGGATATAGGTTCATCATGATGCAACAAGTCTCACCTCGATAGAGAAGCAGGTCCTCACGGTCCGTATTGTTTTTCGGTTTATCACAAAATATGCAACCCACCTGCTTGATGGATCTGATGTATTCCATTCGCCATGGCGCCCACATTTTTTCCATAATGACTCCAGAGTTGAGAAGAGCCGAACCGTCTCTATAACTTAGCGACGCTCCGGCTCTATGATATTCACTCGATCACAAGTTGAGAACTTGGGATCACTTATATTTATTCCTCTTCTTTTGCAGCTTCTAGAGCAGCTATCAGCTTGGTCTCTTCTTCCTTGGGTAACTCAGCATAATGTGAGAATTTCTGCTTGTGAGAGGCTTTTCCCTGAGTTAAAGAACGCAGGGTTGAAGCATACTTAAAGAGATTCGCCTGGGGAATTTTTGCCTTGAGAACCTGATAATGACCTTCAGCGTCCATTCCTAGAATCCGACCACGCTTGGCAGTCAGATCACCCATAACATCGCCCATATAATCTTCTGGAACACGAACTTCAACATCGAAAATGGGTTCTAGCAAGGTTGGCTTGGCCTGTTGACATGCATCGCGGAAAGCACCTTTACCAGCAATCTGGAAGGCAATATCCTTGGAATCAACGGGGTGCATTTTACCATCATAGAAAGTCGCTTTCACATCTACGATGGGGAAGCCTGCAATGAAGCCCTCCTGTGAAGCTGCTGTGATTCCTTTTTCTACAGAAGGCACGAAGACACGATCGACATTTTGTCCAACCAAAGTCTCTTCAAAAACAATTCCTTCACCACGTGGCAGTGGTGCAACCCTTAGCATGACTTCAGCAAATTGACCAGCACCACCAGATTGTTTTTTATGACGATATCTGGCTTCCGCATTACCCTTAATTGTCTCTCGGTAGGCGATTTTTGGTTCAACTAACTCAATCTGAACTTTGAAACGTTCTCTCAGCTTTTCGAAGGCTACATTGATCTGCAATTCACCCTGTCCAGAAAGAACTGTTTGGTGTAATTCAGAATCAACTTCATAAAGCAGGGTTGGATCTTCTTCATGCAACAGGGTCAGACCAGAGCTGATCTTATCTTCTTCCCCTTTGACCAGAGAAATCACGGCAAACTGAATGTTTGGTCCTGGAAATTCAGTAGCCTTCAATGTCACAGGATTTTTTGGATGGGAAAGCGTATCACCAGTATGTGATATCTTGAGTTTTACTGTCGCACCAATATCTCCAGCATTAATAGCGTGAACTTCATCTCTGTCATGACCATTAATTGAATACACATGACCGAGACGCTCACTGCCGCTTCTGTTCGGATTGGCCAGATCCATACCCGAGGTAATCTGTCCGGCATAAACCCTAAACAGACTCAATTCACCCACGTGAGCTTCACTCATGGTCTTAAAGATCAGAGCAGCTGTTTCTTTGGGGTTATCTGCATGTAATTCAGTACCATCTTCTGCTGTTGCAGCTGGCATGTCTGCTGGCGATGGGTAATATTTCTGAATCAACTCCATTAAACGTGAGGCTCCAACGTTTGGTATGGATGCCGTACAGAATACAGGAAAAATCTGTTTATGGATAATGGCTTCACGTAAACCGTGACGTAAATCGTCTTCTGATAATTCACCCTGATCAAAATATTTTTCCATCAATGCTTCATCAGACTCAGCAACCTGTTCAACCAGCTCAGTATACATACTCTCTACTTCATCGGTCACTGAATCAGGAAGATCTTCCATGGTGTACTTGCCACTATCATCTTTGAAGACCAGGGTCTTTTTACGGATAATATCTACAATCTTGTTAAAACCAATGCCTTCATTGACAGGTAGCTGCAATGCTGTTACATGGTTTCCATAGGAATCTTTGATACGATCAAACGCCTTGTGAAAATCAGAATGTTCTTTATCCAGTCCGGTAACAACAAAAGTACGGGGAATGTGGTAATCATTACTATAATTCCACATATTTTCGGTACCCATTTCGGGACCATGAGTTCCATCAACAACAATAAGACTGGTATCGGCAACACGCACTGCACTGAGGGCATCACCTACAAAATCTGTAAATCCTGGAGTATCTAAAATATTAAGTTTTGTTTCCTGCCATTCAATGGCCATCAATGATGTTCCCACTGAACACTGACGATCGATCTCTTCTGGACGATAGTCAGATTTGGTGTTTCCTTCTGCAATGGTCCCCATCCGTGTGGTTAAGCCTGCAGAGTACAACATGGCTTCAGTCAAGGCGGTCTTACCTGACGAAGCGTGGCCGACAATGGCAACGTTTCGGATATCCTTTGTCAAATAGTCTTTCATTCTCAACTCCTCGATATTTTTAAGCGTATATAAGTAAATTTTTCATACCACGAGACATGATATGAAAACTGGTTATTTGTATGTTCCAGAGAAGCATAAATAATAAAATTTCGGCTCAATTATTGAGCGTCCAAAAATCTCCATATTTAGAGGATTCGCAAGACATTTTTTAGCTCTCTGAGTGGGCTATCTATAACGAATTGGGGTAATATTGTCAGGGTTAACAATTGGAACGATATTTTTATGCTTTAAGCAGCTCCATCTTCAACTTCTGCAGGAATGCCAGAGTATCGGCCTACAATGAACGTAACATCATCTTCAAAGGAAGATTTTCGGTTAAATTTTCCGAGTTTCTCTTCCAGTTCGCTTGCAATGGAGGAAACGTTTTGATTCAGATGGCTGCGAACAGCATTGATGAGTCCACTTTCATCCAACAGCTGCCCAGCACTTCCCACCGTTTCCGTAACCCCATCTGTATAGAGGAGAAGCAAATCTCCGCGCTTCAGGGTTACCTCACCCATTTCATATGTGAACTCAGGATCAAATCCAAGTAAGGGACCTCCAAGATCCAGACGATCAATCGTTCCATCTTCATGAAAAATCAGGGGTGCAGGATGACCTGCATTTACATATCGAACCACACCTTCATCAACATCCATTTTTGAAAGGAAAAAGGTAATCTGCTCGTCAAGTTCAGTTTCATTGGTCAAATACTTATTCAAATTGCTCATCAGGGTGGCGAGAGGAAGATTTTTCTGAGTTTCATTCAGATATGCAGCATAAAAGTTTGACATGATGAGAGCACCGGAGATTCCTTTACCGACCACATCCCCGACAGCAATATTGAATACATCTTCATCCTTACTGGATAGATCATAAAAATCACCACTCACCTGCCGGCAAGGAATATAGCGCAGATCGAATGAGACTTCTTCATGTGTGGGAATTTGATTTGGAAGCAGTGACTTCTGAATACTTTCAGCCTTCGCCATATCCTCGCTGAGACCACTCTGCATGTTGACATGCTTGTCAACTTTGTAACGCTCCATCAACACACCAGCCTGGGTTGCAATGGTCTGCAGAAAATCCAAATCATCCTCACTAAATGCTGCAACACGATTGGATTCGAGATTCATTGCTCCATAAATAATGGAACCGCCGGCAATAGGAACGCACAATTCAGAACGGGAGTCTGTCCTTCCCGATAAATAATCTTTCTCCCTGCGGACATCGGGAATGGAGATCGGCTTTTTCGAGGCGATTACCCTTCCTACAATACCTCGACCAATTTTCAATTTCAGGGGATTTAAGCGACGGATATCATAACCTCGTTGTAGAAATTTTTCAATATTGACACCCTCTGATGAGGCCAGGAAGACACCACAGGCATCAAATGGAACAATTGCATTCACTTCGTCCAAGAGTAGGTTAAAAATACGGGTCGTATTTCGTGTGGCGGCCATTTCAGTGGCAATGAGTGTGAGTGCCTCCTGCTTGCGGGCTTCCAGTTGGATGCGATGATAGAGTTTCCTTTTTTCAAGCAAGACTGCGATTTGATCCACGACAAAGTTAAAGAGCGTCCCGGAACGTCGTGCTTGCATATCCATTGGCATTTTATCAAGGAGAATAAATCCAGCCAGTCTATTATTAGTTTTTAAGGGGATGGCCCATTGGAATAATTTGAAACTCCGATAATCCATGGCAGGTACATCAATAGCTTCAGTATGTAAATCATTCACACTGTATTTGACATTCACTAGATGGTGGTCAGTATCAAAAAGTTTTTTGAGAATTTCGTGTTCACTATCAAGGGTGATACCATCCAGGAAAATGGGTTTGGGCGCAATAGAAGATTCAACTTTAAAAACACCCTTTCGTCTCACGAAAAGGGCTACAATGTCCGATTCAAAGAGATATTTCAGGGTATCAGGTACCATATCCAGCATCTCTCTGTAAGTTTCTACCTTCTCCAGATCGTCCAGGATGTTTCGGAAATTCACGTTTCTTTCATAGTAGGTGGATGCAATCAGACGCAATACCAGCTTGCGCCCCCGGGAGCGGAGAGGTCGATACAAGTTGATGATGATTGTTGCGAAAACGACGTTGGCCATGATTGGATGTTCACCAAATCCCAGAAATTGGTTCACGAGGTATCCCAATATTGAAAATATGATGATAAGAACC
Source organism: Fidelibacterota bacterium (assembly GCA_016845065.1). Taxonomy (GTDB): domain Bacteria; phylum Fidelibacterota; class UBA8477; order UBA8477; family JABMPR01; genus JABMPR01. Next base: position 37,308 of record JAERTG010000053.1, on the reverse strand, counting down.
AGGGAGACCAAAAGTTCTTCACGTCTAAGCATCTTCTTCCCCACCCTCGAAAAGTGTCGCTGCACCAGCACTCACTTCCTCTATCATGGATCTTAAAACGGGGAGCACGCTTAATTGGGATAGATCTTCACTGGCGAATATGCGAGAAAACGCATAATTTTGATGTGTGACAGGGATGTGGCGGTTAATAATGATAACCTTTTCTGACTTGATACGGCAGGCATCCCCCTTAAAGTCACCTTTTTCATAGCGGATGGTGTATCCTAATTTTTCAGCAAGAGATTCGTATTCATCTCTTATGCGATCAGCCTTCATTTAGAGCAACGAGTCCCTTTTCTCTTTTTCGAAACCATCCACAAGTTCTTTTACCCTTTCGGTTTGGCCTCGAGGTATAATGAGCAGTGCATCCTTGGTGTCAATAACCACCAGATCATCTACACCGACAATGGCTACAGTTTTCCCCTCTGCAAATACCAAATTATTTTCTGAGCCGTGAAATATTACTTCACCCCTCGAAACGTTTTTTTCCTTGTCCTTCTCATGCATTTCATGGACAGCATCCCAAGATCCAACATCATTCCATGAAAAATCTACACGGACAACATAGACGTTTCTGGCTTTTTCCATGATGCCATAATCAATAGATATGCTCCGCAAGGTGGCCCACTCCACAGTGAGTACTGAATCCCAGACAGATCTACCAATGGCACCTTTAATATTTTTTAAACTGTCCCATATTTCTGGCAGAAAATCTTGAAAACTCTGCAAAATGCTATCCACTCGCCACACAAACATACCACTATTCCATAAAAAATCACCGCTTCCTAAAAAAAGCTCAGCAGTTTTCAAGTCGGGTTTCTCAGCAAATGCCTTCACAGCATAAATGGGTTCATCAGGATTGGTGCGATCATGAAACTGTATGTATCCATAACCGGTAGCAGGTCTTGTTGGCACCACACCAAAAGTTACCAGACCCTTCATCTCGTTGGCAATTTTAATTCCTTGCTGCATATACTCGGAAAAAGATTTTACATCCTCAATGTAATGATCAGCTGGAAAGACACCCATTACGGCTTCTGGATCCCTGTGCTGAATAATAATGGCTGCCAATCCGATTGCTGGTGCTGTATTTTTTCCTTCAGGTTCTATGAGTACATTTTCTTCTGGTAATTCAGGACATTCCAGACGAATAGCTTTTTCCTGATCTGAATTTGTGATAATGAGAATTTGTTCGGTGGATGTAAAATTTTTCAACCGGTCCACGGTCATGCGTAGCATGCTTTCGTCACCGGCTATTGGCAAAAGTTGCTTTGGAGTTGCCCGGCGACTCTGGGGCCAGAAGCGCTTACCGACGCCACCTGCCATTATGACTGCAAAGAAAGACATATCTCTCCTTTTCTTCTATTTACGATGAAGCTTGGATAGTGATAAGTGACCTTTGAAAACTAATTGCGCAGGACCATTTAACCAATACTGATTTCCCCGATGATCTACTTCCAAGTCCCCACCAGGAAATGCAAGTTTGATGGGCCATTCAAAGCCCCATTTGAGGTGTGCGAAAATTGCAGATGCAGCGGCGCCGGTTCCGCAGGCCAGGGTTTCCATATTGACACCCCGCTCCCATGTTCTCACCCTAACGAACTTAGACAATTTCTCCACGATATTGACGTTGGTTCCCTGAGGGTGGGCTTCATGCGAGTTCATCTCTCTCCCAAGGGGATCAAGATTCTCCGTCTCGCTATCTACTGATGGGACAATCAGATGTGGCACACCTGTATCTATGAATCCGCATCCTCTCTTGGGAATATCCCAATCGAGTAATTCCCCATTAACAATAATCTCAACATCTACGAGATCATCCTGGATTTTAAATTGATGAATTCCATCATCGGCTGAAAAAGTACCCGATGTTTTCACTCTCTGCATGTGATTCGCAAAGCTCACCAGACAACGCGCACCGTTCCCACACATTTCACCTCGTGAGCCATCAGCATTGTAATACATCATCTTAAAATCGGCCGAGCTATCTGGCGTTAGAATAAGAACACCATCAGCACCAATGCCAAACCGACGGTCACAAAGGTCGACGATCTGTTCTGGTGAAAATTCTAGTTCCTCATCCCAACTTTCAAAGATGATAAAATCGTTTCCTGCACCAACATATTTGTAGAATTCAAATGTTTCATTCATGCAACAACCAGATTCCTAGATCAGTTTCCCATCGAGCTCTCACCTTTATATCATTCGAGTAAAACCAAAAAGGTTCAGACTTTGATGCAGGTCCCAGGCCACCGCTCTGATAGCGTCCATCACCATTCTCATCAGCATATGCAACCAGGGAATATGATTGAGCTGGTAACCCCTCCAGGGTAACTGCTTCAGCAGGTTTCAGGCGAAATTGACGATCGACACCCTTCCCTGTCAAACGACATTCCAATGCAAATCTGTCCAATTGCATGACTTTGAGACTACCAAGAGAATCCTGATTTACAGTTTTTAAGCTGCCTGACATCAAGCTGTCCAATTCAGAACTATTCAATGGAGCGTGAAGATACTGTGTATCTATCTGCCATTTGAACGTTTTACCATCCTCGAGGGAGGTGTCCGCAGAAAAGACCCATTCCATTGTATTCATTTTCTCTATTGTACCGGCTAAATTGACTGTATCTACTTCACTATCAACCAGAGAGAATGCTGAATCTGATTTGAAAATCAGGGGTAGGTTTGAATTTAGCTTCATTTGTGAATTCTGCGCTGGACTATCAAAACTGTCTGCATGCTTCCAATCTACCTTGATGGCACTTAGTGCCAGGGTGTCAAAATCAGTTCGGGTGACTAAACTGAGGGTATCGGAGTTCAACAAGTAGCCGCTGGTATCCAGAAAACTATGAATCCAAACTTGCGAACTATCGTTCAGGGGAGCTGCGACATCAAGAAGCATGGCAAAATTATCTTCTTCAACTTTCGATCTTCCCAGAATTGGAATCTTGATATCATTAATGATGAGTTCAACCGATTCCAGAGCTTCTGTTGATACCATTCGGTTGGCTCTAACTTGTATGAATTGATCAGCAAGCTGAGTTACACCCAATAGTTTCAGACTTTCCAGTGGGATAACTTGTGGCCAAATTTTATGTCTGGTGGGAACACTATCTGTTCGAGCCCACACTGCGGCCACTTCTGGTCTTCCAAAATAGTCATCACCGTCAATCAACTTGTTTTTATTTCTGTCCCAATGATAAAAGAGCATATATGAACGCTCAGCCAGATATGGTAGCTCAAAATTACCTGATTCATCTGGTTGGAAGACATAATCAGCCTCCTCTTGTCTCAATTGTCCAAGATCCGTATCAAATTGACGATAGAGCAGGAGATCACCATTTTTTTTGATATCATTTGCACCAGAAATTGTCCCTGTCAAACGTCCACCGTTTAAGTCATCACCCGTACTAAAAGCCATAACGTAGGTGGCATCAAGTCCGTTGCCTCTTAGATCCTGAGCACCTTTATCCAGTGTTAGGAGATAGGTCTCATTGGTGTCAAGCGGTTCACTAAAGGTTATTTTTAGCCAAGTCCAGCTCGATTTTATTTCGTATTCACCAGGTGGTCGCGGCCAGATTTGTAGTGAGGTGGCAAAGGTAGATTTTTTCATCTGTTCATTAAATTTGATCAAAATCTCAGTATTGGGATCCACATTAACAGTCTCATTTTCAGGTAGACTAAAAATGATCTCTGGTGCTTCCTTGTCTTCAGGACCACCCGTGATAGGCCGTTCATTTGCACATGTCATGATAAGCCCTAGCAATATGGACAAAATCAGCATAGTGTAATGAGGTCTAGGCATGTTTATGCTCCAAGTTATAAGGAAGTGAGGATCTTAAAATCATCGAATCAGGTCTTAGCATAGTGGTGTAAACTACCAATTCCACACCTTGGCTGACCGAATCCTTTAGTGCCTGAGCAAACTCAGGATCTCTTCCCCAGTGGGGCTCAAAGGATGTGGCATCTGAGCGTTGGATTATGAAAAGAACAGCAGCAGAACGCTCAGAAGTGATGGAATCAGCTAAGTGGAGAACATGGCGTCTTCCTCTTGATGTTACTGCATCAGGAAATCTGGCAATTCCATACTCAACCAGCGTTGCTGATTTCACTTCCAATAGTTTTTCCTGACCATTTCTTTCCAATAAAAAGTCAAACCGAGATTTCCCAAATGTGTATTCCTGCTTTTTAACTGTCCACCCTTTAAATTCCGGTATGAGTGAGTTGTCCAGGCAATGGCGGGCGAATCGATTAGGCAATTGCGAATTGATTGAAACAAGTTCATCACCAGAATATACCATCACCGTGGCAAATTTGGTTCTTCGGTGCTCCCCTGATTTGGGTTCTACGAGAACTCTGGCACCAGGAAAAAGCAATTCTTTTAATCGCCCAGGATCTGGAACATGGGAATCGTGTACTTCTCCATTTATTCGAACTTTTGAAAGAAATCGATTCGGTCTGGCCACAAACTCAGCTTCTATCAATCCTGTGGCAAGTGGCATTTCCATAATTAACGATGATTCTCAGCGCGTTTTAAATTATATCTATTATAGAAATCTTTCTTAAAAGTTGAAAAAGATCCTTCCAGGGTGGCCTTGCGCATACCACTCATCAACTCATGATAGAAATGGATATTATGAATACTGGCCAAGCGGTAAACCAGGAGTTCATTTGCCTTGAAAAGGTGTCTCATATAGGCTCGAGTAAAGTTTTGACAACCATAACACCCACACTCTGAATCCAATGGAATGTGTGCATCCTTCTCACGTGCTGCTTTCAGGGAGACCGGACCATCCCAGGTATACATAATGCCATGACGAGCATTCCTGGTGGGGAGGACACAATCAAACATATCCACACCCAGGTTAACTGCTTCTACCAGGTCCTCAGGTTTTCCAACTCCCATTAAGTACCTTGGTTGATCCTGGGGAAGGATTTCTGTTACGACATCAGTAATTCCATACATGTCTTCTTTTGGTTCCCCAACACTCAACCCACCAATTGCATAACCATCAAAACCCATGTCCACCAGAACCCTTGCACTCTCTTTCCGAAGTTCTGGATAGACGCTCCCCTGAACAATGCCGAACAGTTGTTGCTGATGACCATAGAGCGGTTCCGTTGACCGGAAATAATTCAAGCTCCGCTTCTCCCAGCGATGCGTTAATTGCATGGATGTTTTCGCTTGCTGGATCGTTGCTGGATAGGCCGTACATTCATCGAAAGCCATGACGATATCTGAGCCCAGAACCCGCTGAATATCCATACTTATTTCAGGACTAAGTTTATGCTTGGATCCATCTAGCCGGGATTGAAACACAACCCCTTCTTCAGAAATTTTGTTGAGCTGCCCAAGGGAGAAAACCTGGTAACCACCACTATCAGTGAGAATGGGTCCTCCCCAACTCATGAATTTGTGCAGCCCCCCTGCTGATTCCATGATCTCCATACCAGGACGTAACAGAAGATGATAGGTATTCCCCAGGATAATTTGTGAGCCTGTTTCAATCAGATCCACCGGGGAAAGTGATTTTACTGATCCTGCTGTACCCACTGGCATAAAAACAGGTGTATTGATAGAACCATGATCAGTATGAACTTGCCCAGCCCTGGCTTTGGTATCAGGACAAGAAACTAAACTTTCAATTTTCATATGACTGATTCAACTTTATGTCTACGACAACTAAAATACTTCATCAATGGCTGCACTTAGACTTCGAACAGGTACAATGGCGAGTCCTAAATCTTCAAGTCCTTTGTGTTCACCCTGGGGTAGAATGATTCGATTGAATCCAAGTTTTTTTGCTTCCTCAACACGTCTACGGATCTGCCCCACATTGCGCACTTCTCCCCCTAAGCCAACCTCTCCAATGATGAGCGCTCCAGCATCAATCACCCGATTTTTCAGACTTGAAATAATCGCGATGGCTACACCCAGATCTGCAGCAGGCTCAGCAATTTTTAGACCACTCACAACGTTGATAAACACATCTTGAGTTCCCAGTTGGAAGCCAGCTCTCCGCTCTAGTACAGCTAGAAGCATTTGCAGTCTACGAAGGTCAAAACCGGTCACGTTTCGTTGTGGGTTTCCATATGAAGCACTGGCCACCAGAGCTTGAACCTCAAGGAAGAAGGTGCGACTCCCCTCCTGACTTGTGACAACCACAGTGCCGCTTACATCTGAATGACGTTGTGAAAGAAACAGCTTTGCAGGATTCTCCACTGGGATGAGACCTTCCCTTGCCATTTCATATACACCAAGTTCACTGGTGGATCCAAATCGATTCTTAGCGGCTCGCAGTAGTCGAACCTGTGTTTGTCGATCTCCCTCCAGATAGAGGACGGTATCAACCAGATGTTCCAGCATTTTGGGTCCAGCGAGGTAGCCGTCCTTTGTAATATGCCCCACCAGAATGATGCAAACATTCATCTCTTTTGCGACACGAAGCAACTGGGCTGCGCTTTCTCTCACTTGACTGATGCTACCAGGTAAATTCTCTCCAGCTTCCGAATAGGCGGTTTGAATGGAGTCTACAATCACCACAGCAGGTTTTAGTTCATTAATGCTCCTGGCAATATTTTCTACGACAGAATCGTTGGCAAACATGAGCTTTTCAGCCTTTACACCAAGACGATCTGCCCGCATGGCGAGTTGCTCTCCGCTTTCCTCACCAGAGAAATACAAAATGGAATGATCCCTTCCTGCCATGAGTCCACTGAGTTGAAGGAGAAGTGTAGATTTACCAATACCTGGCTGACCACCAAAGAGGATGATACTCCCCTTCACCAACCCTCCACCAAGCACAGAATCAAATTCCGATTGGGTAGTCTTAATCCGATTTTCAGCATCACGGGTGATGTTGTCCAAGGGTTTTAACTTCGATCTCGGGCCACTGGGTGTAACTTTGAATTTTGATTGTTTAAACTCTTTTACCGTTTCCCAGGCACCACAACTACCGCATCTGCCCACCCACTTGGGGTGTTCAGCACCACAGTCATCACAGACATAAACAGTCTTACTTTTGGCCATATTCTATTTTTTTACTGACTTTCTTTAAAAAACGAGGGTTGCAACAGCGTAATCATTTACCAGAATGATAGTGGCTGAAATAACAAATGCCTGAATGGCAGCTCTACCGACCCCACTGGCTCCACGGGTAGCTTTTAGACCAACCCAACAGCTGATTAATCCAACGGATATTCCAAAGGTCAAAGCCTTCGCCAGCCCCGGTATTACATCTTCAGTGACCACAAATACCGATTGAAATGAATTGAAAAACATCCTGACACTAATATTAAAAAAAGCATCTCCAATTAGTGCCGCAGTAAAGAGGGCAATAATATCGGCAACCACAACCAATAATGGCATCATGATGATCATGGCTACCACGCGGGGTGCAACAAGATGGCGTATGGGATTAATGCCCATGACTTCGAGGGCATCAATCTGCTCAGTTACCTTCATTGTTGCCAGCTCCGCACCAATGGAGGAACCATTACGTCCAGCCAATACCAGGGCTGTCAAGACGGGTCCCATCTCAGATAAAATACCCACAGCTACGATTTGCCCGAAAAATCTGGGAGGGAGTGTATCTTCCAATTGGTAGGCACCTTGCCAACCGGCTACAGCACCAGCAAAAACAGCAATGATACTCACAAGTGGAAGTGCTTTCACACCTAATCGAAAGAGTTGCTCATTATAAAGCACGCGATCCTGATGGAAGTAGCGAATGTTTTTTAGAGCCTGACCCAGGAGGATAAATACTTCACCAATGGCAGCGACCAACCCAATAGTTTCACGACCAAGCAGCGAAATCAGTTTTTGCATTAAAAGTCCAGTCCCAGTGACCAGATATGCTGTCTATTATCCCAGAGTTTATCCTCAGACATGTCAAAAGCCATATCATAGCGGAGAACAAATATGCCCAGATTCATGCGCATTCCAAAACCAGCTCCCCAATAGCTATTCTTTTGATCCCTGAATAGAATTTCAGGCAGTGTCAGTCCCCCTACCTGTTGGGCATCCCAGGTTTTAACCCAATCGCTAAATAATTCTCCCCTGACATTGCCAATGACCATTGAAATAGGCCACTTGACTGAGAGATATTCAATGAAGGGGAAACGAAATTCAGCGTTAAAAGCGGTGTAGTGGTTCCCTGTATATGCGAAATATGGGACTCCCCGAACCGGCACGACATATTCTGAAAAATATAGATCTTCATAGTTTGTTAGGATATTCAAATAATTGTTGTCTAACTGGTAGTTTATCCAATTTGAAATCCCACCTGCCATGAATACTTCAGGGCTCTTACCGTAACTGCTGGCCGCAGATGCTCTAAGGGCAAAAGAGTATTCTCTCCCCACTTTGTAATATTTTCGAATATCGGCTCTCACCGTGGCAAATTGTCTTGATGAATTTGGCATATCCGGTGAAAACCGAAACCCGGTTTCCATCCGCCATCCTGAAATTGGATAGAGACTGCCATATAAAACATTATCAAAACTTAGCTTCACTTCAGGTAGTACATAGCTTCTGTTGCGTGTGACTCCAACTCTTTCCCGATTCTCAAAAGTACGGTCCAGATAACTGATGCTCTGATAAATATTCAAGTAATTCACACTGGTTTCAAATCGAGAATACTTTGAGAATGGATAATCCAGACCAAGGATGACTCCATATTTTCTGAAATGCTGGAGTGCCAGGAAATAATCAGAAGTATAGCTCAGGTAATCATCGGGCAGGTTATACAACCTTGCGTGTAAATTGGCCCGCTTTGGCAGATAGTCATAACCGAGCATAAGATCAGAATTGTCAAGGTTCCGGTATAATTCAAATCCGAATTGAATCTGGTGGCTTCCCATAATATCAGAAAAGACCATGAGGGCGTTCCCTTGAACACCAAAAAAGTTGGAATAACCTGCTTGAGCATCAACCAGATCAACTGTAAAACGAGTTTTATACTTATTCACCTCATAGGCACCCGTGCTATCCCGAGTATTTAATACAACTGCCTCAGGTGTCTCAAACGTACCCTTTGCATCAGAAAACTGATCACCTTGTGCAAAAACATGGGTTTCAAATGGGTTGACAACCTGCTTCTCAGGCACAGGCATGGAATCGGAATAAGTCAGGTCGAGTTGGATGTTTTTCCGTTTTAGATAATTTGAAAATGAAGGAGTATTGGGCTGCTCTTTGAGATCCAGAGGGTTATTCATGGTAAAAATATCCCAACCGCCCTTCTCGTAACCTGCAAAAACGAGCCTGGAGTCATCCTTACTCCAACTTATTTGAAAAATGCCTGTCATAATATCTGTTACAGGTATTTCCTGCTCTGTTTCGAAATCATAGAAGTAGATATTCCATATTCCGCTGCGATCTGAAGTGTAAGCCAATTTCGGACTTGTGTTTGCGTAGCTTGGAGAATCCTCATTACCCGGTGTATTAGTGATCCGGGAAATGTGGCCAGACTCAATATTGATTGTATAAATATCAGTTGTGCGAAAATCATGGTTTTGAAGTATATCTCGGGTTTGCTGGGAGCCCGGGACGAGCAATCCAGTTAGTAGTGAGTTACCCCGATCAGAGACAAAAGCCAACTCCTTACCATCCGGTGACCATGAGGGTCTTGTGTCAGAGAACAAATCTCTGGTCAACTGGGTGAGTTCCTTTGTTTTAATTGAATAGAGGAATAAATCGCTAGCTCCATCCTTCAATCCTGAAAACACAACAGAATTGCCATCGGGAGACCAGGCCGCAGTAAAGATTCCGTCTAATCCAAGTTTATGGCTATGTCTGGTCTCTTTCTCAGTATCGAAAAATATTAGAGCGTCCTCGTCGCCAGATTTTGCTGAAAAAACGAGGTGTCTGTTATCAGGTGCCCAGGACAATCCAGGGCTCAGCCACTTCAGTTCTTCCAACTCAGCGGTGCGCTGACCAGATATAATTTTTGTAAGCTCTCTACCATCATCTGATGACATGACATAGATATCAGCGTAACCCGAACGATCGGAGAGAAAGGCGACTTTGCCGCCATTGGGTGAAATGGCAGGACTCACATTAAAATAGTTTCTGATTTTGCTGTGGTCGGTCAACCGGTGACCAACATCATCCAGGTTGCTACGTCCCTCGATATCTGGCCAGTAATCTTTTCTCACTGAAAAGTGCCATTTTTCTGTCAGAGTTTCAAGATCCAGGTGGAGGGTGTTCTCTATGGCCTTGGGTACATCTTTGAAATGGCGGGTCTCATGCAATATTTCACCGATCCGCTCTACCCCAAAGGTTTCTCCAATATACCTGACAACACTTTGACCACCCTTATAAGCCATATAATAATTCAAGTATTGTATGGGTGGCAGGCTCCCGTTGATAGCTGCATCTCTAATAATCATATCGGCACGTGAGTCCCAATCCAGAGAAGAGTATTCAGCATATCCCTCACTCAACCATAGGGGGATATTCACTCTCATTTTCCCCGAAACAATGGATTGAACATTCCCGCCAAAAATGAGGTCATTGACTATAGCATGCGTGAGTTCATGATGCAGAACATGCCTGAATTGCTCATAACTTCCTTCAAAGGGAAGCACTACTCGATTCTTAAACAATTCTGTAAATCCACCAATACCTTCTTGCAGGTATCCCAGAGTCACATTGGTCTGCTGAAAATCATTATGAGAGTTATAAACCAGTATGGAAATGCGTTTGCTTAGACGCCAATCCAATTGATAGGATATTTGTGCATAAGATTTTTCAGCGATGTTTGCAGCATATTCCGCTATGGATTCGCCCCCCTCATAAAAATAAACATCAAAATGAGGGGTCTGGATAAAGGACCAATCCATCCCGCGGTATTGTACTTTATTTTTTCCGTATTTTGCCTCAACTGGATTGACCAAAACAATCAACGCAATCAGGGTCGTCAACAGAATGTTCTTTATAGGACGAATAACTTTCATATTATGTGTATGCCGGGGGGCTCCTTTGGGTTCCAATAATTCTGATCAAGATAAACCTCGTCCTGAACTTTGTCAAACGCTCAGACCACTTGATTTCTGCCAACATATAACGTTTGCGTGATTAAGACCTACAATTCGCATAGTACTTTGGTTTAAGTTGATTATTTTGAACGAATGAATAATACAGCTTACTTTCTTTCAGATGTCCATTTGCGGATCCAGGTCGATGATGTTGAGCGCGAGCGCCGAAAAGAACTTTTCCGACTCATGGATCAAATCAAAGCTGAAAAAGCTACCCTGTTTATAGTTGGTGATTGGTTTGACTTCTATTTTGAATATGGTTATGTAGTCTCAAAGGCTTATCTGGATGTTTATTCAAAAATGAAGGAGCTGGTGGATGCGGGAATTCCCATCTTCTATTTTGGCGGAAACCATGATTACTGGATCGGCCCTTTTTTATCAGAGACTATCGGTGTGAAAATTTACCCAAATGCGGCCACCATCGAATTTGCCGATAAGAAATTTTATTTTAATCATGGAGATGGCCTCGATCCTGATGACGTTGGATATCATCGCCTTCGTAGTGTCATACAACACCCTCTCTTCATCTGGGCTTTCAGATGGCTTCTGCACCCAAACGTTACCCATTGGATCGCAAACTGGCTGTCAAAAAGCAGTAGAAAAAAGTATCATAAAGAGACCTCCATTGATCATTTGAACCTCATACGAAAAAATTATTCATTCGCAGAAGATAGATTTGCTGAAGGTGCTGATTTCGTCATCACTGGACATATCCATTATCCAAAGTTGAAATTGTTCGATAAAAATGCCTTTCTCACCATCGGAGACTTCCTCAATTATTTCAGTTATGGATATTTTGATGGAGTGAATCTATCACTTAAACAATGGCCTGTTAAGCAATTGGAACAAAGGGAATTACCTTGACATCAAGCTGTATTTTCTATAAACTGATTTGATACTTTTCTCGACATTATTGAATAGAAATTGATGGATTTCAACATGAAGCATTTATCCAAACAAGTACTTATGATCCTGATGCTTGGTCTCGTCATTGGATCTGTTAGCAATTGCAGCTCTAACAAGGAGGCGACCAAGGCCGGAATTGATGAGGCTTACAGTGAATACAGGGATGGAAACAAAAAGGCCCTGAACAACCTTATTAGCTTCTATAGAGACACGACATTACCTGTGGAAGTTCGGAAGGAAGCCATGTTAAAGGTCATTGAATCCAATGATCCAGTAGGTATACAAGCCATCAGAAATTCCTTAAAAGATGGTAGTGATCTTGATTATACCCTTTTCCAAACAGGGCTTCAAGCTCTTGGAAAAACCAAGGACGCTGAAAATACCAAAACCATTTTGCAGGCAATGGCTGTTAGTCGTACAGGTTATGTAACCGTTCGTGATGAAATGTTTACCATCATTGAAGACCAGGTGGATGCCCGTTCCGTAGCTCTCATTCTGAAGTTATATGCTGATGCTACTGAAGATTACGCCTCATTCTTAGAAAATTTAACTCTCACCCTGGGGAAAATGGATGATGCTCGCGTGGTACCCATCCTCATGTCCATCGCAAAAAACAAAAAAATTGACATCTCTATTCGAAATCTGGCTGTCGAGATTCTGGCAACTAAAAACGATCCAGCTGTTGCTCGTCTACTGGCGGAAATGCTGAGTAATCCTGCAACACAGGACGAGGTGAAAACATACGCCATTTCCATTATGGATGAAATGAAGGATGAGCGTCTATTGTCAAGTATGATTGATGCCTTACATAATGAGCAAGCAACCTATTATGGAATGTTGGATGCTATTACCACATCATTGGGTAACTTTGATGATCCAGAATTAAAAATGGCTCTCGTGAAGGTGGCTCGTGATGATCAGATGCCCAGTCGATTTCGTAAAAGAGCGATTGTTTCTCTCTCAGCTTACAAAGACCCCGTGATTACAACTCAGTTGATCGATATATTGGGTAACCCAGACAATTATATTTTCTACAATGATCTTAGAGACTTAGTCGAGTCAATCGATGATCCCGCACTCCAACAGAAATTACAGCATGTTGCTCGAAAAACCCAAAGCGAATGGGAGCGTGAATAATGACTGTACTGAGAAATTATTCGAAGACCCTGCTACTAATCATCATCGTTTTGCTGCCTCTCGTGGGTCTTTCCCAGAAGAAAAAGAAAACAGCTGGAACCAGTGAAGGCTCGGACAAACGTGAGTTTTTTGAACCCAGTGTCAGAGTACAAGGATCAGATAGCCTGGTTATGGAACTCCGCCGGGAAGTAAGTCAGATTCAGAATGACATGGATCGCATGCGTCTCCAGCTACGCGAATATGATGACCTGAGCGCACCGAGGATTCGCAAAGAAATTAAGCGTCTGGTTAATTTCCCTGAAAAAATCAGTGAGATCACGCTAAAAAATGGAACTGTTGTACAGGGAAAAATTCTTTCAGAAGATCTGGATAAAATTATTGTTCAAACCAATATCGGTACCCTTTCAATTGTTCAAGAGAACATCAAGGAGCTTAAACCCTTTGATCGTCTTCACGCTGATGTGGTGCTGAAAGGTGAATTCGAAGATCAACGTCATACAGACAGCCGTGTCTTCATAGGACAAGTTACTAACAAAGGTATGCGACGTGCGGATTTCGTGAGAGTTCGTTTTCGCCTCCATGATAAACGCACCACAATAATCGCACAGGATTCATCATATATTAGTGGCGAACCCTATTCCTTTTATTCTGGTGTAATCAGTGAGAGCTCTCTTTCCGCTGGTGAGTCTTCTCTTTTTAGAGTGGAAGTGAAACTACCACCTGGAGTTGAAGCCAAGAATATTTCATATGTGACTTACAAGGTTTTGTTCGACGAGTTCAACTAGACTCTGATAGCTGACTTAACAGCAACAATTTAATCATATTCGGGGGAATTTGACATCGGGCTGGGGAGTTTCTCGGTATGCCCGGAAAAGAGAAAACTATTTGATACATGTTCTATTTTCAACCTGAATTAATCAATAAACCTTACCAATCCATTGTCCCATGCTCAAACCAGCGCTGCACTGGTGAAACATGTGACAACGCCAGGTTTCAGGTAATAACTAGATCAGATTTAAAAAAGTTTTCGGGAGAGATAACGTGATTCAAGACGAAAACATCGAACAACCAGTTCAGGGACCAGTTTCTGATCCAAAACCTCAGCATACAATCCGGTCGGTTGTTACCAAGGCTGAGAAAAAAATTGATCCATCTTCAGGAAAAGCTGGTATGGATGAGATCAAGGATGTTCTCAAAAAAAAGCAAAAAGATCGCATCGTTAGTGCCGCTTTAGGGAAGTATCAACAAAGTGAGGAATTGAAACCCTATCAAGCTGAACTTATCAAGCTTCAGCAACACATCGAGCGTGTCGGCAAAAAAATGATCATCCTTTTTGATGGTCGAGATGCTTCTGGAAAAGGGGGCACAATTCGGCGTCTTACGCGATACATGAATGAGAAACGTTATCGTATTGAAGTACCAGGAAAACCCTCACATCGCCAACAATCTGAGCTACACCTCAAGCGTTATATAGAGCGATTCCCAGCTGTAGGTGAAATGGTTCTCTTCGATAGGAGTTGGTATAACCGAGCGCTAGTAGAACCTGTCATGGGGTTTTGCACGGATAGACAGTATCGTGAATTTCTCAACACCGTTAACTCTTATGAGAAAAACTTTATATCTGATTCAAAAACTATTCTGCTGAAGCTTTATTTTTCAGTTTCTAAGGAAGAACAAAACAGGCGGTTTGAAAGGCGAATGAATGATCCTCTTCGCCAATGGAAACTTAGTGAGGTTGACTTACAGGCTCAAGACTTATGGGATGAGTTTTCAGCGAAAAAATTTAAACTGCTTCAAAAGACCAATTCAAAGGAAGCTCCATGGTATATTATCCGCTCTGATAGCAAGCATGCTGCCAGATTGGAGACCATGAAATTAATATTAAACTCTATCCCCTACCGTGGACGAAGCAGAAGCTTAAATTTTCAGCCCAATGACGATGTTGTTATTACAGGGGAACGTGAGTTAAAAATAATGGAGCGTCAGCGCCGTAGACATGGTAGATTTATTGGGTAAGTAAGAGGGTAATTATTATGGACAAAAAAACACCAGCCCCAACACCATCACCAGTAAGAAGAGGGCGTGCAACAAAGCCTGTCACCAAGGCGCCTCCAGCTCCTGTGGATCCAAAAAAGATTCCACCTGTAAAGGTAGAAACTAAAGCGACACCAGCTAAGCCTGCCAGACCAAAAAAGATTCATTTACATGAAGGCACTGCCACGAAAAATAAGGATGCCAGTAAGACCAAAAGCCGAGTAGCCGTCTACGTAAAAAAGAAAACCCTTGATTATGAGATTGAGCTCAAGCGACTTCAAATAGAATTACTCAAACTGCAAAACCATGTCAAGGAGCATGATCTAAGGATACTCATGATCTTTGAGGGACGGGATGCTGCTGGCAAGGGTGGTACCATCAAACGAATTACAGAACATCTCAACCCTCGTGGTGCTCGTGTAGTTGCTCTGGAAAAACCCAGTGATGTTGAAACAAGACAATGGTATTTCCAACGATACATTCAACATCTCCCTGCCGGAGGTGAGATTGTTCTGTTTGATCGCAGCTGGTACAACCGCGCTATGGTTGAGCCCATTATGGGTTTTTGCACAGATGAGCAGAATAAACGCTTTATTAAAGATGTCCCCTTGTTTGAGCAAATGCTGGTGAAGGATGGAATCAAACTTTTTAAGTTTTATTTTTCCGTTTCAAAAGAAGAACAGCTCGCACGGTTCAAAGCAAGGGAAACCGATCCTCTCAAACAGTACAAAATATCTCCTGTGGATATGGAAGCCCAAAATCTTTGGGATCAGTATTCTGTTAAGAAATTTCAAATGCTGTCGGAAACCAACAGAACCATCGCTCCATGGACCATTATCCGATCTGACAACAAGAAATTGGCTCGCTTGAATACTATCAAGTACATCCTAAGAAAAATGGACTACGAGGGTAAGCTGGGTAAGGAAAACTTTAAGACGAATTCCAATATCCTCGTCTCGGGCATCAAGGAGCTGAAACTGATGGAAGAACTACTGATGACACCAGGTGACTTGCCTGGTTGATCTTTAAATAAAAAGGGCTATCCAATCGGATAGCCCTTTTTTTATTTCATTTTAGTTTAGAAAATAAAATCAAAATTGATAGTTGGCATGATTGGCAGGAGCACAAAGGTTCGATCCTGAAGACTGTTTGTAACCCAGGTATCTTCCTCAAAGTCCAGATTCTTGCTATTAGTCAGATTTATTAGTTTTAAACTAACCTTCCCATTTACCCTTTCCCATGAAACCTCACGATAGAAGGATAAATCAAGTCGATGATAGGCTGACGACCATTTCCAATCCTGATTGCCATCAAAATATCGTTTCCCCGAAGCAAGGGAGAAATCCATTTTATAACCCATATTATCTCTGAATTTTCCATCTAGAGTAAAATAAAATTCATGTTGCCTATGCCCAGGTAACAGATTCTTTACTCCAGTCGTGTCAGTGAGGGTTGCTGTGGAGAACCGATATTTTGTCAGAGTCCGAAATCCGGGAGTTAATTTCTCCAGGGAAAGATTGAGACCACTAACAAGACCAGATTCGTATGGAACCAACCACTTGTCCTGTGAACTGAAATCACCCTGCCAACTGCTATCCAGAAGCGTAGGATTTTCCAGAAGATGTGTAAATACTTCTCCAGAGAGGTTGTATCCTATACGTGGCATGAAGCTTCCACCGAGACTAAAATCCACCTCTCCCGGCATGGTAAGACTTTTATCCACAGGTATCAGAATATCCAGTAGTGGCTGACTCAAGGTGTTGGAAAGAGATACCTCCCTGTTCGTTGGAGTGGATTGGACCATCGAGAAATAGGCGGAATAAATATTTGAAGGGGACCAATCAACACGCAAACTTGGATTGACAGCGAGTTTCTCTGCGAATGAAGAATAAACGGTTTGTAGCCCCACATCAGTTGAAAGATTATAAGGAAGTGTATATCGATAGCCAGCCTTGGCCTTAAAAATCAATCCAGAAACATCATTGAGAGCACTGGAATCCACATAAGCCAGGTCTGAGTTGAGTAGCTCAGCACTCATTCCTGCTGATACCATATTATTGCGCCCCAGGAAGTACTCAGCATGGGTGGAAACGCCATATGTTCTCAAGTCATTAGTAAAATCTCCGTTTAGGTCCTGGGATAAACTGAAAGGAATCTGGTCTGAACGAAGGAAGGTATGATAATTCTTCCCATAGAGATTTGTAAGGGTAGCTAATCGGGGGCTAAATCGATGCTGGATGCGTGCCGAGATAAAGCTGTTATACCAACTGGAGTGAGCGCTCCGCCCCTGTGCCCCAAGCCAATGCAGCTTGTCAAACGTGAGATACATATTGCCTGAAACTTTGGTATCCTCACTGATGTCAAAAGTGATCTTACCGTTCAAATCATAAAAATAATAATCTGGTCTGAATCTACGATATACACTATCCGATTGAGTCGTACTTAGAGAATAAATCGCATCAAAATCTACCCGCCGTCCAGAGAAATACCATGATCCACCAGCAGGATGTGGACCCGATGTGGTTAGTCCACTCTCCACTAATCCCAGAATTGCACGGACATCTGTGTTGGCTCTGTTACCCTCTTTATAGATTAATTCAGTGGTACCTACTGGATCAGTTGTGGTTTGCCTCACATTTCCTGCACCATGATTTTCAATATGTTTCACAGCATCTAGATTGAATGCTGGGTAAATATTGTACAAGTGTCTTGTATTTTCTACGGGTACACCGTCAATAACATACCTGGTGTATTCACCAGTAGGATGCAGCCAGCGAGTCGGGGCTAATAACTCATATGAGAAACCACTACCAGCAAGTTCCTGAGCTTCCATTAATTCAATATCTTTTGGTTGTTCGGGTCCTGGAAGCTGTGATGTAATTGTATGTTCAGGTATATCCAGAAGCGAATCCACAACCACAACTTCCTCACCACCCAAAGTTTGGGGCTCCATATGGATGGGTATGATGATATGTGTATCATCCTCGAAAAAGAATTTTTTACCAAATGAATTATAGCCCATATAGGAACAGACAACCTGCAGGCTATCATGAGACAAACCGCTGAGGTAAAAGTAACCATCAACATTGGAGGTTCCGCCTAGATAGGTCCCCTTAATGACAAGATTGGCATATGGTAGGGGTTCAAGTGTAACCGAATTCCTGATGGTACCGGAAATGGATTTGATTTGACCAAACAACACGGGCACGGACAGTAAAAAGATGAGTAGTCGACTATAGGATTTTTTCATTTTTTTTCTCATTCCCCAAAAAATTTCAATAACATATACATTATACCTTAATACCAGGTCACATTCCAATTAAGAAGTTTCCCTGAATCATAATTAAAAACCGCGGAGAAAATACCCGGGTGATCCAGCCAATCCATAAAAATCCGATCTCCTTCCCAAAGTGGGATATCTTTGAGATCAGCATTGTCAATCCACTGGAGTTGGCCTTCAGGTGAATCAATCAATTCACCTGAAAAATCATCGAAGCGGAATACATGAACATACCAATCATTCTCACCGTCAAAATTAGGAAATGTTATAAAGCCTTTGAGTTGAGGATTGGTTACTCTCAGACCAGATTCCTCAAGTACTTCTCGGATTGCACATGTTTCTGGAGATTCCCCTCCCTCCACCTTACCACCGAGTCCATTCCATTTCCCTTCATGCATATCATTAGCTTTTTTATTGCGGTGAAGCATCAAGGTTTTCTCACCGTTACGCAGGTAACATAATGTTGCTAGCTTATTCATCCTGTTTGTCCAAGTCTTTATAGTGTCAATTGTTCCATATGTGAAATAAAAAAAGTCCGGTAAAAACCGGACTTTTTCATACAATTTTCAATCTGAATCAGGCGTTCTTTACCAACCAGGAACTTACCAGACCCTGCATCAAAGATATACCATTGTATATTTTATCTCTATCTTCAACAGAAATATCCTTTAGCATTTCACCGTGTAGATCAGCATACTCTTCTTTCAGTTTTCCAACCAGAGTTTGACCTTTGTTGGTCAGGCTGATTTTAGCGAATCGACGATCCTCGATACTCTGAACACGGTCAACGAGTTTCTCAGCGAAGAGACCATCGATAATTCTAGTCAAGCGACTTGGTGAAAGATGCATACTGGTTGCCAGCTCCTGTACAGAGTAGGATTTTCCCGCTTCAACAATTCTTAAACAACGGAATTCAGCAACTTTTAATCCGTGGTCTTTGGCAAACATTTTCTCTTTGGCTTCACAGCACCTTAGTAAATCAAAGGTCAATTCGGTAATGGCGCTGGCCTGTTGCTTCAGTTTTATGTCCATAACTTTTCCCCTTAAACTTTCTATTCTTTTTCAATTATTCTTTATACTTAAAATCATTGTCTTTAATAATGATTGCTAATACACAAAAATTTAGTATCGGATTGAACCTAAGACTAACATTTTCTTTGCTAAAGGCAAAAATAGTGACTTTGTAGCTATTAACTATACATGATATTATTTATTACATTTATTTACGAAGGGAATAAACGATTTCAATAAGTTTCGTGAACCATTTTGTTTTTATGTATGAAATGGACAGAGTATCAACCTAAACTGTTAGCGTGCAAAAACTAACCAGCTATCGAGACAGCCGCATGCTTCAATATCCTGAAACTGTCGGCATCATTGTTGTAAAGGATGAGGATGGAAGATACAATCCTATGTCTGCTTCATGGGTGATGCTCACTTCTATTGAACCACGTATGATTGCCATTTCCATTGGATTTGAGCGATACACTTACGAGCTCATGCGAAGACAAAGTGAATTTGTCATCGCATTCCCTTCCATTTCGATGGCCGCCGAGGTGAAGCTTTTCGGTTCAGAATCAGGTAGAGACATGGACAAATTGAAGAAGCTGGGCACACCAACGCAACCGGCAACTAAGATAGATGGTTTGCTGTTGTCAGAGGCAACTGTTAATTATGAATGTATCCTACAGGATACTTTGGTTACCGGTGATCACATGATTTTTTCAGGTGAAATCGTGGCCAGTCACAAGCATGTTGATGGACTCCCCCGTCTGTACGTTCTTGAGCCAAAAAACTACGGCGGCGTTTAACTCCAAGTATTCCGATCTTAAAAATTTTTGGGTTTAATGAAGTCCGAGATACTCGTCATAACTTGAGGTATTTACTTCCACCGACTTGGCATCCAGATCAATTATACGATCTGACACGGTCTGGTTAAACTCGTGATCATGTGAGGTGAATAAGATATTCCCCTTATAGCGGATGAGTCCTTCATTGATGGCAGTAATACTTTCCAGGTCGAGGTGATTGGTAGGACCATCGAACATGAGAACATTCGCGTGACTGACCATCATCTTGGCAAACATACATCTAACCCTTTCCCCTCCAGATAGAACGTGAGTTTTCTTGAAAGCATCTTCTCCAGAGAAGAGCATCTGACCAAGCAATCCACGGATATAGGGTTCATGTTGATCTTCGGAATACAGGCGGAGCCAATCGATCAAATTATATTTTCCAGGTTCAAAATATTCCGTGTTGTCCTTGGGGAAATATGACTGTGTCGTAGTAACTCCCCATCTGGCAAATCCAGCATCCGGCTCCAGCTCTCCTGCGAGGATTTTGAAAAGTGTGGTCGTAGCCATTTCATTTTCAGCCAGAAAGATGACTTTCTCTCCTCGGGCTATTTGAAATGTGAGGTTATCCAGAACCTTTTTACCTTCAACAGTTTTGGTCAACCCTTCAACAGTCAGAATGTCTTTACCAGCTTCGCGGGCAGGTTCAAAGTGGATGTAGGGGTATTTTCTGGTGGAAACCGGCATATCGCCCAGCTCCAGCTTTTCCAATTGTTTTTGTCTTGAAGTGGCTTGCTTGGATTTACTGGCATTGGCTGAGAATCGGGAGATAAATGCCTTTAGCTCCTTGGCTTTCTCTTCAGCCTTTTTGTTCTGATTGCTTCTTAGATTCTGTGCCAATTCGCTGGATTGTCTCCAAAAATCATAGTTACCGGCAAAAGTAGTGATCTTACCAAAATCAATATCTGCAGTCATGGTACAGACCTTGTTCAGAAAGTGGCGATCGTGAGAAACTACAACAACTGTGTTTGTGAAACCCAGTAAGAATTGCTCCAGCCAATCCTTGGCCTTGATGTCAAGGTGGTTTGTAGGTTCATCCAGAAGTAGGATATCAGGATTACCAAAAATGGCCTGAGCAAGCAATATCTTAATTTTTTCTGAGCCCTTGAGATCTTTCATCCCTCTATCAGCATAGGAAACATCCAGACCCAGGCCAGCCAGGAGAACCATAGCCTCTGATTCAGCTTCCCAACCACCCATTTCTCCAAATTCAGCCTCTAACTCTGCGGCTTTCATCCCATCCTTATCGGAAAAGTCAGGTTTCATATAAATCGCATCTTTTTCCTGCATGAGATTGAATAGATTTTCATTCCCCTTCAGGACTGTTTCCAATACGGTGAATTCATCATAGGCAAATTGATCCTGTTTCAACACCGACATTCGTTCACCGGGACCTATACTGACTGTACCCTTCTGCATCTCAATCTCTCCGGCTAGCAGTTTGAGGAAGGTGGATTTCCCGGAACCATTAGCCCCGATGAGTCCATAACAGTTTCCTGGTGTAAATTTTATATTTACATCTTCAAACAGCTTTTGACCACCAAAGGTCAGACTAACATTATTGGTACTTAGCATATATGGATAATTGTCCTATTTATAATCAATTCTGACATCAAGGCATCATATAGTTGTTGAAAGCTCCTCTTCAAACCAGAAAAGTGATCAAATCAAAACTTTGAGTGAGTCAGGATTTTGTAGTAAGAGCTACTCGATTCGTTCGCGTATGAGGGATGGAATTTCAGGAGGAGATTGCTCTATGGTAAAAATGTCCTGACCACCTGCCAAAACTTGATCAAGGGCTTTCTCATCGTTTGAATAAACTGTTAACATGTCCTCACCACTGCTCACACTATCCCCAATTCGTGAATGAATATACATACCGCTGGAGTAATCTATGCTATCTGTGATTTTGCGCCGACCAGCTCCAAGTTGAATTCCTGCAAACCCAAGAGCCATCGTATCAACCTTAGCCAGGTAACCTGATCTGGGAGCTCGGACGGCTCCAGAATACTTCGCCCTGGGGTAATCACTCAATTTGTCCAGGACATCTGGATTGCCACCTTGAAGTTCGGTAATTCTTTTTAGTTTTTCGAAAGCAGAGCCATCAGCCACAGTTTTAGCCTGTAATTCTATCGCAGCCTCTTGCGTCAGATCCGGATTTGACATTTTCAGAATTTCAGCCCCCAGGGCATATGTGACGTCCATGAGATCAGCAGGACCATCCCCTTGCAGCCCTCTGACAGACTCCTCCATTTCAAACCAATTGCCTATAGCTGAACCAAGAGGCTGGTTCATATCTGTAATCAGGGCTGTGGTTTTGATGCCATAACCCTTGCCGATGGATACAAGGCTCTTTGCCAGAGCACGAGAGTCATCCTGTGTCTGCATGAAGGCCCCATTTCCAGTTTTCACATCTAGTACAAGTCCCTGAACACCTTCTGCAATTTTTTTACTCATGATACTTGCAGAAATCAGCGGGATGGATCTCACTGTAGCTGTGACATCCCGAAGCGCATAAATTTTCTTGTCAGCGGGACAAATGTTGCCTGTTTGCCCAATGAGACCAACATGCTCCTTGAGGACCAGGTCATGCCAAGTTTTCAGATCCAGATTGACATTGAATCCTGGAATTGATTCCAATTTATCCAGAGTCCCCCCACTATGTCCAAGTCCCCTCCCCGAAATCATAGGTATATGTATACCTAAAGCAGCTAGAATAGGTGCTAAAAGTATTGATACCTTATCACCCACACCGCCTGTACTGTGTTTGTCGGCAACAAAACCAGGTGCTGAGGTGAAATCCATGCACTCCCCAGATTCCAGCATAACTTTGGTAAGAGAGAGTGTTTCTTCTGTGGTCATTCCCTTGATAAAGATGGCCATGAGAAGGGCTGACATTTGATAGTCTGGAACATTCCCTGCAGTATAGGCGAGAACAAAATCCTTGATTTCACTTTCAGAAAGAGTCAGGCCTTGTGATTTTTTTTCAATGATCTGATAGGGTATCATCATCACTCCTGTAACTCTGTGCCAATTCGACATAGTGCTGCCAACCAGATTGCATACGCTGAAACATATCGTCATCAATCGTCGCACGCTGCTTGGCTGGTATTCCTGCCCAAAGAGTTCTGCTTGGTATGTGCTCATGTTCCTTAACGAGTGCACCGGCTGCAACCAGAGCTGCTTCATCTATTTTTGCCCAGCTCAGAATAGTTGCTCCCATACCTATCAAGGCATCGTTCTGCACAATACAACCATGCACAATGGACTGATGACCAATGGTAACTCGATCCCCAATGAGACACGGACCATCATCTGACTCCACATGCAGGATGGCTCCATCCTGAACATTTACATTCTCACCAATTCTAATTTTATTTAAATCACCACGAATAACCACGTTATACCAGATACTGGTTCCAGCTCCAATCTCAACATCCCCAATAATGACTGCATTCTCAGCAACCCATGTGTCAGGATGTATTTTTGGATGTTTACCTTTAAAAGATTTCAGAATCATTTGTATTTGCTACTCCCAATAGAGCATTAAACATAATCGTAGGTGTAACAATTGGAAACATATTCAATCCTTTACACTGGGAGTGCATCCTGGCTGACATTTCCTGTAGCAGGCATCATTTTGGATAAATCATGAGCATTTCTGCAGATGAATTCGTTTAATCTTGACTTTTTTGTACAATATGTTTTACTTGGTACGAAATGATTGATAAGACCAATAAAACAGCCCCAAAAAATGATGAAAATATCGCCATGAGTGATGAACAACAAACGATTCAAAATATAACAGACCAGGACTACAAATACGGATTCGTCACCGATATTGAAATGGAAGCCTTTCCAAAAGGTCTGGACGAAAATATTGTACGAATGATTTCGGCTAAGAAAAACGAGCCAGAGTTTATGACTGAGTGGCGGTTAAAAGCCTACCGCTATTGGCGTAAGCAAAAAGAACCGAAGTGGCCAAAGCTTGAATATTCAGAAGTTGATTATGAAGATCTGTACTATTATGCTGCACCAAAAAAAGATGGTCCAAAAAGTCTGGATGAAGTCGATCCCGAGCTGTTAAAAACTTTTGATAAATTGGGTGTCCCACTTGAGGAACGTGAGCTGCTGGCAGGTGTAGCTGTTGACGCTGTGATTGATAGTGTATCTGTTGCTACGACGTTTAAGGATAAACTAGGTGAGCTGGGTATAATATTCTGTCCGATAAGTGAAGCCATACAAGATCACCCCGAACTGGTCAAGAAATACCTCGGTACGGTGGTTCCGTATACTGATAATTTTTACGCAACATTGAATTCAGCAGTGTTTAGTGACGGCAGTTTTGTCTACATCCCACCTGGAGTAAGGTGTCCAATGGAACTCTCCAGTTACTTCAGAATTAATGCCTCCAAAACAGGTCAATTTGAAAGAACCCTTATCGTGGCTGACAAAGGTAGCTATGTGAGTTATCTGGAAGGTTGTACTGCCCCCATGCGCGATGAAAACCAACTGCATGCTGCAGTTGTAGAGCTTATAGCTCTGGATGATGCAGAGATAAAGTACTCTACCGTCCAAAACTGGTATGCCGGAAATAAAGAGGGTGTTGGTGGCATCTTCAATTTTGTAACGAAACGCGGACTCTGCGGTGGCAGTAACTCAAAGATATCATGGACTCAAGTTGAAACCGGCTCGGCTATAACCTGGAAGTATCCAAGCTGCATCCTAAAGGGTGATAATTCAGTAGGTGAATTCTACTCCGTAGCCCTGACCAATAATTATCAACAGGCTGACACCGGTACCAAGATGATTCATCAGGGTAAGAACACGCGGAGTCTCATTATTTCCAAGGGTATTTCCGCAGGAAAAAGTAATAATGCTTACAGGGGTTTGGTGAAAGTGAATAGCAAGGCTGAAAACGCTCGCAACTATTCCCAATGCGATTCCCTTCTCATTGGTGATCAGTGTGGTGCACATACTTACCCATATCTTGAGATTGAAAATCCGTCAGCCCAAGTTGAACACGAGGCCACCACCTCCAAGGTATCTGAAGATCAAATTTTTTATTTAAATCAGCGGGGAATTTCCACCGAGGATGCTGTTGGAATGATTGTTTCTGGGTATGCCAGAGAAGTCTTTCAACAACTTCCCATGGAATTTGCTGTGGAAGCCCAGGCTCTGATGTCTGTGAGTCTTGAGGGCTCAGTTGGCTAAAAGTTTTAGGAGAATTGCAGTAGATGTTATCCATTAAAAATTTACAAGTATCCGTTGAGGAAAAGCCCATTCTAAAGGGATTGAATCTGGAGGTTAAACCAGGTGAAATTCATGCTATCATGGGTCCCAATGGATCAGGAAAAAGCACTCTGGCTCATGTATTATCTGGACGGGAAGGTTATCAGGTTGATTCAGGTTCCGCTAGCTACAAAGGTTTGAACCTATTGGAAATGGCGCCAGAAATTCGTGCCCGGGAAGGAATGTTTTTAGCCTTTCAGTATCCCATTGAAATTCCAGGTGTCAATAACACGTCTTTTTTGAAAAAGGCACTGAATGAGATCAGGAAGCATCGCGGGGAAGAAGAATTGGATGCAATTGACTTTTTGAGCCTCATCAAAAAACAGATGAAGCTGGTGGAAATGAAAGAGGAACTCCTCAAACGACCTGTAAACCAGGGTTTTTCTGGTGGAGAAAAGAAGCGGAATGAAATTTTGCAAATGGCCGTGCTGAATCCTACTCTCGCCATCCTGGATGAAACTGATTCCGGCCTTGATATTGATGCCCTGCGTATCGTAGCCGGTGGTGTCAATAAATTGCGTTCCTCAGATAATTCCTTTGTGGTCATTACCCATTACCAGCGACTCCTGGATTACATTGTTCCAGATTTTGTTCATGTATTGTCCAATGGTCAGATTATTAAATCGGGGACCAAGGAACTTGCGCTTGAGCTTGAAGAGCGAGGTTATGATTGGTTGCTGGAAGAAGCTGAATCAAAGGTATAGATGAGGCATTTGAAGTGATACAATCAACAAGTATTTTTTCAGAATGGATCAATCAGCAGATTGATAGTGATTCCTCATTTGCCTTCTCGGAGACAGTGAGATCTCCATCCCTGTCGAAGCTAGCCAAGGGTGTTTTTCCTACTCGCAAAGATGAGGAGTGGAAGTATACACCACTCAATGACCTGCTGACTTTAAGACCTGTGAATTACGATTTAGGGGAAATGGATGAGGAATCAATTCAATACCTAAAACAGGCTATGCCAGAATCTCACACAATCGTATTTGTAAATGGTGAATATTCTGATGCGTTTTCCGACAGTCCTTCAGCCATAGAAGATCAGGGATTGAGTATCACTCCCCTGCCTGAATTAGAAGGTGCTGCACTTGAACTGGCAGAAGAAACAATCCTGAATTCTACTCTCACTGATGATAATATTTTCCAGCATATCGCGTTGGGTCTCACTCAAAATGGTTTATTCATTGAAGTTGATAAGAATATCGAATGCCAGACACCTATACATGTACTGTATGTAAGCACTGCTCACGGTATGACTGGCTTCACAAGCCCGGTCAATGTTATAAGAGTTGCTGGAAACAGTCATTTAAAAGTTGTTGAGCAATACGCTTCAATAGGTGAGGCAGCAGTTATCACGATTCCAGCGAGCTATGTTCATGTTGAGGATGGTGCTAATCTAGACTATTACAAAATAAGTCTGGAGAATGCTGGGACCAATCATGTTTGCAACACTATAGTAAAGGTTGCCAGAACAGGGAGTTTTAAGTCACACCAGTATCTACTGGGTTCCAATCTAACACGATCAAACCTGGAGATCAGTTTTAGTGGACCAAGTGCAGAGGCTGTACTCAGGGGAGTCTATCTCGGTGATGAAAACCAACACCTCGATGTAAGGACCTACCTTGATCATGCTCATCCTCACTGCAGTAGTGATCAGCATTTCCGCGGTATTCTAAATGGGCATTCGAGGGGTGTGTTCAATGGACTGGTTCTGGTTCGGGAACATGCCCAAAAGACAGATGCACAACAAGCTAATAAAAACCTACTTCTTTCAAGAGATGCAAGGGTGGATACAAAACCTCAGCTGGAAATTTTTGCCGACGATGTGAAATGTGCCCACGGGGCTACAGTAGGTGAATTAGACTCAGATGCACTTTTCTATTTGCAATCCAGGGGAATTGATAAAAAAGAAGCTACTCTCATGCTCACTCGCGCTTTTGCCGCGGAAGTAACCCAGGAAATCGATATTGATTCACTTCAGGCATATGTTCAAGAAAAAATATCGGCCTCATTAGATGAGATTGTGATTCCCAGTGTTTGATATCAACAGAATTCGCTCTGACTTCCCCATACTTGGGACAAAAGTTTACGGTAAATCTCTAGTATATGCGGACAATGCTGCTTCTACTCAAAAGCCTTCGCAGGTCATAGATTCAATCAAGGATCTTTACTCCAATCATTATGCAAATATCCATCGAGGTGTCCATCACCTCAGTCAAAAGTCAACCGCATTATATGAAGGTGCGCGTGGAACTGTAAAAGACTTTATTAATGCCAGTAAGGTCGAGGAGATCGTTTTTGTCAGAGGTACAACTGAGGGCGTCAATCTGGTGGCTAGCAGCTATCTGGAACCTCGATTGGATCCAGGAGATGAAATATTGATATCTGAGATGGAACATCACTCGAATATTATACCATGGCAATTGACAGCTGAGCGTACTGGTGCAAAATTGAAGATTATTCCCCTATTGGAAAATGGGGAACTGGATATCAGTAAGCTTCCTGATTTGTTGACCCCACAGGTGAAACTGGTTGCTGTTACCCATATGTCAAATTCACTGGGTACCCTCAATGATATCTCCCCCATTATCGAGAGGGCTCATAATATGGGTATTCCTGTCTTGGTCGATGGGGCCCAATCTATTGCCCACATGCCTATTGATGTTCAAGCGCTAGACTGTGATTTCTTCGTGTTTTCCGGTCATAAAATATATGGTCCCACTGGTATTGGGGTCCTCTATGCCAAAGAGGACCACTTACTTAGCATGAAGCCATACCAAGGTGGTGGTGACATGATTATGAATGTCAGTTTCGAGAAGACAGAATATAACGATATCCCGTATAAGTTCGAAGCCGGTACGCCAAACATCGAGGGTACAATTGGAATGGCGGCTGCTTTGGATTATGTATCAGGGCTTGGTATAGAAGTCATTGATTCCTATGAACAGGAATTGTTAGTATACGCTACAGAGCGGTTCTCAGAGATTGAAGGGCTACAAATTATCGGGACTGCACCTCGTAAAGGCAGTATCATTTCATTCGTTCTTGATGGTATTCATCCCCATGATGTCGGGACAATTATGGATATGGAAGGTGTCGCAGTAAGAACTGGTCATCATTGCACGCAGCCCGTCATGGATTACTACAACATCCCTGCAACAACCAGAGTGTCCCTTTCCTTTTATAACACGATGGGTGAGATTGATGAAATTGCCAAAGCGATATCCAAAGTTAAGGAGCTTATGGGCTGATGTCAGAGTTAAGAGAACTATATCAGGAAGTCATCCTGGACCACAATAAGAACCCGAGAAATTTTAAAAAACTTGAGTTGCATTCTCACCATGCTCATGGTCACAATCCGCTTTGTGGTGACAAGTTGGAGCTTTTCCTCGAGGTGGCTGATGGTATTATTAAGGACATCGCCTTCGTTGGCAGCGGGTGTGCCATCTCGACATCATCAGCAAGTTTAATGACACAATTTCTAAAAGGTAAATCTCTGGAGGAGACGCGGCAGCATTTCGAACATTTTCATGATTTGGTCACTGGAAAGGAAATGGATGAGGAAGCTCTGGACGCCTTGGGGAAATTAGCTGTTTTCGCAGGTGTACGAGAGTTTCCTGCGCGAGTTAAATGTGCCAGTCTCTCCTGGCATACCCTCATCAATGCTCTGGATAGTGTTGAAGAAGCTGCTGCAACTGAATAGATAAATAATTGGATCCTATATATGAATGAAAATGCACCAGAAATTGATCTCAAAGAAATAGAAGGCAAGATCGTCTCCACCATCAAGACGATCTATGATCCTGAGATTCCTGTCAACATCTATGATCTGGGTTTGATTTATGATGTAAAAGTTACAGAAGAGCTGGAAGCCTATGTGAAGATGACCCTGACTGCTCCAAATTGCCCGGTTGCTGGATCACTACCAGTCTCAGTCAAACAGCAAATTCTTCAAGAAGTTCATGAATTAGAATTCGCAGATGTTGAAGTTGTCTGGGAGCCTCAATGGCACAAAGATATGATAAGTGAGGCAGGGTTACTCCAACTCGGTTTACTCTAAAATGAAGTTAAGCGCTCAAGAAGAATATGGTATCCGTTGCCTCCTACATATAGGACGTAAGACCGAGTTGGGTGGCAGCAGTATTTCCACAATAAGCAAAGCTGAAAAAATCACTCCCAGTAATACAGCTAAACTGGTTCGCATTCTTCGAATAAACGGATTTGTAGAAAGTAGTCGTGGAAAAGATGGTGGCTACACTCTAGCCAAACCACCTGAAGATATCCTTCTCAGCGAAGTATTTGAAGTCCTGGGCGGTAAGTTGTTTGGTGAAGGTTTTTGTGACCATTATGCAGGAACCGGAAATGTTTGTACCCATTTCGACCACTGTACTGTGAGATCTTTCTGGTGCGCCATTCAATCTGTCCTGGACCATGTGCTCAGTCAAACCACTTTGAAACACCTCATGGACCCCACTGGTTTAGGTTGGTGGGAAACATGCTTGACGGCGAATCCGCTCTTATCCCAAGAGTCATCTTAATATTTATTAATTGTTTGTATTACTTCACTCACTGAATTATCACTCCATTTGTAACCACTCCAACCCTGGAAATAAAATATTACAATTGTCGTATTTATACTACACAATCGTCATTTTTTGCCTATATTAAAACCTTCCCTCAATTGATGATGGGATCAAACAAAAAAGTGACTTAAAAATCTGCACATGGTAAGAAGAGAGTTATGAACAGTAAGCAAAAGAATAACGCCCGGGTTCTCATCGTTGATGATGAGCCAGACATCACTCATCTTTTTGAGAATTTCTTAAGTGATCTTGGTTATGATATATCCACAGCCACTGAGCCTGAAGAGGCAATAGAATTATTTGAGAAGGAAGATTTTGATGTAGCTGTCCTTGACATCAATATGCCACGTATCAGTGGTCTGAAGTTATTGGAACAATTCAAGCAAACGAACCCCCAACTTATTGTCATCATGGTTAGTGCTATTCAGGATACTGATATCGTTGTCAAGTGTATTCAACATGGTGCCTATGATTATCTTGCCAAACCGATTATTGACTTGAATCAATTACAGATTCGCATTTCACGTGGACTTTCTGAAAAACGTATCCGCAGTGAAAATATTGCCCTCAAAAAAGAATTAAAACGACATACTGATTTTCTAGAAATAGAGGCGCATTCTGCTGTCATGCAGCGCATTTTAGAAAAAATCAGTACAGTTGCAGATTATAACACAACCGTTTTACTAACAGGTGAATCAGGAACAGGTAAGGAAGTTGCAGCCCGTCTGGTTCATCAACAAAGTCGGAACAATCGTGGTTCGTTTATCCCGATTAACTGTGGAAGTATTCCTGGGACTCTTTTAGAGAGTACCCTTTTTGGTCATGAAAAAGGATCATTCACAGGTGCCAACGAGCGTAAAAAGGGAGTGTTTGAAGAATCTCACAATGGTACCATTTTTCTGGATGAGATCACAGAAACCACACCTGAATTCCAGATTCAGTTGCTCAGGGTTCTGGAGTCAAACACGATTCGCCGAGTGGGTGGGAATACTGAAATTCCCCTCAACCTGCGTATTGTTGCAGCAACTAATCAAAATATAGCAGAGTTAGTAAAGTTGGGGCGCTTTCGCGAAGATTTATATTTTCGTCTTAATGTATTTCATATAGAAATACCCCCACTGCGAGACCGAAGAGAAGACCTACCCGTGATCATTGAGTATCACTTAAAACGCCTGTCTAGTGCCATGGGAAAGGATGTAACTAGGATTGCCCCAAAGGCATTCCAAGTTTTCAACACCCACGATTGGCCAGGTAATATCCGTGAATTGGTGAATGTGTTAGAAAATGCAATGATAATGTGTAAAGGTGATACAATCACAGTATCAGATTTACCTACACACCTGTTAAGCGGCGGTAGCACTATGGTTCTTAACCAGAATAATATGGTTGATAGCTATGCTGATGCGAAAGAGGAGTTTGAAAGGATATATTTTCAAGCTCTTTTGCAGCAGGCCGAGTTGAATATCAGTAAGGCTGCTCAATCTGCAGGTTTGAGTCGTCAACATCTGCATTTGAAGCTAAAAAAACTGGGCATTCAGAACTGATATTTATATCATTTTTCATACTGCAGGTAACGCAATAGCAACATATTCCCCTTTTTACATTCGCTCGATGTTGTTTAGATTACGTAGCTTAAGATTAATTAATTGTAAGCATAGCAACTGAGAAAGTAGATGGAAGTAGTTAAAGAAGAAACCTCCCCAAGCCTTGGCGCAATACAGGCTGAGGGAATTTCAGAAATCTATGGTACCTTTGGTCTGAAAATGACCAGCCTAAAAGGTATAGCTTCTTTTGCTACTGGAATGGCCCTCAAAATTTCCGAAGAAGTTTGTCAGTTTCATCAAATTGTGCCCATTGATGTCAAAGATGATGGTACAGTTGTCATTGCCATGGCAGATCCACTTGATATGGTTGCCGTTCAGATTATTCGTGCCAAAGTAAAGCAGGATATCGCTACGGTATGGGCAGACTCTGATGAGATTGAGTTTGCAATCGGATCCATTTTTTCAGATAAAAATACATTTGAGGACACACTCCAGGATCTGGTCGAGGTTGAGGATGATCTTGAAGAAGAAGAAGAGGTTGATGAAGACAGTATTGACATTCTTCGAACTCAAGCTACTGATGCCCCGGCTGTGGTATTTGTCAACTCACTGTTGGTTCAATCCATCCAGGAGCGTGCCAGTGATATTCATATAGAACCCCAGGAAAATAACCTTCGCATTCGTTTGAGAATTGATGGAATGCTGCGTGAATTTCCTCCAGCGAACAGACGTTTGCAATCGGGCGTAATTGCCAGAATCAAAATTCTAGCAGATCTTGATATTGCGGAGAGGCGTATTCCCCAGGATGGTCGCGTAAAGTTTAAGATTATGGGCCGCAGTGTTGATGTTCGCTGCTCTACCATTCCCGGTATCTATGGTGAAAAGATTGTTATGCGTATCCTTGATCAGGGTTCAACATCCCTGAATCTTGATGATTTAGGGTTTGAGGAAGAAAAGCTCACCCTCCTCAAGGAAAAAGCCAATGCAGCAAATGGTATGATCCTGGTGACGGGACCTACTGGATCAGGTAAAACCACTACTCTGTATTCTGTCCTTAATTATGTCAACAGCCCACAATTGAATATTATTACAGTTGAGGACCCGGTTGAGTACCGCTTGGATGGAATCAACCAGGTTCAGGCTCGTCCGAATGTGGGGTTGACCTTTGCCTCGGCGTTGAGATCCATTCTTCGTCAGGATCCAGATATTGTCATGGTTGGTGAAATTCGAGATCTTGAAACTGCTGAAATTGCCATCAAGGCCGCTCTTACAGGTCACATGGTATTGAGCACTCTGCATACAAATAATGCAGTTGCGACTATTATCCGTTTACTTAATATGGGGATAGATAAGTATTTAATCGTATCTTCCGTGTCAGTGATTGTAGCCCAGAGATTGGTCAGAAGAGTATGCTCAAGTTGCCGTGAGCCTGTAGAACCCACTGAAGATATTAAAATGTTTATGGATAGGCAGGGGTTTGATATTTCCAATAGTACCTTTTATAAGGGCAAGGGATGCAAGCAATGCTCGGGGTCTGGATTTTGGGGTCGAATGGGTATTCATGAAATTCTATTTATGAATCCAGCTATTAAAGAGCTCATCATCAACGATGCTTCTGAAATGGAAATTCGACAAGCTGCAAAAGAAGCTGGTACTGCGACCCTGTTTGAGGAAGGTATGTTCCGGGCAGAAAAAGGATTGACTACACTTGAGGAAATCATTAGGGTAGCCTAGTGGGTAATTTTAGATATATCGCTGTAGACACAAAAGGCAAGCGTACTGAAGGTACGTTGGGGGGGTTCACACGTGAAGAAGTAAGCGCTGAACTCCGTCGAATGGGTCTTAAGCCAGTAAGTGTTGAGCCAGTTCGAAAGAAAAAGCGTGAATGGAAGCTGAGTGAGATCAACCTCAGTCCCCCAAAAATTGATCCAGCATTACAGGTCGTATTTTTCCGTGAACTTTCTACGCTGCTTGATGCTGGAATTCAATTGGTTGATGCGATTTCGATTATTCAATTGCAGTTTGAGGATAAAAACTTCCAGAAAGCTATTGGCGAGATTTTGGTCTTTGTTAAGTCAGGACACCCTTTCTCGGATGCTCTCGCTGAGCATAAGCATATTTTCCCTCCATTTGTCATTTCATTAGTAACAGCCGCTGAAATGGGCGGAGGTTTGGATAAGATCCTGACCCAGATTGCGGTATATATTGAAAAAGAAGATGATGTACGTAAGCGTCTTAGCTCAGCAACAAGTTACCCAAAATTTATCGGAATGTTTTTTGCCGTTGTTTTGATGGGTGTGATGTTTGGGCTTATGCCTAAATTTGCAGATATTTTCGCAAGTTTTGGAGCTGAGTTACCCTTTTCCACTCAACTCATGATTAATCTAAGTGACTTCCTTCGAAACAATCTAATTATTGAGGCGGTTCTGATAGGTGGGCTCTGGATAGGCTTTAAGGCTTTTGCTGCCTCTCCAAAAGGTAAATACACGATTGACAAGCACATATTCAAAATGCCAGTTGCTGGTCACATCATTCACAAATCTATGGTGTCCAGGTTTGCAAAGACGCTTTCCGTTTTGATCAGAGCTGAAGTTTCTATAGTAAATGCATTGAAAATTGCAGGTAACACTTCAGATAATGAATACATCAAAGAGATTACCGAGCATGTTGCTCTCCAAGTCACTCATGGTCGCAGCATGGGCGGACAATTAGCTAAATACACAGATGTCTTCCCCATCATGGTGAGTTCCATGATTACAGTTGGAGAAAAATCTGGGGCGCTGGCTATCATGCTTGAAAAAATATCTGAATTTCATGAAGCTGATTTTAATACAGCTGTTGACAAACTATCTAAAACCATTGAACCAATCATTATGGGTGGTCTTGGTGTTGTTATCAGTATTATCATCGTCACGCTCTACCTACCCATTTTCCAGATGAGTTCCGCAATACATTAAAACCTCCTGATTTCCTTTATTTTATCCAATGACATTACGGATTTTTCTGAAGGTTTGAGTACCTCGATTTCTAAGTTCTGAAATCCACCTCCACAACAATAGAATAAAATTATAAAATACTTGTTATTTTGTGATTATTTTTAGCTGTTTGAAATTCAGAGAGTCTCGATGAATGGCTGTAGGTAAGCGTTTACAAGGAATAGTGCATCTCCATTATGAATAGCTCAAAGCGTCATAATAATACTACAATCCATATAAATTGGCTAATTATTCCGCAGGTCGTTAAGGCGACAAGCCTGGGCGCAGAACGGCTGTTAGTATATTATTACAGCCCCTATAAAGTATTATTTCTTATGGATTTATGATCAATATAATTTTAAGGCATAAGGATTCTCCCCTCTAAAATATGGGGAATTCCTCTTGGATAAAGGGTAGTGCTGTTCTAATTTTACGACATCTAAGTGGAATCGTTCTTTGTAAATGTTACATATTATCGAAAAGCATATTTTTGTTACATTTGTTATGTAGCTATTAATTATGCACTTATGGCGTTAGTTTAATGTTGGCATAACATTTGAACCTATATAAGTCCATAAAAGCGATTGTATTTATCAGAAACACAAATGCGATTCGCTTCACAAACGTAAAAAAAAAGTCCTTAGAGGAGGATGTTAAAAATGAAAAGAAATAGTGGTTTTTCACTAGTCGAACTGATGATCGTGATTGTGATTATCGGTGTATTGGCAGCTGTTGCAGTGCCAATCTATAGCAACAATGTAATGAAAGCTAAAATGAGTGAAGCTGATGCAGCTCTTGGTAGTATCAGAACTCAGCTCCGTGTGTACTATGGCGAAAATGGTGCTTATCCTGTTGCCGCTTCTGGTACAACAATTGTCGGTGCAGCCTGGAACGATATCAATACTGGTGAGCTGGTTGGAAAATATTTCAACGATGCTTCTTATACCTATTATGGTTATGCTTCCGGTGATTCCTTCACAGTAACCTGTGCAGCTGGATCAATCCTTGAATCTGACCGTACACTTGATCAGTCAGGTACACTAGCTGGTGGTATTGAATAGTACGACTAGTTTATTTTTGGTAAGCTAGCTTTTTGAAACTGATGAACAATCAAGGTTATACCCTCGTTGAGGTTATGGTCTCAGCCACACTACTGGCAATCATTGTCCTGGGTACTATGCAGTACTTCACTTTGAGTCGCTGGGAAGTGGAAAAGGGGATCAGAGCTCAACTCGCATGGGCAGATATGGCCTCCCGTATGGAAAAAGCCATAGACCTTGGTTATGAATCACTTCAAGATAGTCTACCTGAGACTTCGGTATCCCTCATACTTAACGGTATGCAGGGATACCGTACTACTATCGTCACTTCAATCGATGATAGTTCCGATGGATATTGGCCCGCAGACACCTCCCAACCTGATTACTACGATGTAACTATTAAATTCGCTTGGTTCACTACCGACAACATCACTGATAGTCTTAGCTGCAGTTTCTCTGAGGAACGTGGCTGGACTTATTGATGACTCATGTCCTTCCGCGATAATCGAGGTTTTTCTCTTGTTGAATTAACATCAGCAATGGTGGCTAGTGCAATTCTGGTTATCGGGTTTGGTTCCGTAATAGTAATGATACGGCAACAGTTATCTGATACAAATATTCGAGTAGCACTAGGTTACGATCAGGTCATTATTGATCGTTATATCCGCACAAAGCTTACCTCCACGGTGAGTGATTCAATGAGAATCTATGCAACTCCTGAGGACGAGGCATCTAATACAACAAGCTCAAGTGGTACCATTCTACGGGCGGTTGACGCAGATTCCACGATTTACCATCTTGACCTAACTGATAATACCCTACTCTGGGTGACTGATGATTCTTTATCTCATAACCCAGTTGACGCTGAGATTTCAGATCTTCTCTTTACAGAGCGAGCGGGTAACATTGGTAAAATTCTAAATGTTAGTATGAAATTAATCTCAGAAGAAGACACGCTTGAGGTGGCCTGGAGCATAACACTCAGAAACTAGCAACACCCGCTATATTTTTTTACCCCCTCTTTTATTTAGTAATTAACAGTACATAATCCTTTCAGCTCAATAACTTCCATAAAGACTGGATACATAATACTATTATAAAGAAAAATTCCTGATACGTGTATTAACGTTATCATTGGTCCATTGTTCTCATGATCAACGGTTCGATCGATTTTTCTGGAGAGCAGGTATTCCTAGCTCGTGATTTAAAAAACTACTCCCAACCTTTTTTGTAAAAGTGTCAATGCTTGAATCCTACTTGACTAATCGATTAGCGTTGAAAATATACCAACCCGAATCTTTATCCGTACAAGCCTCCCAGTAGAGCCGTGAAGCGCTCTATTCAGTTCAATGAGGACCAAAGCCCTACTAAGGATTGAGAGCTCTGCATATTGGATATATGGAGACCACACCCTCACTTTACGGAATATCAGAAGCATTTTATCTACTCCTCCTGACCTAAAAAGTGTTGTTGAATAAGCGTGATTTTGATATTGGTAGCTATTTTAGGATATTACACCCTATTATATATATATAGTTCCAGATATAAGAGAGTACACCCATTTGAAATCATCCAAATATCGTAATAT